>JABHEG010000367.1 GCA_018676675.1 Lentisphaerota bacterium
ATTGATGAAGGCTGCACGCTACACCTACGCGTGCTTCGATGCCACAAGAGGGCAATACAACGACGCGTAGATCTTTCCACTTGAATGAGAGAAGGTTGCAGATCCCTCTTCCTGCATCCACAGTAAACTACCGCTAGCGGGCACTTCCCAAGCTGCACCGTGATCGTGCCGGGACGTTCTCCGAGCTCGGTGCGCATTCCGGCGAATTCGAACACCTGTTCCTGTCCATTTCGAACAGCGATTCCGGATGAATTCGCCGGAAGCCGGCGTCACACCTGAGCTGTTAGCAGACAGGTTTCACCTACTCCTATTCCGGATGTTCGCGAGCACGTGATTGACACACTCCCATCACTCCCGGAGAGGCCGGGGTCACCACCCATCCTGCTTTGTTGGGGTCAGTTCCGTACTTTGACACTTGGCGTTGCTGATCCTGGGCGGGGGTGAGAAGGAGTCCCTGGCCCAGAACGGGGCGGTGGTCTGGCAGAGATTGCTGAACCCGGCAGGAGTCCCGTTTCCTTTCTCGGAGTCCCGGTTGGCACAGTCGCACCCAATTTCTCGCTTTGGGTGCGATCCCAGGAACCGGCCGCAGCTTCTTCTTGCTGTGCTGTCAGCTTTGGCAGCGTGCTCATAGAGGCAGCCACTGCGGGCCGCTCCTCAGTACTTTGGGTGCGTTTTTGGGTGCGTTTTGACTGGAATGCCATCGCAGGCAGTAGACGACAGTGGTGGACAAGGGATTAAGGGAAAGGGAGGGGGATTTGTGCCTGAGCGAGGCAGAAAAATGGAGCCAGCACACGGATTTGAACCGTGGACCTGCTCATTACGAATGAGCTGCTCTACCACTGAGCTATGCTGGCCCGTTGGGTGGCGTCACCACCCGCAAAGCCTATAATCTAGGCAGTCGTTGGTGTTTTGCCAAGCCGGATCCGTGGCAAAAAACGCCGTTATCCCGGAATCATCTTCCCTGCTTCTCCTGCCATTGGGCCTTCATGGCTCTCATCTCATCGTTCACTTCGACCGGCTGTCCTGGACATCTGGCGGCATCGTCATAGAGCCAATGCCCACTGTCGTCCCGAAGCACGGGCATGCGTTTCGCCACGGGTGGTGGCTGGATCACGTGTGTTGGTTCCTCGGCGTACCAGTAGGCGGTGCTGCTCATCTCGTTCTGCAGATGGTTGCCGTGCCCATGCTCGATGGTCACTTTGACTTCCTTCTGGAAACGGACGGGGTTCTCCAAGTGGTATACATAGCTGGTCTGGTATCCGCCGGTGTTCCCTTCATGGAGCGATGAGCCGTTGTGCATGAATGCGTTCGGCTGCATGCCCCATGCCTGATTGAGGTAGTCTTCGCTGCCCGTGCCGTGCAGATCCGGCGGCCACTTGTAGCCGTCGACCCAGATCATGTCGTCTCCTTCTCCCCACCACGTGCCCTGGAAGTTCGTGACGGAGAGATTGCAGCCGATGTAGTGTCCGCGGCCTTTGGTCTCGAGGATCAGGTAGTTGCTGTTCCAGGCCAGTTCTTCGGCATTGACGATGTTCGCTTCGGGAGTGTTGACCGGGATTTCGTGGCCCCACCCTCCAAAGGGGTTTGTTCTGTGGAATTCGGCGTGGAGGTAGCCGGCTCCCGCCGGGGCACAATCAGGCCCGGTCTCGTAGTCGATGTAGAAATATTGGCGGTGTGGGTCGGGGCTCTGGTTTTCCAGTTCCACCCGGGCGCTCTTACGGAAGGGCATAGGCAGGTAGCAGTTGAGGGCGCATCCCTGGTTGAACTCGTTGTTGGAGCGGGTGGATGCGGTAAAGGGCAGCGACTGATAGGAGTTGACCAGATTGTGCCCCAACCCGAAAAAGTCGCCGAGGGGAGCAACAACACTCGGCGACGACGCTCCATCCCAAGTTATCTTGAGGAGGCATTCACGGTAATGGTCCCGTTGGGTCATCCAGATGTGGGTGATCTGTCCGGGGCCCTGGATGTCTGCCAGGATGCGGGTTTCCCCGGGTGCGATCGTCCAGGCATCCCCATTCCGCCCTGATGTGTCCCAGGAAGACTCGCGTCCTACTTCCCGATCCCGGATCAAAGCCAGCTCATTCAGCATCTGCGTGTCTCCTACTGTCTCGTCTTAAGGAGTTGAGTGCGGAAACGTGTTGCTCCTCGGCGGGGGCGGGTCCGCCCTCCCGCTGCCACGTGTTGTCCTTAGGGTGCCTTGGGGTTCAGCTATGCCAACAAGGCGCTGTCCTCGATTCCGTGTTCCGCCAGCTGTTGTCGTACTGCGGCTTCGGGAACGGGTTGCATGGACGCGTCCCATGGTTCGATAATGTGAATTCGTCCTGCCAGTTCACGGTAGCAGTCGACCAGGTCGAGGGTCCGCAGACCGTCTCGGAGGAAATTGGCAGAAGGCCAGGCGACAAGCGGCACGGACAGCCAGTCATGGTACGAGAGCGGCGCGTTCTTGACGGTGACGTCGGTCACGGAGTCGTGCAGGACACCTGCGTAGAGGGCGAGAACAGCGCCCTGACCACGCCCGAACAGGGCGATCGACTCAGCCCCTTCCTGGACGAGAAGGTCCAGAACAGCGAGCACATCGTGGACGCGTCGCCCCAAGTATCCTTCACCGAGGAGGATGCCTTGGCCGTGCATCATGTAGTCCATCCCATACGGCTGGAAGAAGCCTCCCCCACCGTGCACTTCTGGTCCTGTTTCTCCGAGCCCTCGGACATCCAGCGTGTAGAGTGCTTCAGGTCGATTCAGGTCTCGAGCGTGGGGATCGTCTTGGACATCTTCCTGGGAGCAGGCATGGGGGAGATACAGGAGAACGTTGCTTTCCACGTCGAGTGTGTACGCATGACTGCGGTCCACCAGACGCTTACGCAGGAGTGCGCGGATGTGTCCCTCTGTTTCCACGGCGTATCGTGCATAAGTATCTCCCGCGAGGGTCGCGGGGCGCGGAACTCGGTAGTGCGGGGCAGCGTCCCGCTTTGGGAGTCCGAGAAGATCCGCCAGGGCTGCTCGGAGCGGCGTTCCCGTCAGCTGTTCCCGACTGGATGCCATCTCTCCTGCGGTGTCCGCGATGAAGGAGAAGATGGGTTTGGCCCCCGCCTTCACGACTTCACCCTCAGGTGTCACGCGGAGCTGCTCTTCGGGGAAGAGTTCTACATCCGGCAGTGGGTCAATCGCTGATCGGCCGACCTGTTTGCAGAAGAACTCGAGCATGGCCTGCTGATTGTGGATCGAGTAACCGTGCCCCTGTGGACCGATGAAGTTGGCGACGTTGTCCTCTGCGCCGAAGACGCTGTAGAACTGCCTGGCTTCAGCGAAGGTCGTCTTCAGCCCTCGACGATCGAAATAGTCGAATGTCTGGCCGAGCAGGATGACCGGCTTGGGCGCCTGTGCGATGATGAAGTCTGCCATGTCGAGGCCTGCTCCCACGACGCCGGGTGGGTACTGCTCGCAGTCAGCGGGGAGCTCGTTCTCAAGATTGCTGAGGAAGGTGGTGACGAAACAGCTCGGGGCGGCCATTGTGAGTCGATCTTCAGCGCCCCACAGCCAGGTTGACATCGTGCCCCCTCCGGAGTTGCCGGTCACACCGAGGTGGGCCGGATCGACATCGGGGCGCTCAAGCAGAAGGTCGAGTGCGCGCATGCCATCCCAGGCTCGCCACATCCCGAAATACTCCCCGAGCAGCTCAAGTTGCTTTCCCATCATATTGTGGGCTGCGCAGCACCCGCTGACGCACTCCCGCTCCGGAATGCCGAAATACTGGTCACGTTCGCCCTGATTGAAGGGATCGTAGATGAGAGCAATGAAGCCATTGAGGGCCAGGCGTTGGCCAAAGGCCGAATAGAGGTCGCAGGCTTTGCCCTCGCCGCTGTGTCCACACGGGCCGATCACGGCCGGCGCCTGGCCGTTGATCGCCGCGGGGACGTAGACGTTGGCGGTCACGACGCATCCGGGGCGGCTCTCGAAGAGGACCTTTTCGATCCGAAATTCGGCTCGTTCGATCACGTCGACGACGCGTGAGTTGAGCGGGCCCTTTTCGGGGCGGGGGGAGAAAGCAGCCTGGATGGCTTCACGGGCGTGTGTCTGGTAGGCCAACGCATCGGCTTTGGTGTGCACGGCAGCGAGGCGTTCGGCCCGTTCGCTTCGGATGCTCCGAAGCCGGTCCACGTAATGATCGAGCACCATGTGCTGGTAGCCTTGGCGAATCATGATGACGTTCCTTATGGGGTTGGGACCAACGTGAAGCTCAGTTTCTGGCCGAACCATGCGCGTCGGTCAGCCGTCATCCGCAGCTCCACAGCGGCTTCTGTCTCCAGGCGTTCGGCAAGGGTTAGTTGGCCGAAATCCGCATCGGCCAGGTAGGCTGTGTCAGCAGGGATGGGCCAGCGTCCGGTGAGGGTCGATGCGGGAGTTGCTGCCAGGTAGACGCCGCCGGGCTTACCGTTCATGTTCTGCGGGGCCAGCCAGGTTGCCTCCTGGGTGTTCCCCATGGATGCCTGAATCTGGACCGGGTGCCCTCGCTTCACCTTGATTCGGGCGCCGGTAGACGCTTCTGTCCACACGCCGGTGTGGTTGAGGATTCGGAGCCAGTTGGCTTCTGCGTTGAGGAATTTCGGCGGGTTGTTTCCCGTATAGGGGCGGTTCCCAACCGCCAGCAGGGGCGTGTTCGCTGATGTTGTTCCCGAGCCTCGCGTCCTTATACCCAGGTTTTTGCCGGCGGCAACGGCGTCTCGGTAGGCATCCCTGCCGGTATTGAAGGCAGCATACCAGTATCCTCCGGCGTGTGCATCCCGGTCCAGGTCCATCCACGTTGTCGGTCGAGGCCACTCCCGGGGCTCCTTCAGGGCGGAGGCATACTTACGAACCAGTGCGGCTGCGGGGCGCTCGGTGTAGTCCGGATTCATGATCCCGAAATCACTCCGTTCACCAACGCGGTATCCCCCCGGCCACCACCAGGGAGCCGTCCCATTGGCTCCGCTCTCCAGGCACATTCGGTAGAACATGTCGTGATACTCGCCTTGCGCGGCGATCGTGTCCGGTTCCATACGCATGGCCGACCTGTTCCACACACTCTTCCCAAACTCTGACCAGATGATGGGCTTGCCGCCGGTTGTGAAGTGGACGTACCGAGTGATGAAACCGGCTGCGTTGTAGCCGTCCTGGCTGTGGTGAATCGAGTATCCCTCCGGGCAGATGAAATCGATGTGTTTGGGCGTTCCGGTGAGGGTGAAGTCGTGAGGTAGCGTGTTGCCTTGACGGAAACTGACCAGTTGGTTGGGGGCGAGCTGTCGCAGGCGTCGGTGAGCGTCGTTCCACTTGCGGCTGGTCAGGTCGTCCATGAAACGTCGGTAGGCGGCCATGAGGACACGCCACTCACCATCCTTGCTGAAGTACCTGTCCGGTGGAGAAGTCACGTTCCCCTTGCCATCTCGGGGGGGCTTGTGTTCCCAGTCCTGTTCGGCCTGAGCGATGCTCCCGTAGTGTTCGGTGATCCACTCCCGCCATTTGCCATCCCATTTGTTTCGTCCCGAGCCTCGGAAGACGTGGTTTCCGGGCTCCCAGATTGTGTCGTAAGCGAACACGGTCGGGTTCTGGTGCAGACGGGACGTGGCCAGGAAAGCCTTGAGCTTGTCTTCCTGGAACGCCAGGGGCGAGGCTAGTCCACAGTAGAGGTTGATCCTGATCCCATAGCGCTTGCAGCGCTGGGCAAAGTCAAGAAGGTTGCGGTAGAAGCGCGGATCGTTTGACTGGACGCTGACCATGTTCATGCCTTGGTCGGCCATGCGGCCGAGATCTTCCTCAATCAGAGCCGGCTCGTAGAACCGGTGGTCAAGCCAGCCCGCCCAGTAGTCGGCGTGGTCCATGCCGGACACATAGAGCGGCCAGTAGTTGATGCCCACGGGATACCACGGCTTGCCGGCGAGGGTGAAGTCTGTTCCCGCCACTGAAATGAACTCTTTCGGGGCAGCCGACTTCGGGTCCAGCACACTCAGGTCCTGGGTGATGTGATCAATCACCCGTCCTTCGCGGCGGAGCTCAGTCCTTACTTGGCACGTTCCCGGGCCTTTGATGGGTAGAACGAGAGTGTCACGGACGGTGGTCTCTCGGCGCACAAGAAGTTGGTGTTCGGTCACGTTCCGGTGGAAGGGCTCTGGTTGTCCCGCTCTCGTGAAGGAGCATGTAACCGTGACATTGGCGTTCTGTTTGCCGAGGTTCTGAACCCGGGCCCCGGCCTCGACGGCTTCGTCTGGCCAGTACGCGGAGTGAGCTGTCCCCCCCTCGACAAGGAAGAGCCCATCCACAATGTGGCGAGCCACTCCAGAGACGGCCTCAAGCATGGTCGGTTGGCGGAAAATGGCGGTCTGGTTGAAGCCGAAGCAGGCGAAGATGCTCCCGGTGTAAGGGAGCGTTCGATTGATCAGACACCATACGGGAGCCCCCCGCCTGTGTCCTCCGTCGTCTTTGCCTCCATAGAGTGGGATGTAACGCCATTTCTGGTCACGACCAAAGCCTGCCCCGCTGGTTCGCGGAATGGCCATTATGGTGTCTCCGGTGTCCGGCAGGTTGGGCAGGCCCCATTCCGTCGCCCACTCTGTGGGCTGCAAGGTAACGCTCGGAGTCACCGGATAGACTTTGTAGCTGGGGGTGATCGTCTCAAGCGAGAAGCCCTCTACTCGAGCCGATCGACTCAGACCAGCGATTGGGTTCGGGGCCGTCCCAATATCGGAGACGCGGAAGAGGTGCTCACCCGGGGGAACCAGGACGGTGTGCGTGCTCGCCAGGCCGAAGTTGATACGCCTTGCTTGGGTTGGGTTTAGCTGGTCACCGGGGGCGCCGCGCTGGTTCTTTGTTGGGGAGTCCGGCCAGTAGCGGAAATCGAGGATTTCGAGGCCGACGCGTTGCCAGCTTTCCGAGACTGAAGCGGTGGCGATCCAGCGGGAACCATCGGTTTCCTGGATTTCCACCGCTATCTGCCTGGTGCCTGCATCGCCCTGGGCCAGAAAAGTGAGTAGCCCATGGCCTTCCCCGAAGAGGCGCGGGATCTCCGGTGAGGTGTAACCGTCCCAACCGGAGTAGGCGCTGGACCAGTATTCCAGACACGGCGTCCCCTCCGGGCCTGCCGTAGCCACCTTCCAGTGTCCGGGAGCTTCAGGAGTCTTAGTGGCTCGGCGCCACGGACGAGCGGGGGTGTCGCCCGCGGCAAAGGGACGGTGAACCGGCGCGACCCCACTCTTGAGAGCCTGCAGGCCGTCCGCAGTCAGCCATTCCCCGTCGCAACGCCAGACCGGGTTTGACATGAAGGGGCCGCCGAGAAACAGGATGTGCCCTCGTTCCCGGGCAAACGTGGCAACCGCATCCAAGCCTGCTGCGGGATATGTATGACAGGATGGGATAACGTAGAGATCGAACAATCCTGTCGAGAGGACACCCGGGGAACACGCTTGCTCAGAATCCAGGTAGGTCACACCGAATCCCTCAGCCGTCAACCGTTTCCCGATGGCGACGGCCACGGCTATATCCATGTCCTTGAGATGTTCGCGGAAAATGGCTACTGCCCCTTTCGGGCCGCGTGTTGCCTCGATGCCGCTGGCCCGGCGCGGGCTGGGAGCCGCCTTCACGGACAGCTGATCGAAGCTCGCCTGCGTGCCCCGCAGTGCGAATCCCGCAAACCCACTGCGGACAGCGGGGGTCTTGCCGAAACCGTATGCTCCTTCACACAGGACACGATCTGTGTTCGCGTCAAGCACCGTCCCGGTAACCCGATCTTCATTCAGGCTGAGGCGCAGGCGGTAGTCGACGTTTGGGTGCCATTTGAAGGACTTGTCCACGGAAGCGATGGACTTCAGTCGCGTGTCGCCCACGCTCTGGGCTTGCCAGGTGCCAGAGCAGCTTTCAAGGAAGTCGACGTAACGTTCTCCAGCAGGGGACTCCGTGAGACTGAGCAACCAGAAGCTGGCCCCATCCTGGAGAATGGAGACCCCACCGAAGCTCCAGCCTCCGGCACACAATCGCTTATTGATTGAGACGGTTGCCTCGATGGTGATTGCCCGGCGACTGGGGAGCAGGGCGGGGTAGGCAAAGACGGTGGTTGTGCCAGTGTCCGAGCCTATCAGGCGGCCTGACTGCACGTCCCAGGTGCCTGCGGCTGTTGACCAGCCATCGAGTCCGCCGTTAAACGGTTCGTTGAGCAGGAGCTCGATTTCGTTGGTTGTTTGGCTCGTTGCCACAACCGACACGAGAAGGGCCGCTAGAGTGAGAGGCAGATTGGTTGGCTTCACGGCCTGCTTTCCTGAGTACTGCTGGGCTTCAGGCTGGTGTGTTGTCCGGGCAAGGTTGCCAAGGCGTTAGCGGAACATACCTTCAGGGCGGAAGTAGTGCCACAGCACCGAACGGGCTTGAGTTGGCCCGCCTTGGGGCAATATGGTACAGGTGTGAGGAGCGGAGCCGTTTTCGGTTTCGCGCAGGTTGGTTTTGCATGCGAACCGTGCTTCAGGTGTGGAGATTGTACGATGCCTCCAGAACCACGTGATCTGCGAGTCATTCAAGACTTGGCCCGGGAATATGCGGATGTCGCATCCTGGCCACAGAACGACGACCGTCGGGAGCTTTGGCGCCGGCACTTCAGTCTCGAGGGAACGAGGCCGCTGGTGCTTTGCCATTTGGGTGACTGCCGTGACGAGATTCTCGGGCCGGATCTTCAGTGTGAAGACCCGTTCCTGCGCCAGCACGAAATGGTCTTGCGAGAGCTGTTGTTTCACAGCACGCTCCATGATGATCGTGTGTTCGAGCCCTGCACCATGCAACGGGCGGTGTTCAATACCCAGAGTAATGCTCTGTGGGGCCCCCCGATCGACTGTGTCCCGGCTCCCGAAGCCGAGGGAAGCTGGCTGTTCATTCCGCCGATCCGTGAGCTTGTTGACAGCTCAGTGCTTGCTCTGCCGTTTCATGACATCGACTATGAAACAACGCGACAGCAGACCTACCGACTCATGGAGGCCCTGGGAGACCGATTGACTGTCCACGAGGATCGCACGCCGCTGTATAGCGGGTTGAATGCGGACATCGCGACCCAATTGGCGCGCCTGCGCGGTCCCGAACAGGTGATGATTGATATGGTCGACAACCCCGCCTGGCTACATGAGGTGTTGGCCTTCATGCGAGACGGGATTCTCAGTGTTCAGGCGGAAGCGGAAGCGTGCGGCGACTACAGCCTGATGAGCCAGCAGAATCAGGCGATGCCCTATGTTCGGGAGCTTCCGCAGCCCGTTCCCGCGACGCACGGCGATGCCCGGAACCGGATGTGGTGCTTCATGGCTGCACAGGAGTTCACGTCGGTCAGCCCGGGGATGCACCGGCAGTTCCTACTGGACTACCAGATCCCGATCATGGGACGCTATGGACTCGTCCACTACGGTGGTCACGAGGATCTGACAGGGAAGATAGACATGCTGCGCGCTATCCCAAATTTGCGCAGCATCGCGGTGGCTTCGTCAGCCGACATCCGGGCCTGCGCCGAGAGGATTGGTGCGGACTACGCAAGTTCCTGGCGGCCGGACGCGACCGAGATGGTGTGTGTTGGGTATGACGCGGAGCACATCCGACGGCAGATCGGGGAAGCCTTGACCCACTTCCGGGGATGCCACCTGCACATCATTCTCAAAGACATTCGGACCGTCCAGAGCCAGCCCAATCGGCTGCGGAGCTGGGTGAGGCTGGTGAAGGAAGAAATCGATCGCGTTTGGGGATGAGTGGCGGAGGCGCGGAGTGTGAACTTGTCCGTGGCCCTCGCCAATCAGAGGAGGGCAGGGGAACGGTAAGGTGGCCGGGGGGGCTCTCCGGTATCAGTTCCCCAGGGATTGGATGGGGGCGGGAATCCGACCGCCGAAGTCCACAAAGGCCTTGCTTGCACCGTTGTTACGCACATCGATGATCGTTGCTGAACCGAACAGGCCACCAAATTCGACAAAGTCACCGGCCTTGGCTCCCGGGACGGGGATCAGGCGGACGGCGGTGGTCTTGTTGTTGATGACCCCGATGGCCATCTCGTCAGCAATGATGGCGGCGATGGTCTCCGGGGCGGTGTCACCAGGCACGGCAATCATGTCGAGCCCCACTGAACAGACACTGGTCATCGCTTCCAGTTTCTCCAGCACCAGGTGTCCTTTGGCGACGGCCTCGGCGAGACAGGAGTCCTCACTCACCGGAATGAATAAGCCGCTCATTCCCCCCACTGAGCTCGAGGCGAATGCGCCGCCTTTTTTTACGGCATCGTTGAGCATGGCGACGGCTGCGGTTGAACCCGGAGCTCCGACGTGGTCGATTCCGAGCGTGCGGATGATCTCGCCGACGCTGTCACCGATTTCCGGTGTTGGTGCGAGGGAGAGATCCACGATCCCAAAGGGAACGCCCAGTTCGGCTGCCACCTCACGACCAATGAGTTCGCCAACGCGCGTAACCCGGAAGCTCGTGAGTTTGATCTCTTCGGCCAGATCGCCCAGCGTCAGGTCCTGTCCTCTGTCGATGCGTCGCCGCAGGGCCGAGCAGACGACCCCGGGGCCGGATACACCAATATTGACTGTGGCTTCGGCTTCGCCTCCCCCCATGTAGGCACCCGCCATGAACGGGTTGTCTTCAGGAATGTTGGAGAAAATCACCAGCTTGGCACAACCGAAGCCGTTCTGTTTCTCGGTGGCTCGGGCGATATCGAGGACGATGTGCCCGAGTTGCCCGATCGCATCCATGTTGATGCCCGTCTTCCGAGACGCGACATTCACCGACGAACACACGCGGCTGGTGGTCGACAGCACTTCGGGCAGGGCTTCCATCACGATACGGTCTGTCGGGGTAGCGCCCTTGTGCACGAGCGCGGTGAACCCGCCAACCAGGTCGACACCACATTCAGCGGCGGCTTGATCCAGCGTACGGGCTACCTCAACGGCCGTCTTTCGACCGTGTCCGGCCAGGATATGCGTCACCGGTGAGATTGCCAGCCTCTTGTTGGTGACAGGGATTCCGTACTTCACCCCGATTTTGTCACAGACGGCCACGAGCCGACTGGCGTGGGAGAGGATCTTGTCATGGAGTTTGCGGCAGAGGTGGCCGATGCCGGCTGCTGCACAGTCGTCCACATTCAGGGCCATAGTGACGGTACGGACATCCAAGTGCTCTGCGTGGAGCATCTCGATCGTTGACAGGATCTCTTCGGTGCGGAGCATCTGGCTATTTCCCGTGGCTGTGGGCGAGGCGCAGTTGATTGGTGGCGACGAATACATTCTCGTGCTGGAAGCGAACGGTGAAGCCTTCCTCGTTGCCCATCTCCTCCAAGTCAGCCTGGATCATGGTGATGGACCAGTGTGGAGGCACCTGGACCTGAGCAATGAGCACAAAATCATCACCACTGCGATCGCCGAAGAGGTCGGTGATGTTGATGTCCTTGTCGGCCAGGTACTGGGCGAACCGCCGGATAATGCCGGGTTTGTCTTTACCGAAAGCGGTGACCACGAACTGCTCAAGCGGCTCGGCGGCTTGCGAGCCTGGGGCTTCGCAACGGCGAACGGAGACCTGAAATCCGGTCACGTCCTGGTCCGGTCCCTCCACAGACGCTTTCAGGGCTTCCGTCTCCACTGCTTCCGGGAAGGTCGCGACTATGATGAGAGTGAAGTACCCACCCACGACGGTTTGGCTACAGGCCGTGATGTTTCCCCCCAGGCTGCAGATGGCGTTTGTCACCGCTGAAACGATCCCGGGGTGATCGTCGCTCATCACGTTGAGGACGTAGGCATGGCTTGACTGCGGTTGGCTCATGGTTGTGCTGCTGTATTCGGACCGGGTTTTCCCGGACTCAGTAGGTTCCTGGCCTCGGACGGGACTACGGTCGACCGGAGTGGTCTTGATGCCCCAGTTTCCTCCCATTTTCTGCCTCCGGAGACGCAATAGTTTACTCTGGCAAGAGTGAGTTACAAAAGCACAGGACCGCTCATTCGAGGGGAGCGTGGGCTTGCGTCGCGGAGCATGTCGCGTGATATTCCGAACTGCGCGGTCCCGCGTCAGGAGCGTTCACCTCAAAAGACGATCTCATGAGTCGACAACTGTTCTTCGATCTCGACTTCACTCCTCCTTCTCCTCCTCGGTCCGCATCCACGGCCCGCAGGCGTCAGGGGCTTCAACGTGCTGTGCTACGCTGGCTTGAGGCGACCGATTCGCCGACGGGATTCGGGGTCAATGTTGTCACCCGGATTTCGCGGTTTCGAGCTGACATCGGGGCGTTCTGGAGTCACCCGATCCGCAACACGCATGACGAGGGCCCGCGGCAGATCCTGAGTCCCTTCCGAACAGCCATTGTGCAGTGTTGTGCTGAGCGCGACGACTGCTGGCCTGACTGCACCCGATCCGACGAGCTCCTACCGAAGTTGAGCAGCCTCAAGGAAGAAATTCTGGCGGTCGAGGCGCAGATCCGGGCAACGGAGCCCCAGCTACGTGCCACGAACACGCTGTTCGAGGAGTACGCGGAATGGGACTACGAGGAATCGACGAATCGGACGTACCATCGGCTCAAACGGGCGATCGCGAAGATGGAGCATGGCATCTACCACGGGACGAAGTTCGAGCGCATCCGCAGTGCGGCTCTGGCGGATCGCCTCTACCTGGCCGTCCCGGAGGGGACAGTCCAACCTGGAGAGCTGGCCGATGGGTGGGGGCTTCTTTGGGTCGACGACGCGCTCGAAGTCGCAGAGGTATCGGCCCCGCATGACCGTGAATGCCTTGCCTCCAACCGGCTGCACCTTATTCAGAACATTGCGTCCTCGTCCCGCGCGGCGCTCTTCTCCTCTTGCGGCGTGCGGCGCCAATCGGCGGGGGATGTGGTCTTTGTGCGTCGACCGAGGTCTCCCCGACAGGCCATCCATCCCTCGCTTCCGGACTGATCGTAGCGCTACGACGCTCCCTGCCGCCTGCACCCGTGCTCGGTCGTCAACCTGTACAAACTCCTGGAACATCGCTGTGACACGCGGACCTCAGCAAGACCTTCTGCTGCGCCCGGACTTTGAGGCGTTCACCCGCGGGTGTCTTGAGACCGAATGGGAGCGCGGGGCGATGCGCCTTCGCCGTCTGACCGCCCGCCAAAGGTCCTTTCTGGGGGAACGGAACTCCTTTTCCGTGCGTGCGGCGTGCAATGCAGGGCAGGCCATCGAGTTCGAAACGGATTCCAGGACGTTGGACCTGGAATGCCGGATCGTTGCTGCTACGTGTTCCTGGTTCGGGGTCGATCTTGAGGTCGATGGCGAGCCCCAAGCGGCTGTGCGTGAAGCCCAGCCTCGGAACCCGATCCGCGTTCGGTTGTTGAGCTTCGCGGAGACGGCTTGGCGCCGGATCCGGATTCACCTGCCATATGGGATGGGGCTCGGGCTCCAGGCAGTCGTTCTGGCTCCCGGGGCTGACGCCAAGCCCGTGGATCGGCCCAAGCGTCGACTGCTGTGCTTCGGGGACTCGATCACTCAGGGATTGAGTGCAGACCGTCCCTCCTGCACCTACGCGGCGAGCCTGGCATCGACGTTGGGGATGGAGCTCATTAACCAGGGACTCACAGATCATGTGCTGAATCCCGGTTTCGTCCCGACTGATCTGGCGGCCCTGCCTGACGCCGTGACCGTGGCATATGGCACGAACGAGTGGTCAGCTGGTTGGACGGAATGCGAGGCGTGTGATGCCCTTGACGCATTCCTCACGCAGCTTCGTGCTGTGCTGCCTCCGGACGCCCCAATTGCTGTGGTCAGTCCTCTCTGGCGGGTTGATACCGTGGAAAGAGGCGCGGCGGCAGGGCTGGCGCGTTTTGCCGCGGGGTTGGAGTCCACGGCGGCCCGTTGTGGGGCGCTCCCCGTGCCTGGTCTGGAACTCCTGCCCCATGAACAGCGGTACTTCGACGACGGCAGCCATCCGACATCCACGGGACACCACCTCGTGGCTCAGGGCCTCAGGAAGCGTCTGTCGGGAATCTGGCTCGAACGGACTGATTCGGCTCCCGAACAAACGATAGGACACCCGTGATGTCGACTGATCCCGATGCAGTGCCGGTAACTGACCCGGTTGGCCTCTTGTCGCAAGGGCACAGATCGCCTGAGCCGGATTGTCCGGAGGACCGCAGTGCCGTTGGGGCCGTTCCCCAGGGCACGTATCGTTTGATGGATTGGCTCGAGGAGAACCAGTCGCAGGTCGATGCGCTGGTTCTTGACATCGACGGCGTTCTGATGATCGACCACGGGCCGACGGCGGGCAGTCGTGCCCTGATCGCCTGGCTGCGCGATATGGCGCTCCCTTTTGTACTGCTTACCAACGATGGGTGCAATTCGCCGTCGCAGAAGGCGGAGGCACTGGCCCAATGCGGGGTTGACGTCCTGGCATCGGAGCTGGTTTCGGCGTCGCACGGTCTGGTCGATCTGGTGGATAGCCGTGGCTGGCGTGGGCACCGTTTTTTTGTGATGGGAGAGCTCGGGCAACCGTCGTTTGTGGCCGAAGCCGGACTTGTCCCGATCGACGATCTGGCCCAACTCGACGCATGCTTCGGCGTGGCCATCGGTGAGAAGCACTATGACTGGCACGCAACCATCACGGCGGTTTTCAACTTCTTGCTGAAGCAGCCGCACGCTCCCCTTGTCGTGCCGAACCCGGATCTCTACTTCCCCATCAGTGACAATCGTCTGCACCTGGCGTCGGGTGCGGTTGCCTCCTTCCTGGCCTCGTTGTGCGAGTCTCGTGGCCGCCAATTGCTCCCGATTTACCTGGGGAAGCCTCACGCTCCTATCTTCCAACATGCTCACCGCGTGCTCGAGGCCCAGGCGTCGCGACGCATTGCTCCCGGCAGAGTGATGATTGTGGGGGATTCCCTCGCCTCCGACATGGAAGGCGGGGCCAGTTTCGGGTATCGCACAGGCCTGATGATGGGGGGGATAACGACGGCCCAGCACCTTGATCGGGCCGCACGTCAACCGGATGTCGTCTTCTCTCGCATCTGACCAGCGGGGTGACTTTCCTCACGTGACGCGGTCCTGCCGAGGTTGCGGCGCGGCAGCCTTCGGATCGATTCCGGCCGTCCGGGTTGCAAACGCTGCTGTGGGCATGCATATAACCATGTTAGGGGAAGGCGTGCGGGAAACAGCGTGTTGGAAGGTATGAGCACAGTAGTCAGTCAACTGAAGTTGCGCCTCTCGCCGGACGTTGAGCGCCGACTTCTGCCCGATGGCATTTGCCTGTTGAAGCAGACTCGGTTTGCCACTTATCTGACGCTTGCCCCAGCGCAGTTGGAGATTCTCGAGTGTTTCACCGGGCCGGAGCCGGTTGCGGTTCAGGACGCTCTTTTCGGTATGCTGGCTGCCGGGAGGCCATGTCATCTCCGTGAGTTCTACCGTTTTGTTTTGGCTGCTGTTGATCGGGGCGTTCTCATCGGCCAGGGAGCGGATGAGGATCAGGATAGCAGGGAACTCCGCGGGCATTGCTGGCCTTTTGGCTGGCGAGTGGGGCCATCGGTGATGCTGTTTGTGCTGTTTGCCGCCTCCGGAGCCTGGGCGTTGGGGGGAAGTGTTCCGGGACTTCCGGGAACAGCTGGAGGCTGGGGAGTCTTGCTGCTGTCAATTATCCTCGCTCTGAGCCTGGCCTATGTCCTTCCCGGCTGTGTTTTGCGCGGGTACGGTCGGCTTGTCTATTCACCGGGCGTTCGGTCCCATTACGGCGTTCCCCACTTCTGGATAGACACACGCGATGCTTTCATGGCGGGACGTCCATGCCAGTTGGCAACGGCTCTGATGGCTCTGACTGCTCCGTTCATCGTCGCGGTGGCGGCCTATCTGATGAACATACAGAGCGGCTTGCTGGCCGCTGCTGTGGCACTCCTGATGCTTTCGTCACCGTTTGGGAATACCCCTGGGCATGAACTTGTCCATGCGGTCTTTCGCCGGGCCAGGCGGATTCCGCATCGTGTGCCACAGTTCATGAGTGGACGCTTGTTCTGTCACCTGTTTGGCATGAGTGCCAGGCTGGCTGAGCGACGCTACCTGGCGGCGTACTGGGCGTACGTCTTTCTGTGGTTGAGCGGCTTGTTTGTCTTCTGCGAGGGTGTCGTTCGGCAACATTGGGATGTGTGGGTGAGGAATGTTGTCTTCGCCCCATCACCGGGGGCGAAAGCGGTGGCCGTTCTCGGCTGCGCCACGCTTTTCGTCCTACTGCTCGTCCCGATCATTTGCCAGATGTGGTTCGTTTTCCACAGCGCTTTTGTCCTGGCGTCACCGATGTTGCTCAACACGGAACGGTCTCTCTTACGGAAGTGCCGGGGGAAGGCGAGCCCGTCACCTGAGGTCATGGCTGGTTTTTTGGCTCAGACTCCCCTTTTTGCCGACCTGTCTGAGGAAGGGCTTCTCGCTGTTGCGCAGAGCATGACTGTTTCCACGATCAGGAAGGGGACGCTGGTCATTCGGGAGGGAGATTGCGGGGATTTGCTCTTCGTCGTTCACTCCGGTGAGGTAGTCGTCTCAAAGGAGACAGAGACTGGACACCGTGCAGTCGTTGCCACGTTGGCGGAGGGCGAAGTGTTCGGCGAGATTGCGCTCTTGGATCGCGTTCCGCGCACGGCCACGGTAACCGCCTCTTGCACCACCGAACTTTTCATTCTTCCGAGAATCTCGTTTGACGAGCTTCTGCTTGCTCCGCTCGGAGCCGAGCGCGTCCGAGTGATCATCCAGGTGTGCAGCTTCATCAAACGCAATCGCATGTTTTCGGAATGGCCGGATCAGGCACTCCAGGCTCTGGCGCGCCAGTTATCCTTCGTTGATTTTGAGCGAGGCCAGGTGATCATCGAGCAGGATCAGCCTAATGAGGCCTTTTTCCTCATTTATGAGGGACAATGTGACGTTCACCGCGGGGGTGAGTTGTATGCCACACTTGGCACGGGTGACTTTTTCGGGGAAATAAGTCTTCTTCAAGGGGTTCCGGCAGTGGCAAGGGTGACAGCCAACACGCCCTCGCGTTGCCTCAAACTCGACCGTGATGAGTTTCTTAGATTCGTGACGGAGGATGCCCTGACGGGAATCGCCATCGAGACAGCCATGGAACACCGCGTCCATCAAGATTTTTCAGGATGAAGCGAGCCCTCACCGTCTTTTTTACGCTGACTACGGTCGGATGGCTGGTTCACACAAACCTTGGTTTGGTGAACACAGCTTCGTCGTTGTTGGACAATTTCGGCGACGAAATGGGGACGAAGTTTGAGATGTACCGGCTGGCGACGATGGTCACCGAGTACTGCAAGGAGGAGGGCTTGACGCCCCCCAGCAACCTCAAGCGCGTCCTCAAAGCCAATGTCAAGACGTCCACCACGGCTCAGCTGAAGGAAGTTGCCACTGACCCCTGGGGCACAGTGTACCGCGTAGGCCCCGTCAAACAGGGCTTCCAGATTCTGAGCGCGGGACCCGACAAGAAGTGGAAAACTCGCGACGACCTGAAGCTCTACCGGTCACTGGCCGGAACCGGGCTGGAGCCGGACTCCAAATGAGAGTCCTTCCCCCTCTCGATGATGGGTTTGACCCCCATCTTCGGAGGGGAGGGGCTGCTGAGTATGGCTGGATGGAGGCATCCCTTTGCACGATCATTCATTGAACAGCGTGCAGCTTGAGATCTTTCCCGGACTGGAGACGAAGACGCTCCCCGACGGAACACGCTTGCTCAAGCACCCCCTTTGCGCCGAGTACCTGGCCCTGACGCCTGCCCAGCAGGGAGTCTTTGATCGCTTCGCCGGCGGGAGACAGGTCCAGGAGGTCCTTAATGACCTTCTCCATGTCGAGGAGCGTCCCCCTTTGCGGGAGTTCTACCGACTCGTCATTCACGCCCGAGAGCAGCGCTTTCTTCGTGAGGCGGGTGGGGAAGAGACCACCGACCAACAGGCCCCGGCAGGCACGGGAGTCGAATGGCCGTTCGGGTGGCGCCTGGCCGTCGTCCTGGTTGCTGCAGCGGTGTGCGTGCCTCTGGGAGTGGCCGCCATCGTGAAGGGGATGCCCTCAACCCCCCACTCCCTTGGGGGATGGGCCATCGCCGTGGCCCAGGTCTGCATCGTTGCGAGTTTGTCTAACGTTCTGGCTGGCTGCGCGTTGCGGGGGTATGGGCGAACGGCCTATTCCCCGGGCATCTCGTGGCGCTACGGTCTCCCTTACTTCGCCATAGACGGACGTGACGCGTTCATGGGGGGGAGGCCCTGTCAGATCGCCGTCTCCCTGCAGATGTTGGTTGTTCCTCTAGGCTTCGCGTTTGTCGCCTGGCGACTCAACCTTGGCGGCGGGTTGTTTGCCGGGGCTTTGACGACGTTCATCCTGTCTTCGCCGTTCGGTCGGACCCCGGCCCATGATCTCCTTCACGCGCTGTTCAAGAAGGACTATCAGTTGCCCCAGCACGCTGGCACGTTCCTGGGCAAACGCCTGCTCAAGAGCCTGATCTGCCGGTTCCAGACACTGCGGGAGCAGGAGTACTTTTACGTTTACGCCAGCTATGCGGTTGTCTGGATGGGTGCACTTCTTCTTTTCGGGGCGGGGCTGATCCACCGGCAAGGGACTCTGCTTGTTGACGAAGTGCTGTTCGGTCCCGATCCTGCGAGTCGTCTTCTTGCGTTGCTCATGCTGGTTCTGCTTGCTGCCTCCCTGCTCATCCCGATTGGATACCAGTTGTGGCTCGTGGCCCGGAATTTGTTTTCCCTCCTGGCCCCGTACGTTTTCCGGGCCGAGCTTTCCCTGCGTGGGCGTTGGCGTCGGTCGAGCGAACAGCTGTCCGGAGAGGGACTGGCCCAGTTCCTCAAGCGCTGTCTTCTCTTCAGCGACTTGAGTGTTGAGCAGTTGGCACAGATCGCGGACGCGATGACCTATGCCCGGGTGCGATCCGGGAAGACGATCATGCGTGAGGGCGATCGGGGGGATTGCCTCGCGATCGTCTACTCGGGGCGTGTTTCAGTGACGAAGGAGGATGAGTCCGGCCGGGAGCAGGAAGTCGCTGTCCTGGGTGAGCGGGACGTTTTCGGGGAGATTGCCCTGCTTGAGCGGGTGCCGCGGACGGCGACCGTGCGCTCGCTCTGCCGTTGCGAGCTCCTCGTGCTCGAGCAGACGGCGTTCGAACAACTGCTGGTGGATGCTCTCGGGGCCGGCGAGATCCGCACTCTCATTCAGATCTGTGCGTTCCTGCGGCGCCATGACCTATTTTCCACGTGGTCGGACAGCGCTATTCAGTCCTTTGCGCACATGTTCTCATTCTGGGCCTTTGAGGCGGGTGACTGCCTGGTAAAGGAGAACGAACCCAACGACACCTTCTACATCATCTACGAGGGGGAGGTCGAGGTGCTCCAGGGAGGCAAGCAACTGGCGATTTTGTCGGTTGGGGACTTCGTCGGCGAGATCAGCCTGCTGCGAGGAACGCCTCCGGTCGCAGACGTTAGTGCGTTGGGACGTGGCCGTGCCCTCAAGCTGGGGCGGGAAGACTTCCTGACGTTCATGAGTCGGGATTTGCGCACTGGCGTTGGCATTGAGTCTACGCTTGAGTCGCGGCTTGCGGAGAATGAGTCGACGTGAGAGGATTTGCGCTCAAATTGACCTTCCTGGTGGCCATTGGGTGGGTGCTTTATGCCAACATGAAGCTGCTGAGCAGCGCAACACAGGCGATCAGCAAAACGACTGGCACACTGTCGAGCAAGCTTGAGATGAAGCAGATCGCTCTGTGTGTGAAGATGGAGTACATGGACACGCACCGGCTCCCGAAGAGCCCGGTGCCGGCCTATCGAGACGCTCTCAGGGCGGCCCAGCACACGGTCACGCGTGACACGGGCAAGGACAAGTGGGGAACGTACTATCGATTGTTCATCACAAAACGCGGCTTCCGCATCGTGAGTCCTGGCCCGGACCGCAAGTGGCGCACGCGGCAGGACAACATCGAGTTCCACCAGACGTTGACAGACGTTGGCTATACCTACCGCTCCCCGCAGCGGGAGCCGTCGCAGTCCCGGAAGAAGCGTCGCTCCCGCTGAGCTGCCGGCCAGCGACCTGAGTCGTGTGTCGCCCGTTGTTCCGCCGCATGCTGTCTTGGGGTACCCGAGGTGGTTGGTCGGTCTTGCTGCCTGTGAGCAGGCGGCCTATTGTATTTGTGTCACTTCGCAGGAGCCGCGGACTCCCGGGTGTCTGGAAGCCCGTTTTCAGAAGGAGTAGAGCCATGGCAAAGATGTCCGGTCAAGTCTGTCTGAACCACACAGATCGCGAGGCTGTCACGCGCTGTGAAACGTGCTTCAAGCCTCTCTGCGAGGAGTGCATACTATCGGCGAATGACGTCGATTTCTGTTCGGGTGACTGCGCGGGGAACTACTCTGACAGTGCGGAGCGGATGTCCGGCCAGGCCGACCGTGCCCGGAAGGCCCGGGCCCGCAAGCGGATGAAACGGCTGGTTATCCTGGTTGTTCTGGGGGCTCTGGCGTACTGCGGCTACCGGTGGGCGGTTGCCAACCCGGACCGAACACGCGAGCTACGCCGGGAACTGGAAGAGAAGGCCAAATCCGTCAAGTAGTTCTGCTGCTACTTCCCGGTGGGGGCGAGGTAGATGCCGGTGTACTGGACGAGCAGCTCGCTCTGGGTTGCCAGGGATAGTTTGACACTGGCCGTGCCGAGCGGGACGGTATGTGAGAACTCCGCTTTCTGCCATTGGTAGCTGCCGTCCAGTTGGGCGTCGGAGGCTGCAGCCAGGGGGACGCCGTTCAGGTCGATGAACGTCCATTCCACTCGTGCCTGTCTTCCCGGGACATCACGTGTTCCCAGCGAGTCAGGATCCACGACTCGGTGGAAGAGGGAGGTCCGGATCCGTTCTGTCCCGTTGGGCAGAGATACCAGGACACTGGCCTCTCCATCGCCACGGACATCCAGGCAGCTTCCTCCCGGGACGAATCCGCATCCGTGGTCATGCGCCAGCGTTCCCCGCAACTCTCCCTCCTTGTTCTTCGGGCGCCTCCTGACCCTGTAACTGCTCGTTGTCAGTCGATTGCGGATACGGTAATGCCCGTCGTTTTGCCGTTCGCTTCCCTGAACGTCAAGCAGATCGTAGGGGCGAACTGGCACACTGTCCGGGATGCAGATGCTGCGGGACTTTCCGGAATCGGGCACGGCGATGCCTGAGACATCCACAGCGGAGGGTGAGTTGACTGTTGCGTGTCCGGACAAGGCCCAGCCAATTGGGTCTGACGCGAAGTCGGCGTTGGGGATGGTGTTGTCAGGCCTGGCGTGGTCGCTGCTGATCTGGTAGGGGCGCGGCGACCCTGTGGGTTGCCAGGGCGGGAGGGAGGTCCCTGGCACGCGGAACTGTATATGGTCCAGGGCAGCGCCGGCCTGTTCCGGGAGGATGAGTATGTGCCATTCGGCCGTTCCGCTGTCGTCGTGGCGCAGGCGGCACACCACTCCACTGGTCGTGCGCTCCACCGGGAGCGTTGACCACCGGCTGAGCTGCGGAAGCCAGACCTGAGCGCCCTCAATGCCGTTTCCCACGATCTGGAGCGTGATTCTGCTTTGTGCCGGGGGCGAAGGCAGTCCGACCTGGAGAAGGACGCCTCTGTCCATCGGCAGGACATGGCCGTCTGTCTCGGCCAGCAGGGCATAGTCGTCGTTCATGAGTCGGGCCGCAAGCGTGAAACCTGCCTCGTTCTGGTGGTCCGGGTCGGGATGGTCGGGCTGACTGATCCTGAAAGGGGCAGCATCCATGATCATCTGGGGCAGTGGGGCCGTTGCATCCTCGGCGTACGATCCCTTGATGAACACTGGATTCCCGAAGAGCCCCATTTGCTCGAACACCCAGCCCAGGCCGTTGACGATGAGGCGTGATCCGTCCGTGTCGGGGTGGATCCCGTCGGCAACCAGTCCTCGGAGAGGAGGATCGAGTTTCCAGTAGAGGTCAAAGACATCCACAAACCAGCAGTTCAGTTCGGCGGCCAGGCCGCGCACTGCAGCTGCGTTGCGAGACCATCTGTCATTGTCGCCCGGATGGTTCCCGCCGTGCAGGGCGTCATCTACCGGGACAGGGCTCATGAGGACAGGGACAGCGTTCAGCGCTCGGATACGTCTGACCATCTCCCTCCAGCGGTCCTGGGCGGCCGTGCCCATCACACCGTCGTTTATGTACATGAGACAGACAACATCAGGGCGCCATTGGGCGACCCGCACGCGCCATCCCGGTTCGATGGCATATGCACTGCCCGAATAGGAGGCCCGTGCCGGTTCGGACAGGTGAATCTCAGTATCTCTTGTCGGTGGGTGCTCATCGACGTGGTCGATCGTGTAGTCTTCGCCATCAATCGTGATGCGCATTCCCGGGAAGGGGCCCATGCCCCACCGCACCTTCTTACCATAGACGACGTTCTCCCCCGCCTTTACTGACAGCGTTCCTCCCGTCATCGGTGCGAGCAGAGCAGTGGAGTTGCTTCCGCCAACGGCTGTGTTTATGACTCGAGCCGGGAGCAAGCGCGAGAGCAGCTGGGGGAAGTCTATCGCGAGGTTCCGGCCGCAGGACTGGCTATCCCCGGTGAAGACGACGGTGGGCATCGAGCCGACGGTGACGTTACAGTGAGCGCGGGGGGCTGATTGGGTGGGAGACTGAACCGCAACCATTGCCATTGCGGAGAGGGACAGGAGGCAAGGTCTATACATGGGGTCCTCCAGGTACTATCCGTTCACGGCCTGCCCACCGCTCATACCTTGCACTGAGAACACGGGGCATGCCTTGGAGAACCCCTTAAAGCGCATGTTTCCACGGCTTTCCGCCCGGACACGATTGGCAATTTGCTCATGGGTACTGCCTGCGATCAGCACTTCTCCGACGTCTGCGCTGGAACACAGCCGGGAGGCCAGGTTTGTGACGGTCCCGATCGCGGCGTAGTCGAGTCGCCGCTCGAAGCCAATTGATCCCATGATTGCCTCGCCCGTGGCAATGCCGATACCAACCCCAAACTCATAGCCTGCCTTGGCCCACTCGGTCCGTTTGGTCCCGATCATGTACTGCAGGTGCAACGCCATCTGGACGGCTTGGTAGGCGTGGTCAGGCATCGGTTTGGGGTCGCCCAGGAAGACCATCATCCCATCTCCGGTGAAGCGCTCAAGCGTGCCTCCATAGCGGAAGATGGTTGGCCCAACTGCCTCGTGGAAGTCTCGAACGAGGTGGATAACCTGCTGGGCGGTGTGGTTCTCGGCGAAGGGGGTAAAGTTGCGCAGATCGAGAAACACAACCGTGATCTCTCCGCGATGTTCCTTCAAGGTTTCTTCCGCGTCTTCAGAGACGATGGCCTCGACGATTTGTGGGGAGAAGAAACGCCGCAGGCGGTTGACGTTTTCGAGCTCGGAGACCTTCGCTTCGACCATGTTGTCGAGGTACTGAGTCAGCTCTTTCAACATCGAATTCGAGATGCGGAGTTCATGGTGCAGCATGCTGACTTTGAGGAGTGTGTGAACTTTGGCCAGCAGGTGCTCTCGGGTGAACGGTCGACCAAGGAAGTCATTAACGGATTCAGAGTCATCCACGGCCAGGGCCTGGGCGGCCCTCTCCCAGTCCATTTGCGTACTCTCCATAAGGAGAAGTACGGGCAGGACCATGCGTCTGGACTCCCGGAGTTCCCTACAGACATTGGCCCAATGGGGATTCTGCAGCTGAACATCCAGTAGGACGAGGTCGATTGCACGACTGCGAGCGAGGGAGATGGCTTCCTCGCCATCGTGACACAGGAACGTACGGCAGCCATCGCTGTGGAGCCACTTGACCAGTTCTCGTCCGCGACGTTCGGAGGAATGGATGACCAGGACGCATCGCGCCCCGGCGGCGGATTCCTTTGCAGGCCCCATTCGAGATCGCTGGGATGGCGTGTTTTCGGCCGGCATGGTTACGGAGAGTGCTCGCCTTCGCTTTAGCTATCGGCAGAGGAAGGGCGTCACTCCGCCGTATCATCAGATAGCTCAACCAGAACGGCTGAGCGATTTTCGACGGTCGTCGCGAGATCTCGCTCGAAGTCCTTGCTGCCGCGCCGCAGCGAGAGAAAGTCGGACTTGTCGATGACGCCGACTTCAAGAGTGTCAATTGCCCGGACCGTTGCCGTTCGAGGGACGTCGCGAATCAAGGCAATTTCACCAAAATAGTCGCCAGCACTTATTTCGGCAAGTTTCCGACTGACGTCATTCTGTCGGATGATGACCTCGGCAGCACCAGAGATAACGATGTAGAAGCTCTGGCCGATCTCACCTTGCCGGATGACCTCTGTTCCCACCGTGAACGTCTCATGCCGGATTCGGGCAAGGACAAAACCAACAAGGGCGGTAGAGAGCTCTTTGAAGACGGTTGTCTGGCGGAGAAGGTGCATGTTGCGCACCCTCTCTCTGATCTGCCTGCCGATATTGGGGAATGTGCGGCAGAACGTGTCAAAGTCTATCCGTCTCAGCGAGACCGCGATGACGTCATTGGAGGCCCGAACATCGAAGGCATGCAGCGATCCCGGACCGGTCTGAAGACTGTCCTCGCCAAAGAAATCTCCTGGCCCCAGGAAGGCTCCGATCATCACCTCTCCGACGATGCTCTTCTGCTCTGAACGTCCGACTCCATCAGCCAGGATTGTGAGTTTGTCGCAGGGAGTCCCCTGGCGCGCGAGCAACTGTCCGGGGGAGGTGGGCTTCACGACCAAGGCGGAAGCTAGCTGGAGGAGGTCGTCTGTGCCGACATCATTGAAGAGATGAACGCGTCTCAGTACGTCCAGGCGTTCGTCCTCGGTCAGCGGTTCGCGCGGCGGCGCTTCTCCGATTGCGAACAGTGGCATAAGGAGTTCCCGGCACGACCAGTGTATTCGGGAGGCGATTTCGCGGCCCGTGCGTTCGATGTAGGCACGGGATGCATGCGTTGCGACCATGCGTTGTACTGCCCGGAGCGTTTCCGCGAACTGCTGAGGGGGGATGTTGAGGGGATCAAGGAGGGAGGTGGTTGTCTCCTTGGCAGCCGCCCCCCGTTTGTCCGAGGCTACGAGTCCGGTGGTGTAACGCAGCTTCATTGCTGCCTTTGGGCCAAACGCCGCAAGGGTTGTTTCCAGCATGCAGGTGACGTAGAACGTGAAGGCTCGTTGCACCTTCCCCGCAGTTGACTCGTGATGGGAGAATGGAAAGGGGTGCAGCTTGGGGCGGCTGCAACGCAGGAACTGGAATGGGGTGACGAAACCGAGGAAGAGGAGCCCCGAGCCCAGCACGAGTCCGGCCAGGAAGAACGCGCGTTCTTCCGGCTCGCGCCCGGCGGCTGACAGCCGAATGATCTCAGCAATCGAGAACAGGATGACCGGGAAGCCCAGCCAGACCAGACCTTCCGAGATTTCGAGAATAGGGCCCTTAGTGAGGAAATCCTCGTAGATGACGGAGATGAGGACGTATACCACGCAGAGCCCGGCGGCCAGGAAGAAGACGCTCCACGAGACGGTCAGGGAGTGGCCAAGGAACAGGAGAGCGAAGAGGATGGCCAAGGGAATCCAGAGCACTTGCGCGAAAAGGAAGAGGGTGATGAAGCGCAGGGCCGAACGCGCGTGCACTCTCGAAGGGACTTCGTTGAGGAAGGTGAACAGGATCCCCATCAGGCACAGGAACACAAGGTCCATTGTGTAGAACGCACGGAGGCGCGGCGGCAGCAGGAGCACCAGGACGGTCATTCCCCCCAGAACGATCAACTCAATCGTGATCGTGTTGGCTTCGAGGCGGAAATAGGTCCGTGTCTTCAGGCCGTCAATGAGGACTTTCCCTCCCCAGAACACCAAGGCAGAACCGATAAGGAGAGCTGGTATTGCCAGGATTCCCCCTGCGACGATGTCAGAAGCCAGTGTGTCTCCGGGAGCTGCCACGAGCCCGTGCATGATGCTCAGCACGGCATTGAGCCATATGATGCAGAACAGGGCGTAGGCAATGTAGGGCACACACTCCCGGCCTCCCCCATGGATCGTTCTGCCGAAGTACTGTTTGAGGAATCCGAATGTATGTCGTCGGATGCGTAGGTCGTCGAGATAGTCACCGGCGATCCAGCAAGCATCGTTTCTCAGGAAAGGGCAGGTTGCCGCGATGACTCGGGCAAGCGAGACAACGACGACCAGGAAGAGCAGGCCCGTGGCTGAAGGCTTGCTGAGATACCACATGAGGGCTGCTCCTCCGGTGACGGCGCAGTCGAACCAGAGTCCACTCAGGGACAGCAGCAGGCGCTGGTCTCGTTCCCTCCCGGCAATCGCTGTCCGGCCCTGGTAGACGATCGGGATTCCCCAGCGCATCATGATCCCGAACGGCCCTGTCTGGACGCCTTCCCGCGTCAATACCAGTGCTCGTGTCACTTCCTTGCCGAGGGAGAGGAGGGCGTTGATCGCCAGTGCAGCGAATGCGGTGAGCAACGGACGTGTCTGCGAATGGGCAAGCAGAGACAGGTAGGCGCCGAACTGAAGCCGGTTCGTGTAGAGGATGCATCCTCCGCAGATGCCCAGCACGGTGAGAAGGAAGACCACCGGCACACAGATGAGCGCTGTGGCACGGATCTGTTGGAGGACCCCAATCAGCTTTCCTACCGCGGCCACCGGGAAGGTAAAGGAACGGATGCGGACCATTCGCCGCAGGAAGCATGACAGGCGGGATTCGGGCGAGCCCACGCCGGGGTCATTCTCGAGCAGTCCCGCTTCCCAGAGTCGCCACACGAGTTCGACAATTCGGTCAAGGGGGAGTGTTCGGTGTGTTTTTACGTAGTCGGACAGAATCTCCTGCACTGTCCGGTTCCCGTCGAACATCTCCCACAGCCGTCGGTCCTCAGCTGAGATGGGGAGGTACTGATCGGACATCGTGTCAACCAGAACGAACGGTTGCCCCGGTTCGCCAGGGCCTCGGTCCAGGAGCTTTACTCTTCCCAGGCGCTTGGGCTTGCACTGATCAGACAGGAAGTGGCGCCGCGAGTTTGGGCGCGCTTTTCTTGGGCGTTTGGTGTGCCAGAGGGCGTTCAAGCCGCACTCCTGCCTCGGTGGTGTCATTGGCGAACGGCAGACGCATTCAGCACCTTCGCGCGTTGCGCACGCGTGTGTGGTTTTTGCCTACCTAACAGGTAGGCCAAGGTAAGCTCTCTCCCGGATGGTGTCAAGGTTCGGGGTCTCCTCGGCAGCTTGGCTTGTGCTTGGAAAGCAGGGCAGCTACGTTTAGGACCACACGTTCGGCCGTTGGACGTGACCGCCTTTCACGCCCTCTCGTCGACGGTGGACAATCCGAAAGGAGATGATCAGGACGCATGCGACAACTGCTGATCGCTACAGGGAACTCTCACAAACTGGCAGAGATTCGTGCTGTCCTGGGACCTCATGGGGTTGAGATTCTTGGCGGGGACGACGTCGGGGGGATTCCGTCGGTGATAGAGGATGGGGCGAGTTTCGAGGAGAACGCCGTGAAGAAGGCCGTCGAGACGGCTGCGGCAACTGGCCGCTGGGTTCTTGCGGATGATTCGGGACTAGAGGTGATGGCCCTCGGTGGTGCTCCCGGCATTTTTTCGGCCCGCTATGCTGGTGAGGAGGCCAGCGATGCGCAGAACCTGGCGAAGCTTCTGCAGGAGATGTCCGGGGTTGATGACCGTCGCGCGCGATTTGTGTGTGTGATGGCCTTTGCCAATCCGGCGGGTGACGTGCTGGGAACAGTGCGGGGCACGGTGTCCGGTCGTCTGTTACCCAGCGGAAGAGGGAGCAGTGGATTCGGGTATGATCCCGCTTTTGTTCCGGATAGGCACGAGATCACATTTGCGGAAATGGACTCGAGCCTGAAGAACTCGATAAGCCATCGTTCCTGCGCCCTGCAGGCAGTCCTTGATTCCGGTCTCCTCAAGCAGATCTCTGATTGTCCGGGGACTGGTGTGCCGGTCTCCCGCGAGTAGATCAACCCATGCGAACTCCCCGTTTCTTCGTTGACGCCATCCCGGAGCCCGGGGCCTTGCTGGCCCTGGACCCCTTGGAGTCACGCCATGCGAGCCGGGTCCTGCGGATGCAGGAAGGTGACTCGCTTGAGTTGCTCGACGGCCACGGAGAGTGCGGCCTGGCAACAATGACGGCGTCAGGAGGCCGGAAGCGCCAGGCTGTTGTCCAGTGTCGGATCGACTCGAAGAGCGTGTTCCGTCGCGGGGACGTGCAGCTCCATCTGCTGATCTCGCCGCCCCGGGCTCGGCTGATGACCGAGGTCGTCCGAATGGCTTCCGAACTGGGAGTTGCACGAGTTACGCCCGCTCTCTGCGAACGGTCCGTCGCGCGCCCCGATGCCGGCCAGGTTGACGGTCGTTGGCTTCGGGAGGCAGTCGCGGCGGCGAAGCAGTCGGGCAATGTATTTCTGCCTGAGCTCGACGTTCCGTGTACGTTTGCCGAGGCTGTCGAGCTTTCTCCTTCGCTTGGCTTTGTGGGTGCTGTCCCGCGCCCAGGTACATGTACTGTGCTTCCAGAAGTAGGTTTGGGCGTTTCCAAGGTCGCTGTGTGGATTGGTCCGGAGGGAGGATTCTCCGAGAAGGAGGAAGCGCATCTTTCCGGGATTGGGATGGTTCCGCTGACCGTGGGACAATGGGTGCTGCGTGTAGAAACTGCTGTCGGGGCAATGCTCGGACAGGTGATAGGGATTATTGGCAATGACCAACTGCGCTGTGAGTGTGTCTGAGAACGAGTGGGAAATGTGGCTTGAGGCGATCGGCGAGATGACGGTTGTCCGGGACGTCGAGTTTCCTGTCTCGCTCGTCGCCGGTGACGTTGGGGCCGGGCGCCTGGCGGAGCAATATGGCCTTACGCCCTCCTTTGCCCGGGATCTGCTGCCGGCGGACGTCGCCCGTTATCTGAGCGAGAGTCCCGTCCTGGGACGGGAAGACGTTGGGATGCACCTGCGCAAGCTGATCGCTGAGTGTCGCACCTGTGGTGGGCGATCCGTGAGCATTGAGATGGGGCTTGACCGCATTCGTGACGAAACGTTCGAGCAAGACTTTGAAGAGCGCCTGAAATTGCTTCGCGCCCTCATTCCCTGCGCGGATCAACTCCGAGTCTCGATTTGTGTGCAGGTCCGCTACCCGAAGTCGTTTCCCGGGTCGAAAGAATGGGAACACGCAGGAGCCCTTGTCCACGAGGTGATGCATCCCAACTGCCGCCTTGCCGTGAACCTTGTCCCGGAAGAGTTCCCCCCAAACTTTGATATTTCCACTTTTGTGCGTTCCTGCTGTTTCCGCATCGGCACGCTGCGTTTCCACCACGGCTTGGCCTCGGGAGAGAGCATGGCGGACGACGACATGGCGACGTGGGCGAAGGCGTTACGGGGTCATGGATTCAAGGGAGGCATCGTGTTCAGCCCGCGCGTGTCAACCGCGGACGCTCTACAGGCAGCGTGCCGGAAGATCGATCGCTGGGCCCGGCTGTTCGAGTAGTGTCGGTGTCGGCGCTTCTGACGATGGTCTTCCTTCTTCGTTCGCCTCAGACGAGGGCTGAGGCTGGAGGGACATGGGGCCGACGAGACGGGCAGACGGGTTGCGGAGCACGAGACCGAAGGGGGGGGGGCAATGCTATTAGCTTTCTCTGGAGACGGTCGCGGCATGGCAGCCCCTTCCACTCTCGAGAAGCACACAATGTGGGAGGCGGTGCCACCCGGCGACTCTTCGGCCAGACACGGCGGGCAGAGGAAGTTAATAGCAATGGGGGGGAGAGACGCACGCCGCTTCGCATTGGAGAGCGGCGCGCATCATCAAAGGGAGGGGAGCAGGGGTCAGTCGATTGTGACTTCGCTACCGGCTTCCGCTGAACGGTAGACCCCATCGAGGATCTTCTGTACTGCCATCCCTGCTTCACCGGGGCATTCCAGTTGCTTTCCGTGCAGGCAACCGTCTACGAAGTTCCGCAGTTTGGAGATGAACAGCGTGTGGAAGTCGGCTTTCGGGAGGAAGCCCGCTGTCGTGTTGGTCATTGTTCCGGCTCGATCTGTGAAGATGGCGGTCGGGTCCCACCGAGCCCCACCCTTATCGCCGATCATCGTGAAATTCCACACATCCTTCTCGATGTGAGCGGCGAAGGATGCCTCGATCTGCATCACGGCACCGTTTTCGAAGCGGATCTGTCCGATCGCGAGATCCTCAACGGTATAGGTTTCCCAATCCCATCCAGGCCATTGCGATACGACGTTGGAGGATTTGTCTCCGAGGTATGTCCAGACATTGCCGGAAGCGGCCACCGGCTTTGGGGATCCCATCGTGTAATGGGCCATCTCGATCACATGGACCCCGATATCGATCATCGGCCCGCCGCCCTGCAGCTCCTTCTGCCCGAAGACGCCCCAGTTCGGGATTCCGCGCCGTCGCAGTGCCTGACACTTGACGAACATGATGTCGCCGAACTGGTCTTCCTCGCGCGCTCGTACCAACATTTGCGTATTCGGATGGTAGCGGAACTGAAATCCACAGACGAGGAGTTTACCGGCGTCTTTCGCCGCGTCGATCATCTGTTGGCATTCGGCAGGGTTCATCGCCATTGGCTTTTCGGTGATGACGTGGCATCCGGCTTTGGCAGCGGCGATCGTCGCCGGGGCATGGACACCATTGGGCGTGCACACCGAAACTGCGTCCGGGGCCACTTTCTCAAGCATTTCATTCCAGTCCTCGAACAGTTCGGGGATGCCATACTTCTCTCGCATGACATCGAGGCGTTCGGGCTTGATGTCGACACCGGCAACGACTTCGACATCTGCCATGGTCTTGAGGGCTTTGAGGTGCGTTTCGCTGATGCCGCCGCACCCGATGATGGCCAGGCGGAGCTTTGGTCCTTTGGTCGGCTTCGTCACCTCGCTGGCGAACGATTCAGTTGAGACGGATTCGTTGGGCATTCGGACATTCCTTCATTCTTGTTTCTGACTGGAATCGGCGTCGTCGCCATTCCGTAAGAGCTTGGCAGGCCGCCCCGGGCAGGGCGCCGGCCTGGGGGCTAGAGAGCATAGACCTGTTCTTCAGAGAGGAGAGGGACGCCGGCATGCTCAAGGAGTCCTCTGGCCTCTTCGGGGTCTTCTACATCGATCACGAGAATTGCGCCTCCTTCATCACGCAGCACGGTGCCATAGGCGTTCTGCACGTTGATACCCGCTGCGGACAGGTGAGCCAGGACGGCGTGCAGGCCTCCCGGACTGTCGTCCATTTGGATCACAACGATGTCTCTCAGCACGGCGGAGTGTCCAGCCGCTGTCAGCGCGCTGTGGGCCGACCGGGGGCGATCAACCAAGAGGTTGAGTACTCCCCAGCCCGCTGTGCTTGTGGCCAGGGTCATTGCACGGATGTTGGTTTCTGAGCTCTCGAGGGTGGCGGTGATCTCCTCGAGACGCCCCGGCTTGTTCTCCAGGAACACGGACAGTTGCTGGGCCACGATCAGTCTCCTTCTGTCGTCCGAAGATCCTTGACGCGAACGGCCTTTCCTTCCGGCTTGGGGAGTGCACCCGGCTCGACCAACTCCACCCGTGGAGTCACCAGAACTTCATCGCGAACGTCGGCGGTGATCTTACGCCGGAGTTTGTCAAGGGCGGCTATGTCTCCGGTGAACCACTCCCTGTGGACCTCGACCTGGATACTCAGGACATCCACTCCGTCGAGGGTCTGAAGGAGAATCAGGTAGTCGTGCCCAACTTGGGGGATGCGCATGAGGACCTTCTCCACCTGAATAGGGAAGACGTTGCAGCCTCTAATGATGAACATGTCGTCAGACCGCCCGGTGATACGGTCGAGTCTGCGATGTGTGCGCCCGCAATCGCAGGTTCCCGGCAGGAAGCGGGTCAGGTCGCGCGTTCGGTAACGGAGGATCGGCATGGCTTCCCGGTCGAGCGTTGTCAGGACCAGTTCTCCCACTTCGCCCTCCCGGACGGGAGCCAGCGTTTCCGAATCCACGATCTCAACAATGTAGGCATCTTCCCAAATGTGGAGACCGTTCTGAAGATGACACTCAAACGCCACCCCAGGACCATTCATCTCGGAAAGCCCGTACGAATTGAACGCCTGAACACCGAAGAGACCCTGTATGCGCTGCCGGGTCTCTTCTGAATGGGGTTCTGCCCCGATCATCAGGAGCCTCAACGCTGTGTCTCGGGGGTCGAGGCCCATGTCATCGAAGACGGAATGCAGCCGAGTCAGGTAGCTCGGGATGGTGTGGATGACCGTCGTACTGAAATCCTGAATCAGCTTGATCTGGCGTTTGCTGTTGCCGGCTGCTGCAGGGATGACCAGTGCTCCGAGCCTTTCAGCCCCGTACTGGAAGCCCAGTCCTCCGGTAAACAGACCGTAGCCGCAGATGTTCTGGAATACATCGGTATCCCGCACGCCTGTCGCGTAGAGCGACCGCGCGACCAGATTTGCCCAGGAGTCCAAGTCGTGCTGGGTGTGGAAAATGACGGTCGGGTTCCCAGTCGTCCCACTTGAGCAATGGAGGCGTTTGACCGCCTGCTGCGGGACGCACAAGAGGCCATAGGGGAAATGGCCGCGGAGATCCTCCTTGGTCGTGAAGGGAATGGACTGGAGGTCCTCGATGTTGCGGACCCCTTCTGCCGTGATCCCATGCTGGCGCAGGTGATCGCCGTAGAAGGGGGACTTGGCGGCTTGGGCCACGGTATTCCTCAGGCGCTCGACCTGCAGGTCCTGGAGGCCCTGTGCCGGCAGCCGCTCAATGTCCGGTTCCCAGCAGATATCTACCATTCCTGGTTCCCTTGTTTCGTGTCGGTTGTATCGGTTGTGTACGCAACCGTTTTCCCTGGGGGATCACTGGAGAAAATGTGCCGTTTCGCCGGCGGGGGCCACGCTACTCGTACCCATCGAAGAACTTCCGACGAGTGGGGTGACGTAGTTTTCGCAGTGCGTCCATCTCAATTTGGCGAATCCGCTCGCGCGAGAGGTCGAACTGATGGCTGATCTGTTCGAAGGTCCGAGAAACCCGGCCGTCCAGGCCAAAGTGTTGCACGAGGATGTCGGCTTCCCGGTCTGTCAACGTTGAAAGGGCGCTCTTGACGACGTCTTTCAAGACGTTCTGGGCGGTCAATTCGTAGGGGTTTGTTGCGGCATCATCGCTGACGAAATCCCCGATTTCAGTGCCGTCGTCGCCATCGACCGTGCTTTGCAGGGAGATCATCTGCTGTGACATCTTCTTGAGGGCTCGGACCCGGGCAACGGGCAAGTCCAGGCGTCGGGCAACCTGTTCCGGCTGGGGTTCCTCGCCGAGCTCCTGCAGCAGGGCTTCCTCGGTCGACGCAATCTTGCTCAGCTGTGAGACGAGGTTCGCCGGAATGCGTATTGTTCGGCCGTGTCCTGCCAACGCTCGCTGCATGGCTTGGCGAATCCAGTAACATGCGTATGTGCTGAAGCGGTGCCCCCGTTCGTGTTCGAACTTCTCAACCGCTCTCACCAGACCGATGTTCCCTTCCTGGATCAGGTCGAGGAAGGGCAGACCGAAGCTGGTGTAACGTTTGGCCATACTGACCACCAGTCTGAGATTACCTTCCACCATCACCCGCTTGGCCTCTTCCATGAGTTCCTGAGCCTGGCAGAGCTCCGCTCGGGCGACGTCGACCTCGGGGGCTGAAGTCAGTAAGGGGGCCATGGTATTTTCGGGCGCCATGAAGCGGTCGAGGCACTCTGTGAGGAACCGGTCCTGTAGGGGCAACGCTTCGAGGATCTGCTGGAAAGACGTGCGCAACAGCCCGATCTGTTCAGGAGGCGGGGCGCCATCTTCGCAATCCCCCCCCTGTTGTGCGCCCTCCATGTTGTGCTGGATGTGCCGGCCCGCGTCGATGACGGCTCGAACCTGGGCCACGAGATGCCCTTTGCTCTCGAAGGGACGAGGGTCGATGTACTGGGCGAGGCGGTTTGTGGCCTGCCCAGCCAGCAGCTCTTCAAGTGTCTCTACCACGAGTCCCGGCCAGCTGCTGAGCGAGACGCGGACGGCGTCCCGGGCATTCGCATACTGCTTGGCGTAGAAGACTTCTTCGGAAGGTGTGAGGCGCGGGAAGCTGCCGACCTGGCGCAGGTAGGCGCGGGCGGGATCATCTGTTGAATCGCTCTCTGCGGGCTTCGCTGTCCCGGATGCTGGGGGCGTAGCTGTCCCGCCCGGCGGTCCTGCAGGGGGGGCGTCGCCATTCACGTGGGCGGAGTCTGATTTGCCAGCTTCTGCCATTGGCCAAGCTTTCACCGAAGGCCGTCGATCTTGTCACTGAGCGCTGCCTGCCTGCGGGGGCTCGGCCTTGTTCGCGCCAAATAAAATGGAACGCGCTCGGGCGATTGCCAGTGCTTGGGGCCAGCAAAATCAGTCCGGCAAAGGGGGATTGCCAGCCCATGCTGCTCCCTTCCTCCTCCTGTTCGGAGCGTCTCAGGCTCGGCGGGGAGAGCGCTTTCTGGGTTCAGTGAGGGGGATTGGGGTTAGGTCCGGGAGTTCGAGTTGGTGAGTTTCCGCGAGACAGAGGGTCAGGATCTGGTCCGCATCAAGCTTGGCTTCTTCCGCTTCGACATCCTCCAGGATGCTTGCCGTGGCGGGACGCTGCGGGGCAAAGACGGTGCAGCTGTCAGGGACTTCGTGTTTGGAGATGTCGAACGTCCCGATCTTGTTGGCCAGGGCGACTGTCTCGAACTTATCAAAGGTCAGCAGGGGGCGCATGATGAGAAGGTCGGTGGCGCGACTTATCACACTCAGGTTCTCGAGCGTCTGGCTGGCCACCTGCCCAATGTTGTCTCCAGTAGCCAGCGCCTGGTCACCCAACATCCGGGCAACGTGGGTTGCGATTCTCATCATCAGGCGTCGGTAGAGTACGGTGCGCAGGCGGTCCTGGCAGAGCTCTCGGATCAGCTTCTGTGCCGGCAGGAGATTCACGGCGATGAGGCGTCCCTTCTGCTGGAAGCCGTTCAGTGCCGTCACAAGGCGTCCCACCTTGTCGAGGAGCTCCGGTGGTGTGTAAGGGGCACTGTGGAAGGTGATGAAATTGAGTTGGCAGCCGCGCTTCATCATCTGGTAGCAGGCAACGGGAGAATCGATCCCACCGGATAGGAGGGCCAACAGCTTGCCGCTGCTTCCCGTGGGAAGCCCACCGGGGCCCGGGATGCGCTCGTAGGAGATGAATGCTCGCTTGTGACGGACTTCGACATCCACACACATTTCGGGGTTGTTGAGGTCGACTGTGAGTTGGGGGCATTGGTGCAGGAAGCGTTCGGCAAAGTGGATCTCGATTTCCTTGCTCTTGAGGGGGAACGCTTTGAAATTTCTGCGGGCTCTCATCGCATAGCGGATTTGGGTGTTCTTCGGGCGGGACTGCACATAGGCGTCGTATACGTTCATGAACGTCGTATCCACCGTCTCCTCGATGGCTGACATTTCCGGAGTGACGAGGAATCCGGGAGAGACTGAAGCCGCTCCCATGACGCGCGGCACCCTCTCGCGGAGAATTTGGCAGGCCTCCGGGGTGAATCTTGCCTTTTCGTCCCGCAACCGGGCGAAGATGCGCCCCCGTTCTTTGGTGATCCGGAGCTTCCCAATGCCCTCCAGTTGCCGGCGCAGACCACGCACGAGGAGGTCTTCGAAGTGGGTTCGGTTCTTTCCTTTTGTGGCGATCTCATTGTATCGGCAGATGAGCGCGTTGTAGGGCAGAGGGACAGTCGCTAGCGGGTTCATTGTCTGGGTATCTCCGGAGACGGCACGTTGGTCTGCTCGCGCTTGGCGCGGGTTGGGAGTGTCGGGGGGCCACTTCGCCGGACACTTCGGGCGTAAGTGCGCCCGTTTGAAGCGCGGTCAGTCATGAGTCTGTACACTGGCTACCCGGCGGCGGGTTGTCAACCGCACAAAGGCAAGGGAGCAGGTTTCCGTTCGCCGACCGGGCTCTATGTTAGAACGTACCCGGAGCGCGGTCTGGATGATGTTGTGCCATGCCGGGGATGTCGACGGGGGCGCGCTACGTGGTTGCCGGAATGGCGTTGCTGTCCCATTTCGGCCTTGGGTGAACCGTTCTGAGAAGAGCTGGTATTAAGGAGACGACACGATGGCGATAGAGCCGTGCAGACCGAAGTGGGGTGGAACGATGACGGACCGGGAACGGTTCGCTCGTCAAATGAACTACCAGAGCGTGGACCGCTGCTTCAATATGGAGTTCGGCTATTGGCAGGAGAACTTCAAGGAATGGGACATCTTCGTTGAGAATGGGATAACGAACAACGGTCAGGCTGATCGTTTCTTCAACTTTGACAGGATCGCGGTCACCGGCGGAACGGTCTGGATGCACCCGGCATTCGAGTCCCGTGTGGTTTCTGAGACCGAAACCACGCGCACGCTCATCAACGGCGATGGACTTTACGCCGAGGTCCCCAAGGATGGGCACGATACCATTCCCCACTATGTCAAAGCTTCAATCGTGACCCCGGACGACTGGAAGGTCTGCAAGGACGAGCGTTTCAGGCGGGACGACCCGGTCCGGAAGATCGATGTCGAGGCGCTTCAGCGAGCTCACCCCACCGATCGGAGTTACCCCCTCGGCGTGAGCTGTGGATCGATGATCGGCAAGGTCCGCGATATGCTGACCTTCGAGGGCATTGCCTACGCTACCTACGATTACCCGGACATGGTCGAGGACATGGTGGAAACCGCGTGTCTGCTCGTAGAGGACATGCTTGATCAGGTGTTGGGGAAGCTGGACTTTGACTATGCTTGCGGTTGGGAGGACATCTGCTTCAAGAATGGCCCGATCATTTCCCTCGATTTCTTCACAAACGTCGTGGTTCCACGCTACAAACGAATCGGGAACAAGCTTCATGCCCACGGGATAGAGCTTTGGTACACCGACTGTGACGGCGACGTACGGGCCCTTATGCCGGGGTTCCTGGAGGCCGGAATCAACTGCCTTTTTCCCTATGAAGTAAATGGCTGCGCTCATCCGCTGGAACTGCTGGATGAATATGGCAAAGATCTGCGCATTATGGGGGGCGTGGACAAGATGGAATTGGGGAAAGGCCCCGAGGCCATCAAAGCCTATCTTGAGACGCTTGTCCCGGCTGTCGAGCGTGGAGGCTACATCCCCTTCTGTGACCACCGGTGTCCTCCGAACGTGAAGACGGTCGATTACCTCTACTACCTTGATCTGAAGGAAGAGATGTTTGGGCTGCAGTGAGTTGAGCCAACCAACAGAGGATCGACCATGACGAAGCGCGATGTGATGCGCCTTGTGTACGAGGGAGAGCCCCCTCCGTATGTACCGTGGGAATTGAGCTTCACTTGTGAAGCCCGGGCGAAACTCGTGACGCACTACGGGACGGAGGACCTCGAACCACACTTGCAGAACCATGTGGCCGGCCTGGGAAGCGCGATCGGCTTTTTTGCCGATTTGCCTGACTGCCGTGTGCAGGACGTTTTCGGCGTCGTTTGGGACCGGAGTGTGGACCGCGATATTGGGGTCGTGGAAGGATGTGTCCTGCCGGAACCGACGTTGGCTGGCTACGAGTTTCCGGACCCTTGTGATCCGCGCTTCTTTGCTGACACCGACGAGACGCTCGGCCGCTACGGGGACCGTTTCCGCGTCTTCTCCCTCGGTTTCTCGCTGTACGAACGGGCTTGGACCTTGCGGGGGATGGAGAATCTGATGATGGATTTCATCGAACATCCTGAGTTCGTGTGTGACCTCTTGAGCACCATCGCTGATTACAACATTGCCCAGGTTGAGAAGGCACTGACGTTTGACATCGACGCGGTTCACTTCGGGGATGACTGGGGGCAGCAGTTCGGCCTTCAGATGGGGCCTGAGCTGTGGCGGGAGTTCATCTTCCCGTCCCTTGAGCGGATGTACTCGGTGGTGACTGCGGCGGGCAAGTATGTCTCCATCCATTCTTGCGGGGACGTTGACGAGCTCTTCGATGACTTGGTGGGAATTGGGCTCAACTGCTTCAATCCGTTTCAGCCCGAGGTCATGGATGTTGATGCGCTGATGGGGCAATACCGGGGGCGTCTGGCGTTTCACGGAGGGATGTCAACTCAGAAGACGTTGCCGTACGGGACCGTTGAGGACGTCGTTCGGGAGACCCGGCATCTGCTGGCATTGGGGCAGGGCAGCGGCTACATCTTCGCCCCGGCCCATGCCGTCGAAGGAGATGTCCCGTTGGAGAACATGCTGGCGTTTATTGAAGAAGTGCAAGGGCAACCGGGATTCGTCAGAGACTGACCACTAACTCGTCTGTAACTGCCCTGCTCTGAGCACGGACCGATTTGCGGGGGCGGAGCCTGATCCTGCATGAGAGCTATCGGGTCGCGCCCGTGACAGCAGCCTGACCCACATTGACGAAGGAGAAGAGCCATGTTGCGTGTCGCGGTAATCGGGGCGGGACCGAATGGGAGCAACCATGCCCGTGGGTTGGCGAGGATGGACGACATCCGGGTTGTTGGGGTTGCCGACATCGTTCCGGAGCGTGCGGCGCTCGTGGCCTCCGAGGTCGGGGCGGATGTCTACGCAACCCACCACGAGCTGCTTGACAGAGCGAAACCGGACGCCGTCTGGGTTTCATCGCCGAACTGGCTTCACCCTCAGCACGTGGTTGATGTGGCTGAGCGCGGGATACATGTGATGTCCGAGAAGCCGATGGGGCTCAGCCTGGAAGATTGTGATCGCATGATAGCCGCAGCTGACGGACACGGTGCCAAGCTCAATATCGCGCAGACGACCCGATACATCCTGCCACTTTTGGAACTCAAGCGTGTCTACGAATCTGGCGAGTGTGGTGAGTTGGCCAGCGCGACGAGCGTGCGCATGGGATACCACACATTGCGCCCCACGGCCCCCTGGCGTCTTGAGCATGACAAGAGTGGAAGCTGTGTGTTCGAGTGGGAAATCCATGAGATAGATTTTGTGCGGAGCATCGGGGGCCAGGTGACCAGCGTTTACGCGCAAACGATGTGCAGTCGTGAGGAACATCCCACATTTCTGGATCACTTCTCTGCGGTTATGGCCTTTGCCGGCTCAGGCTATGGCCATGTCGAAGCAAGCCAGTCTTGTTTGCTCGGCCAGAGCGGCCGTTTTTTCGTCGGCAGCAGAGGAACGGCGCGCGCAGTTTCGGCCGACGTCGTAGAGATACAGACTGTAGACATGGATGGCCCCCGACGGTACGAAGTCGCGGACGACGGGATGACGGCGCAGGCTCGCCAGGACGCTGACTTCATCCGGGCGATTCGCGAGGACACGGCGCCGCCTGTGCCCGGAGTTGAGGGACGGATCAACGTAGAGATTGCTCTGGCGATCATTGCGTCAGGTGGAACGGGCGATATCATCACGTTGCCGATGCGGTAGGGCGGTCGTCGACTGCCCGGCCGAAAGTCAGACGTGAGAGGAGAATTGCAGGACGTGTTCAGGTGGCGTCATGTGCTGGGGTTGTGCATTGTTGTCGTGCTTCTCGGGGTATTGGTCCGGATGGGTGAGACGGGTGCCCTTCGGAAGCAGAACGCGATGCGGGGAGGCCCGGATCAACCACCGGTTGAGATGGATGGATCGTCCCTCAGGGAGAGCACGCTGGACCTCGCCCCGGTTGGCAGCCCAGCAGCAGACCGCGGGGGAACAGGGAGCTTGGCGAACCGGCAGGAACCGCGTGGCAGCGCTGGCGGAGATCATCGGGATCCTGACGTCGTTCCCGATGAGTACCTCCTCTTCTTTGACGGAGAAGAGGGTTTTGAGCGTTTTCTTGCCGATGCCAAGATGCTTCGAATAGAGGTCATCGGGACACTTCCGCGCTGGCGTGCACTCAACCTGCGGACGGCATCGATTGCGGGGCTTGAGCGCCTCCTCGGGGAGCGTTACGGCACGTTCTCTTTTGAACAGAATTCCTTCGTTCGGGCACCGGACCGAACGGGCGTCCCGGGCCGGGGTGTTCCGTTTGCGGCGAGCGCACTTGATTGGTTGGGGGTGGCCGGCAAGAACAGCACGTGGGGGGAGGGCATCACGATTGCTGTTCTCGATACCCTTGTGCAGGATCATCCTTCGCTGAAGGGCGTGGCGATCAGACGGTTCAGCGTGCTTGGGGAGCACGTGGTCGAGCATGGGGACTATGCTGGACACGGTACAGCGGTTGCTTCCCTGCTCGCCGGATCCGGAGGGGCTGTGGCCGGGATTGCTCCGGCTGCGAACGTTCTGGCCGTGCGAGTGATGACCGACGATGGCGTTGGCGACGCGTTCACGCTCGCGGACGGGATCATCCTGGCGGTGGACCAGGGCGCTGATGTCCTCAACCTGAGCCTTGGAATGCAGAGCGACAGCCGCATTGTTCGCGAGGCCATCGAGTATGCGCTTGAGAACGGGGTTGCCGTGGTGGCAGCGGCCGGGAACGATGGAAGCGGGAGCGTGCAGTTTCCGGCCAGGTACGACGGTGTGACTGCGGTGTCGGCAGTGGACGCAATGGGGACGCACGCAGACTATGCCAACACAGGTGAGGCGATCGATATCGCTGCTCCTGGCGTTGGCATCAACGCAGGCTGGAGCGATGGCGAGACGGTCTCTCTGGGAGGAACTTCCGTGTCTACGCCCTTCGTGGCTGGTGCGCTTGCGAGCATACTGTCGGAAGAGTCGAGTGCATCTGCGGACGAAGCCACGGCCCTACTTCTGGGGCACGCAGACGATTCCGGCGCCCCGGGTGCAGATCCGGTGTTCGGGGAAGGCGTCCTGAACGTGAACCGTGTTCTGCAGAGGAATGAAGAGGGAATTGTCGATGCAGCCTTGAGCGGGTTCTACATTGCCCCGGAGCCGGTTGAGTCAGGCGCTCGGTTGATGTGGGTTTCGGCCGAGAATCGTGGCACAGAGCCAATCGCCTCCCTGCTCGTCCGGGTGCAGGTGGGGGACGGTCTGTCGCAGGATCAGAAATTCCGCGATGTCGCGGTTGGGGATGTCGTGTCGGTGCCGGTTGAGATTCGTTTGGATGAGGTGGAGGAAGCGGGGATACTCATCCGGTCAGCTGCCGCGCCCGTTGGGGTCACTGACACGAACCCGGCGAACGACGGCATGCGCACGAGAATCAGGCTGGTGACGGTGGAAGAGGACGTGCCCTGACGGGTCGCCCAACGGGTGGGCATTGCCTCGCGGTCTCGGAAACACAGTGTCTCGCCCGAGGATCGACCACTGATTCTCAATGGTCTCTGCCAGAGCGAAAAACAAACGCCAAAGTGTCCTGCCATGAGAAATGCGGGTTAGAGCCCTCCAGTCACATCCAGAGTGGCCCCCGTTATGTAAGTGCTCGCTCGGGAGGCAAGGAAGAGAACGGAGTGGGCGACCTCCTCAGGCGTGCCGAAACGACGCATCGGGACCATGCCCTTGTAAGCTTTCATCTGGTCATCGGGCAGGTCCCCGATGAATTCTGTGTCGATGAACCCGGGTGAGACGCAATTCACGGTGATCTTGCGTTTGGCGACTTCCTTGGACAGCGATTTGGTGAAGGCCACGATGCCAGCCTTGGTGGCGGCGTAGTTGGCTTGACCTTCGAACCCCATCTGCCCTGAGGGTGAGGTGATATTGATGATTCGCCCGTACCGTGACTGCATCATCTTGTGCACGGCGAACTTGGACATGCTGTAGGTCCCCGTGAGATTCGTCCCCACGACCTGTTGCCAGTCTTCCAGGGACATCATGCCCACGATACTGTCGCGTCGGATTCCCGCGTTGTTGACCAAGATCTCCAGGCTCGCGTAGTCCTTGTCGATGTCGCGGTAAAATGCCTCAACCGCTTCGTAGTCACTGACATCAAACTTCCTGGTCTCCAAGCGCTCGGCGGCGTCGCCCAGTTCGGCGGCAAACGCTTCGGCCGCTCCCTCGTTGCCTGCGTAGGTTGCGACGACCGTGGCCCCCGCATCCAGGAAGCTCTGGCTGATCGCGCGACCGATGCCGCGCGTTCCTCCGGTCACGATTGCCGTCTGTCCGTTGAAGTCAAAGCTGCTCATGAAGTGACCCGGTCCTTGAGTGTCGCCTTGGGGGGCGGGGAGACACCAATGTCTGTTGCGTGCTGTGTGCTGCCAGGATTCTGTGTTTCCACATTCAGCTGCTGCCGGCCCGACCATGGCTACTTCGGTCGTCACGGACGAGGGAGGGCAAAGACACTTAATCTAGCACGGCTCCGGCTTGTTTCATGGGCTTTTCCTGCGCTTGAGGCAGGGATCAGTCCGGCCAGGTTCCCCAGAAGCGTCGCCTTCCTTCAGGAGAGACGCAGGCTCCGACGTCAGCTCGGGTGGCTCCCGAGTCCAGCATACGTTTTGCTTCCGATGCCGCAGCGATGAATGCATCGATCTTGGGGACGTGCTCTTCTTCACAGAGAATGGCCTCGATGTGTGTGTGCACCGAACTGGCTCCATCGGCGACCGCCTGGAAGACCCAATCCTGCACATCGTCGCAGGTCATCGTGAGGTAATGGAAGCTCCCCAGGCGCCAGGTGAAAGGGACACGGCTTTCCCGGCTGATGGTTTTGGGATCGAGGCGGGCTGAGATGGATGGATCAAAGCTCGAAAGGCCGATTTCTTCGAGGAATCTGAGCTGTTCCGGGCGCAAGTCCTCCACATGGGCGCTGCGGGTTCCCGTTGTGCGCCCCCGGAAGTAGAGATCCCAGTACGGCAGGACGAGGGTCGGGAAGAGTCGTGGCGGGACAGCGCTGGCCACATCGTCGCACAGGCCTCCGCCATTTGGGTTGATTGTCGGGATGCCGAGAACTCCCGCATAGAAAGCCCAGAATTCGTTGATACTGCGGCAGACGGCTTCCAGGAATTCTCCGAGCAGATCCGGGAAGTCCATGATGTCGTAGAAGAGTCCGTCGCCCCTCATTTCGTAGGCGGTTGTGATAGGGCCTTCACAACCGTAGGAAAAACCAATGCGCTCGTCGGGGAACGCGTCCTGAAGCTTGCGTCGGAAGTCCAGGTAAAAGGGAGCCATCCCAGCGGTCGCGAAGTCGACCGGCTTTGAAAGCGCCCTGATGCCCTGTTCGAGTGAATCATAGATGTGTGTGTGTGCGACTTCGCCTTCCTCGGGGAACAGGAGCTCGGATCCCAAGCCATTCACGTGCCCATAGCTGATGGCTGGGGTCGCAATTCCGGGCATGGAGATGTGCTCGGCATCGGGAAAGCGCTCGCGGAAGAGAGGGCGTCCTCTCCTGAAAACCTCGATGCAGACATCCGGGTTCAGGTTGTAGGCTCCAAGCGGCGTTCCGGTCAGCTCCAGCAGCGCGTAGACACCTGAGCCTACATACCAGCGGAACCCGGCCTTCTCTCGCAGTGTTTCGTATTCCGGCGCAGTAAACATGGTGTTCTATCTCCTCTTGCCGTGGCAGGCAACTGAGCTGTCTGTCGTCTAACCCGCGGGGACATATTCCAGGCGCTCAACAGCGATTGTGCCATGGACGACATCCAGGAACGGCTCGCCTCCTCGAACACCCACCGTGCCGTACCCTGTAGCGGTCGCCAGGAAGGCTCGAAAATCGCCATCGATCTGAGGGTGAAGGTAGAGAACTCTCTCAACCGCATCATAGCGAGCTCCGGCCAGTGTCTGCAGCATTCCGTACGAGCTCATCGCTCGAGCGTACCAATGGCCGCACTCGTACTCGTTGAATGGGTTGCGCACACGGCCATCGTATCGATCTCGGCATGCACGCACGATCTCGAGCCCTTCCGCCACATGGCCCATAAGCATCAGGTGGGACGCCACTTGATACTCAATACCAGTCCACACTTCATTGCTGTAGACGAAAGGCAGGGAGAGAGCTCCACCCTTGGGCCAGGTACAGAGAAGCAATCCGCCTTCGTTGCCGATAGCATAGGAAGGGCGCTGGGGGTTGGCATGGTCTGACAGGTCATCCTTCAGATTGTAGCGGTGTACTGCCGACACGTGACTGGCCACTTTGGCCGGATCTAGTGTCTCTCCGAGGCCGCACATTTCCGCGATCCAAGCTCCCAGAACGCCGTCGGAGATACAGCCCGTTCCGTATTGGTATTTCGGTCCTTCACACTCCAGCAGGGCCCTCGCTTCCGGTGTATAGCCGCGGTTGCCGGCGGAGCCTTCGGCGGCTGGATCTGGAGCCCGCAAGCCCTGCCAGGTGATCTCCTGAATGAAGTACTCGCCATCGAAGAGGTCCGTTTCAAGAATCTGCTTGCCTTTGGCGAAGAGCTCCTCGTAGAACGTCACGTCTTCGTCGAGTGCGTTGCCAATGAGAGTGGCGGCTTTGAGGGCACCGAGGTAGAAGCTGCTGCACATCCCGTCAGGCCCCCAGAACTCGATGTCGTAGGTGTTGTGATGGGGTTCCTCAAGCACGCCTTTGTGCCGCGGGTCCCAGGCCTCAATGCAGTAGGCCAGGCTTTGTTTGATCGCCGGCCAGAGCGCCTTAATCCACTCGGTGTCTCCGCTGACGCGCCATTCCCGGTAGGCTTTCATGATGCCGCCAAGTTGGCCGTCGGAGGCAGCGTGGAAGCCATGGTCCGGTGGGCGGATCGGGAGCGCTGCGCGGAACGTCTGGTGCCCTCGTTCATCCTGAGAAACGGTGAATTCGGTCTCCCGCAGCGACCGTTCGAGGGCGGGGAACAGGTGGGGCACGGCCTGGGCGTAATTCCACACGTGGGTGCACGTCCCCGCACAGCAACCGTTGGTGTCGCAGCATCCTTCCCAGGCCCAGAACCGACCGTCGCTTTGCCGCAAGCAGGTGGGGGACTTCAGGATCGTGAGATTCGCGGCAACGGCCTCGATGACTTCGCCCGGCAGTGTCGTGTCGTAGAAGCAATCCCTGAACCGGACCGATGCCTGCCGCAGGCGCCCATAGTCGCTCCGCCAGAAGGCAATCACATCGTCAATGTCTGTGAACCTGGCCGCATACCACGGGGCGTAGCGGGTGTCTTCGCAGCAGGCGGAGCCGGGGTCGCAGGAGCCGGCATTCGGCCCGAGGCGGATATTGCTTCGAGGCGTGTACCAGCAGAGCATCAGCTTGACGGTACGCGCTTCGCCGGGGCTCAGCTCGAGCGGGACGTAAAGGCTGGCGCCATTCCCCGGGGCACCGTCGGTGTGTGGAGGGCGCTCCAGTACATCGCATTCGGTGATGGTTTTCCAGACCATCGTGACCGGATCGAACCAGCCGCCACGGAACCATGCGCAGTCCGCAGTCGCACCGGGTGCGTCGCTGAACGCGGCGAACCCCGATTCATCCCACGGAGCATCGTCCGATCCGGGGTTTTGGAAGGCGAATCCACCGGCGACCGGCGTGATGCTGACGTCCGGGGATGTCGGCGTCCCACAGATGTTGACCGAATGGAATGAGAAAACGGCTTCGAGGTCGTTCGTGGATGTGTTGGTGAACGTGTACTCCAGTGCGCAAAGGGGGAGACTGCTGTCATCTTCGCTGCCGGGCACGAACGGGCTCCAGCCGGTCAGGGAGACGTCAACGGGCATTGTCGGATCGGACAGAGTGATGTCGGCGAAGGGGAAACGGGCCGCAAACTCAGCATTGCGGAAGCGTGGCAGACCGTAGCTCCTGGTGTTCGCACCATTCCCCGAGCCGGATGGGCCGAATGCCTTCCATTTCGGCACAGGACCCTCCAGCAACCGCGGGACGCAGCCTTCCTGCTTGACACTCAAAGCGGCCATCATCAATGGTTCTTTGAAGACGTCCGGCTGGTGGCGCAGGGAGACGTGGGACAGGGCTCCCGTGCCCTCAAGACAGATCATCCCCGCCCCGATTCCCCCCATCGGGAAGGCGATACGGTCGAGGTGAGCACCAGCATAGGACTCGTTGTAGTCGTGTTTGGCAGGCATAGGGTCGATTCTCTCCAACTTTCGGTCTTCAATCTCCCGTCTCTACTGGTCGGAGGAGCGCTCGAACCGAACCGTGCGGGTGTCCTTTTCCAAGCCGGTCTTTTCGGCAAGTGGAGCGTAGAGCTCCGGGCGTCGGGACCGGATCCAGCGCTGCCCCGTGCACTCATGACGTTCGGCGGGGTCCAAGTCTGCTATTACCATCGTGTCGGCGGCTTTCCAGGTCTCCGCCAGGATGTCGCCGTAGGGCCCCAGGATCATTGCGTTGCCTGTGCGGACCTCATTGTCATCGATGCCGACACCATTGCTGAATACCAGGAAGATCCCATTGTCATGGGCCCGGGCTGGGAGCCAGGTCAGCAACCACTGCCGCCCCTTGGGGCCGCGAAGCTCCGCCTCGATGGCTTCCGGGTTGGTTTCCCGGTTACGCCAGAGATCGAGATCGATGGCTCCCATGCACTTGGGGCTGGGGGTGTCACAGCCGCCAGTTTGGTGCGGGGCGAGGAGGATCTCAGCGCCTTGCAGGGCCGTCATCCGGACGTTTTCGCCGATGTTATTGTCGTAGCAGATGAGTACGCCGATGCGGCACCCCTGTGGCGTGTCGAAGACGGTGTAGCTGTCGCCGGAGGCCATGTGTTCGCTGATGAAGCAGTGGAGCTTCCGGTGTTTGGCTGTGGTGCCATCGGGCATGGCCACGAGGTAGGTGTTGTAGAGCTTCCCGTCTTCTCCGGCCTCGATGAGTCCGGCTCCCACGGTCATGCCATAGCGCTGCGCCATATCGCGGACAGCCTGTGACGACGGGCCAGTCGGGACGGGCTCAGCCAGAGAATGGATTTCGGCTTCGGTGAGATCGCGCACGTGCCAGTAACCGGTGATGCACATCTCGGGAAAGACGAGGAGCTCAACCCCCTTCGCCGCGGCCTGGTCGGCAAAATCCGCGATGATGGCCAGGTTAGCTGCCTTGTTCCCCGGCTGGTGACAGAACTGAACGGATGCGGTTCGTATCGGTTCCATCAGCCGCTCCTTGTTTTTCCACAGAACCACTTCGGACAGTTACACACCGTGCTACCACTGCCGAGCCCTGAGGGAGAGTCAGACGGCGTACGTCTCGGCAACCTTCCGGATGGCCGTAACGATGTCCTTGACCTCTTGGTCCCCATAGTGCTCATGGATCGTGATCCGGAAGTGTGCTTCGATCGACTCGATTGCGTTGGTGATCTGGTACTGCGGGTCCTTGGGGCCCTGGTAGTCGCTGCAGTCCCACGGGAATCCCGAATTGCCGAAGCAGGCCTTGTTCTGGAACCACGGCTGTTCGGCTGGTATGGCTCGATAGGACGCTCCGGTTGGGATTCCCTCTGCCGCGAGGGCGCTGCAGAACGCGTTCTTGTCCACCGAGAATCGCTCGGCTGCGAAGTGAAGGCGCAGGAACCAGTAGGAGGACTCCGAGTCCGGGACCTGCCAGCCAACTGTGATTCCGAGGCCGGCATCCACCAGCGCGTCACGTATCGCGTTACCCACTTGGTTCCGATTGCCGGTGATCATGTTGAGCTTCGCGACCTGGGCACTACCGATCGCGGCGGATAGGTCGTTCAGGTTGCAGTTAATGCCGGCGATCACATTGCCTCCGGTTCCTTCCATGTTGAACGGTTTCCCACGGTCCGCGAACCGTCGCCCCCACCAGTGCAGTTCCTCATTTTGGGTGTAGACGATACCTCCTTGGCCACCGGTGCAGTGGTGCTTCCCAAACATGGTGGAGAACGCGGCGATGTCCCCCAGTGTTCCGAGGGGTTGGCCCTTGTAGCTTGCCCCGTGGGATTGTGCGCAATCCTCGACCACATACAGGTCGTGCTTGCGGGCTAGCTCCAGCACCGGATCCATATCCACGGCATCTCCGCAGATGTGGGCCACGATGACCGCACGGGTCCGTTCGCTGATCATCGGTTCGATGTACTCGGCTGCGGTGTTGAAGCTGCGCGGGTCAGCATCCGAGACAACCGGGACACAACCGGCCAAGACGACCGGCATGATGCCTCCGCAGTCCGTAATTGGTGGACAGATGACTTCAGACAGGGCGTCCAGGCGCAGGGCCCCAACGGCTGCGAACACCGCATTTGTGCCGGAATTCACCGCATCGGCATAGCCTCCGCCCATGTAGTCCGCGAAATCCTGTTCGTACTTCTGCTCGGGAGGTCCTCCATAGCCGAACGCATTTCCTGAGGCGATAGCGTCGTCGAAGAGCGCCATCGCAGCATCTTTCTCCTCCTGGCCGATCAGCGACCGACTCGGCATGGGTGTCTGCCGTACCGGAGCACCCCCGTCAATTGCCAACGTACCCTCAACTGCCATCGTGATATCTCCCGTGTCTCAGTAAGCAAAGTGCGACTCACACGAACGGTCTACGGCAACAGATCCTAACCCTACAACGGATCTTGCGCAATGCCCCTTGCTGACGACAGAAAAGTGCTTGTTGTGCGGGGCGCGAAATCGCGGGGGTGAGGATGTGGTCTTACGGTGGAGCGTTCATCGGGGGCCCGGAGGGTATCTCTAAGTCCGTTGTTCGCGCAACTGAAGCTGGAACTCTCGTGGATTCACTCCTGTTCGGCGTCGGAAGAGCCGGCTGAAGTAGAGGGGGTCATTGAATCCGGACTCCCGGGCAGCCTGTTTGATGCTGCTGCCGGGCTGGGCCAGGAGCTTTTTCGCATGCTTGAGCCGCTGGTCCAACAGGTAGCGGTGGATGGGGGATCCAACATGGCGCCGGAAGACGGCGTTGAGATGAGCGGGGGAGTAGTGAACCATCTCGGCTAAGGCTTGGAGCGTGACATCAGAACGGAAATGGGCGTCAAGGTAGTGCTTAACCTGCTCGGCCAACTGCTGTGCGTACGGCAAAGGGCTTTCGGCAGGATTCTCCAAGCCGTCAAGCACTTCTACAAGGCTCTGCAGCAGCTGGGAGAGGAAGTGCGCTTGAGCTGGGATGTTGTCGGTGAGGTCGGGGTGCGTGCTGGCCTCCCACAGCGACGCAGCAGACGGGACCTGGAATGTGAGACGCTCGCCAGCAAGGTGGTAACCTGTTTGAGGAGAGTAGGCACTGAAGTGGAGGTTGACGCCCTGGGGTAGGAGAGTGAGCCATAGCATCGTGTAGCTCGTTCCCGGCTCCACCCACTTCTCCGTGTGCCAGGCTCCGGGCAGGAATGCGAGCATCATTTCTGCGGCAAGACGTTGCCACGTCTCTTCTGCATAGATCTGGCAAGCACCGCGTGTGATCATCGCCAGCTCAGGAACGGTGTGCCGCTGGATGGGGTAGAAGAGGCCGTCACCTGGTCCCAGGGGGGCTTCTGCGTGGCGTCCGCTCAGCAGGTGCCACCGCCCTTTGGTTACTGCCTGCAACAGTCGCAGTATGCTGTTACGCACCATGACATGCCTCTGTCTGAGATTGCGCTTTGGTCGTGAAACTCCGCCCGGTGTGAGTGCATGTCCACATGTCCTTCGCGAGCCGGAACAAGGCCCATCGCCTCGCCACTGGCTGGATGAGGAGGCATGTCGATGTTTTGTCCATATCATTGTGCCACTTGTCCATGCTGGCAGTATGGCACGCTAACTACCGTCATGCTAGACTGCCAGTGTAGTTAAAGGAGTGTTCCTGGCTGGTGAATGAGACGAGAGAGCATCGTTCTGAAGCCTGCTAATGTCCATAGTTGATCCATTGATTTGGGAACAGCGCACGAGAAGGAGTTCTGTGATGTCCGAACAGCGCACTGAGCAGCGTCTGGCCCTCCAGGGCGGACTGAAAGCCGTGTCCGGAGTTGAGGGGCATGGGAAACCGAAGATTGGTGTTGACGAGTTGATGGCTGTTGTCGAGCGCTTTGGGCTCTCTTCGGACGCCATGGCGGGGATCCGCGATATTGCCGAAGCTGACACATGGGGTGGCGGTCCGTTTCTAGCCAACTACTACTCCGGCTTGGATGAGAGCAAAGTCCAGGCGTTTGAGCGCTGTGGACGTGAGATCTTTGGGAGTACTTACGCCCTGGGCACCAACTCGGGCACTGCCGCGTTGCACTGTGCGTTCACCGCAGTTGGTGTTGGGCCCGGCAAAGAGGTGATCTGTCCGGCCATCGGCTTTTTTGCCACCGCGGCGGCAGTGGTGCAGGCAAAGGGGATTCCCGTGTTCTGTGACGTCGATCAATCACTGTGTATGGATCCGGCGAAGATCGAGGCGCTGATCACGCCTCGGACCGTAGCCCTTGCTCCCACGCACTTGCGCGGCGTGGTGTGCGATATGGATGGCATCATGGCAGTTGCCCGGAAGCATGGGCTTCGCGTTGTCGAGGATGTGGCGCAGGCATGTGGCGGGCGCTGTGGCGACGAGTACGCGGGGACCATCGGGGATGTTGGGTGCTTCAGTATTTCGGCATACAAGATCGTCGGCGGCGGGGAGGGTGGGTTGCTCTTGACCGATGACGAGCGGCTTTGGGAACGTGCCAATCAGGTGGCCGAGTGCGGCGGGCTTTGGCGTCCGGATCGCTTCGCTGCACCGCGTTACGAGGGAGAGCTGTTCTGTGGAACAAACTACCGCATGTCTGAACTGGAAGCAGCGGTGAACGTCGTGCAGCTTGGTAAGATGGAGGAAACGGTTGGGCGTTTTCGTTGTGCGCGTAGCAGCATCCTGAGTCAGCTGAAGCGTTTTCGGGAGATCGTCCCCGCCCAAAGCAACGACCCCGCTGGCGATGTGGGCTATGACTTGTTCTTCTATCCGCGGACGATTGAGTTGGGCCAGAAGATTGTCGAGGCGCTCAAAGCCGAGGGAGTGGGTTGCTCGATGCGAGGCGAATCTGAGCGCCCTGATTGGCACATCTATTCCTACATGTATCCGGTGACGCTTACTCCAGGTGCTACCGAAGATGGCTGCCCGTTTCAGTGTCCGCTGTATACGGAAGCGGGAGGCCGGGCCAGCTATGCTGAAGGGGATTGCCCAGTGGCCGACGACTTGTTCTGTCGGAAGGTCGGTATGGGGATCAACCAGTGGTACAGCGCCGGGGACTGTGCAAATGTGGCGGTGGGCATCAACAAGGTGTTGGGCGCCTATTGTACCGAGGACGCTGCCGCCGCTGCCTGGCAGTAGTTGCCGGGGTGATGGCGCTGGGACGAGAAGGGATCACGTGTGCGTGTGTCTGAGATGCGCTGCCGTTGCCGGCAACGGTTACTTCCGGTCCTTCTCGACCCAGATGTCTGCGCTGTTCCGTGGGGCTGAGCCCCCGATGATTTTCCCATTTGGCCCCACGAGCACGACATGGGCGTCGCTCAGTTCCCGAATGACCCGGTGGGCATCGCAGCGGAAGGCCCAGAACTTGTACAGCCCTTCGGTCAGCTGGAACCGCGTCCCGTAGTCCTGCTGTAGGAACAGCGCGTTGGCGTTCAGGTACAGGACGACGCTTCCCCCCTGCTGTTTGGCGTGGATTTTGTCGGCGATCCTGCCCCCGACCCGCTGGTGCTGGAACTTCAGCCATGTCCCGAAGGCTCGTACCGTTTCGAGGAGGTGTTCGGGGGTCTTGGCCGCAGTCGTGTTGTACGTGGGCGCTCCCGTACGTGCCGGCAGGAGGCGCTGAGGCCGGGGTGGGGTTGGGGCAGTCGCGATCTCGGTGCCACCCGCGGGGTCCGGTCGGGCTGGTCTGACCAGGGCGGCCTGGGCCGCCTGCTCACGCTTCCGAGCGGCCTCTGCTTCCGCTTCCCGTTTCTTCTTGAGAGCACGCATGGCCATAAAGTGGGCAGCGCGTTCCGGGAAGAGCTTTGTCGTGGACTTGGGGTGCACTTGGTGGAGTGCATAGGTGAGTTCACCATAGCGCATCTGCAGGGTGATTTTGCCGGGGCTGATGTCGATGAGCTTTCCTTCCACGGCCTGTCGGTTACGGAGTAGGATTTTGTACTTCTTTCCCAGGTTTGGGGCGGGCAGCTTTTTCAGATAGCCGGCAACGAGGCGTTCGTACTCGATCTCTCGCTCCGTCTTGACTGGTTCGTCGTTCTCTTCACCGGCCGGGGCAGCCTCAGGTTGGCGGCGTCTTGCAGGTTCGGGTGTGCGCGTCTCTCCCGGGGACTGGACGGATGTGTCGGCAACGTTACCGGAGTTGGACGACACAGGGGACGGGGTGGCGACCGGTGCAGTCTGCGTGGAGGAAGACGGAGTCGACGGTTGGGCTGGTGAGGCGCTCGCTTGCGGGGCTGCGGGTTGCGCTGTCGGAGGCGGTTGCCCGGTGAGTCGTCCCAACCAACCGCGGGTTGGTCCTACGTACTCACACACCACTGCGGCTGCGAAGCCCGCAACACACATTACGACCAAGCCGCGGACCGCAGCAGGTGGTCCTTGGTTTGCCATGGGACTTTTCCTTGCTTTACGTCGTTGAGGGCGAGACGGACTGAGGCGTCACGCATCGACCATTTTCCGGAATGTCATGTCGGACAGCATGGCACTGAACTTCGTGTAAGCCTGTGTATAGCCTTCGTCTGAAGTGAAGGGCGGCATGCTTGAGAATCGGCTCACATAGGGGTCCTCGAGTCCCCGAAATGCGTCCTCAATGTCGGCGATGCTGATGCGGCCGACGTCTTTCCCTGGAACATAGATAGAGGGCTCGTTGGCAACCGCCAGCAGGACGCCGCGCTCGACCAGAACGGAAAGGACATCTTCCTGGAGGCGCACCGGGATTGCGTGTTGCTCGCGGAACGCCTCCGCATCCCACTTGTTGTTCCCTTCACAGAATGCCCGGCTCGCCTCGTAGGTGAGCACGACTCCGAGCATCTGGCGGGCGGCCACCGAGATCTGGTCAACGAGACCTTCGAGGACGTATGTCTTATGGTTTTGAGCGGCGAAACAGACCTCGGCACCAAAAAGGACGATTACCCAGTTGGCGTACAGCCACACGAGAAAAAGAGGCACAGCGGCGAACGTTCCGTAGATGGCGTTGTACTTGGCCGTTCCCACCTGGGCTTCGATATAGAAGAACTGGGCGATGTACCACAGGATGCCGCCAACGATTCCCGCAATCAGGGCTGGGAAAAGCTTGACCCGGGTGTTGGGCATAAACAGGTAGAGGAAGGCGAAGGCGATGATGATGAAACCAATTCCGGTCATCCGGAGAAGCTCCTGATAGATGAAGAACAGAGGGCCGGACAGTGACTGGACGACCTCAACAACGCGTCCAGAGGAAAGAGCCGTGTTGACGCTCGTCGCTCCCATTACCAGGACCGGGACAACGATGAGAACACTGAGGTAATCGCTGAATTTGCGGTAGATGGAGCGGGATTCATGGATGCCCCAGATCAGGTTGAATGACTGCTCAACCTTTCCTGCAGCCTTGAGCACTGACACAAGAAGGAATAGCAGCCCGACGACCCCGAGTGTTCTGAAGTTGGTGTTGTCCACGTACGCCAGCAACACTTGGATGACCTTGGCGGCCTGAGGCGGCAATTCACTCAGCTTCGAGCCCTCGATGACTTCGAAAGGGGAGTTCATATCTATCCCCAGCCCTTCTGGGTCCGGCTGTGTCTGTGGGACCTCGGCGCCAGAGGCCGAGTTGTCGAGGGGAGGTCGAGCGTCTGCCGCAGCAGTGCTCTGCACTCGGCGGATCCCGATTGTCTCCATCAGCACTTCCTGAGCACCAAAGCCCTTCGACAGTGACAACATCAGCGCCAGGACCGGCACCATGGACATGAGGGAGATGTAGGTTAGGGCGGAGGCCTGCAAGGCGCAACGGTCCGAGATGAATCCCTTCGTGACGATTGTGCAGATTCGGCACAGCGAGAAGGCCAGCCGCTTGATCCGCGGGAGCGCCGCCAGATCTCGATCCCAGAGTTGCTGATTCACGAACGCTTTGGCGTCCGTGATCGCTGTCTGGATGGATCGTCGCACCTTGGCCTTCGGGAGTGGTTTCGCGTCGTTTTCAGGCATTGGTGAAGTCCTCTTGAGTAGTCGCTGCATAGGCAGCCCGAGTCTGACAATATACCGGGAACGGCTCTGCCCTGCCAGCCCAGAGGGCTCTGGTGAGCGATGCCCGGAGTGCTTGGCCTCGACACGGTTTGGGCTGTATGGGCGTTGATTCTCCGGTTGCGAATCTGACGAGTGGCCAGGTACGGTGCGGCGGCGGAGCACACTGGCGAACGGGGAAATGGAGAGGGGCCGTTTGCTTCACGGGGAGATTCGCAGTATTGGTTTCGGTGCGAGCTCTGTCTGGAACGACGGTGACCGGCTCAGCCCACCTCGGGGCGGCCGTGGTCTCCAAAGGGCTCTACGGAGATGCTGTGACGATGCCTGAATTCCTGACCTCCTGTTCTTCCCGTTCCCGGCTCCGGGCATTGACTCTGGACGTCGGGCACACGCTCCTCTTCCCTGAACCCTCGGTGGGGCACATCTATGCTGATGTGGCCGCTCGGCACGGGGTCCAGATAGCACCCGATGACGCAGGGACGCGGTTCGCCGAGTGCTGGCAGCAGACCCGGTCGGATCACACGGGGCTGATTTACGGAACAAGCCACCAGGAGGCCTTGGACTTCTGGCTCAGAGTGGTTGACGCGTGCTTCGCCGGGTGCGCGATTGGGGCTGAAACCGTTCTCAAAATCCGCGACGATTTGTACTGGGTCTTTGCTCGGGCGTACGTGTGGCGTCTCCACGAGAGCTTCGATGCGCTGCTGGAAGCCTGTGCTCGCCTGGGGGTCCGAGTTGCCTTTCTCAGCAATTGGGACTTGCGGCTCCGGGATCTTCTGGAAGATATGGGGCTGGCGACGCGCGTGGATGTGGTGGTGATCTCTGCGGAACATGGGCTTGAGAAGCCCGATCCGCGAATTTTCGAGAAAGCGCTTGCGGAACTGGGCGTGGCCTCCGCAGATGCCATGCATGTGGGCGATACTTGGGGCGATGACATTGCGGCGGCGGCAGCAGTCGGGATGCGAGCCGCTTGGTTCAACCCGGATGACGACCCGCTTCCTGACCGTCTTGAGGGCGTTCACGTCATCCGCGACCTGGCGGATCTGATCCCGTTGCTTGAGAACGCTTGATGTCGGGGGGAGGGGCATGCCATCAACTGCCGTTCCTGCGAGTGCCCTCGGAGCAGAGCGAGAGACGGGGAGCAACCGTCGTGAGATTTGATGATCTGGTGGCGTCTCAAGGACGGCCCCAAAACAGCAGGAGATAGGCAGAATGGACAGGCAGATCGCGTTTCCGGGTGATCCGGGGTTCGCTTCGTTTTACCCGGGGTCGGTGGTCATGGTGTCGGCAGTGGATGCTGCTGGCAAGGCGGACATCTGCACGGTTGGTGCGTGGGCGCTGGTGAACGGAGCCCCGCGTCTTTTCGGCATCGCGATGTGCACAACGACCCATGGAGCCAGTTACTGGAAACGCTATACGACCACATGCATCGACGAAACGGGGGAGTTTGTCATCAATATCCCTGACCTGTCGCTTCGGGACGCCTGGATGGCCTGTGGCTCTGTTTCACTGGTACGTGAGCCGGAAGCGGATAAGTTTGCTCTGTCCGGGCTCACGCCGGCCGTAGCCGCTGTGGTGAACGCCCCGTTGATCGCGGAGTGTCCGGTCAGTATTGAGTGTCGGGTACATTCCCGACTGGCCTTGCCGACCCACGACTGGATTGTCGGTGAGCCGGTGGCTGTCCATACGGCAGACCGCGTTGCGTCGGGGGATCTGACGCTGACGTGGGAGAATGCACCGGCTCTGAGCGAGTCATGACAGGTGGGAGCACACTTCCCCCGGTTACTACGAGGAGAAATGCGAGCGTGCAAGAGCTCATAGAGAAGGCTGCTGTGCTGATTGAGGCGTTGCCTTACATTCAGCAGTTCCGCGACAGTGTTGTCGTGGTGAAGTTCGGCGGCAGTGCGATGGAGAAGGCCGAATGCACGCGGAGCGTGATTCGCGATGTCGTTTTCATGGAATGTGCCGGAATGCGGCCGGCTGTTGTGCACGGCGGCGGGAAGGCGATCACTGCGCGCCTCGCCGAGGAAGGGATCGAGACCCGTTTCGTGAACGGGTTGCGCTATACCTGTTCGGAGACGATCCGAGTGGTCGACGATGTACTGCATAACCAAGTCAACGCCGATCTCGTCAGAATGATGAGCGACCTTGACGGTAAACCGCATTCCGTGTCGGGGAAGAACGTGCTTCGCGCTGAACGGGCCACGACAACAGATCGCGAAACGGGTGAGGAGGAGGACCTCGGTTTTGTGGGCCGGGTTGTGAACGTGGACACGGAACAGCTGAGGTGGATTCTGGGCCGTCGGGAAGTGCCGGTCATCACACCGCTTGGACGGGACATGAGTGATCGCGTGTTCAACATCAATGCCGATATGGCAGCGTGTGAAATCGCCGCTGAGATTCAGGCTGACAAGTTGGTTTTCCTCAGTGACGTGCCCGGTTTGATGCGTGATCCAGACGATCCGGGATCGCTGATCCCGACCGTCCGACGCGGAGAGATTGAGGGGCTCATCGAGGAGGGTGTGATCAGTGGCGGGATGGTGCCAAAGGTGCGCAGTGCCGCTGCTGCCCTCGATGCCGGGACGAAAAAGGTCCACATGATCGATGGTCGGGTCCAGCACTCCCTTCTTCTGGAGATCTTCACCGACCAGGGCATTGGGACGCAGATCATCCCGTAACGATGGAGCGATACGGTGCTCCCGCGGCATGCCTGGCGTGCCGCTCGGGGGCCGCCATCGCAGCTTGACAGAACCCCGCGGAACGACGTAATGGCAGATCAACCCGTTCGTGAAAACGAGTTCCTCAGTAGGGAACTGGGTGCGTTTGCCTGTCTCACCGTTCTGGTTTTGGCGTTCTACGGGCGCCTGCTCTTCGGGCATGTTCTGTACGGTGCCGATTTCCTCACCTTTTGGCTGGAGCAGAAGCTCTTCATCCGGTCGCAGCTTCTCAACTGGAGTCTTCCTGCGCTGGATCCCTACGTTGCCTGTGGTCGCCCGCTGTTGGGGGAACTCAGGGGTGGAGCTCTCTACCCGCTGAATGTGCTGTTGCTGCCCGGTGACGACCTCATTGGGGTGCACGTCTTCGTCGTGTGCCACTATGTTTTGGCTGCGTGGATGATGTATGCGTTCGTCCGCCTTGGATGCGGAGGTCGTTCCTGGAGCGCGGCTTTGGTCGCGTTTGCCTATGCCTGTGGCGGGTACGTCTGGAGCATGGCTGACCACGTCTCTTTCCTCTCGGCTCCATGGGTTCCTCTGTACTTCCTGGGGCTTGTTCGAGCTGCATCGGGAACACCTACACACCGGAGAGCGGCCGCGGGGGCATGTGTGGTTGGGGCTGCGCTTCTCTGTTACTGCGGGAATCCCCAGCAGGCCCGCAGCACGTTTCTTTTCGGAGGAGTGCTACTCATGATCGTGACCGTCCGGCTCGGTCGCCGGCGGGCTTGGTTCGGCGTCCGTCACTTCGCCGAGTTCTATATCGGGACACTTCTTGTTGCCGCCCTTCTGGCTGCCCCCCAATTGGTGCCGTTCCTCGTTGGAGCGAATGAGGGAGCTGGCGGCGGCAGCGGGGTGATGGGGAGCCCGGTCGGAATGGCGTTCGTTCCACTTCGCCTGGTGGAGTACATCGTGCCGTTGTTTTTTGGTCCACGCCAGGGGTTTGGTTGCGCCCTCCGCACGTTTTACGGCGGGGCGTTCCCCTGGAGTGAATCCGTCTTCATCGGGATTCCGTTGTTGGTAGGGATTACCGCCGTCCCGCGTCGGAGCTGGCGTTCGGCGTTGGGAATCTGGCTGGGAACTATGATTGGCCTGGGGGTACTGTTGGCCGTCGGGGGCTACCTGCCTTTCCATGGGGTGCTTCGGGCGATCGTGCCGGGGATCGTGCTTGGCCCAAATCCAGAAACGTATCTGTTCTGGGTGCATTTCGGGGGCGTTTCGCTGGGAGGCATCGGGATCGAGGTCGCAGGGCGGAATCCTGCCTGTGCGCGCAGAGCGCTTGCTGTTTCGTCTGTCCTGGTTGGAGGCCTGATTCTATGTGCCGTTGTCCTCATGTTCGGGTACCTTCCCTGGCGAGAACTCTATGCTGACTTGCTGCGCCGGGGAGGCAGTGCCTGGGAACCGCCGCACTTCCTGCGTTGGCAACTGATACAGTTGACCGGGAGCTTGTTGGCCGGTGTGACCTGCATTGCGGTGTTCACCGGGCGGGTGAAGCTCCTGAAGACCGGACGCTTTCCCAAGTTGGCTCTGCTCGTGACCGCAGTTCACCTCCACGTGTTGGGGCTGGGCGTTCGCTGGGCTGTCCCCCGCCGACTTGTTGACACCGTGCCAGCGGTGAATGAGATCGTGCCGGACGCTGATCCCCGCCAGTTCAGAGTGTTCTCTACAGCAGGGAACAGGATGGGGAACGCCCCCCCGTATGGCGAGGGTGATCGGTTCGTTACACATTGCCTCGAGCAGTACGCTGGGCTTGCAGGGAACACACCGCCGTTGTTTGGGCTGCGGACGTTGAGTGGTTTCCCAAACGCCTTCGGCAATGAGGACATGCGGGCGAATTTGGGCGCGGCATTGATGTCGGGGCAGTATGTCGTGGTCCCCGCTGCATCGGTCGGCAGTCTCCCACCGGGGCATCGGCTTGTTGGTACGGAGGCGGGCGGAGAATACGCCCTTCTGGAGAATCTGAGAGCATTGCCGCGGATCCACACCACGAACCAGCACACGCTCACCGAAGAGGCGGCCTGCTGGGAAGTGGCGTTGCAGGCGTTGGCGTTGCGGGGGCGCGGCAGCGGGATCCGCGGCGAATCGTTTGGGCCAGACGATGGCTCGACGCCAGCCGGAGTCGAGCTATACTTCCGACCTCAGACTGACGCGTCTGCGGTTGTTCTCAGTCGGCTCCCGAACCACTACAGAGAAGACATCACGATTCCGCCCCCCTCACAGGCTCCTGAGATCGTCGAAGATGCTCCGGGGCGTCTGACGGTTCGATGCCCCGGCCCTGTATGGCTGGTTGTGCGGGACTGGTTTCACGTCGGATGGGGCGCGACGGTGGCTCAGGGCGGTCCGGTTGAGATCACCCGCGTGGACGGCGGGGTGATGGCGGTCTACCTCCCTGCGGGAATGCAGACCGTCTCGCTGGTTTACCGTCCTCCCGGGTTGCTCGCCGGGCTGTGCCTGCTGGTTGTGGGGGTTGGTCTGAGCGCCGCGTTTCTATGTTTGCCGCGCGTCCTCTCTCTTGCCGGGAGATGCGCGACTGATCGAGGATCTGATGCACGATAGCGAACTGGCCAAACTGACCGATTATTTCGACGAAGGGCGGCGCCTGTGGGGGGTGAACGCCGAGCTCGTTGTCAGTCGGCAGTTCTATACGCTTTGGGAAGATGGCCACCGCCCCAAGGCGTTCGGGGTCTCGGGGGATGAAATCTCGCTGTTCGGGCACAGTTTCACGCTGTCAACCGAGGAAGAGCATACTCGTGTCGCGACCATTGGTTGGGACGATGAGGAGATGTGTGCCGTTTTGGTGATCGAGGGAGAGAGCTGTGCCCAGCGGTACCGAATGACGTTCGCGGATGGGGAACCGTGCATTGAAGAAGGTCAAGTCACCTTCTTCGAAGACACGGAGCTGACCTTTGGTGAGCGCCTCGAGGTGATGTATGATGTGATTGCTGCGTTGCGTAGAAGCAATCCCGCTCGAGACGTTCTCACGGTCACAAAGAAGGTCTTCCTTGAAGCCTTGGAGGAGGTCGCCCCGTGGCATGACGGACGGGCGCGGACCGTGATGCGGCGTCTCTCCATGTCGTTCATTCGGCGGCTGATGCGGAAGGCTGCCGAGGACATGGCAGAGGATGAGCTGAGTGATCAGCTCGTGTTGCCGTTGGGGGGCAGTTACGCTTCTGCGGCGGCATCGCAGGCTTCGGCGCAGGTTGCCGCAGACATCTTGCCCGTCCAGGACCAGCAACCGGCTCCACAGGTGATGCCCCGTCGGACGTTGTGGGCCGTGGAGCAGACGATGCAGTTCCTGGGCGATTCCTGCCGCATCAACGCCGAGACTGAACGTGCCTACCTGATTCCGCTTGCCGAGGCCACGATCATTGGTCACACGGAAGAGGGGCATCCTGCCCTCCGAGTTCCCACCGACCCGGAGTTGCCGCTGCAGGAAGGTGACCGTCTGGAAGTCATCCAGAAGGGGGAGAAAGACCCCGTCGGTACGCTCTGGATTGACGTTTTCGACGGGCCGGTCGCTTACGGACATATCGTGTGGCGTGACGCTGACTCCGCATGCGAGTTTGGTGACAATCTGGTTGCCCGTCCCCAGAAGAACCCCGCGCTTTTCATCTCCAAGTCTCTCGAGGCCTTGCAGCAGGCGCTGTTCTGCGATGACGACGAGGAACAAGTCGGGATGTCAGCTGTGGCATGTATGGTCGGGCTACAGGAAACTCCTTTTGTGAGTCCAAGCCTGGAGGGGGCCCCGGCTGAGATGGATACATCTCAGCGGCGGGGGTGGGGGTGTGCGGTTTCCGAGGAGAATCCGGTTGCTCTGATCCAGGGACCGCCCGGGACCGGGAAGACGCGCGTTCTCGTTGGTGTCCTGAAGACGTTGTGTGAGCGTGGCAAGCGTGTGTTGGTCACGGCTCCCTCCAACACTGCCGTTGACAACATCTGCCGCCGGGCTCTTCAGGAAGGGCTCCCTATCCTTCGCTTTGGCTGGATGCAGGAACGCATTGCTCCCGATGTTTCGGAGGCCGCCTGGGTTGAGAACGTCGACCATGTGAGGGCCTTTGCCGAGAAGCGGTCGGCCGTCGGCGGGGGCATCTATGCGGGAACACACGTTGGCCTCCTGCGGGCGAACATCGTCATGGATGACTATGAGAAGAACGGTCCCTATGACGTGGTTGTCTTTGACGAGGCGGGTATGACCCGAATGGATGAGTTCCTGCTGTGCTCACGGCTTGCCGGTCGAGCCGTCCTCTTCGGGGATCACCAGCAGTTGCCCCCGTTCCCTCCCACTGAGACGGTTGTCCGGCGGTTGATCGACGAATACGGCGTCGTTCCGAGGAGCTACTGGACCACACTGCATCGGAGCGCGTTACAGTGGCTTGTCGAAGAGCGCTCCTTCCCGGTTGTTCTGCTGCAGCGGTCTTACCGTTGCCAGAACCCACGTCTTATGCGCTCTGCATCCACGCTTTTCTACGATGCCCGTGTCCGAGCCAGCGAAGAGGCGGACTACTACCAGCTTTCCTACGCGGAACGCCAGCGGCGTTACCCGCCCTCAAGCCTTCGCCTGCTCCGGACCAGTGACCTCCCGGCCGAACTGCGCTGTGAACGCTTGCTCCTGGCGGCTCGCCGGCCGGGGCTGGAGAACGGGCTGGAAGCTGAGCTTTGCCGGTGGGTCTTCCGGGAGCTGGCCCAGCGTTACTCCATCCATGAAATCACGGTCATCGCACCGTATCGTCGACAAGTTCGGCTGTTGCGCAAGATCCTGAGCTGGGAACACATGCAGGATCTGGTCGGTGAGTGTGTTGACGATGAGGAGGCATGGTGGCGTTTCCTTCGCTCTCGCATTTCGACCGTTGACAGCTTTCAGGGCGGGGAAAGTGATGCGGTCATCATCTGCTATGTTCGCAGTAACGCGGACGGACGGATTGGCTTCGTGGATGACCCGAATCGTGTGAATGTGGCCCACACACGCTGCCGACGTGAAATGACTGTTATTGGCGACTTCGATTGTCTTCGAGAGTCGACTCGTAATCGGATATTCAAGCGGATGGGCCGGGCTTTTGAGCGCGATGGGGAGGTCATCGATGTCACCCTTGCGGATTTGGAGAGTTGGGGGATTGATGGAGACACGATCGTGGCCCAGAACACGGAGGCGACGAAGGGGACGTCCTTCTCGGCGTGAGCCCCACAGAATCCCACAGGAAGGCTCCCCATGACGATTGATCACGACCTCCATACGCACACCGTGTTGTCGGCGTGTTCACACGACCCTGCCGCCACTCCCGCCAACATGATTGAGGCTGCGGCCGATGCCGGATTGGCCACGGTTGGGTTCAGCAACCACATGTGGGACAGTCAGATTCCCGGTGCCTCCCCCTGGTATGCCCCCCAGAGCTTTGAGCATATCTCACAGATCAGGCAAGAGATGCCTGCAGACACTAACGGCGTGCGTGTCTTGGTGGGCTGTGAGACCGAGTACTGCGGGGACGGGCGCGTCGGCATCAGTCGAGCCGTTGCGGATGCACTTGACTACGTCCTCATCCCCTTCTCTCATTTCCACATGAAGGGGTTTGTCGAGCCTCCCGGGATCGAGAACCCTGAACAGGTGGGCGACCTGATGGTCAGGCGTTGTTCTGAGGTCCTTGAACTGGGCCTGGCGACGGGATTGGCTCATCCGTTTCTGCCCTGTGGGCACCGTGACTCAACGGACGAGATCCTGGCAACGATCTCTGATGATGCCTTTGCCGCCTGCTTCCGACAGGCGGCACGGTGCGAGGTCAGCATTGAGATCACCACAGGTTTCTTCCCGAGTTTGACCGACGGCGAACTCCCGGGATGTCACGACATCGGCTTCCTGCGCATGTTGAGCATCGCGAAAGAGGCGGGGTGTTGGTTCCACTTTGCGAGTGACACGCATAGCCTCGCGGGTGTTGGTGTGGTTACCCGACTCGCGGGACATGTGAAGGACTTGGGGATTCGTGAGGACGACATCCTGCCTTTGGCCCGCCGGGCTTAGGGACGATTGGCGCCAAGATAGGCTGCGGGACATACATTCGGGAAGAGGTCGCCGGATGGTGCTGCCTCCGACATTGAGGGTCCGTGCAGCCAACGTGGTGGGGAGCGTTGGGGTGGGAATCCAGGCTATTTCGGCCTGATGAGGGCAAGCCAGTGGCCTTTTTCGGGGGATCTGATGGAGACAGCCGGGCCTGCTGTGACGGTCTCCCGGCTGTGCAAGTCCCCGGTGCGGACATCGATCCAGCGCATGTCAGCGCTGCCGGTGATGGTGCTCAGGTCCACAGTCGCTTCCCCGCCATTTGGGAGATACATCGCGTATGTCTCTCCCCCTGCGGTTGCGAGATATGCCTGGTTGGCGGTTCGCCTTTTGAGCAGCGCGTTTGCCGGTCTGAACGTCCAGGGGGCCATCGCCGCCTCAAGTCTTCGGGCCGTCTTCAGGGACCCGACTGCGAGCTCCGAGAGGCCTTGTCCGGAAGACGGCCGATGGAACCGGGCGCTGGCGGCCCCCCCTATCACGTGGCGCCACCAGCGCTCGATGCCATCCCGCGTGTTACCATGTCGGCCGCCATCGGCCCCATAGGTCTTGACCGTGTTGAGGGGGCGTGGCTGCTCCGCCGTGTACTGACGCACCCACTGGAAATTGTCCCAGTGCTCCTGTCCCTTTTTCTGGTTGTTCTGAGACACATCGGCGAAGTCGTATAGTCCGGGGTGGTCCAACGTGCGTCGGTGGCGGGTGGCCTTCAGGTCCCAGTCGTCCCACATCTCGGTGATGCATACCTGTTTGTCTGCCTGGGTCGCATGACCCCGGATGAACTCGGCCCAATAGGCTCCCCAGGCCTCGTCACCCGAGGTCTCGTTGTCCATGCAGTAGAGCACGTGTTCATGCTCAAGCGTGTAAGAGAGCATTTTCGCCACGAAGCGCTGCTGGAACGGGAGCACGACGGTATTGTTCCGCTGCCCCGGAGTTGTGAAGAAGAAGGGCTGTTGGTTACGTCCGGGGTGATCCGGATACACTTCTGCCAAGCCCGATTCAGCGGACGTGTAGTTGACGTTGTTTCGTGGGTTGTAGGGATGTGGGGGCCAATTCCCGCGAGCGTAGTCGAAGCGGTCCCACACCTCGATCTGGACGATGATGTCGCGTGCGGCGGTGAGTCGCAGCATGGTTTCGAAGCGGTCCCAGTACTCGTTGTTCCATTGACTGAGGTCGTATCTGCCGTCGGCCAGTTGGCCAAAGGGGTAGACCTCAAACCCATAATCTTTGCGGTCGCTCATCGTGTTGCGTATGTAGTTTGCTCCCGCTTCCCGCATTTCGTCCAAATGTTCTTCCAGGTCTGGTATCTGGAACAGGTTGTCATCCTTGCTTCCGCCCAGAAGCCACACGGGCTTCCCTTTGTACTGCCAATATCGTGGGTTGTCAGAGTATGGTTTGATGCGCATGTTGCTGTCCTTGGTTTCGGGGGCGGCCACCTGTGAAATCCGGGCGTGTGAAGCCCAGCGGGAAGCTCGGGCCGCTACCTGCACCGGTGTCAGTTCCAGAGCGAAAATGGCTACGCTGCCCAGCCTGCCATCCCAGTCTCGCTCTCCTGACCACTCGTCTCCCAGGAGCAGATGGGCTTCAGACCAATTGCTGAAGTCGCCTCGAACTCGGCTTGAGAGCATGACTCGTTTGCCGTTGACATAGCACCGCAGGTTCCCGGGGCTGTAGGTCACGGTGACGTGAGCAAGTCGAGCCACTGGCGCCCGGCAGAGCGTCAACTGCGGGTTGGTTCCGTTTGGGCCGGTTTGCGGAGTGCGCAGACGCATGACCAGCTCAGCACCATCGTGCCCCAGGGTGAAATTGCGGCTGCGTGGATCACTGGAAAAACTGACGATCCGGGCGGGGCCCTGCTGAAGAGATTGCCCGGCCTGGAGCACGACTTCCAGCGTCAGGGCATTGCTTCCCCGGCAGGCATCCAGAAGGGAGGTATCGGCCCCTTCGACTATAAAGGCGCCTTTGGTCAGGACAATCGCTCCCGTGTCATCCGGCTGGGCACTCCCCCGCGCGTAAATGCGGTGTGACGATGTCCCTTGTTCGCCGAACGTGCCGTCAGCGAACCAGGCGAACGTGGGGGCGGGTTCCTCAGCCGAGGAGACGCTATGCGCCAGCGAAAGGACGAGGACTGACACCAGAAGCGCGTGGGCAGTATGTCTGACATGCTGAAACATGGTCTTGCTCCCGGGGTTGCCGCGGACAATCCGTCTGTGCCATGGCGACGGTGGACATACCGGTCAACTGTCACGCGTGAGGGCCAAGATGCAAGTGTAAGGAAGGTACGTGTCCGTTGCGCGTGTTCTGACGGGGAAGGCGGGGCCACCGGTCGGGCATGCCTCTTCCTTCCGGTCTCCGCCGTTGCCCTTCGGCTTTTCTCGCGGAAGAGTGTAACCTCGGACTGGTCTTCCCCGTATAGGGGGTAAGAGTCGCGCATAGGGGACTGCCCCGTTGCCCGGTTCACCAAACGCTCTCTCGTGTTCAGTTTCCCCGAAAGGAACGATGCTATGCAGACGTCGATGACTTGGTTATGGGTGGTCGCCACCGTCTCTTGCCTGCTTTGCCCCGGCAGACTCCAGGCGGCTGATGCCGATGCGGAAACAGCTATTGCCCAGCTTGTGAGCAGCGATGCGCTCGTACTGGTTAACATCCCGGACACGCGGACGCTTCAAGAGGCGCTGAAGAAATCGCCGGTAGGGAAGGGCGTGGCAGCGTCCTCATCAATGGTGGCCGTGGCCAATTTCATCCAGGCGGCCGGCGAGTTGGCCTCGGTGGCGTTGGCCGACTGTCCCGGCAGTGAGTTTGGGAAGGGGTTCCCAAAGACGTGGGGATTGGTCGTCTTTCCCTTGCCGGACGACGCTGACGAGCTCACGCAGCCGGCTTTGGGGTTCGTTGGTGTGATCCCCGAAGGAGGAGAGCAGTTCGCCCATCGCTTTGGAGAGAAACTGCTACCTGCGTTTGGGGCTATGGCCGATGGCATGGAACTCACAGTTGGTTCCAGCAAAGGGCAAAAGATCTACCGAATGAACAACCTGAAGGAGGGCGGCGGGTTCAGCGTTTCGTTCGTCGAACGGTTTGTCTTCCTGGGGAATGAGCCGGGCATAGAGAGGCTCCTTTCCTGCGCGGACGGCGCTGGCGAGACTCTGGCCGGCAGCGCCGTTTTCCAGGATGCCGCCGCGGAATTCGACCCCGCTGCACTGGCCACGGCGTATGTGAATATGGTCCCCGTGATGGAGGGTGTCCTTGCCGACATCCCGCCGGGATCCAAGCAGGAACGTGAGACCCATTTCATGGGAACGTACGCCTTGACCGGAATCCGGGCATGGGCTGTTCCTGAGCAGGACGGTTTTCGTGAGTCGGTCCAACTCGCTTTTGATGAGGAACAGGAACAGGCCTTGATCGGCATTCTGCGGACGCGCAAGCACCTCAAACTCACCAGCCCGACGGTTGTGCCGTCGAAGTACGGGGCTTTCCTCGGGCTGAATGTGGGTCCGGGGAAAGAGCTCTACTCAGCCATACAGGAACTGGTTCTAGCCGTCCATGGCGAGGAAGTGCGGGTCAAGTTCGATGAGATCCACGACTGGTTACTTCAGAGTTTCAATATCGATGTTGAGGAGGACCTCTTTGGCGAGCTCGGCCCTGAGCTTTTCGTTGCGGCAGCGCTGCGCAAGCCCGATGCTCTGGCAAACCGGAAGAACCCGACGCCACGCTGGGCGGATTTCGACATTCTGGGAGGGATTCAGGTAGGGCAGCCTGAGGATGCTCAGAAGACAATCGAGGCGTTGATGGGGGCGGAGCCTTTCAAGAAGCAGGGAATGTCTGTCGTCCCGGAGAAGTTCGGCGACCTGGATGTGTACCTCATCCAGCACCCGGGGCTGGGGCAGACTGTCATCGTTTACGCGTACGTGGGAGATTTCCTGGTCCTGGCCAACAGCCGGCAAGCTCTTGCCAGGGCTGCACGTTGCCATCGGGTCAAAGACACGCTTGCCAGGACCCCGCCGTTCAGTGCGGACGGAAGCGTCCTCTCCTCGTCCCTTCTGGCCGGCATCTACGTACGCACCGAGCCTGTGCTGGCTGCCATTCTGCCGCGTTTGATTGCGGACAAGGCCCCGCCGATTCGGAACTTCGCCCCCGACGTCGGCCGTATTCTCGCTTCAGCGGGGAATCTGCAGGCTGGAGTGATTTCGGATGAGGGAGGACTCTTCATTGAGACGGAAGCTGCTGTGCCAGTCGCGACAACACTGGTGTCCCTTGCCACTGCCGGTCCGTTCTCCAAACCGATTCTGGGGCGGAAGGCTGAAGCGGTGAAGGATCCTGCCAAGAAGATCGGCAAAGCACTGCGCAAGTACCACCGGCGCAACGGTGCGGGCCCCGAGTCGCTGCACGAGCTTGTGCCCGAGTGTATCGAGGAGCTGCCACTGGACCCGTTTACCCGTGAAGATCTCCAGTATGGCGTTTCGAAGGATGGGAAGGGATGGTTCGTCTTCAGTGTGGGAGCGGACGGGGCCGCGGATGTTGTTCCGTCGAACTACACACTTGCTGACTGGGAAGCCCTCAAGACGAGTGTAGAGCCAGGGAAAGCCAGGAAAGCCAAGCGGGTGATCTACCGTTTGCGCCCGAAGCAGAACGCCGACGAACGAGCCTGGGACGATGAGGGCGACATTGTGAGAACCGGAACGTGGTGACCAACGTTCTCTCTTGCTCCTTGACGGATTGGGTGAGAGAACTACCTTCTTAGCATCGCGTCGCTGAGGGCGGTGGGTAGCCCTCTGGTCGGTTGCGTGGGGGTAGGTTTGATGGCTGGCTTGGAGCTAACGTTCCTTTGTAGGTTCTGCAACACGGAGCTTGTTGCGGCAATGGGGGCAGTGGGCCACACGGCTCCATGCCCCAAGTGCGGACGTGTCATGTTGGTCCCCGTTCCGGAATTGGCTCCGGGGACGATCCTGGGGGGCTTCCGCATTATCCAGCGCCTGGGACAGGGAGGGATGGGAGATGTCTTTCTTGCCCGCCAGCTCTCAATGGATCGGAACGTCGCGCTGAAGATCCTCTCGCCGAGCCTGATCCGGAACGATGCCCTGATCGGTAAGTTCCGGGATGAAGTGCGAACGCTGGCCAACCTCCGCCATCCGAACATCGTCACCGCATTCGATGCTGGAGAGGTGGAGACCTTCTATTACATGGCCATGGCTCATGTTGTCGGTGAGGATCTTGGGCGGATGGTCGAGCGCGGCTGCCTGCTGGCTGAGAAACGCATACTTCACCTTTTCCTGCAGGTCTCTGAGGCGCTCAAGTACGCCTGGGATGAGGTGAAGCTCATCCACCACGACATCAAGCCGTCAAATATCATGCTTGACGGCAAGGGGAACCCCGTACTCCTGGACTTCGGGTTGGCTGGGCCCCTGGTGCGGGCCGGAAGCCCGGACGACGCCGCACGCCCCGGTGGGACGCCGCTCTACATCAGCCCCGAGATGTTGCAGAAAGGGAGCGTTCCGGATTTCAGGAGTGATATGTATTCCCTCGGTGCCACGATGTTTTGCGTGGCGACAGGACGGCCGCCCTTCCCAGGGGACCATATCAACGAGATTCTGGCCAAGCACCGAGACGAACCCGTTCCCGATCCACGCAGCCTGCGGAAGGGACTCTCGGAGGGGACCGCTCGGCTCATCCAGACGATGATGGCCAAGTCTCCCCATAAGCGGCACAAGAGCTGGCAGGAGTTGATCGACGATTTCTACCGGGTGAGCCTTGGGGAGGAACCGAAGGTCAGGAAGCACCTGGGAGAAAGCCATGCCGCACGGAAGGCGGGACGTCTCGCGAGGAGGAAGCGTCGCCGCAAGGCGCTCACCATCGCCGTCGTTGTCGTTGCTCTCATCGGGTTGGCCGCATACATCATTCACACACGCCTGTGATGCGGCAGGGACTTCCGGGGCAGGGGAGGGCAAGCGCCGACTGGCCGTGCCCAGGAGCCTCAATCACCTGACGAGATCCTCGATCGCGTTGACAATGGTCTCGACTTGAGGCAGACAGGCGTCTTCCAGCGGAGGGCTGAACGGGATGGGGATGTTGGCTCCGGCGTGGACAATCGGGGGGGCGTCGAGGTAGTCAAACCCTTCAGCCACAACGCGGCGAACGATTTCCGCCCCGATTCCGCAGCGCACAGGGGATTCATGGACAACCAGGAGCCGTCCGGTTTTGGCCACTGAGCCCAGGATCGCTTCCATATCCAGAGGCACTATCGTGCGTGGATCAATGACCTCGACGCTGATGCGCCCCTCGAGTTCGGCCGCCGCTTTGAGCGCCTTGTGGCGGGAATAGGCGGTCGCCACGACAGTGACATCCGTGCCTGAGCGGACCACATCGGCCTTCCCCAGGGGGACGATCCATTCGCCCTCCGGGACCTCTTCCTCATCATAGAGAACGATGCGGTTCTCGATGACCAACACGGGGTTGTCGTCGCGGATCGCGGCCTTGAGAAGGCCCTTCGCATCGTACGCGGTGGCCGGCATGCAGACCTTGAATCCGGGGGTGTGGGCAAACCATGCCTCGAGGCTCTGGGAATGTTGGGCTGACTCACGCGTGCCGTGTCCTGACTGGGCCCTGATCGTGACGGGCATGGTGAACTGGCCACCGGACATGTAGCGCAGTTTGGCCATCTGGTTGACCAACTGGTCCATAGCCAGCATGATGAAATCCATGTACATGATCTCAACGATCGGGCGGAGACCCGTTGCGGCTGCCCCGACACTCAGACCGACGAAGCCTTCCTCGGAAATCGGTGTGCCCACACAACGTCTTGGGCCCAGTTCGTCGGCGATGCGGCGGGTGAAATTGAAGACACCACCGTCGATGTCGACGTCTTCGCCGAGGACGAAAACACGGTCGTCGCGGACCATTTCTTCGTACATGGCCTCGTTCAGGGCGTCGCAGTAGGTGATTTTTCTCATGTCTCTATCTCTTTGGCCTGACCATGCTGACATGCGGTGCTCTGCTGTGCGTTTGCAGCCGCGGGGGCCGTGCTCGCTATGCCCAGAGGTACTCGGCGACGTGTTCGGGGTCCGGGAAAGGGCTTTCCCGGGCGAACGCGATGGCCTCCTCCAATTCGCTCTCGACGGCGGATTCGGTGTTTCTCAGATCCGCTGCGGAGAGTAGACCGTCGTCACGTGCATGCCGGCGGAATCTCTCGATGGGGTCTCGTGCATCTCCACGCCAATCGAGGATCTCATCCTTCCCGCGTGCGTCGGGGATGATGCCGCAGTGAGGCTCTACGCGGTACGTTTTCGCTTCGATGAATGTGCAGCCGCCTCCCGTCCGGGCTCGTGTGACAGCGGCTGAGACAGTTCGATGGACATCGAGGACGTCGTTGCCATCGCAGATCGCCCACGGCAGGTTGTAGGCGTCGGCTCGGGGAGCGATATCCTCTGTGCACGTGCTCTTCTCTACCGGTGTTGTGGCTGCGTACCGGTTGTTCTCACACAGGTAGATGATCGGGAGCCCCCAAAGCGATGCCATGTTCAGGCATTCATGGATGACGCCTTGGTTGGAGGCCCCCTCGCTGAAGAAGCACACGCAGACCTGATCTGTGCTGCGGTACTTGGCTGAAAAGGCGGCTCCGAGGGCGATCGAGATCCCTCCGCCCACGATTCCGTTGCCTCCGAGGAAGCCCTTTTTGATGTCGAACATATGCATGGATCCACCGCGTCCCTTGGAATGCCCGGTGGCGCGCCCCATCATCTCCGCCATCGTGGTTTTCACGTCCAGATGCTTCGCGAGCGTGTGACCATGGCTGCGGTGTCCACTGGTCACATAGTCGTCGGTTCGCAGTGCCTCGCAGGCTCCCACGGCCACGGCCTCCTGCCCGATGTAGAGGTGAATGGCTCCCACGATTTCACCGGCCCGGTAGAGCGTTTTCACTTCCTCTTCGAAGCGACGAATCGTGAGCATCATGCGGTACATGCGAAGCAGCAAGGGCTTGTCTGTTTTCGGCGTTTGGTCTTCCATTATCGCTCCCTGTGAGCCAGAAGGTATGCCATGGGGACCGCATGGCGGCCGTCATTGCGTCAGTGCGTGTCTCGAGGGTGTGGCATTGGGGCACTGTAAGAGGGCACAGCCCTGCTGACCAGCACATCTACGGTTGACATGCCGGCATGTTCTTGGCCGTCCGCATCATCGCTTCGACATTCTGGCGCGGGGTGTTTGCCATGATTCCCTCACCCGTGTTGAACGTGTAGCCCGGCGTGGAGGCGTTTGCGTCGATCATCGCTACGGTGGCTTGTTCCACGTGCTCGGGGGGGGCGTCGCGCAGCAGAATTGGGTCGAAGTTCCCGGTCAGGCACTTGGTGGAACCGAGCGTTCGCCTGATGTCTGCGAGGTCGGCACCTTCGCCCACATTGACTGCGCTGGCCGGAATCTGCGTCTGCAGTTCAAGATGAGGCACCGAGGTCTCGCAGGTGTGGTAGATCACGAGACCGCCGTCCGCGGTAAGTGCCTGCGCGACTTCGGTCGCGGCCGCTTGAGCGAACTCCGCAAACCATGCCGGGCTCAGGAAGGTTGAGTCAGCTACACAGTCTCCGAGCCAGAGGACATCTGCTCCGGCCTCCTGCTGGGCACGGCCGAACGCGATTTGGTGGTCGCCAAAGAACCGCAGGTTGTCGAACACGAGGTCCGGCTGTTCGAGCATGGTGACCAGTAGCGTGTCGATCCCGTAGATGAGCCCCAGGGCGGAGAAGGGAGCGGCAACTCGCCCCATCACGCAGCAGCTGTCTCCCAGAGCCGCCTTCGTTTGTCTGATCATCTGCAAGTGGATAGGGAGACGCATGTCACGGTCTGGGTCTGGGATATTGAAGCTGTTGAGTGTGTCCCGTTCCATGGGCAGGTAGGCGAGCGGCATGGTGGGATGCAGAGGGTCGTCTGACATGTCGAGGCCGAGGGGTTCGAACTCGATGTAGTCGTCCGGGAAGATCTCAGTCAGGTCATAGTCGAAGGTGTCGACGGCCTGAGTCTTACAGCGGACCATCGCGTCGACATCCGTTCGGCTCTGCGAACAGGTGAGCCCGAACACCTCCATGTCGAACTCAAGGCCCAGAGCAAAGACAGGCAGCCGCGACGGTGTGCGATGTTCGCAACATGCGCGGAAGTCGTCGACCACACCCGGGTAAGCCATCTCGAACTCCTGTTCTGACGGGGCGAATGTCCCGCCTCTGACGAGCAGCGGCAATATGCCGGGGCATTGCCTACGGGTCAATGCCACAGGATCCAGATCAACTTGATACTGAGCCGTCTCGGGCTACTTTTTGTCTCATACTCAGTCCACGATGATCGCGGTGAACATACCAGGAGAGAGTACATGGAACGACGATCTTTCTTGAGCTCAGTGGGAGCCACAGGAGCAGGGCTTCTTATCTTGCCGAGCCACCTTCTCCGAGGTGCAGACGCACCAAGCAACAAGCTCAACGTCGCGCTCGTCGGCGCATGGGGGCGTGGCAGGGCTCACTGGGGGGCTTTGAAAAGCCAGAACGTCGTCGCTATCTGCGATGTAGACGAGGCCTTTCTTGACAAGGCTTCCAAGCAGTTCCCGAAGGCACAACGCTACGTCGATTGGCGCAAATGCCTGGATCACAAAGGCCTTGATGCCGTTGTCTGCGCCACAACCGACCATACTCACGCATTCGTGGCGACATGGGCGATGAACCGTGGCTTGCACGTTTACTGCGAGAAGCCGCTTGGGAACACGGTCGAGGAAGTGCGGATGGTGCGTGCGACGTACTTGAAGAACAAGGACAAATTGGCCACCCAGTGCGGCACACAGCGCCATGCCAAAGACAATTTCAGCCGGGTTCGCGAGCTGATTCGTGATGGGGCCATTGGTGACCTGAAGTCGGCGTATGCCTGGGGCAATCGCAAGATCCCACGCCCCGGTTACCTTGCGGCAAAGGGCACGCCCCCGAAGACCTTCCACTACGATCTCTGGCTGGGCCCATCCCCTCAGCATCCTTACAACCCCGGGTATTTCGGTAATCACAAGGCGCGTCCAGGGGCCAATTGCCTGAACTGGAACATGTACTGGGACTTTGGTACAGGGCAGATTGGTGACATGGGAAGCCACACCATGGACCTGGCCTGGAATGCCCTTGATGCTGACCTGCCGACGTCGGCCGAAGCCGAAGGCGACAAGTACAACCCGGAAGTGACCCCCGTCGCCATGCACAGCAGTTTCGATATCCCTGCCAATGACTGGCGCTCGGCCATCCGCCTGCACTGGTACCAGGGCGGCATGATGCCCAACTCGCCGCGGAATTACATCAACTTGAGCAAGATTGGGCATGGAGCCATGTTCAAAGGATCGAACGGGTTCGTGGTCTGTGACTTCGACACGCGCCTGATCTTCCCGTACGGCAAGAACTCGGATATGACGTACTACAAGCCACGGGCCAAGGAGAAGATCATCCCGCCTTTGGGCGGCTTCCAAAACGAGTGGATCAATGCCTGTAAGGGCGACTTGAAGACGTCCTGCAACTTTGACTATTCGGGCAAGTGTATTGAGACCATGGTCCTGGGACTCGCTGCCCATCAGGCCGGTGAGAAGTTCGAGTATGACGGCATCAGCGGCCGGGCCAGGAACAGTGCCAAGGCTGATGGCTTCCTCAGTAAGGAATACCGGGACGGCTGGGTACTCAACGGCTGAGTGTCAGGTATCAGTCGATGCGTGCAGCTTCACGGGCCCCGCCGGGCATTCCCGGCGGGGCTTTTTGCGGTCGGATGGAAAGGACGGGCAATGAGTTACTGGGCGGAAGCACTGTTCGGTTACGGTGGAGGGATCATTGAGGAGAATTGGCCGTTGGCCAGGCAGGAACAGGAGGCCATCCGCGTTCTTGCGTTCCTTGCCATGCACGTGCCTCGAAGCTTCTGCAGTCGGTTGCTCCAGGACCGCTCCCTAGAGGGGAAGGAAGCCTACCTTGAGCGGGACTGACAGCCGCGTCAGCCCGGGCGTAGCTTAGGGATCAGGAGCAGAGGACCATGCCGCAAGGGCCTGGGCTTCAGTTGACGGGAGCATTGTACCTCTCAGCGGTGGAGGCAGAAAGAGAGGGAATGGTGGAGCAGATTGGCTCTGGTCATAAATGGCACCCGTAACGCGTCGAGGGAGAATGCAGGCCGAGTGTCCCTCAGGCTGACACGGAAAGTCACTGGCGTAGGTGGTGATCCCACGTCTCTTGACGGACGCGAACGCTGGTTGAGGCGGGTGGCTTCGCCGTACGAGTAGCTCCCTTCAGGCGATTCCCGTCAAGTGACATGCCCGGCCTGAACCGTTACGCCGTTCTCACTTCTCGTCCAGCCGCAAGAACACAGTGTCCAGCGGCGGGACTTGGCAGAGCACGCCGTCTGCAAGCTCTGTCGGGCTGACGATACGGCCTGTTGCCGGGGCGCGGAGCCAGTCTGGCGAGGGATTCCCGACGGCGTTGCTCAGGCGCAAGGGTTGTTTGGGATGCCCGCTCAGGCCGATGCGAAGAGTGAGGCCGCATGTGCGGTGGAAGTTGAAGAGCGTGACCAGCGTGCTCCCGCCGAGTCTGTGTACTCGCATTCCGAAGTGATCATCAGCTCTTCCTGCTTGCTCTGGCCCTGTCAGTGCCAGGCGTCTTACTGTGACCGTAGTGTCGGCTCGGATGCCATCCAGGTAGAAGTCTTCGACTGCTGCGATTTCGGCCATGGCTTGGTCGAGTTTCACAAAGTACATGCCGTCCATCAGTTTGCCCTGATAGGGGACGAAGCCTTTGGCGCCTGAAGATGCGGCGATGAGCGCCTGCTGGCGCTGCATGGCAGGCGAACAGACGGCGTCTACGGTCAGGTGTCCCCAGTATGGCGTGGTAGTGCCCATCATGGGCATCATGTGGATGGGGGTTTCAAGGACCTTGGCATTGATGTCCATGAGCTGGAAAGCTGTCTTGCCGGTGGTGTAATAGAAGCTGAGACCGAGAACGTCAAAATGGCGCTGGTTCAGGCGTGTATCGAGCGGGCTGTTGAAAATCTTCGTTCTCGTGGCTTCCGGGTCGTTGAACCAGATGGGGTAGCAATAGAGGAAATGCTTGGTTGTGGGGTCGATCTGCTTCCAGGCCTTGACATGGAGCCTGACGATTTCGTTGCACATCCAAGCCCAGTACTCGGTCCATTCATCCTGGTAGTTGGACAGGATGTCGCGGTTGGTCTGCACGTTATCGAAGGGAATGTTGAATTTCTTGGCGAAGAACCTACGCGACTGCTCGGAGAAATCATACTTTCGCGCAATGCTGCCTGGCTCGAAGTCCAGAAATACGAACTCACCGTTCTCGAGTTTGGAGCGCTCGTAATAGCCTCTGGCATCGGGCACGATGACTTCCTCAAAGAACGCCTTGTCACTGATTACGTGGAGCGGGCTGTAGTTTCGGCCGCCACGGCCTGGTTGCCCCGCGCCGTCTTCGGACCTGACTTTGCTTAGCCTGAATGGGTAGTCGCCGGTTTCGTAGAAGAGGAACCACCCCCGCTTCTTCAAGAGTTGGTCAACTCGATGGACCTCTTCGCGTCCACCTGTCCAACGCTCGCGTCCGGCCAGGGCGGCTTCCTCGTATCTGGGCGCGATCCTCTCTATGAGTGACATGTCGTAGTAGTTCATGTCGTCCAGTGTCCAGCAATAGCTCTTAAAACGTCTCGGGTTAGGCGTCTTTCTCAGCGGCGGGAGGATGCGAAGGAAGAAGTGCTTCTCGTGATTCTCCAGGTCGCCGTTTTCCGCGTGGTAATAGACCTTGTATTCGCGTCCTTCTTCGTGCTGCTTCGGGATAAAACACATGGTCAGGTGGTTCATCAGATAGGGCTTTATCCGCAGGCCTTTGAGGCAGGCTGGGCTTGGGAACGTGTAGCGGACGTATGGCGACCCGTCGCGCGTGAGTCGCTCAACCGTGGGCACGGCCGGGGAATGATTGACTGGCTCTCGCACTTCCATGTTGAACGCTTCCGGCATTGTCAGGGACGCGGGGGCCTCGACGATCAGGCGGGGTTTCTCCAGTCGCGTCTTGTCGCCCCAAAACGCGAAGTTTGCGCTGACGGGTGAGTCGGCAAAGCTGTGGAGCACCGGGCGGTTCGCATTCCACCAGCGATTGCCTTCGGCAGGCTCGGCTGAAACGGTGTATGGGAAGGCGGCCATATCCTTCACTAGTTCCATGTTGGGTTCGAGTGTGACCCAGTGAAACAGAGTGCTGCCTGTGCCGCCGTTGACACAGTAGGTGCGGACGCTCTTGGTGTCGGAATGTGACACGAAATCGAGCCGACAGGTGGCATAATCCTCGGTGCTCTCAGTGAAGTCGGATTTGTCTTCCTGGATGAGCTTCCCGGCTCCGTCAAAGCACTGCGCGAGCATGTAGGCCTTGCCGCCGCCGGACGTCTTGACGCAGGACTGGAATCTTAGAGGTCTTTGGCCTTCGATCGGTTTGGCCAGTTCCGGCTGTGCGGCGATGTAGTGGCCGCCTTCTTCCCAGGCGATGCGTAGCGAGTAGAAACCGGGACGCGGCTCGCCTTTCACCCAGGTAACTGAGCCGATTGTCTCTCTCTGGGGCGGGTTGTGGACTGCCCAACCGAGGGGCAATCCATTGCCGCCGGCCGGTGGGGTCATGCGTGTGTTGCGGATGTAGTTGCGAAATTCGAATATGTCAATGCCCGGGGCCGTCGCTCGTGCGTTGGTTGTTGGCGCGACTTCCTTTGCGTGTTTTGCTGCGGGTTTCTTAGCGCGCTTGCGGTGGATGTCTCGCTTGGCTGTGAGCTTCGCGTCATCGAACCACACGGTACCGGTGTCGAAATTGCAGAGCCGTATGTCCATTCGTACTCCGCCTGGCTTCAGGGCGATCGTCTTCTTGTGTTCCCTCCAGTCAAAGAAGCCGCCTTTAGAAATGGAGAAGGGGGTCAGATATTGGTGGAACTTGTCGTTCTTATCCCATGTCACTATCCTGACGACAATGTACGGGGCGGCCTCGGCTTTGATCCAGATGGAAAAATCCGCTTCGGTCTCCTTGGTCACGGTGATGGGGATGTAAGAACTCCGCCACATGCAGTAGCCCTGCTTCTCGTCCTTCTGGATGGCAAGGGAACGAGTCCCCGAATGGAACACTTTGGTGTCAATGGAGTACTCGGCCTTCCCGCCTCTGCCTGCGATAGTGGACCAGGACGCAGGCTTGCCGGCGGCAGCTATTCTCTCCATGTCGCCGTTTGCGATCAACTCGAATCCCTCGGTTGCCGAAGCGGGAACCGAGAGGATGAACGACGCGCCGCACACGCAGAGCGTCACACGCGCAGTGGTCCATCTTGATGGCCGCATTGGCCGCTCCTTGTTTCTCTGGGCGGGTGGAGTACCGGAAGGAGTGTTGCCATGGAAAGAGTACAGGGCCCGAGGACGAAAGCAACGGGATAGGGAGGTCCGGCGGGGCTCCCCGCCCTTAGTAGCAATGACCAGAGGTGTGTCTCTTCAGGCTACTTGACCGGTTTCAGGAGCGTCTCCCTCGAGTACGCCAACACGGACGGCACCCCGCGCAGGTCAACGCGGTAGTCCTCGAATCCGCCGACTGTGGGCCTGCGGAGCTGGATGCGCCACGCCTCGCCTTTGCCCGGCGTGCGCGGCTGGCCCACGTACAGTTGTGCAATGTCGTCGATGTTCTCGGCGGCCCAGCCCTGCTTCCCCGATGGGTCGAACACGGATGCGGTCACTCGCTCCTCGGCCCAGCCCCAGATCCTCACCCCAAACTCCTCCAGATTGCCAGGCACCCAGAAATACAGGTCGGCCTCGCTACCGATCAGCAGGAACGGCGTTTTGCTGGAGATCAGGCACAGCCGGTGCGTGGGCGAGTCCACGTGCACGCAGTTGGCCTCGGCGTCGCACACGAGACTGAACGCGCCCGTCTCCGGGGCGGCGAAGCTGCACTCCGTGTCCTGCTTGAACGGTGCGACCAACGTGGCCACGCGCTTGCCGGCAGCGCCGAGCACGGGGATCTCCATGTCACTGCCGTCGTAACTGCCCACCTGCAAGTGCCGCACGCGCAGCTTCACGTCGTCGCCCTTGTTGGCGTACACGAGGTATTCACCGTGCCTGCGCTGTTGCACTGGCGCTGGTCGCTGGGTGGGCAACGCGGCGTCGGGGAAGGCGGGTACGTAGTGCATGCCAGAGGCGTCGAAACGCGCGATCTGCTTCCGCGTGCGTGTTCGCGTGGGCATCAGTTTGTCGAGCAACATGTCGGTGATGGGGATCTCCCTGGCCTTGCCGTCGCGCATGAGCGTGAGCTTTCCGGTCACGTCGTGGACTTGGGGGCCACCGGTGGAGCCTTGAAACACCATGAGAGGGCGATCCAGCCGCTCCACGAGGGCGCAATTCGCGAACTCCACGCCGCCGATGTCGTCGGTACACCAGCCTTTCCGTGCCTCGAACACTATGGGCGACTCCCGCTTGGGCTCCGTGCTGGCATCGGCGATCACGCAGTTCTCGAACCGCACACGGCAGCCATTCACCGGTACGTCACTCACGGTTACGCCGGCTGTGCCGGTGTCTTTGAAGCCGCAATCCACGAACTCGATGAGGCCCTGGACCGTTCCCTTAGGCCCTCCATTGGACGTCGTGACCGCGGCTGACACCGTATGCTTGCCGCGGGAGACGCAGTTCTCGATCCGGGCTGACACAGGCTCGGACGTGCCATCCATGCGCGTGAGGTAGAACACGTACGCGGCGCCATGGTTGTTCTCGGCCACGCAGTTGCGCATGACGCAGTTCACGATTTTCTGGCTGGACGCCCAGGGCTCGAAGTCAATGCCGGCCATAGGTGGGGTGCCGGACGTGTTCTTGAGCACGGTGTTCTCAATGAGCAGATCCTCCGCGCTGATGACGCTGATGCCCTGCCGGTTGTTGCCGTCACAGACCACGTCCTTGATGTGCACATTGGTGTTCGTGACGTCGCGCTTGGACACGCCGAGATAGATGCCATCGCCGCCACTTTGGGCGAGTGTGAGGCCGTAGACTTTGACGTTGGTGCAACTGCGAATGGCGAGGCACATCCGCGACTGGGCCTCTGTGTAGGCGTCCGTGTGGTAGTCGGCCTTCCACATCCTGAACGTCGCGCCGTACCCGATGAGCGCAACGTTCTGCTTGAGAGTCGCAGTGAAGAGGCAGTCGCCCTTGCCTTTGAATGCGCCGCGCTTGGCGAGCACGACGCAGCCCCTCTCGAAGAACACTTCCTGATTGCTCGCGAGTTTGATCTTGTCCACGATCCACGGTTTGCCCAAATCTTCGACGACGACCTTGTCCGCGCCGGAGTCGATCGCGGCCTGTAGGGCCTTCGTCGACTCGGTCTCCTGAAAGCCCCACCAGGCGGCTTTCACAACCTTGGGGTTCCTAGCGAGGGCAGCCTTGATGGCAGTGGGGTTGCCCTGTGAGTAGGGGGCGGGGGTGCACAGGAGAAGAAGGGCCATCCAAGCGGCCCACCGTCTGGCTGCGGTGTAGCTCATTGATTCGGACCTCTCACGTTGGATTCGGGTTTCTTTAAAGTGGACCCCGTTCTGCGGACCAGTGGCTAAAGTGTAATCCTGTCCCCGTTGCGGGGCTAGCGAGAAGGAGAACACCGATGCCGAAGAAACGGAGACGGTTCACGCCTGAGTTCAAGGCACGTGTCGCCCTTGAGGCGATGAAGGAGCGCGAGAGTATCGCCGAACTGGCCTGCAGATTTGGCGTCCACCCGACGCAGATCTCGGCCTGGAAGAAGGAGCTGAAGGAGAAGACCGATGCGCTGTTTGCTGGGAAGCATGAACTGCTGAACGAGAATGCTGTGGATGAGGCCAAGTCGCTGCTGCACGAACAGATCGGCCGGCTGCAGGTGGAGGTCGACTTCCTGCGAAAAAAGTTGGGGCCGTTCCTGTAGAAGAGAGGCAGAGGATGATGGAACCGGACCATGCTGAGGTGCGGGGGACTGGGGTCAGTCTTCATACTTTCAGATATCGCGCTCTTGGGAGACACTGCCTCCGGTTTGACACTGTCGCTCCTTGTCGGCAATGACCCTCGTGAGTGAGTCGTGGAGTGAGCGATGGCGGGTCCCCTTCGAGTTGAATCTACCGGTGCGTACTATCACGTGATTAACCGAGGGAGTTTCTGTTTCCCGATCTTCCGGGAGGAGCGGGACCGAGAGATGATTCTGGAGAAGCCGGTTGACGTTGCCGAACGGTTCAACGTGCGCGTCCGGGCGTATTGCCTTCAGATCGTGAGCTTATTGGGCAGGCGGAGGGGCTGGCCGGCCGCGTCGCCACGGCAGAGAAGCGCTTGAGGTCAGCTAAAGCGTAATATGAGCACTGACCCCAGCCCCGGCAGACTCCAACCCCGGGCCGCGTCGCCACGGCAGAGAAGCGCTTGAGGTCAGCTAAATCGTAATATGAGCACTGACCCCAGCCCCGCGCTGACCCCAGCCCCGCGCTGACCCCAGCCCCGCGAGGAACCCCGGGAAGCGCGGCAACGCTTCGGCCCGCCAGATCTCGTCCATCAATCGCCCCTTCTTAGCCTCCTTCGCGGCATCGTCAATGTCGGCCTGGAAAGCGGTCAAAATCGATGGGGCGAGACAAGCCAACGAGAGGGCCTCCCGGATGATTTGGGCAAGAAACGTCTCCCGACACCCCAAAACGCGGTTGAACCGATCCATCCCCGGAAGTACTGTCAGTTGAGCCATGGGCCACCTTTCTGCAATGTAAGATACTGCAATATAGTGGCTTGTGGCTCCCTTTTTTGCCCCGCCGGGAAAACAGCAGCGGATTCCTCCCGCCTTCAGACCTTTGTGGATGGGCTCTAGAGAATGACTCCACTATGGCCGACGTAACCAGAGATGTGAGGATCATCAATGAGTTCGGCCTCCTCCTTGCTGTAATGGGCCTTGACGAACGAAGCGATGTTGGGCTGGTTCTTGTAGTCGCCCCGCTGGAGTTCCCCTTTCAGGCGCTCAATGTGCTCTTCGGCATCCTGCAGTTCCATTGCCACTTGATCAGCCAGCACGGGCCCCCGTTCAATGTGGTGCTGCTCGCACCAATGCAAGTTGGCCTTGGAACGATCTTGGACAACCTTGTCGATCAGCTGCTGTACTTTCTGAGGATCAACCATATCTGACATCCCCCGTAGCAGGCCAAAGAGTTCCAGAATCGGGTCGCTCAGTTGCTGCGCTTCACGCACAGCCTGCTGAGTATTGCTGGTGTGCAAAGACCTCTTGATCTCACGCCAACCAACTGACTGGCGCAAGTCCTTTGGCACGGTGATACGAAGGTAGTACGACTGCCCGATTCTGGAAAGGTGAGGAACAGCAAAATGCATCAGATTGCCCAGCTGTTTGTACAAAGATCTGTACCAAAGGGGGAATCCGAGCCAACGAGATAGTCATAACTCGTTGCGGTGGAGAGTGGAAAGAGGAGAATGGTGGAGCATATCGGATTCGAACCGATGACCCCCACACTGCCAGTGTGGTGCTCTAGCCAACTGAGCTAATGCCCCATTCAGTCGAACAAGCTCTTAATCTAGATGCGTCAGGGTGGGAATCAAGTTCACATTGCCGCAAAAATCGGGAATTTGCTGGTGACAGCTGTGGGGACAACGGGACGGGGCGGTACGAGCGGGAGGATGGCCTTGCGAGGCGAGTTGGGCCAGGCGGACGATGTATGGAGGGGAGGGCTGTCGATAGCCTGAGACGCGGTCTTCCCTGAACCTGATTTCAGGGCGAGGCGAGGGTTGTCTGCGAAGGCCATTGTGCTACATTATGCGCTCGTTTTGGGCCGTTTCGGCGAATGGATCAACCGTTTTTGCTGTCGTGAACGGGCCGCGGCAGCCGGCAGGTGTGCCGTGTGGGCCCGTTTCTGCTTTTCCGGGGTGTGTGGTGCTTCCGAATCGGGAGGCCACGGCCTGCTTACCTCAACCTCTTCTGAAGAGACCAAATCAGATGGAAACGAGAGCCTGCGAGCACACTATCCTCTATAAGGAGCAACTCTCCGAAGAGGTATTTCTGATGCGGGTTACGGCCCCGCTGATCGCCGAAGAGCGGTTGCCGGGGCAGTTCATCATCCTGCAGGTTGACGACAACTATGGGGAGCGGGTCCCGCTGACCATCGCCGATGCGGATGTCGAGGAGGGGTCCATAACGCTTATCTATCAGACAGTGGGCGCAACAACTCACAAGCTGGCTGCGCTGAACGTTGGTGATGCCATCGTTGCCTTGGTGGGGCCGCTTGGTCGTCCGACACACCTTGAGAAGGTCGGCAAAGTCGTCTGCGTCGGTGGCGGAATCGGTGTTGCCCCGATGCACCCGATCGTTCAGGGGCTGAAGGAAGTAGGCAATGAGATCACGGTGATTATCGGGGCTCGGAGTCAGGAGTTGGTGATTCTTGAAGACCGGATGCGTGAGTTGGCCGATGAGCTGATTGTCTGCACGGACGATGGATCCTACGGGCGCAAAGCGCTGGTGACAGAACCTTTGAAGGAGCTCTGTGAGAGCGACCCGAAGCCGGATTTGGTCGTCGCGATTGGCCCGCCGATTATGATGAAGTTCTGTGCGGAGACTACACGTCCTTATGGCGTCCCCACAGTTGTGTCCCTGAACACGATCATGGTGGATGGTACAGGGATGTGCGGAGGCTGCCGCGTGACCGTGGGTGGGGAGACGAAGTTTGTGTGTGTAGATGGCCCGGAGTTCGATGGCCACGCGGTTGAGTTTGATGAGATGATGAAGCGTCTTCAGGCGTACCGCGCCCAGGAGGCCAAGGCCCACGATTCCTGGCACCACGAAGAGCACACGTGCAATCTTGTCAAAGCTGCCGCAGAGAAGGCTTGAAGGAGACACGACAGGAATGAGTCATATCACTCCAGATGAGTTGAATAGCGCTGCCGAGGGTTTTCTCAAGGAGCTCCAGGCTCGCACGGAGCCCCTGAAACCGAAAGACAGGATGCAGATTCCCGGGCAGGACATGCCAAGCCAGGACCCGGATGTGCGGCGCGGGAATACGAGCGAGGTCGCGCTGGGGTACACGCCCGCTCAGGCTATGCTTGAGGCACAGCGGTGTCTGCGGTGCAAGAGACAGCCGTGCATCAAAGGTTGTCCGGTGGCTATCGACATCCGTGATTTCGTGGAAGCCATTGCCGACGGCGACAATGCCAAGGCGATTTCGGTCATCAAACAGAGCAGTCTGCTGCCTGCGATCTGTGGACGCGTCTGTCCGCAAGAGGTCCAGTGCCAGGCTGAGTGTACGCTTGGCAAAGGACTCAGGGATCCCGAGAAGTCGGTGTCGATTGGTCGATTGGAGCGCTATGTGGCCGACTGGGAGCGCGAGGCTGGACAGATCGGTACCCCAGAGGTCAAGGCGTCTACCGGGAAGAAGGTCGCTGTGATCGGCAGCGGACCGGCTGGTTTGGTTGTGGCGGCTGACGTCCGACGCGAAGGGCACGATGTGACTGTGTTCGAGGCGTTCCACAAGTTCGGCGGGGTCATGCTCTACGGCATCCCGGAGTTCCGTCTGCCCAAGGCCATTGTAGGACTTGAGATCGAGACTCTGCAGAAGATGGGCGTGCAGATGGTCCCGAACTTCGTGGTTGGGCGGACACGGAAGCTTCAGGATCTGCTTGCCAAAGACGGTTTTGACGCGGTGTTCGTCGGCACAGGAGCCGGGCTGCCCAAGTTCATGGGAATCGATGGTGAGAACCTTGTGGGTGTGTTCTCAGCCAACGAGTATCTGACCCGAGCCAATCTCATGCGCGCTTACGAGAAGGGAAAGGCGGCGACGCCGATCGTGTCGTCACGTCGGGTTGCGGTCCTTGGCGGGGGCAACGTCGCGATGGATGCCGCCCGCACAGCATTGCGCCTTGGGGCTGAAGAGGTGCACCTGATCTACCGCAGGACAGAGAAGGAGATGCCCGCCCGAGTCGAGGAAGTCGGGCACGCGAAAGAGGAGGGCGTTCAGTTCCACATTCTGCAGAACGTCAAACAGATCATCGGCGATGAGCACGGCTGTGTGAAACAGGCGGAGCTGTTGCGCTACGAGTTGGGAGAGCCGGACGATTCCGGGCGCCGTCGGCCTGTGGTCATTGAAGGCAGCGAATTTCTGATGGATCTCGATACAGTCATTGTGGCGATTGGGAACAGCTCGAATCCGTTGATCAAGCAGACTACTCCCGAGATTGAGGCAACATCGTGGGGGACTCTGGTTGCAGACGAGAGCGGTAAGACCAGCATGGATCGCGTCTACGCGGGTGGGGATATCGTGCTTGGGGCGGCGACCGTGATCCTCGCGATGGGCCAGGGACGGCAAGCTGCCGCATCGATCAACACGCTCCTGGCGAGTGAGTCGTAGATCCTCTCGCAAGGCGGCATCCGCTGTTTCCGGTGCCTGAGGCTGACACACTTCCGCCGGGCTTGATCCGGGGTGGGGTGACGATATGGAGAAACGGGCGCGGACATCGCCCGTTTCTCTTCGATCTCCGCCCCACTGCCGCAAGGGCAGTTGAGGTGGGCGGCGAGCGCATTGGGAAGAGCGACTCCAGTGTCGCAGCCCCGCCTTGGCCCCGTTGCCAATTCTCCCCCTTCGCTGTATATTGATCGACTCGCTAATCTAGTTGTGACGGAGAAGGTTTTCCCGGGCCGTATGTGCTGGGAGAGAGTGGTCCCAAAGGAGTAATGAGATGACGACGATTTATGACGTAGTTGCCCGCGAGATCATGGATTCGCGCGGCAATCCGACCCTCGAAGTAGAGGTGACACTTGAGGGCGGCGCCGTCGGTTGTGCTGCTGTTCCTTCCGGCGCATCGACCGGTGAGAACGAGGCGCTTGAGCTGCGCGATGGCGACAAGGATCGCTACCTTGGCAAGGGCGTGCTGAACGCCGTTGCGAACGTTAACGAGAAGATCTTCCCTGAGATCGAGGGTATGGATGCCCTGGATCAAGTCGGCATCGACCAGACGATGATCGACCTCGACGGCACCCCCACGAAGAGCAATCTCGGGGCCAACGCCATTTTGGGCGTGTCACTGGCCACTGCACATGCGGCTGCAGCTGCTCTTGAGCTTCCCCTGTTCCGCTACCTGGGTGGCGTGAACGCCAAGGTCCTGCCCGTCCCGATGATGAACATCATCAATGGTGGCTCGCACTCGGACGCGCCGATCGACTTCCAGGAGTTCATGGTTCGTCCGGTCGGGGCCGAGACCTTCAGTGAAGCGTTGCGTTGCGGTGCAGAGGTCTTCCACAGCCTCAAGAAGGTTCTGCACGATCGTGGGTTGAGCACGGCTGTCGGTGACGAGGGCGGATTTGCCCCGAACCTGGACGGCGTTGAGGACGCTTTGGACGTGATCATGCAGGCCATCGAGGGCGCCGGATACAAGCCCGGTCGCAAGGCTGACGGCGGCGATGTTTCCATCGCTCTCGACGTGGCTTCCAGTGAGTTCTGCGTGGATGGCAAGTACGATTTCCAGAAGGAAGGGAAGGGCGTTGTGAAGACGTCTGAAGAGATGGCCGCCTACCTGGAAGGCCTCATCGACAAGTACCCCATCGACTCCATTGAAGACGGTATGGACGAGAATGACTGGGCCGGCTGGAAGATCCTGACCGAGCGCATCGGTGACCGGTGTCAGCTCGTTGGCGATGACCTCCTGGTAACCAATGTTGACTACTTGGCTCGTGGGATCGAAGAGAAGTCCGCGAACGCCATCCTGATCAAGGTCAACCAGATTGGCAGTCTGACGGAGACGATTGACGCGATCGAGATGGCGCAGCGGGTTGGCTGGAACGCGGTTGTGAGCCACCGCTCCGGCGAGACTGAAGACACGACCATCGCCGACCTGTCAGTTGCGCTTAACACCGGTCAGATCAAGACGGGGTCCCTGAGTCGGACAGACCGCATCTGCAAGTACAACCAGCTGCTCCGGATTGAAGAGCTGCTGGGCGATCAGGCTGTCTACGGTTGGTAGGCTGTCTCGGTTGATAGGATTCGTCGCGCTCCGGGGTGCTGTTTGGCATCCCGGGGCGCCCCAAGGCCCGCGTTGCCCGGGCGGTCGATGCGAGCTTTGGGGCGCTTGTGAGTGCAGGCTGTTTTCGTCGGGGAGGCAGGCGGTTCCGCACAGGGGCGAGGAGTGAGCTGTGAATGGCGCTTCCGGGCCGCCTGCAACGGTCTCTTCCCTCCGCATTCATGTCGATCTATTGAAGCTGCAAGGACACTTGAGAGCATGGCTGGACAGACACTCGTCGAGAAGATCATCGGGGCCCACTTGGTTGAGGGGGAAGCCACGCCGGGCAGTGAAGTGCAGGTTCGCATTGATCAGACGCTCTGTCAGGATGCGACAGGCACGATGGCCTTCCTGGAGCTGGAGGCGATGGGGGTCGAGCGTGTGAAGACGGAACTGTCGGTTCAGTACATTGATCACAACACGAGCCAGTTTGGCCCGGAGAACCAGAACGACCACCTCTACCTGCAGAGCGTAACCGCAGCCAAGGGTGTCCTCTACTCCCGGGCGGGGAACGGTATCTGTCACCAAGTGCATCTGGAGCGCTTCGGGGTCCCTGGGAAGACCCTCTTGGGATCGGACTCGCACACGCCGACGAACGGCGGCATTGGCATGCTTGCGATCGGGGCGGGAGGGCTTGACGTTGCCGTCGCTATGGCCGGCGGGGCGTTCAAGATGACGTACCCGCGTGTCATCGGTGTGCGATTGACCGGACAGCTGGGGCCCTGGGTTGCGGCCAAAGATGCCATTCTGCATGTTTTGTCGATTCTCTCGACCAAAGGCAACGTCGGGGCTGCGGTTGAGTACTTCGGCCCGGGCATCACGAGCCTTTCTGTTCCTGAGCGGGCTACCATCACCAACATGGGGGCTGAGCTTGGGGTTACATCGTCCGTGTTTCCCTCCGATGACACGACGCGGACGTTCCTCGTGGCCCAGGACCGTGGCGATTGCTGGCAACCCCTGACTGCTGATGAAGATGCGGTCTATGATCGGGTTATTGAGGTGGACCTGAGTTCGTTGGAGCCACTGGCGGCCTGCCCGTCGAGCCCGGGGAACATCGCGACCGTCGCGTCGCTGGGAGGTCTGACCGTTTCGCAGGTGGTCGTCGGGTCCTGCACCAACAGTTCACTGAAAGACCTGACGATGGTGGCACGGGTCCTTGAGGGGCGTAAAGTGCACCCGGACGTCTCGTTGGGGATCGCTCCCGGGTCACGTCAGGTTCTGGAAATGCTTGCTCTGAACGGGGATCTGGCGGTGTTGGTCAAGGCGGGAGCCCGGATTCTTGAGTCTGCCTGCGGGCCGTGCATTGGTCAGGGATTCAGTCCGGCGAGCGATTCGGTGAGTGTCCGGACCTTTAATCGCAATTTTCTCAACCGTACGGGAACGAAGAACGACGAGTGCTACCTGGTGAGCCCTGAGACGGCGATCGCGACCGCGTTGACCGGCACGTTGACGGATCCGCGTGGACTGGACATGGCTTGTCCTGAGTGGAGCATGCCTGAGCGTTTCATTACAGACGACAGCATGGTCGTCGCTCCCGCTGCGGCTGGAAACTCGATCGAGATCATTCGCAAAGCGACGATTGGCGACCCACCGCACTGCACCGCCTATCCGGACGTTCTCGATGGAAGCGTCCTGCTCAAAGTTGGTGACAAGATCACAACCGATCACATTATGCCGGCTGGTACCTACCTGAAATTGCGGAGCAACATTCCGAACTATGCGCAGGTTGTGTTCGAGTGCTTCAACGAGGACGGGCATCCGACGTTCGCCGAACGAGCGGCTGCCGTCCGCGACTCCGGGCGTCACGGCGTGGTTGTCGCCGGTGACAGCTATGGGCAGGGATCGTCCCGAGAGCATGCGGCGATCTGCCCGATGCATCTTGGTGTGAGAGCCGTTATTGCCCGGAGCATCGAGCGAATCCACTCGGCAAACCTGATCAATTTTGGCATTCTTCCCCTTCTGTTTGCGGGCGAGAGTGACTATGCGAAGATTGCTGCGGATGACGACATCCGGATTGAAGGTATTCGCGAGCAACTGCGGCCGGATGCCCCGGTTCTTGCCAGCGTGCGGAGCCCCGATGGCCAATACTGGGAGTGTACGTTTCGTCATGATCTATCGGAGGCCGATGTCGAAGTGATTCTCAGCGGCGGCCGACTCAGCATGTTTGGCTAGTTTCTGATTTGGCCCCGCGAGGCGATGAGAAGACGGCGAATCGAAGGATGGCAGGCGGGAGACGTTAGGTGGCAGCCAAAGGGCGAATGGAACTCACACGTGGACGTGAGCTGTTCAAAGGCGGCATGGCCAGGCTCACGCTTGGTGTGGCTCCCACGGGCCGCCAGTTCGTGATCCGTGAGCTCCTGCGTCGCAATCTATTCCGGTTGCGTCTGCATCGCGGCTTCGTGCGTGGAACGAACATTCGGGTGGACTTGACCCCCCATCCGAACATCGTCTCTTCGGCCGAGAATGGCTACTCCGGGTTGCTCCCGTATGAGGTCATTGAGTTTGTCGACGGTGAGAGTGTGCGCCGCTGCATGCAGCATCGGAACTCGGCGATCGCGGAGCGTTCCTTTGAGATTCTCAAGCAGGCCGCCACGGCCCTGGCTCATGTGCATGAGATGGGGTACATCCATTTGGATGTCAAGGCCGAGAATTTTCTGTTGTCGCAGAACGATGGCAAGATCACGGTCAAGCTCACGGACTTCGACCTGAGCTTGCCATCCGGCATACGCCACAGCCATACTCGTTCCGGCACTGAAGCCTATATGGCTCCAGAGCAACTGAGGGCCGATTCAGTGACGAGTCCGGCTGCCGACATTTTCGCCTTCGGAGTGATGGCCTACAATCTGGTCACCGGCCACATGCCCTTCGAAGGGAAATCAGTCAAGGAACGGCGCTATCGGCAGATGAGTGACTCGTACACTCCTGTCCCGCCGCGTGAACGCAAGCCGGATCTGATGCCGCACTTGGACTGGTTGATTATGCGTTGCCTGGAGAAGGACGCGGCGAAGCGTTTCCCGAGCATGTCGTATCTGTGCAAGGAGCTCGCGAAGCTGTGAAGTTGCAGGGGCGGAAACGGCCCCTATATTCTGTTCACAGTCCGTACTGCGGCTGTCTCGAGGTCCACCGCACTCCATCGCAAGCTGCCCCGTCTAGTGATTGATTTGCACTCATGTACTGGTATTACAAATACACATTCTGGCTGATCATCCTGATCATTCTGATAGGGGTCGGTAATCTGGCCTGGCGTCGATTCCACCCAGCTTCCGGTTCTCCCGAAGACCCTGTTACGGTTGGGACAGAGGTGGTCCTTCCTTTTCCCGTGCCGGACTCGGTGGATGATACGCCTGTTGTTCCGCCCCCCGCCACGGGTGCTGACGGGGGCTCTGACCAGGTAGCGGATCCACCGGACGTTGCCGTTGCTCCCTCCCAACCGGTAACTCCCCCCGCCGTGCTCTCCCAGGCTGTCGAGCGGCGGCTGAGCACAGCGGAGGAGCAGTTGGCAAAGCAGAATCTGGTTGGGGCACGGATACTGGCGCACAAGGTGACTGAGACGGATGGTGTCGTGAAGTACGGGGCTGTCTGGGAGCGTGCAGTGGCTGTGATCAGTCAGGCCAACACAGCACTCTTCAATTGTGATGCGCCCGCGCCGGAGAAGGTTTCGTACAAGGTCAGAGAAGGCGACAGCCTCGTTCGGATTGCTTATCGCCACAAGACCACGGTTGGGGCGCTCCAACGGCTGAATCGGCTGGATCCCACTGATTCGACCATTTTTGCCGGGAACATCCTCTATGTCTATGAGTGTGACTGGTGGATTTCCGTGACGAAGTCCAAGTTCCGGTTGCTGCTGATGAATGGGGATGAGCTGTTCAAGTGCTATCCCGCATGCATTGGTCGCCAGAACCGTACGCCGGTAGGGATCTTCGAGGTCAACAACAAGGTACTGCATCCTCCCTGGAAGGATATTCCGTATGGGCATCCTGAGAATGTTCTGGGGACTCACTGGCTGGGGCTCAAGCCCATCGAGGGTACGGATCTGCGTTTGATCGGCTACGGTATCCATGGGACGTGGGAGCCCGAGACGATTGGGACATCCGCGAGCCAGGGATGCATTCGCTTGCGCAACGAGGATGTTGCCGAACTGTTCGATCTGGTCCCTTCGGGGATCCGTGTTGTAATAAAGGATGATGAGTGATGCCAACGATTCTCGACTTCGAGCAACCCATCCACGATCTGGAGAAGAAGGCCACCAAGCTGCAGTCGTTCAGCAGGGAGGATGGCGTCGATGTGACCCAGTCGTTGGAGCTGCTCCAGGCGCGTATCGCGGAGGAGAAGGAGCGCGTGTTTTCCGAGTTGACGGCGTGGCAGCGCGTCCAGATGGCCCGCCATCCCGATCGCCCGTACCCCAAGGATTACATTGCCCTCTTGTTCTCCGACTTCCTCGAACTGCACGGCGACCGTCGCTACGCGGATGATCAGGCCATTATTGGTGGCTTTGCGAAGCTCGACGGGGATCCGGTAATGGTGATAGGCAGCCAGAAAGGCCGTGATCTTGAGACGAACGTGAAGGTGAACTTCGGCAGTGCCCATCCTGAGGGGTACCGGAAGGCTTTGCGGCTGATGGAACTGGCTGATAAGGCGAAGGTCCCGATTGTCTCGTTCATTGACACACCGGGTGCTTACCCGGGCATTGCGGCCGAGGAGCGCCACATTGGCGAGGCCATCGCAGTGAACCTGCGCGAGATGTTCCGCTTCACGGTGCCGATCCTGGTTGCTGTTGTCGGGGAAGGCGGCAGTGGCGGGGCTTTGGGAATCGGGGTTGGGAATCGTATCCTGATCATGCAGAACGCCTATTATTCGGTGATTACCCCTGAAGGCTGTGCCGCGATTCTCTGGCGGGATGGAGCCGCCGCACCGAAGGCTGCGGAGGCACTGCGTCTCACGCCGACTGATCTGATGGAACTGGGGATTGCGGATGGCATTATACCGGAGCCGTTGGGGGGCGCCCACCGAGACCACAAAGGAGCAGCTAAGTTGCTTGGTGAAGCACTCAAGACGAATCTCGATGAGTTGCGCAAGCTGGCTCCCAAGGAACTCCAGGACCAGCGCTATGCCAAGTACCGTGCCTTGGGGGTCTTCGACGGAGAGTAGCCAGACGCATGCTCGACCCCACAATACGTTACACGGCGGCTCAGCCGTCTGATGCTCCTGCCATTGCTGACCTGCTCGAACCCTATGCCGAGATGGGGGTCGTACTCCCACGGCCGGCCGGTGAGATCGGGGAGCACATTGGGAATTTCCTTGTTGCCCGTGAGGTGGGGGAGGTCCTGGGCGCTGTTGCTTTGCGCGATTTCGGGGATGGACTGCACGAGGTCCGTTCGCTGGTGGTGGATTCCGGGTGTGTGGGGCGCGGAGTCGGGTCACAGTTGATAAAGGCTGCCGTCGACCTGGCCATCGCCCGGGCCGCCCGCAGCGTTTTCACCCTCACCTTGCGCCCAGGGCTGTTCCAGCGTGCCGGCTTTGAGCTGGTGGATATGGAGCGCTTCCCTCAGAAGGTCTGGAGCGATTGTGCTCAGTGCCGCAAACGACACTGCTGCGATGAGGTCGCTCTGCTTCTCTCGCTGGAGCCTTAGGCTCGGCTCAGACGGGGGGCGCGAGCCGAGCCTGGCGCCGGAACTCGCCGGGGGACTGTCCGAATTCCACCTTGAAGGTCCGGCAGAAGTGGCTTTGGTCGTAGAACCCGCAGCGCGCCGAGATGCCACTCAGAGGGACGTCCGTCTGCGCCAGAAGGTGGCGTGACTCCTTCAGGCGGGAAGAGATGACGTGTTCCCTGAACGAGCGCCCCGTCCGGGCCCGCAGCGTTTTGACGATCGACGAAGCGCTGGCATTGACGCTTCTCGCTGCCATTCCAAGGGTCACCTTTTTCCAGAAGTTCTGTTCTATCCACTCCAGGACGCGGTCGGCCAGGCTGTTGGTTTCAGGGGTGGGGGCCTTCATGCGGTCCATGAACGCGTCTACTTGCTTGAAGGCCCAGTAGCAAATGTCTTCAGTGTCGGCCAGCGGTTCCAGCTGCCGGTAGGTCTGGAAATGGCGCGTGATAGCGTCTTCCAGGGGGAAATCCCGAGTCACAACGGCTTCCCTGGTCAGAACACTCAGGAGCAGGTGGACATGGACCTTGATCTGGTCTGCATTGAGGCGGGTTTCGAGCAGGATCCGGCTGAAGAAGTCGTCCATCAGGAGCATCACTCTATCACGGTCATGCTGGCGCAGGGCCAGGAGCAGGGCCGGAAAGAGCGTGAAGATGTCGTCGTGTGAGATCGTCTGCCCGCCGTAGCTCTGCATGAGCTCGGCTATACGTCGCTGCTGCAGGTATTTTTCGCGATTTTCCCTGAAGTCCCTCCCCGCGTTCACTCCGGAAGAGAAGAGGGAGTCGAATATGAATCCGGCCGCTCCGCGAACATCCCGAGGTTCGAGGTTCAGCACATCCTCGAGGCTCGAGGCTGCGGATGCTGCAAGAGCTGCATCCACGTTGTTGAGGTTGGAGCGGATGAAGGCCTCGTTCTGCTCGCGGCTATCGGGGAAGTGGAACCCCCCCATCTCAATGGCACCGATCAGTCTCCCCCGGGGGGCCACCGGAACGACTACTGTGTTGAGGCCCAGCCAGCACCGGTAGTAGTAGGGCTCGCCGGTTTGCAGGGCCTGGTAAGCGCTGCTGACCGTTGCCTGACGGCAGTACTGTCCACTGAGAGGGCTGTCCAGGCACCCGCGGCAGAACGAACAGAATCGCGGGCCGCAGATGACTTCCTCGACACTCGCGATCGGGATGAACGCCGCGCCCTGCGGCAGGTAGCGACCACAGAGCTCAAGCACGGTGTTCACGCGCGTATGCAGTTTATCACTCTGTTCTATACTCACTCAGTGCATATCCCACGTTTTGGACGTCCAGATGCAGTGTTTTTCCCACATGATACAACAAATATACCATAAAATACAATGCGCGGGGATTGGAATGCCGTAAGATTAGGGGAGCGATGTTGGCTGTTTCCAGAGTGTGACCGCTGGCACCATTGTGGTGCGGAACTGCATAGGCAGGTCCTCGGCAGTGACAAGGGGTGTGCAATGACTGCTTTGAAACTCGATCCAACTCAACTGGCGGACTGGCAGATTGCCGAGGCCGCGGAAGAGAACATGAAATCCCACCTGCAGCTGGGTGGCGATTTGGGCCTTCGCGAAGGGGAGATGAGTCCGAGAGGACGGGCTTTCACGAAGATCGATTCCCGCCTGGCAATGCAGCGGCTTGGCGGCAACACACCAGGGAAGTACATCGATGTTACGGCGATCACCCCTACGCCGCTGGGCGAAGGGAAGACCACGACCACGATCGGCCTGATTCAGGGGTTGGGATGCCTTGGCAAACGCGTTGCCGGAGCCATCCGTCAGCCAAGTGGCGGACCGACGTTCAACATCAAGGGATCCGCCGCCGGTGGTGGGCTCGCCCAGTGCATTCCCCTTGCACCATTTTCACTTGGGTTGTCGGGAGACATCGATTCACTCACCAACGCCCACAACTTGGCCATGGTCGCGCTGACATCGCGCATGCAACATGAAGCCAACTACAGCGACGAGCGGCTGGCGCGGTCCGAACTAAAGCGACTGGATATTGACCCGGAACGAGTCGAGCTCAAGTGGGCGATGGACTTCTGTGCCCAGGCCCTGCGGAATATCACCATCGGCAAGGGCGGTAAGATGGACGGCTTCGAGATGGAGTCGGGATTCCAGATCAGCGTTTCCAGCGAGCTTATGGCGATTCTGGCTGTGTGTCATGACCTTCGGGACATGCGGGATCGAGTGAGCCGTATGGTTGTTGCCTACACCAAGACCGGGAAGCCTGTCACGACGGCTGACCTGGAGGTCGATGGGGCCATGATGGCATGGATGATCAAGACCCTGAACCCGACCCTGATGCAGACTATCGAAGGGCAGCCGGTATTCGTCCATGCTGGGCCTTTTGCGAACATCGCGATCGGTCAGAGTTCCGTGATTGCCGACCGCTTGGGCACGCGCCTGGTGGACTACCTGGTGACCGAGAGCGGCTTCGGGGCGGACATCGGCTTTGAGAAGTTCTGGAATCTGAAATGCCGGTATTCGGGGTTGACGCCTGACGCTGTTGTCATCGTGGCGACCATCCGGGCGCTGAAGATGCACGGTGGGGGCGCTGCGGTGAAACCCGGATTGCCGTTGCCGGAAGAGTACACGCGTGAAGACGTGGAGTTGGTTGAGCGGGGATGCGAGAACCTGATTGCTCACATCGAGACCGTTCGGAAGAGCGGCGTCAAACCGGTCGTGTGCGTCAACAGTTTCTACACGGATTCCGACGACGAGGTCGCTCTGGTGCGTCGGGTTGCCGAGGAGAATGGCGCGCTTGCTGCGCGGTCGGATCACTGGCTGAAGGGCGGCGAGGGCGCCTGTGAGCTGGCTGAGGCGGTCATCGCGGCCTGTGAAGAGAAGAGCGATTTCAATTTCCTGTACGATCTCTCGATGCCACTGTGGGACCGGATTGAGACTATTGCGAAGGAAGTATATGGGGCTGACGGCGTGGACTACGCCGACAGTGCCGCCCGGAAAATCCGGGAGTTTGAGGGGGATCCTGAAATCAACCAGATGGGGACTTGCATGGTGAAGACGCACCTCAGCTTGTCTCATGATCCGGACATGAAAGGGCGGCCAAAGCGTTGGCGCCTTCCCATTCGGGATGTGCTGATCTACAAGGGAGCTGGGTTCGTCGTGCCTGTAGCAGGCGACATCAAACTGATGCCCGGGACGGGGTCGAACCCCGCCTTCAGGAGGCTCGATGTGGATGTAGAAACCGGGAAAGTGACCGGACTGTTTTGATGGACTGTGTTGGACAGAACTGCCGGAAAGACCGCGTTCTCGTCATTGGGGCAGGTGTTGCCGGCGCTGCAACTGCTCTCGAGCTTGGTCGTGGTGGTGCAGAAGCCATCGTTGTGGAGCGCGACGCTTGGCCAGGAGGGCATGTCGCTCAGTTTGGCTGCAAAGCCACTGACGAGTGTCTGCGCTGCAATGTGTGCGTTGGGCAGGAAGCGCTCTCCGACTTGTGCCGAATTGGCGGCAACCCGGGGATATCCCTGCACACGGGAACGATCGTGAGCGAACTCAACCCCAGGCCAGGCGGTCGTGGCTTTGACGTACGCTTGCAGGCTTGCACTCCGAAAGTATCTACGGAAGCCTGCGTGAGATGTGGCATCTGTGCGGAAGTCTGTCCTGAGAACTCCATTCTTTCGCCTTCAGCTCCTGTGGACGGGCTTGTGGGGATCGATACGACGTGTTGCCGACGTTCCTGCGGCGAGGACTGTGTCGTCTGCCTCGAAGCTTGTCCGGCGGGGGCGATTTCGGTTGAGCCAGTGGTCTGGGAAGAGGCCGTTGATCATGTCATTCTGGCCACCGGGCATCAGGTCTATGATCCCAGTGAGCAGCGTGGTTTTGGCTATGGGCGTGTACCGAACGTTGTGACGGGGCTTGACGTCGAGCGCAGTTTGGTCGGGACACGTGGCATTGTTCGGCGGGAGACGGATGGTGCTGTGCCGAAGCGGATCGCCTTTGTACAGTGTGTTGGCTCCCGATGTGAGACGATTCACCGCACGCCAGATTGGCCGAACACCTGTTCGACTGTTTGCTGTGCCTACGCTCTGCGCATGGCAGGGCTTTTCCGGCACGCGGCTCCCGAAGCGGAGATCACGGTTTACTACATGGACTTGCAGTATACTGGACGTGGGCACGAGATATTGACCCAAGAGTGCTTGCCAGGCGTGGCTCTGGTACGGGCGCGACCTTACGAATTGAATGCGGGGCCAGATGGGGCGGTGGTGGTCACCTACGAGGATCAGACAGAATGCCGAGTCAAGCGTGTCGAGCATGATCTCGTTGTTCTCTCGGTCGGGATCCGACGGCAGCCGGAGGCGCATGAGATGGCAGCCGCGATCGGCGTACCACTGGACGAGAACGGTTTCTTCGCCCCGTGGCAGCGCGAACGGCAAACTGGTGCGATAGGACATGTGATCGCGGTGGGCACTTGCGCGGGGCCTGCGGACATCGCTACGAGCGTTTCCCAGGGCCGGGCCGCGGCCCAGGAACTTCTGCGGGAAGGTTGCGGCGAGGACGACATGCCGGTCGCCGCCGTCGGGGTGGGGGGAGCGCCATGATGAGCAAAGAAGCTGCAACTGATCTTTGTAGCCCCGTTTCCCCCGGAACCGTGGGAGTGCTGCTGTGCGGCTGCCATGGGACGATGGGTGGACCTGGGGGGCTGGATGCTGTCCATGCGGCTCTGGCGTCAGACCCTGATGTCGCGGCTGTGCTATCCTGCCCGGATCTCTGTTCCGCCCAAGGCATTGAGGATGCTGCAACGAAACTCGCAGCTGCTTCGTGCGACCGGGCCGTACTGGCGGGGTGCAAGGCGATGGAGTCGTTCTTGCCTGGGCAGGGGACTGCTCAGGTTGGGCTCGCGGATGGTTGTTCGGCGTTGGCGATGATCCGAGATGTCTGCGGGCAGGTTTCGGAGGGAGGTCAGGTCTGGAGTGAACGTGCGATTGAGGTGACACGGAACGCAGTTCGTCGTGTGTTGGCCCAGAGGGAGATCGAGAGCCTGAAGCTCCCGGTTATTCCGGCCGTGATGGTGTTGGGAGGCGGACAGGCGGCTGCGATGGGGGTATTGGCCCTGGCGGAAGCTGGCCGTGATGTTCATTGGGTTGTTGCCGGGGCTGATCCTGAGGCGGACACGCTGTCGGAGTTCGGTCGTTTCCTCCGGCGCACCTTCTCTCAAGTCGATTGCCTGGGCTGTGGCGAACCCGATGAGGAGAGTCGGACTGTGCGGCAAGCGCAAGCTCACCCGCGTGTCACTATGCATACCAACGCGATGCTCTCTTGGTGTTGTGGACAGGCGGGGCATTTCGAAGTGGCTCTGACCGTCGGGGAGGGGCAGGACGTGGTGCCCGTTGGGGCGCTTGTGGCTTCCCTTACTGACCTGGCCATGCTCCCTGTCGACGGTGCGTCTGCTCACGAGCGAACTTCGATGACGGATCTGTTGGGCCTGGTCCGTCAACTCGATGAAGGCACTATACCCAAAGGGCGAATTGCTTTGGTTCTGGATGCTGACCGTGAGCAGGGCCGGTTGGCGAACATGCTCTCACTGGCAGCGGCCCGGTTTCTCGTTGAGGCGGGGGCCTCATGCGTTCGCGTCTATTGTCGACATGTCCGGGTGGCTGGGAAGCACTTGGAGGCGTTGTACCGTTCGGCCCGGGCCGCAGGTGTGGAGTTTGTGCGGCACGATGGTGATTTGAGCATTAGTTCGACTGCTGAGGGCTCGCAGATCGTTGCTACGGATGCGCAGCTAGGCTGCGTCCTGGATTACTCCGTTGATCTCGTCGTGCAAGCTGGCATTGCGCCCATGCTTCCGGAGGGCACGCCGCTGGTTTCTCTGCTTAACCGCACCGGCCGGAGCACACTTGGCCCCGCGTCACGCAATGTCTGGTTCCAGCCGCACATGACGAATCGTCCGGGCATCTTCGTGGTTGGAGCTGATGGTAGTGATCTTGATCTAGGTAGGGTGGATAGCGATGTCGGTCAAGCTGTGGCTGACTCCGAAGCTCTTTTGGGGGATGGTGCGTACATTTGTGCGGACGACGCTGCTGACATTGACCCAGAGAAGTGTGTCGCGTGTTTGACGTGTATTCGCATCTGCCCTCACAAGGCGATTGATTTTGACTCTGAGAAAGAGTCGGCGGTGACGTCCAAGATTGCCTGTCGTCGCTGTGGTGTCTGTGCCGCCGAGTGCCCGGCGCGTGCTATTCAGTTACCCCGGTATACGGATGCTGAACTTGACGCTGAGCTTGAGCAACACTCTGAAATAGCCGTGTTTGCATGTGCGAACTCTGCGGCTCCCGCGGCGGCTTCTGCTATCCGTGTCGGCTGGGGGGCGAAAGCTGCTGTACAGGTCATTCCTGTGCCGTGCGCGGGCAAAGTCGATTCGCGTCACATACTTATGGCTCTGGAACGTGGAGCGAAGCACGTGTTCGTATTGGGGTGCAACCCTGAGAGCTGTCAGTACATCGATGGGGCGAGCAGGGCCCGGACACGGACAGCCGAGCTGAAGGAACTCCTTGGCCAGGCTGGCCTCGACGCGGGGCGCGTCCATTGGGGGGCACTCATCTCCGGCGAGCAGGAACGCTTCCTTGCGATGGTGCACGAGGTGGCGCTAAGCCTTGAAACCGAAACAGATCCAGAGAGATCAATGACTGCGGGAGTGAACGCACAATGATCGTTGCTCAACGCAAACCGATGGACGAGATCCGCGGTTTCCTGGACCGCTATTCGCGGGTGCTTGTACTCGGGTGTGGAGGCTGTGTCACCGTCTGCAACGCTGGCGGGGAGCGGGAAGTCGGGACGCTGGTCTCCGTGCTCAAACTCAGCGGGATCTCTGAGGTGGAACAAGGCACCATCGAGCGTCAGTGTGACGCCGAGTTTTTCGAGGAGATTCGGGCGTTGGGCGAAAGCTGTGAGGCAATTCTCAGTATGGCCTGTGGGGCTGGTGTGCAGATGGCCGCTCGGATATTTCCGGACAAGCCGGTTTTTCCGGGGCTCAACACGCAGGGAATGGCCTTGAATGAAGGGGCAGGGGAGTGGACTGAGGCCTGTCTCGGATGTGGTGACTGTAAGCTTGGGATCTTTGGTGGCGTATGCCCCATGACCCAGTGCTCAAAATCCCTCTGCAATGGTCCGTGCGGGGGCTCTGAAAATGGGAAGTGTGAGGTCGATCCTGAGACCGTGGAGTGCGGCTGGCAGAAGATCTATGATCGCCTTGCACGGATTGGGCGACTTGATGTGCTCGAGACGGTTGAAGAACCCCGTGATTGGTCGAAGACACACGATGGACGTCCTCGGCACATTATCCGACAGGATCTGGCCGAGGAAGGCTTTAGCAGCAACGAGTAGGGCGCCATGAGCGAAGCAGTTTTGAAATCGGGCAGCAATCTTGAACGGGTGTTTGCGGCCGGCCATTTTGCGGTCACGTCTGAACTGGGGCCGCCGAAGAGCGCCGATCTGGCCATCATTGACAAGAAGGCCGACTACCTCAGAGGCCAGGTCGATGCGGTCAACCTTACCGACAACCAGACGGCGATCGTGCGCATCTCCAGCATTGCTGCGGCTCGGCTACTTCTGGATCGCGGGATTGAGCCGGTAATCCAGATGACCTGTCGTGATCGAAACCGCCTGGCGCAGCAGGCTGATATCCTGGGGGCCTACGTCTTGGGAGTGCGCAACATTGTGTGCTTGAGTGGGGACCATCAGTGCTTCGGCAATCACCCCACGGCTAAGCATGTTTTTGACATCGACTCGGTCCAGCTGATCAAGGCGGTCAAAGACATGCGTGACGATGGGGTTTTCATGAATGGTGACGAGATCCGGAACACAAAGAAGTCGGATGTCATTGCTCCGAAGATGTTCATCGGCGGTGCAGCCAACCCCTTTGGTGACCCGTTTGAATTTCGGGTTATCCGGTTGGCCAAGAAGGTGGCGGCGGGGGTGGATTTCATCCAGACTCAGTGCATCTACGATATGGACCGTTTTGAGCGGTGGATGGTCGCCGTTCGCGAGCGGGGGTTGCACAAGAAGGTGCAGATCATGGCCGGCCTGACCCCCCTGAAGTCGTCCCGCATGACGCAGTATATGGCCAGCAATGTGGCAGGCATTTCCGTGCCTGATTACTACCTGGAGAGGATGGCGGCCGCCGAGGATGGGGCTGCCGAAGGTATCCAGATCTGCGTCGAGCAGATCAAGCGACTACGGCAGATTGAGGGTGTCTCCGGCATCCATCTGATGGCTATTGAATGGGAGAGCAGGGTGCCGGAGATCCTGGAGCGAGCCGGGCTCCTCCCACGCCCTGTGATTGAGGTAGACGAAGAGCAAGCACCCGTTGACAACGAGACTGTCTGACAGAGAGTGCAACCGAGGAACGCCCGGTATGGAACATATTGACGGCGACGCCCTGGACCCCCGTTTTAAGCATGATGTGGCAACCCATGCCGGTGGTGAGAACATCAGCTTGTGTTTCTCATGCGGCACGTGTACTGCGTCGTGTCCCGTTTCGAACGTCGATGATGAGTACAATCCGCGGAAAATTATCCGCCAAGTGCTCCTTGGGATGCGTGAAGAAGTGCTGTCCTCGCCGGTCATCTGGCGCTGTGTCCTGTGTTATGCCTGTTACGCGACGTGCCCGCAGAATGTGAAGTTCCGGGATGTCATGCAGGCGTTACGTGAGATGGCGATTGAGGAAGGCAAGGTTCGTCCGACACTGAGCGAAGAAATGCTGGAGTTGGACCGTGAACTGATGTGTTTGCACGGGCGGATGGTTGACTTGCTGGTGGAAGAGCCGGCTGCGTGCAAGGAGCTCCTGGCCAAAGTCGCTGACGTTGTCCCTGAGGAGTGAGTTCTCCGGGGGAGCGGTCAGGACATGGGAACGGCGAACGTGAAGAACGGATTGGTGTGATGCAGGCAGACGTGACAAACGAGTGCCAGTGCAGTGCCGCGACTGGTGCGGTCCTTGCAGGCGAGTGCCAAGGCACTGCCGCGACTGACGTGACTGGTGCCGTCCTTGTCCTGGGCGGCGGGATCGCCGGGATCCAGGCATCGCTGGACTTGGCGAACTCCGGCCAGAAGGTTTACCTGGTCGAGCGTTCGCCGGCCATCGGCGGGAACATGGCGCGGCTCGACAAGACCTTCCCGACCAACGACTGCTCGATGTGTATCCTCTCACCCAAAGTCGTCGAGTGCGGACGCCATTTGAACGTGGATTTGATCACCCTTGGCGAAGTGACTGAGCTGACCGGTAAGGCGGGCAAGTTTACGGCTCGGGTACGCAAGCGTGCGCGGTACGTTGACCAAGACGCATGTACGGGGTGTGGTGCCTGTCTTGAGAGCTGCCCCACGCAGTGCCAGCCACGGTTCGACACGCAGCGTGATCTGCCAGTTCTGAGTGCTGAACACACTGCCTTGCTTGATGGGCTTGTGGAGACGCATGGTCACTCTCAAGCGGCGCTGTTGCCGATCTTGCAGGAGATCAATGAGATATGTCGGTACTTGCCGCAGGAGATGGTGATCCACGTGGCTGATCGTCTAGACGTTCCAGTGAGTGAGATCTACCGGATCGGGACGTTCTACACCGCGTTCTCGTTCGAACCCCGAGGCGAACATACAATCAGTGTCTGCACGGGGACGGCGTGCCACATCAAGGGAGCGCCAAAGCTGATCGCTGAGCTGAATCGAGAACTCGGGATTGGTGTCGGCGGGACGACCGAGGATGGGAGATTCACTCTGGAAGGAGTGCGCTGCCTCGGTTGCTGTGCCCTCGCTCCGGTGGTGAAGATCGGGGGCCGCATCTATGGCGGGGTCAAGGTCCGTGAGATAGCCAAGATCCTCAAAGACTACTGAGAGAACAGCTGGGTCAATGAAGCGAGTACTTTCAACGCAAGAACTCGAGCAGTTGCGCAGCAGCATCTGTTCTGAACGGGACGTGTCGCGTCCCTGCATTGCCGTCTGCGGCGGCTCAGGATGTCTCGCAACCGGGGGGCATGGGGTGGTCGAGGCGTTGCGGGACGAAATCACTGCGACTGGCTTGGCGGACAGGGTAGACCTGCGCTTGACCGGTTGCCATGGCCTCTGTGAGTGCGGGCCTCTTGTTGTGCTGTATCCGAGCAAGGTCTTCTATCAACGCGTCCAGACTGAAGACGCCCAAGCTATTGTGGCCAACGCTACCGGGGATTCTGACACCATCGAACGCTTGCTCTACGTGGATCCGAATAGTGGAGAGCGTTCTGTCAGTGAGGATGAGATTCCGTTCTATCGCCGACAGCAGCGCCTTGTCTTCGGGAACAACGGTCTCATCGACCCAACTAGAATTGAGGACTACCTGGCCATTGGAGGGTATTCAGCATTCACCAAGGCTCTCTCTGGCATGTCCCCTCAGGACGTGGTTTCCGAGGTCACGGATGCTGGTCTTCGCGGCCGTGGTGGCGGCGGGTTTCCCACCGGCTGGAAATGGGAGGCGGCCCAGGAAGAAGAAGGGGACGTAAAGTACGTGATCTGCAACGCGGATGAAGGGGATCCCGGGGCGTATATGGACCGCAGCCTGATGGAGGGCAACCCACACAGCGTCTTGGAGGGGATGATGATCGGGGCTTACGCGATCGGGGCGAGCGAGGGTTACGTTTACATCCGGACGGAGTACCCGCTTGCGGTGGAGCGCCTCGAGATTGCCATCGAACAGGCGCGTGAAATTGGCTTGATGGGCGAGGGGATTCTGGGTACGGACTTTGCGTTCGATGTGCATATTTCCCAAGGCAGCGGAGCCTTCGTGTGTGGTGAGTCCAGCGCGCTGATTGCGTCCATTGAAGGGAAGCCCGGCGAACCGCGCGCCAAACATGTGCATATGTCCGAGAGTGGGCTCTGGGGGAAGCCGACGACGCTCAACAATGTTGAGACGTGGGCCAATGTCCCTGTGATCATCGGCAAGGGGGCAGAGTGGTTTGCCGCCATCGGGACCGAGAAGAGCAAAGGGACCAAGGTTTTCTCCCTGGTTGGCAATGTGAAGAATTCCGGGCTGGTTGAGGTCCCGATGGGGATCACGTTGGGTGAGATTGTGAACGAAATTGGTGGGGGCGTGCCTGAAGGGCATGAACTCAAGGCCGTGCAGACCGGCGGCCCCAGTGGAGGATGTATCCCGGCTGACCTGATGCATTTGACGGTCGACTTCGATTCGCTCACAGAAGCGGGGTCAATGATGGGGTCTGGGGGGATGATTGTCATGGACGACACGGCCTGCATGGTCGATGTGGCCCGTTATTTTGTCGAGTTTTTGGTTGAGGAGTCATGCGGCAAGTGCAGTTCCTGTCGTGAGGGATTGAGGCACATGTACGCCGTGCTCAGTCGGATTTGTCTGGGCGAAGGCCGGGCGGGCGACATTGAGTTGCTGGAGGACCTGTGCGAGGTCATTGGCAGTGCTTCATTGTGCGGTCTGGGGACGTCAGCCCCGAATCCGGTGTTGTCGACATTACGCTATTTTCGGGACGAGTACGAGGCCCATATCGAGCGGAAGCAGTGTCCGGCGAAGGTCTGTCGCTCGTTGCTGACCTACACGATTGATCCCGAGGCATGCGTGGGCTGTACGGCCTGCCGGAAGGCGTGTTCGGTGGAAGCGATCACTGGGGAGCGGAAAGAAGCCCACGCTCTGGATGCCGAGTTGTGTATCCAGTGTGGTCAGTGTTTTGAGGTCTGCAGATTTGATGCGGTGAAAGTCAGCTGATGCCCACGATCACCATTGATGGCAAGACGATTGAGGCCCCCGCCGGAGCGACCGTTCTGGATGTCGCGCGGGATAACGACATATGGATCCCGACGCTTTGCCATGACAAGCGTCTATCCGACTACGGTGCGTGTCGATTGTGTTTGGTGGAGGCAACACGTAGGGGACGGACCAAGACCACGACGTCATGCACGTTGCCGGTTCAAGACGGGGTCGAGATCACCACGCAATCGGAGCGTCTGGCCAAGCTACGCCGGTTGGTCATGGAGCTCATTCTGGCTTCCTGCCCGAACTCGCCGGCTGTACTCGAGATGGCCGAGCGTTTGGGAGCGTTGCCGGGGCGACTGGAGGCCGAAGCCGGATCCGACTGCATTCGGTGCGGGCTTTGCGTACGCGCTTGCGCTGAGATCAGCGAAGCCCACGCGATCAGCTTCGCCCATCGTGGGATAGACCGGACGATCACGACTCCATTTGGGGATCCCACGAGCGACTGTGTGCTGTGCGGGGCTTGCGTGTCGGTTTGTCCGACAGGATCGCGTCTTCTTGACCTAGCCTCCATTTCTGGGGAGGCCCCCAGTCAGCTGCGGTCTCGCTTTGATGCTGGGCTTGCCACGCGTCGGGTGATCAGTCGACCTTTCCCGCAGGCCCTACCGAATGTGCCGGCCATTGATCCTGCTGCCTGCCTTCGCTTGAACAATGGCAGTTGCGGTGTCTGTGAACGGGTGTGCGAGGCCAACGCAATCAGATTCGATGACCAGGACACTGAGGAAGAGATTGCCGTGGGAGCTGTGATCGTTGCGTCGGGGTACGCGGAGTACGAGCCCTATGCGAAACATGAGACCGGCTACAGTCGCTTCCCCGACGTTCTGACGAGTATGGAATTCGAGCGCATGTTGTCAGCATCGGGACCGTTTGGCGGCCACGTCGTGCGGCCTTCGGATGGCCGTGAGCCAAAGCGCATTGCGTTTCTGCAGTGCGTCGGGTCACGAGACATCTCGTGTAGGAATGGATACTGCTCCTCGGTCTGTTGTATGTACGCGGTGAAGGAGGCGTTCATTGCCAAAGAGCACATGGACGATGTCGATACGACGGTCTTTTTCATGGACGTTCGAGCGTTTGGGAAAGAGTTCGACCGTTACTGTGAACGAGCGGAAAAGGAACGCGAAGTGCGGTTCAAACGAGCTCGTGTGCATGATGTCCAGCGGAACGGCGCGGGCGATATGGTGGTGCGCTACTGTGAGGAGGGCGGCGGCGTCTCCAGTGATGGGTTTGATTTGGTCGTTTTGTCCGTCGGTTTGGCGCCCAATGAGGCGACGCGCAGACTTGCCGCTGATCTTGGCGTTGCGCTGAACGATTTTGGTTTTGTGTGGACTGATCCAGACAATCCGTTGCACACAGCGCGTCCCGGTATCTTTGCCGCGGGGGCCGCAGCGGGACCAAAGGACATTCCGGAGACGGTCGTTCAGGCAAGTGCTGCCGCCTGTGAGGCCAGCCGACTGTTGGCGGCGGGGCAGGGCACGCTGACTGAAGACCGCGTGTTCCCGGCTGAGCGGGATGTGTCAACGGATGCCCCACGCGTTGGGGTTTTTGTCTGTCATTGCGGAGTCAATATTGGCGGCGTTGTGGATGTCCCGAACGTCGCTGAGCTGGCTGAACGTCTACCGTATGTTGTCTACACGGAGGACGAAATCTACACGTGTTCCCAGGATTCTCAGGAGCACCTGCGGGACATGATCGAGGAGCACCGACTCAATCGTGTGGTGATTGCCTCGTGTTCTCCAAGGACGCATGAGGCCCTGTTCCAGGAGACGTTACGCGAGGCCGGTCTGAATCCCAGCTTGGTGGCGATGACCAATATTCGTGACCAGTGCTCCTGGGCCCATATGGATCAGCCGGAGGCCGCCACGAGGAAGGCGCATGACTTGGTCCGGATGGCCGTTGCCAAAGCGGCCCTGGGTGAGCCCTTGACATCCGAGCGGATCCCGGTCACTCCGAAGGCGTTGGTTGTCGGAGGAGGGTTGGCCGGTATTGCTTCTGCTCTGGCGATCGCGGATCGGGGCTATGCGGTGTTGCTCGTGGAGAAGGAAGACACGTTGGGGGGCAACTTACTGCACATCCCGGTTGGCTTCGAGGATCAGGATGTCGTGAGCTTCTTAGAGGGACACCGCAGGCGCTTGATGGCACACGAGCTTGTCACGGTGCGGACGCAGGCGACCCTTACCGATGTCACTGGTTTTGTTGGGAATTTCAGATCCGTCCTGAGCGATGGCAGTGAATACGAGCACGGTGTTGCGATCGTCGCGACTGGCGCTCAGGAGTATGAACCGACCGAGTTTATGTACCATGAAAGTCCACGGGTCGTGACTCAACGCGAACTCTCGGCACGGCTGGCGGGAATGAATGGTACGTGGGAAGACGCTCCGGAGCGCGTGGTGATGATTCAGTGCGTCGGCTCTCGGAACGAAGAACACCCCTACTGCAGCCGTGTTTGCTGCAACCGCGCGGTGAAGAATGCTCTACGCATCAAGGAGCTCTCACCTACCACGGAAGTCCACGTGTTGTACCGCGATGTCCGCACCTACGGCTTGCGCGAGGTCAATTACCAGCAGGCTCGAGGAAAAGGCGTTCATTTCGTTCGGTTCACCGAGGACGCGCCTCCGTCCGTCGTTGCAGGGGATGGCGATGAGGTCCGAGTGCGCTTCCTGGAGCAGACGCTTCAGTGCGAGCTTGATCTAGGCACGGAGCTGGTGGTGTTGAGCTCTGGCATAGTGGCTGATTCCGACGCCAACGATGTGGTCGGGAAGCTCTTCAAGGTGCCGATAAATGGCGATGGCTTCTTCCTTGAGGCACACGCCAAGTTGCGCCCTGTCGAGTTCGCCACGGAAGGCGTGTTCCTGGCCGGACTGGCACATGGACCAAAATCGCTGGATGAGAGTCTCGGGCAGGCGTTGGCCGCAGCGTCCAGGGCGTGCACAATCTTGTCCAAACCAGACATTGAGGGCCAACCCAACATCGCTGAGGTGAAGCCGGACAGTTGTGTCGCGTGTGGTTTGTGCGAGTCTCTATGCGCGTACAACGCGATTTCTCTTGAGCTGCAGCAGATCGGGCGTGATGAACGTGTTTTCGCGAAGGTGAATCCGGCGTTGTGCAAAGGGTGTGGGGCTTGTGTGGCGGGGTGTCGTTCCGGGGGCCTCAATCTTCGGGGCTTTACCGACCAGCAGATTTTGGCCGAGATTTCGCAGTTGTTCTGAGCAGGTATTGGGCAGTGGGTAGCCAATAGCGACGGGTGATATGACAGCAAGTGAGCCACAGGTAGCTGAGACGCCGGAATGGGAACCCAAGATTGTTGCGTTCCTGTGTAACTGGTGTTCGTATGCGGGGGCGGATCTGGCTGGTGTGAGCCGGATTCAGTACCCAGCCAATGTGCGCGTGATTCGCGTCCCATGTTCAGGACGCGTCAACCCGATGTTTATTCTGCGTGCCCTGCAGCAAGGCGTGGATGGTGTGTTAGTCTCCGGTTGCCATCCGGGGGACTGCCACTACCTCACGGGAAACTACCATGCGCGTCGGCGCTTTGCTGTACTCAAACGTCTTCTCGAGTTTTGTGGGATCGAGGAGGGGCGCGTGCAGTTTTCGTGGGTTTCCGCTTCCGAAGGGCAGAAGTTTGCCGATGTAGTTACCGACGTCACCGAGAAGATCCACCAACTCGGACCAGCGACGCGGCTGGTGAAGCACCTTTGGGACGTTCCGTCGTCAGTGTTGGCGGCGTTGGAGACAGACGAATCATGAGCGCTGAAACGACATTGCGGGAGATCGCTGCCGACTTGCTTGGTACAGGTAAGGTCGATGTTGTGGTTGGGTACAGGAGAGGGGATGGGGCTTTGGTGGCGACACCGGCCTTTGTTTCGGATCCCGCGGAAGCCGACGTGCTCGTTTTCGATGTGACCTGTGAGAACAACCTTGCCAACTACCTACACCGGCTGGAAGGCAGGAAGGTTGCGGTTGTGGTGAAGGGGTGTGATGAGCGCTCGGTGATTGGCTTGATCCAAGAGGGACAGATCGCTCGTGACGACGTCGTGATCCTGGGGACTCCCTGCAGTGGCGTGATTGATCCGGAAGCGACTACTGCTTTGACGAAAGGCGGGGAGGTCGCCGAGGCCGTCCAAGAGGGTGCCACCTTGGTGCTGCGTCTCAGTTCAGGTGAGGAGGTGCTTGGGGATCTGTGCGAGCTGATCCATCCAGGTTGCCGCGAATGCTCGGTCAGGAATCCACGCCATGCCGACCATCTCATTGGTGATCTTGTCGATCAGCCTAGCATGCCTGACGTCTCCCCCGATGTGACTCGAGTCGAAGCGATGCCAACGGGGAAACGTTGGGAGTATTTCCAGCGTGAGATGGGAAAGTGCATCCTGTGCTTCGCTTGTCGGAGTGTTTGTCCTGCCTGTTACTGTAACGCGTGCTTCACCGATTCTTCGCAACCCAAGTGGATGAGCAAGAGCAGCGATCCGTCTGACACGATGTTCTTCCACCTGACCCGGTTGTTGCACCTCACGGGCCGTTGCACCGGCTGTGGTGCCTGTGTTCGCGCTTGTCCTGTGAATGTTGATTTGCGCCTGTACAACGACAAGCTGCGGAACGATGTGAAGGACGTGTTTGAGTTTGAGGCTGGTCTGGATCCTGAGATCCCTGCCCCGTTGAGCTGTTTTCGTCTGGATGATAAGGACGACTTCATCAAGTGATCGTGGACCGTGGTCCGGGGGGGGATGAACGCCCACCCCGACTCCCCAGGAAAGGTGCGATGGAGCACAAACAACTGGACAAAGCTTCACTGGCTGCGCTACTGACATCTCTGATGGCGGAGCAGACCGTGTTTGCCCCCGTTTTGCGTGATGGCGTGTCGACGTTCGACGTCTTGGCTGACATCGGCGACTTGGCATTTCCTGCCGATGGCATCCCGCGAGTGGCCCCGAAACAGGCGGTGATGCCGCGGACCGAGGTGCTCTTCTATTACCGGCTTGGGAAGAACACTGAGAAGATGGCACCCCCTCCGCCGGCAGAGCCGCAGGTTCTGTTTGGCGTCCACCCATGTGATGTGCAGGCAATCAAGGTACTGGACGCGGTGTTTGGGGCCGAACCGCACCCTGACGAATTGTACCTGGCCAGGCGTCGTGTTACCACGGTCGTTGGGCTTGGCGTAAGCCAGGAATCGGTCCCCCAACACCGTTTCTTCGAGAAGATGGGTATCAGCTCGATGGATGCGCGTGATTGCGACCTCTTTCTTACGCCACTGGCTGATGAGACCTACGTGTTGGAGGTGCTGACCGAGCAAGGCCAGCAGCTTCTCGAACTGGCCGGGGAGTTACCGTGTGCAGACGCTGTGGCCTTGGCAAATGTAGGCAAGCTGCGTAAGGCGGCTGAGGAGCGTGTGACTCGCGAGATCGATGTGGATGTCCTGCAGGAGAAGCTGTCAGGCATGTTTGAGTCGGAGATGTGGGCAGGGATCGCCGACAAGTGTGTTGGCTGCGGAGCGTGCGCCTATCTCTGCCCTACCTGTCACTGCTTTGATATCCAGGACGAACGTCGCGGCGACACCGGTAGCCGGGTCCGCAACTGGGACACGTGCCAGTTCGAGGAGTTCACCAAGCACGCGTCGGGGCACAACCCGCGGACGTCACAGCACGGCCGTGCACGGCAGCGTATTATGCATAAATTTGAGTACGGATACCGGAATTTTGGGATCCCGTTTTGCACGGGGTGCGGGCGCTGCATTGGAGTGTGTCCGGTCAACAATAACCTGCTGACAATGCTCGACGGGATCCGCAAGAGCGACCCACCGTCCGAATCAGATGGCAGTCCTACGAGCCCTGATGAGCTCTGAACCCAAGTCACCATGAACCCATATATACCTTATCCAGTAGTCATTGACCGTATCACGGCTGAGAACGATGCGGCGGACCTCAAGACCTTCCGGCTGCGCTTCAAGCGTCCTGAAGACCGGGAGCGTTTTGCGTTGCGCTGTGGGCAGTTCGCTGAGCTGTCGCTGCTCGGGCACGGGGAGGCCCCGATTGGCATTGCCTCATCGCCTTTGGATGCTGACTACGTAGAGTTCACGGTGAAGCGTTACGCCACAGGCGTGGTCACCACAGCCCTGCATCAGAGCGATGTAGGTCGGGAGATGGGTTTGCGCGGGCCGCTGGGTAACGGCTACCCGATCGAGCGCTTCGCCGGGAAGAATCTGGTGATCATCAGTGGTGGCTTTGCCGTGACGACCCTACGTTCGACCCTGAGGTATCTGTTGCATCCCGACATACGCGACACGATTGGGGACATTACGGTGGTCTACGGAGCACGATCCCCCGGCGAGCTCTGCTACAAGTCTGAGTTCTTGGAATGGCAGGCGCGCGCTGACATCGCTGTACATCTGACCGTTGATAAGGGCGATGCCACGTGGTCAGGACGTGAGGGATTCGTGCCAGCTGTGGTTGAGGATGTGCGCCCTTCAGCTGAGAACGCAATTTGCCTGATCTGCGGGCCGCCGATCATGCTGAAGTTCACGATTCCCGTCCTACGCGAACTCGGCTTTGGCGCAGATGACACGTACCTTTCCTTCGAGATGCGCATGAAATGCGGCATCGGTAAATGTGGTCGCTGCAATATCGGTAGCCGATACGTCTGTGTCGACGGTCCTGTTTTCTCACTTGCCGAAGTGGATGAGCTCCCCACCGAGTACTGAGCTGCTGGTGGTGTCGGGCGGGAATAGCGGGCCCACCCCTTGCTGATGCCTGGATGTGGACGTGTTTCGGGCATCTTGGTGCGTACAGACGTACGTACCGAGGAGGCCGGGATGCTTCCGCGCCAGGGATCGGTGAGCCGTCGGCCGGGCGCTATTCCTCGGGTCAGCGTTCATCTGTGACGAGTGAGACCTTTCCGTTCTTTGGGCAACCCTCCCGGGCGGACCATTTTTCGCGATTCTGCGCCCGGGCTGCCAACGACGATGCTCGGCATCGCCTCTTGCCATCCCGGACGAAGCCTCATCGAAGACTGGCCCGGGGGTGGGCTCGCTATTCCCGCCCGCCACCACTAGCTCCCTTTTCCCGCTCCTTCAGGGAGCCATGGGAGCTGTTCGGTATAGGCATTCTGAAGTTGACTCCAGTACCTCCGATGTTTGTGAAGGAGGCGTGTCGGACTGTAACGTGTTTCCTGATCGATCGCCCGATCGTGGTTGCTATCGGTCGTTGGCCTGTAGCGCTGAGTGAATTCTAGAAGGCGTTGCAGGAGGTCCATCTTCAGCGCTTGGTACTCGTCGTCATCCCACAGGTTCCTGGTCTCCCCCGGGTCATCGCTGTGGTGGTACAGCTCTCCACCTTCCTCACCCCCGTAGAAGACCAGTCGTGCGTTCTCGGTTCGTATGGCGGAGACTTTGCGGTTCAGCCAACACCATTCGCAGTAGACGGCGTCTTTGCCTGGAGCGCGGCCGTCCACAACCGGAACGAGGCTGATTCCCTCGCGTCCCGGGGGCAGAGGCACGTCACACAGTTCGCAGAGGGTGGGGTAGAGATCGATTGACTCGACCAATGCGTCGCAGGTGGTGTTGCCTGGGCCTCCCGGCCAACTCAGCAGGAACGGGATGCGCTGGATCGAGTCATAGATGCCGAAGTTCTTGTGGAAGAGACCGTGCTCGCCGGCGAAGTCTCCATGGTCAGCGGTGAAGAAGATGATGGTGTTATCCAGTTCTCCCTGTTCCCGGAGCGCGTCAAGCACTCGCCCGATCTCCATGTCGATGCAGGTGATCAGGGCGTAGTAGCTGGCGAGGCACCGCTTTAAGCGATCCTGATTGGGGTCGGCCAGGGGATACCCGCAGCCTTTCGCCAGGCGCTTGCGCATGAATGCCGGCTTTGATGCGAAACCGTTTTCGAAGTAGTCGAATGCGCTATCAGGCAGAACCATGTCTTTTGGGTCGTAGAGGTCGAAGTACTCCGGGGCGGGGGCAATTGGCGCGTGTGGGCGCTGGAAGCTCATGTGCACGAAGAAAGGCCGGGTGGCATCACGTTCTTCCAGGAACGTCACCGTTTCGCTGCCGGTGAAGTGTTCGATGGAATGCTCATAGGGTAGCTTCGCGGGGGCGCTGCCGTCCAAAGTGTAGGCTTGCCCCGGCTTTGTACTCCCTTCCTCATAGAGGTCGCCCAACCCGTGGTCTGTGAGGTGTTTGAAGTAATGTGTCGTTTCCGGATCTCCCCGAAGGGCATCGCACAGATCCGTGTAACGAATGGACTCGAATGCATCCTCATCCCAGCGCCGGATCATATGGGCTTTGCCGAAGAGTCCCCCTTGATACCCATAGCGCCGGAACAGGCAGGCCAATGTGTCGGGCTCAGGCTCGGGCCACTCGGCATGGTTGTTGCCGAACATCCCGTGTGTGTGCATGTACTGACCGGTCATGAAACAGATACGTGAAGGGGAGCAGATGGGGTTGTTAGCGAACCCTCGGGTGAAGGTGACACCGCGCTGCGCGATCCAGTCCAGATTCGGTGTCTTTACGTTCGGGTGCCCAGCGTAACCCGTGCACAGATGGTGGAACTGGTCGGCCATGAGCCAGAGAACATTCGGACGTCTTGACATGTCGGTCTCCTGGTTCGGATCCAGCGTGATGTTTATTTGAGGCATCCGCCTGCAAGTCATCCCACAAAGGTCTCGACGGCGCCACGCAGCGGGATTGAGTCCATAGCTCCGGGCTTTGTTACAGACAGTGCGGCGGCTTTGCACGCGAGCTGGAGGGCCTGTTTGACCGGCAGTCCTTCGAGTGTCCCGGCCAGGAAGTAGCCGATGAACGTGTCTCCGGCGGCGGTGGTGTCAACGGCATCCACGGCGTAGGCGGCAACGTGGAGTTCCGTGTCGGCATCCAGGAAGTGCACGCCCTTTTCGCCCAGGGTCAGGACGATTCGTGTGTCCGGCCAGCGCTGCCGAAGCGCGGGAGCAATGTCCGGCACATCAGCTGCTTGAGCCAGGGCTGCTCCTTCGTGCTCATTCACGATCAGTATGTCCACCAACTCGAGCGGGAACTCCTGTACAGCGGGAGTCATCGGTGCCGGATTGAAGCACACCGTGAGCCCGGCGGCGCGGCCGGCGCCGATGAGTTCGGCGGTCTTGTTGATCTCATTCTGAAGCAGCAGGACATCGCCTGGAGAACAGGTCGAGAGGGCGTTGGCCACGTGTTCATCCGAGATCTGCTGGTTTGCCCCGCCGAACAGAACGATGCTGTTTTGTCCGGACGCATCGACTTGGATGATGGCGTGGCCGCCTGGAGAGTCGGCAACGACGACGTTACCTACCTCAATCCCCTCGTCATCCATCTTGTCACGCAGCCACGTCCCCTCGTTCCCGATCATCCCTCCATGGCAAACAGTTGCCCCGGCTCGGGCGAGGGCGACCGATTGGTTTGCCCCCTTGCCGCCGGCAAACAGCTCGTAAGCCGTGCTGGGAATCGTCTCGCCCGGCTGGACGATGTGGTCCACAGCGTAGACATGGTCGAGGTTAAGCGAGCCGAAATTGAGCACTTTCATCCGCGTTTCTCCCGTGCGTGTGGTCCGGAAACTATGACGCACCGGTTGCTGAAGGCAACCGATGCGTCGGGGAGAAGTCAACTGTACTTGCGGGGCTCAGTAACGGTAGTGGTCCGGCTTGTAGGGGCCGTTAACCGGCACATCGATGTAGTCGGACTGTTTCTTGGAGAGGACCGTGAGATTCGCGCGGAGCTTCTCCAGATGGAGACGGGCGACTTCCTCGTCCAGTTCCTTTGAGAGGCAGTAGACGCCAACGTCGTAGTGTTTGGTCCAGAGGTCGATCTGGGCCAGAACCTGATTGGTGAACGAGTTGCTCATCACGAAACTGGGGTGCCCGGTGGCGCACCCGAGATTCACAAGCCGGCCGTCAGCGAGGAGGATGATCGAGTGACCATCCGGGTAGACATACTTGTCGACCTGGGGCTTGATTGGCACGCATTCGACCCCCGGCCACGCCTTGAGTTGGGAGACCTGAATCTCGTTGTCGAAGTGGCCGATATTGCAGACGATCGCTTGATCGCGCATGCCGGCCATGTGTTCGGCTGTGATGATGTCGCAACACCCGGTGCAGGTGACGAATATTTCGGCTTCGGCCAGGACATCTTCGGTGCGGACCACCTCGTACCCTTCCATGGCAGCCTGGAGGGCACAGATGGGATCGACTTCAGTGATCAACACGCGAGCTCCGAAACCGCGCAGGGCCTGGGCACACCCTTTGCCGACATCGCCGTAGCCGCAGACCACACACACTTTGCCGGCCACCATGACATCCGTCGCGCGTTTGATCCCGTCCGCGAGTGATTCCCGGCAACCATAGAGGTTGTCAAACTTGGACTTGGTTACCGAATCATTCACGTTGATGGCAGGAACGAGGAGTGTGCCCGCGTTGTTGCGTTGGTAGAGGCGGTGGACGCCTGTGGTCGTTTCCTCTGAGACGCCCTTCCAGTCGGCAGCCATGCCGTGCCAGAGCCCGGGAGCTTCGGTGAGGACTCGCTTGAGGCATGCCTGCAGGGCGACTTCGTCATCTGTGTCAGCGTCTCCATCCAGTACGCTGGGATCGTCTTCCGCATCGCAGCCCAAGTGGATCATCAGGGTGGCGTCGCCGCCATCGTCAACGATCAGGTTCGGCCCCTTGCCGCCGGGGAATGTCAGTGCCTGCAGCGTACACTCCCAGTAGTCTTCGAGGGTCTCTCCCTTCCAGGCAAAAACCGGGACGCCCGTTGCAGCGATCGCAGCGGCGGCGTGGTCCTGGGTGGAGTAGATATTGCAGGAGGCCCAGCGAACATCGGCGCCGAGCTCGACCAGCGTCTCGATGAGCACGGCTGTCTGAATGGTCATGTGGAGGCTGCCGCTGATGCGCGCACCGCTCAGGGGCTTTTCGGTGCCGAACTTGTCTCGCAACGCCACCAATCCCGGCATCTCCTTCTCGGCGATGTCGAGTTCTTTCCGCCCGAAGTCTGCCAGACTCAAGTCGGCAATCCAGTAGTTTTCCGTCTTCTGTGTCATGCTTTTCTTCCTATGCACTCAGGTCGGCAATCTCTTTCCGGATGTCCGGCCAACTGTCTTCTGGTATCACCGCACCAATCTGTTCCACGGCTACAGCGCCGAGGATCGCCCCGGCGGTGCCGGCTTGGGCGGGATCGTTTGAGCGGAGGAGGACGGCCAGGAAGCCGGCTGCCCAAAGGTCTCCGGCCCCGGTCGTGTCGATAGAGGTCGCTTTCCGAGCTTCGACCTCAACGACACCCGCATCTGTCCCTATGAGGGCACCCCTTGGCCCCAGCTTCACCACGGCTAGGGGGCAGAATGAGTTCAGCCTCTCCAAGGCCACGCGTTCATCCCCGGAGGCAGCGAAGGCGGCCGCTTCATCTTCATTGGCGAACACCATGTCGACGTATTCCCGCAGCATTCCGGGCAGGACGGGCCGGCAGGCTCGTACGACCTCATGGGAGGCGAGGTCCAGACTCACGATGCATCCACACGCTTTGGCCGTCGTGAGGATGTGCAGCATGAGCTCCATATTGAAGAGCATGTACCCCTCGATATGGGCGTGCGTGCAGCCTCTGAAATCCTCTGGCGTGATATCATCGGGTGTGAGCATCGCGGAGGCCCCAAGGAAGGTCCGCATGGTACGTTCTGAATCTGGTGTTACCAGGCTGATACACGTTCCGGTGGGGGCGTCGTCGGTTGCTTTGAGGGCGTTCGTTTCTACTCCGCTCTGTTCCAGCGCCTCACGGTAGAATTCACCTTCTGCATCAGTCCCGACTTTGGTCAGGAGACGAGCGGCTACACCGAGCTGGGCCAGCCCGACCACCGTATTGGCTGCTGAGCCTCCGGGAACACGCTGAGGGGGCGAGGGCAGGGCGCCGAGCAACGCACAGCGTTGCGCGTTGTCCAGCAGCTCCATGCCGCCTTTGTCGCCATCGATGCCATCGATAAAGGCATCATCCACAAAGGCGAGTTGGTCGACCAGAGCGGCGCCGAAGCCGATGACTCGATGCATGTGCACGCTCCCCCTAGACTGCGCCCGTCAGGGCGTCCGTCTTGTCTGTCTTCTCCCAGGGGAACAGATCCCGACCGAAATGCCCATAGGCGGCTGTCTGGCGGTAACTCCAGCCGTCCTGAGCAGGGGTTTTGAGCCCGAGATTGGCGATGATGCGAGCCGGTCGGAAGTCGAAAATACCGCTTGACTCGAGGATCTCCTGGAGGCGGCCGTCAGAGGCCTGACCGGTCCCGAAGGTGTCAACATTGATGCTGAGGGGATGCTCGACACCGATTGCGTAGGCGACCTGCACTTCGCACTTATCCGCGAGCTTTGCCGCCACGATATTCTTGGCCACATAGCGGCACATGTAAGCCGCTGAACGGTCCACCTTGGATGGGTCTTTGCCGGAGAACGCGCCGCCGCCATGGCACCCAACCCCACCATAGGTGTCCACGATGATCTTGCGGCCGGTCAGGCCAGTGTCGCCGTTGGGGCCGCCAATCACGAACCGCCCGGTCGGGTTGACGTAGTAGGTGATGTCATTGTGAAGAAAGTTGGTGGGAACGACTTCGTTCACAACCTGGACGACCAGGGAGCGGAGCTGTTCTTCGACCATGTCCGGCGTGTGCTGGTGTGAGACGACCACCGTCTCCAGGCGCACCGGCTTCCCATCTTCATAGAGGAAGGAGACCTGACTCTTGGAGTCGGGGCGGAGGAAGGCGTACGTCTCGGGATCAGAATGGCGCAGTTCCGCAAGGCGTTGGACGATGAGGTGCGCGTAGTGGATGGGGGCCGGCATGAGCACATCTGTTTCGTTGCTGGCATAGCCGAACATCATTCCCTGATCACCCGCTCCCTGTTCCTTGAACGCACCTTCGCCGGCGGTGACGCCCTGGGAAATGTCCTGAGACTGCGGGTGAATGGCCAGCAAGACCTTGCAGGTGTCGGCGTTGAAGCCGATGTCATCCGATGAGTAGCCGATCTTCCGGACCGCGTCTCGGGCGACGTCTTCCCAGATGACCTTGGTGTTCGTGGTTATCTCGCCCGACAGCACGATCAGGTCCGTGGTCACCAGGGACTCGCAAGCGACTCGACTGTGGGGGTCCTGTTCAAGGCATGCGTCCAGCACGGCATCTGAAATCTGGTCACATACTTTGTCCGGATGGCCTTCGGAAACGGATTCAGACGTGAATACGTGCGGTGTTTTGATCTTACTCATGGACCTGCAACTCCTCTGGACTCCTTTGGAAACCGTAAATTCGGGCACAAGTATTCGTTAATGCGAATATGGTAATGTAAGCGCTGCGTGGGGCATCGCAAGCGGCGCTGGACAAGGAAAAAGACAGGGAGGGCCCCAAGGGGGCAGAGGGGGTGCCCGGATGGTGTTCTGTGCGGTTGCCTTGAGGTTTCAGTCTGCCCCTTGGAACAGAGCCAGCACATCTTCTGCGGAGAGGGCTCGTGGGACAACGACTGCGTGGCTGATCCGGCAACGGGCCGCCTCGTTTGGCACGCGCGGATCCCCTCCCAGGTAGCAGGACATGGCCGGGAGCGGGGCGGTGACATCCGCTCTGGCAGTCACCTTGCCGTTTACGTAGAGCACCATCTCCCCGCCGTTCTTAACCAGGGCGACAGTCGTCCAGACACCTGCCGGGATTGCGGCATCCAGTTTGAGCAGTTTCGTGTTGTTGGCAAAGAGCTGCACCCCTCTTTCCGCTGTCACTTTCATGAAGTTGAGTCCGGTCGGGCTGTGGCGGTTTCCCAGGAGGATCGCCCCGGGTGGGTTTCCCGGGAGGGGGCTGACGCGAAGTGCCCAGGAGTGTGAGTCTTCACGTGTAAGCGGAGGGGTGTTCGGGAGGCCGGAGAAGGATGAGCCGTCGAAAACGGCACGGCCTCCCCGGTAAGGGCCACGGTCCGTCAGGCGGGTTTTGGCGGTCGAACGGGTGGCGGCTGTCCGTTTCTGCTTGAGGGCTTCTTTACGTCGCGCCTCGATCTCGGGACGCGTGCGTGTCCGGATGTACGCATCTGTTCGTGTGCGGAGCCGCTCAAGCACCTCCCTGTGGGCGGGGTTCCCCGCCAGGTTCTCAAGCTGGTCCGGATCAGTTCCTAGATCATGCAGGAACTCGAACGGAGGGGCTTGCCGGTCGTACCGGGCGTAGACATAACGTTCCCCGCGGACTCCGGCCCAGGCCGGGATTTTGTCGCCAAGCTGGTGGTGTTCACAGAAGAACTCGCGACGCCAATCGGTGGGACCGACGCCTTGGAGCACAGGAGAAAGGCTGCGTCCCTGGTATGAATCAGGCACTGGTATCCCCGCCAGGTCGAGCATGGTTGAGGGGAGGTCGAGGTTAAGAGCCATCGGGGAGACGAGCTTCCCGCGCCTTGCAGCGGGCAGCCGTGGGTCACAGATGATGAGTGGAACGCGCAACGACTGATCGAAGTGAGACCACTTGCCCGCAAAGCCCCGGTCGCCCATGTAGTAGCCGTTGTCCGCAGTGTAGAGAACCACGGTATTGTCCGCGAGCCCCTGGTCTTCGAGAGTCTTGAGTACGCGTCCGACTACGCGATCCATCCCGGTGATCATGCGGTACAGTGCGCGCATATTGATGGTGTACTTCTCGGGTGTGTCCCAGCGCCAGTACCAGCGGACGCGGTTGAGGGATGTCTTGAGGAAGTCCGGCAGCCGCTCGAAGTGGGCTGGATCCCCGAGGCGTGGGAGGGGTGGCGTGATGTCCTCGTACAGGCCGTCCACAGCTTTCGGCCAGGGGAAATGACCAATCCCGGGGCGATGGTCTCTGTCTTCTGCGTGCGAGATGTTGAAGCTCATGTAGAGGCAGAACGGCTTGTCTGCGGGCTGGGCCTTCAGGAACGCGACTGATCTGTCCCCGATCAACTCGGCGCAATGCCGTTTGCTGCCATCCGGCATGGTTTTGAAGTAGGGGTTCCGGTGGATGTGTTTCCAGTCGTCGAACATCGCGTTGAAAGCCGATGGCGTTCCTCGCTCGAAACGCACGTGGTTCTTGCCGAAGTACCCGGTGCGATAGCCGGCCTGTCGCATCAGGAGAGGGAAACAGGTCTGGAAATCGGTCTCGATCATCGCGGCCGAGCCCTGTGGGTCCCCGGGGCGGTAGCCGTGGCTGCGTTGAGTCAGCCCCGAGAAGATAGTGGCTCGACTCGCCATGCAGATGGAGGTCGTCACGAACATGTTCTGGAACCGGACGCCCTGAGCCGCGAGTCGATCCACGTTCGGAGTCTTGATGAAGGGGTGTCCTGCGCATCCAAGGGAGTCGTTTCGCTGGTCGTCGACCAGAATGAACAGAATGTTCGGGCGCACCTGCTCCTGGGCGAGCACAACGGGGGGGAGACCGAGCGCGGCGGCCAGTGCCACGCACATCGCTATCTGCTTGTTTCCAGCCATGTCCGTCTCTCTTGCCCCGTCCCCACCTGAAATGGACCTCTCGCACAACCTTGGTGCTGTGCTGTCACCCCTTCAGGGCCCCGAGTTGGATACCTTCCACGAAGTAGCGTTGGCCGAAGATGAACACGACCAGCATGGGGATGATCATGATCACTGATCCCGCCATCATGAGGGTCCACTGGACCCCGAACATCTCCTGGAACTGAGCCAGAGCGACCGGGAGGGTGAACTTGTCGCGTGTGTGGGTGATGATGAGCGGCCACATGAAGTTCCGCCAGGATCCCATGAAGGTCAGGATTGTGAGGGTGGCCAGGGCCGGTTTGGAGAGCGGGAGGATCACGTGCCAGTAGACGCCCAGGGCCGAACAGCCGTCGATGATTGCGGCATCCTCGAGTTCACTGCTGATTCCCATGAAAAACTGGCGGAGCATGAACGTGCCGTAGGCAGAGAACATCCCGGGAATGATCAGACCCCAGTACGTGTTGACCCAATGGAGCTGGCGCAAAAGGATGAATACGGGGATCATGGTGACCGCTCCGGGGATCATCATTGTGGCCAGATAGGCAAAGAAGATTCGGTCGCGGCCAACGAACTTGAGCCGGGCAAAAGCAAAGGCAGCCAGAGAGCTTGTGAGCACCTGGCCGAACGTGACCGAGATAGTGACCAGGAAGCTGTTGAAGAGGGCTCTTCCGAAGTTCGTTTCTACCATGACCGTCCGGTAGTTCTCCCAGTGGATCTTCTCGGGGAGGAACTGGGCGGGATTGAGCACGTCTGCATCCGGGCTCTTGACGGATGTGCTCACCATCCACAGCAGAGGGGCAAGCATTGAGATGCCCACGGCGATCAGAAACACGTACGAGAGCGAGTATGTGATCAGCAGCTTTTTCTGTCTGGTCATCGCCATTCGGGTTGCCTTTTCCTGGACCATCGACTGCGCGGTTTCTCGTCGGGAAAGGGGGCAGCAGTCTATGTGTAACTCACGTTCCGCCCGCCGAATTTCCAGTTGATCAGGGTCACGGTTGCCACCAGGCCAAAGAGCACGACAGCGATGGCCGCTGCGTAGCCCATATTGAACCATTGGAAGGCATGGTTGTAGATGTAGTAACTGATGGTGCTCGTGGCCCCGTCGGGACCGCCTTTCGTCATCACGTAGGCTGCCTGGAACCCGCCCTGGAACCCTCCGATGACGGAGGTGATAAAGATGAAAAAGGTCGTAGGGGCGAGCATGGGAAACGTGATGTGGCGGAACCGATGCCAGGCATTGGCTCCATCCATTTGAGCTGCTTCATAGAGACTGGGTGAGATTCCTTGGAGACCGGCGAGATAGAGGATCATGCTCGTCCCTCCCATTGCTCCCCAGAGCCCCATGAGCATGAGTGATGGCTTGGCGAGATGGTAGCTCTTGAGCCAGAGAGGGCCTTTGATCCCCAGGAGACTCAGCAGGTAGTTGGCCAGGCCGAATTCGGGATTGTAGATCCACATCCACAGAAGCATGATACCGATTCCCGAACAGATCGTCGGTAAGTAAAAGATGGTACGGAACAGCACGCGGCCCCGGATCTTCTGATTCAGCAGGAGGGCCAGGCTCAACGACAGTGACATGGAAATCGGGATGTTCATCATCAGGAACAGCGTGTTCCCGAGGTACTTCCAGAACCGTGGGTCGCTGACCTGCCACGTGCTGCCGTCGCGGAAGAAGCCGAGGAGATCAACGAAGTTCCGCAGGCCCACAAATGTCGGTGGCTGGAAGAGATTCCACTCGAACAGGCTCAACGCGAACGCCGCCACTACCGGAATCGAGGTGAAAATCAGGAACCCGACGAAATTCGGGGCCAGGAAGACGAATGCAATCCAGTTGTTCTTTGCTCTCATAGCATGTGTGCTGCAGTTGCAGGCGTGCGCCTGCGGTCCCGGCCCGCCACGATGGGAGAGGCTACCGATCCCGCAGACGTTTCCTCTTCAGGTAGAGAACGATGGCCTTTTCTGCCCGGGCCATGGCTTCCTCAGGTGTCGATCGACCGGTCGGGACACCACCTGCAGCGCTCCCGTAAAGAGACAGGATCTCCGACAGGTTTGGGATGCGAGGGTTCGGGTACAGCGAATCGCTAGCCCTACGCAGTGCGGCGATGTTGGCAGGTTTCTGACCGGTCTTCCGCTGGTTCTGGATGACCATCTCGGCAATACGTCGACTCGGGGGCAGGCCACGCGCTGCCATTCGTTGCTGGACTTCATCACCAAAGAACTCCCTGGCCAGCAACCACGCTTCTTCGGGGTGGCGTGTCGAGCTCGATACGAGAACTGCCTGACTCGATGCCCAATGCCCACGCTGTCGGACTTTCGGATTGTTGACGATGTCCCAGTTCATTTCGCTGCACTGGCGGCGGAGGAAAGGGAGGTTCCAGGTGAAGAACTGCATCATCGCGGCTTTGCCCTGGCGGAAGTAGGTGTAGGTATCCAACCCCTGAAAGTCACTGTCCTCCGGCAACGGCGAAACGTGGTGTTCACGGGCCAGATTCAGGTTTGTACGCAACGCCTCGATCATCTCCGGCCGGTTACACAAGACGTCCTTGCCATCGGGCGAGATGACCTGGGCCCCGAACGATGACTTTGCCAGTTCCCCCTTGAATCCATACTGGTCGATACGGCCGTCGCCGTCGATGTCTCTGGTGAGGGCCTTCGCCGTCTTCAGGAAGCAGTCGTAGTCCCAGTCATCGGTTGGGTACGGGACACCAGCCTCGTCAAACAGCGTCTTGTTGTACGCGATGTAGTTCATGTCAATACCGAACGGGATGCCGTATTGCTTCCCTTCGACTCGGTACCAGCTCAGAGCCTGGGGGAGGTACTCCTCGAGGTCCACCTCAGTCTCGAGCTTCTCACTCAGGTCAAGAAATACCCCCCGCGCTGCGAACTCCGCAAAGCTCTGCCCCATCCACATCAGGTCAGGGGCGTTACGTCCGGCGATCATGACCAGAACTTTGCCGTAGTAGTTGGCTGGAATCTCGAGGATCTGAACTGTGATGTTGGGGTGGGCCTCTTCGAACCGCTTGACCACTCCCCGGTACATCGGACGGGTTTCACGATCCGCGGGAACGGTCAGAACCAAGTGGGCTTTGCCGTCGTTCCGGTCTTTGGGACGGCAACCCCAGGTTACGAGCAGGAGCAGGGAACAGAGGGTGAGAAGCCAGGCCCTGTGAGCTGCATGGTCGGCTGACGATTCCGGCAGGCCGTGCACGAGGCCGGGCCTGATGTCGGGGCGTTTGCCTGAAAAGGTCATCAAGTGAGACGTCGTCCTGTGTCTGGTCCCGGGGCTGTTCCCCAGGGCGTGCAGGAGAGGGAGCGTCGGGCCCGACCACACGGTGGAGAACCCGCCCGAAGGTAGCCTGTGTGGGAGCCTCGTCAAGGGGGACGTGCTCGAAGGCATGCGTTATCCCTGGAGGAGGAGGGGCGGGATTTCGGACAGCTGTTCCTGTCCCGGCTATTCCACCACTACGGTGAAGTGCCCCGGCTTACTCATGTTCCCGGCGGTATCCCGGGCGCAGGCGTGAACGTACCATACGCCTTTCTCGGGGAAGCTCGGTTTGAAGCGCTCACCGGGTTTGAGGAGGTCCGCCTCGCCGGGTAGCCCGTCGGGGTCACGATCGATGGCGCAGGCGTAGGCTGTGACTCCAGACTCGTCACTACTGGAAACTGCGAATTCCGCACCTGCTGCCGCACCCGCTGCCAGGACGACATCGTCAAGCATGAACGTCGTCCCAACGTCGTGCCAGTTGAAGCCCATGTCGCCGATTGCGAGGGATTTGAGGACAAAGCTGGTCGCCGCGCCTTCCGGTTTGTTCTCATGCCAGGTCTCTACCTGTTGACGAAGGTCGATCAGGGCCGCGTGCCACTGGTTGTCGCAGGTGATGCCTTCGAGTTGCCCGGTGCGGAACACGTAATCCGGTCTGATGTCTCCATCCGTGAGTTTTGTCAGCAGCCAGATGGTGTCTGGTTCGCGCGTTTCCAGCATGCCGCTGAAATCGACTTTCAGGTCTGGCGGGAAACGGTATCGGAAGGAGAGATAGCGGTGTGTGCTCGTATCCACCTGTCCGGGGAGGGCAAGCCGGATCGCAGTTCCAGTGGCTCCGACCGTTGTCTGCAACACGTGACTTCCACGCGCCGGAGAGAACGGCCGATCGGTGATGAAGTAGGCGGAGGCAGTGAGTTTGGGCTGATCTTCCTCAAAGTCGAACTGGTTGAGCACCTTCCCATTGGCCCAGGTGATTCGCGGAGCCGGTGGCGGACGGGTATCTCCCTCGCTGGACAGTGTCCATGTCCAGCTTTTCCTTTCGGTTGAGTTGCCGGCGAAGTCTCGCACCGGATTAAGCACGACTTCGAACGTCTGGGCTTCCCCGACTGTTTTCGGGCGAACCCCGGCGGCCACCCAGTCAACGGCGAAGAGCCCCGTCTTCAGGTCCACGGTGACGCCCTTCCGTCCAGGGGCGCAGTAACGACCGTTGACGGTCAACCTGAGGCTGGCCGGGTCCAGGCCGCTCAGGGGGTCACCGAGAACGATGCGGAGTTCGCGGTCGGCGGACGTTGTATCCGCCGCAGGAGTGCTTTCGCTGAGCTGTGGTGGGGTGTTGTCGACCAGAATGAGCCAATGCGTTGTTTCGCTCCAGTTACCTGCGCGGTCGACGGCCCGGATATGGAAGAACTGCCGCCCTTCCGGGATGTCGGTGAACCGGGCTGAGCCGGCCGTTCCATCCACGTCTGTATCGGGATCCTCATTGGGGGCTGAACTCCAGTGATAGCTGTATCCTGCTATTCCCCCCGGATCTGACGTTGCCCAGCGTAGAAGCAGGCCCTGCCCGGCCGCGCTCAAGGTGGGGGCGACACGGAAGTTGTCGATCCAATAGATGGCCCGTTCACGGTTCCCCGTCCAGCCTGAATCACCAACTCTTAGATTGGAGACGCTGAACTGTCCGGCGCAATAGGGCAGGGCGGCGAGGAGATCATGCCAATTGACTTCGAGGTGATGCCAGTTGCCATCGGCGGCGATGGTGGGAGTGAAGTCCCCGACATGGCGGGCTGTGTTTCGGTGGCCGTTGTCGGTCACGGTTATCCGGGACTGTCCTGCGCCGCCGGTGAACAGCAGGTCAAACAGGACTTCCTCCTCCATTCTGCAGTCAAACGAGATGATAGGGTGCTTCCCCGCGTTTATCGACTTCGTCGACACCTGAGCTCCGGCCAGGCCCCCGATGAGTTCGTTGAAGAGTTTCAGGCTGTACTGCCCCGACGCGGGAAGGCGGTCATCACGAATCAGCAGGGCGCTGTGTTCACGCCCGTTCCGGTCCGGCCCGATCCGGGCCCATGTCCCCAAGTCGTACTCGAACGTGTCATGAATGGCATAGTCTCGAAGGCGGACCGGTTGCGGGGGGAGCTTGTCCTCAGTCAGTTTGAAGTTCAGAGTCCACTCGGCCAAGGGGGGACCTCCGCCCCGTCTCGGAGCCAGTTGGAATGCGTAGGGTTTGGCGTCGGTGAGCGCCATTTGCGCCCGGGCCGCATCGAAAACCAGAGATCGTGTCTCGGCGATCCAGCGGACCCGCTTGTTGTCTACGGGATAGGAACGCCCGTTTGTTCGGACGACGAGGTCGCTGAGAGTGGGGAGTGGGCTCGGAGAGAGTCTGACGGTGACGTTCTCTCCGCCCCAGTCCGCCTTGGAAGGGGGGGAGATCGACTCAACGGTCGTGGTCTCGCCGGTAATTCTGAAGCGCAGCAGTTCACGGTGTCCAGCGGGACCCTCAGCGGCGACTTCGAGCGTATACAGTCCCTCGTCCAGTCCCTGTTCCACCCACCCGTCTGCCAGGGACTGGTCCTTGCACACGATGGTTCCGTTGACGTGGCGTATGTCAAATGTTCCCTTCAGAACCTGCGTATCCGTTCCTTTCTGCAGACGGGCCTTGAGAGGGGGCGCTCCCTGTGCCGCGATTTCAAAGTCGTCGATCTGGAAGGATGTTCCCGTAGGGTTTCCCCCTCGTCCGGCCAGAAGATAGCCCCCGCGTTCCACCCCGAACGCCATGTCTTCGATCACCAGCCGACGATCCAGCGGCCGGTGTTTGAGCAGGACATCCCCGAGCGCCAGGAAGAGACGGTGCCAGCGACCGTCGGCTTGCATGGGCATGCGTCCGAGGCAGATGAGATTCTCATCGTCGTCCGGCGGGCCGGTGAGGTGGATGACGTAACGTTTCCCCCCGATTGTCGCGTACAAGTTGGCCTTTGTGCCGGGATCCATGCGGCAGGCGAAGGTCAGATGGGTGGCCCGCCGCACATCGAGACGGTTGAGCGGCACGGGAACGCGGAGCTGTCCTCCAGCCGCCACGTTTGATGCTCGAAGGCTCCCCCCGTGGTCGTCTGCATCGGTGTCCGCCCACGTCAAACGGGCGTCACCTGGCTCGCCCGTCTCTTCCCAGCCCTCCAGATCTCCGGGCGTGTCAAAGGTGAACAACACCCCGGGATGTGTCTGCGAGACGAGACGCAGGGCGGTAGCAGGGACTTCCTGTGGTTTGTCCACGGCAGCGGGAGGCGAGGGGCTCTCCGACTTGTCCTCCACCCGGACTTGCGGTGCAGGGCGGAACGGGACCCGCGCGCTGTAGGAAATTTTGGCTCGTGCGATCAGGATGCTGTTGTCCACCGTCCAGAGGGCGACACGGCCCGCTTTGAGGGGCTCCTCATCCGTCCAGGACAGGATCTTCTCGTTCTCGAAGTAGAGCTCAACCAGGGGACCGACCCGCCGCAGTTTGACATAAAACCACTTGCGGTGAAGATGCTGTGGTCGGACGTACTTCTTGCGCGTGGAGGGCACGAAAGGACGATCTGTTTCTGCCACAATCTTGCCGTTCCGCAGCACTCTGGTCCACGTGGTGTCCCAACCGGACACGACCACGGTATAGCCGTCGAACACAGAGGCTCCGGTGCTGGACACAACGGCGTTGATGTCTCCGGGGCGAGGGTAGTAGGGCATGAAATTGTGGTCGGACCGGTAGCGCATCCCGGCGTAGAATTCGAGCGTCACGTCGCCCGGGAAGGTGTCGACGTGCCAGAGTGAGGCAAGGGCATCGCTCTCGCCAACCATATAGGCCCAGCGCGGGTCACAATGGAATTTGTTACTGACTTCCCAGCGCCCCAGCTTCCGCCAGCGCACGGGGACGTGGTCGAACTGATCGTCCACGACATGATCACGCTTGAGAACAAGCTGCTCGAGGAGCTCCGCGGACGCCAGTTGCAGCCCTACCCGGGTGCCGTCGGGGAGGGAATCTGCAGGCAGTTGACAGAAGAACGGTTCGGCTTCGCCACAGCGCAGCCAGAGGAAGGAGCCGTCTTTCCGAAGGTCAACGGTCTTGGCCTCGGGGGGCAGGGCGAATTGGGCCCGAGTCAACCGTTCTCCGTTCCACAGCAGCTCGGCCGTGAGCTTCTCCGACCGTTTGCCGGTGGGGCGCACATGCACCGTCGCCCCCGTCTCCGGACCTTCCGAGGACGCCATGAGGAAGGCGGTGAACCCGTTGTCTTCCGTGGCTGCGGCGATCGGGAGCGAGAGCTCTGCGGCCCCGAAGAAGTCTCCTTTGTGCCACCACGTTGGGGCAGAGCTGTCCGTTTGCTCGGCCAAGACCCATTCGCCTTCTGCGGCGGACCAGTCCAGCATATAGTGGTCACTCTCGAAGATCTTGGTCTTGACGACCTGTTCCCAGTCTCGTTCGTCAGGCCCGTCGAGAATCATATCACGGAACTCGATCCTGTCTCGGCCCTTGACCGTCAGCCCGACCCGGCCGGCTGGGACGCTGTGTTTCGGGACGCGAAGGAGGAGGCCGTGCATGGCCTCATAGATGCACAGATCAGGGCCGGATTGGTCAACGATAAGTCGGAGGGTTTTGCCCGGTTCGTATCCCCCCTGGGCCTCTCCCAGCAGGTCCCTGCTCTCTCCGGCCCGAACGCTCAACCGTCGTTCGGCGCCCTTCTTCCTGGCGCTTTCCCACTCAAAAGAGGTGCTTTCCCGGGCGTTGACACCGAACGAAATCCCGACTGTCGAGGCCGACCGCGCCGGCGTTTCGACGGTCACCGCGAGGCGGTAGCCGGTCCATTCGCTCAGCCCGAGAGCCAGAAGGGCTTCCCCGCCAAACCATCCTCCGGGAAGGCAGCGGATCCCGTCCTCCACGAACTCCCACCGTCGCAGGGGGCGGCGCCATGATCGCCTGCGGAATGCTGTTTCTTCCAAGGGTTTGACAGTGCTTGGCGCTACGTCTATGTCGTCGAAGTCGACGTCGCCACCCAAGGCCTGCAGGCCGAATCGCCCACCGATGCAGGTTGCGTCCCTGATCCGGATCACGGGCACGTCCTGGAACAACGCAGTGATGTCTGGGCCTCGACGTTCAATGCCGATTCGGTACCATTGCTCTGTCTGTCCTTTGAGTTGGAGCTCGGCCAGGACCGTCTTCTCACCAGCCCGCATTCGCTCAAGCGCAAACCTGGCCGGTTGCTCCCAGTGGCTGGTGGGCTCCCAGCGAAGTGCATAGTAGTCGTCGGGGCCGCGATAGCTGAACAGCCAGGCAGCCTTTCCTCCGAGGCAACGTACGGAGACGGCTCCAGCCAAGTCATCCCAGAAGGGGTAGCCGGCCAGCGCCACGGCTTCAGGCGTGCCTGTCCCGCGGTAGACAAACGGGTTCGCATTCCGGGAAGAGTTCATGGGATCCAGGGGGGAGTCCCCCTTCCATTGGTCTGCAAACGACTGCAGCTTCCAGGTTCCCCTTAGCGTTTCCCACACACCATTCTGGTTCTCCTCCGGGGATCGCATAAAGTCGTCTCGGAACACCATGTCGGATTTGGCGAGGGCCTGGAGTTTGGCTTCGCCGATCCTGCCTTCTGCGGTCCCCCTGCTCGCGGTCTTCCCACGTCCTTCCGCGGCGTCAAAGAGACGGAACAGATGGTGCCCTCCGAGGATCCCTGTGAGTCGATTGCGGAATCTCTTGAGTACGAATTCCTGCAGGGGTTGCTTCGGCGGAAGGGCGGTTCTCCCAGCTCCGAGGAGCTTTTCTCCTTCCGGGCCATGGCGCGTGACGCGCCAGCCTTCGACCGAGAGATCAACGCGACAGAAGTCGGTTGGGGATCGGAAAGCGAAGACAAAGGCCAGGTCGGTCTCTTCCGCGGTCTTGCTGGCGATGGGATTGATGGGCCAGGTTAGCTGGTAAGTCTGGCGCCGAACCGAACGGTCGACTCGGAAAGCAGTTCCCGCGATCTGGAGTTCCTCGGCTCGCAGCTCACTCAGGCAGGCCGCGATTGCGCAGCTCCAGACGGCAAGGAGGGTTGCGGCACGGAGATGACGCCATCCCACGCCTTTACTGCCGCCTTGGGATTGGTGGAGGAGAGAGGGACAACTGGTCTGTCTCGGGGAACCGTCTGTTCGCCACATAATCTGCGTTGCCGCAATGGTACCTTTCACGTCTGACCAATCGCCGATACACGGCTCCCGTGCCTCTCTATGCGAACGGGAGCGCGCGCGAGCGCGGTTCTACGAGCTGGTCACTGTAACCCTCGGCACCGTGATTTCCCCCCCTGTGTGTGACTTCTCGGCCACTGAAGAAGCCTGCGACTGTTCCGCGAGGCGAGTCAGCCCAGCAGTCGCACTTTCTCTGCCAGTGCGTGCCTGGGCATGTCAGAGGCCCCCGGAATGACTGCTCGAGCTCGGGCGGCGGCGTCTTCCCTGGGGACCAGCCCCAGTCGGAGCGCGTGTTTCAGTGGCAACCAGTAGTCTTCCGGACGGACCTGGAAGTGGGCATCGCAGTTCGGGTGCGGAAGGGCGTGAGCGATCTTCTCGGTCAAGGCGAGGAGGATGGCGACATAGTGTCGGTAGATGCCGACGTTGCCCGGTGTCCAGAAGTCTCTGGCTGCGTTCTGGAGATCCTGCTCGAGAGGGAGTGCGGCGGGGTCATCGGCCTCGATGAGCTCACGCCAGAGGCGGAAGAGTTGGGGCGACATCTGGCTTGCCCCCAGCAAATAGCCGAAACGGGGCAGATTGGCTCCCAGGCGGGCCAGGGAGATGCACCAGTCGTTGCCGGTGGAGAACTGGACGCGATCCGGCGCCACCTGCTCAACCAGGGCAATCCGTGCGACATCGTCACGGAAATCGTAGTCGTAGGACCATTGCCCCGGTTTGGGTGCGATCACCGCACTTTTGTATTCCTGGATTTCAGGAACGGCAGTGAGGATTTCCCCGATGTCGGACAGGTTGAAGTCGCTGCCGAAGTTTGGGATGCCGATGTCGAGCTCAAAGAGCACAAGACCGTGGTCTGTGGCATCGGCGACGACCTTGCCGATTTCTCGGTAGACATCGACCTTGACGGCCCTGGGCTGCCCGATGAGGCGATGGTCGGGCACCGGCATATAGCGGACGCGCGTCAGCCCTTCCTCGGCGAGAATGTCGCTTAGGTCCTCGATGTTCCGCCGTATGGCTTCCGGTATCTCCCTGGGACTGAGGGCCAGCCCGTTGGTGTTGAGACCGATTACGAGGAGCGGACGTTCGGATGGGATTCGGTCGACGTAGTCCAGCGCCACTTGGGCACTGGTGCGGACGATTTCGCAGACGAGTGACCAGTCGTTGTATTGGGCCCAGGTTGTGTCGACGTTCGTTGCCGGGACCGAGTCGTGTTCCAGCACATCGCGCAGGAGGGCTTGGTAGCTGGCCGTGTCAAACTCACCGCTTGGGAGCCATGGGCCATACATGGCGGTGGTAGCCAGGACAGGCTTGCTCGTGACTCGGCTGGTGAAGTCACAGAGGCGGATGTCGTCGACTGTTTTCTGGGGGGCTATCGGCATCCGCCTGCTTTCTTCTCTCTTCAGCTACTCGTCGGGCGTTTCCTGCAGGTCAGTGGGTCGGATTGATTCAATCGCTTTCACCGACAGCGCCGTAGCGGTCTTGAAGGCGTTCGGGCTCCCATCCGTCCGGGACGCGATCGGGATAGTGGAGGAAATGATCGTGACTGCACGGCATCCCGTCCATCGCGGCACTTTCGTAGATGGCTTCGACTTCGCCGAGCCAGTCCAAGGCTACCGTAGCTGTGTAGGGATAGGGTTCGCGCAACACCAGGCAGCGGATGAAACGCTCCAGTTCAACGGCGAACGGGTTGCGCTTCTCCACGTCGGCGTACTCCCAGTACTCGCGCCAGGAGATTTTCTTGCCGGCCAGGGAGTCTTTCCAGCGCACGGCTGGGGCAGATTCCTTCCACTGCAGTTTCAGGCCATGAAGGCCGAAAACGAGGGTGCCTTCGGTACCTTCCACCGTGATTTCGAGTGGGCCGAATTCAGAATTGACGCGTCTCATCCAGGTCCAGACAGAGTTGTTCACCACGCCACTGGCGTGTTCCCGGCGTATCGATACGTAGTCTTCCACGTCGCAGGCGATGGCACCATCGCCGGCGGATGTCCGTCGCCTGGGGATGAGCAGTCTGGCGACGGCGCTGACTCGATCGGTCGCCCCGAACAGGGCGTGTGACACGTAGGCCTCATGGCACATGTCAAGAATGACTCCCCCACCGGCATCCCTGAACACCCAGTTGAAGTCCGGTCTTTGGCCATGGAAGTCGGTGTTGTCGCCGAACCCGGATCCGACTTCGTAACCGAAGACCATGTTGCAGTGAATGGGTCTGATCCGCGGGACGAGCTCGAGGGCTTTGCGGATTCCCGGCGTCTCAATCATGTCATGGACAACACCGTGCAGGAAGCGCCCTCGTTCCAGCGCTTCGACGATGGTCCTGCCTTCCGCGTAGTTGGCCGCCACGGGTTTTTCGCAGAAGATGGCGGTCGTGGCGGGGTCGAGGAGGGGGAGAATGTCTTCCACCATCCGAAGTCGGGCTCCAGTCGCCACGGCGTTGTGGTAGACCGTGAAGGCTGGATTGATCTTACTCGCCGTTTCCAGCGCCTGGCGGACATCGGTAACGAAGAGCTCCAGGTTGTTTTCCAAAGCGTAGCCGGCCAACTTGTCGTGGCTCCTTCCCACACCGATCGGTACGGGCATGAAGGTGTCGCCTCGAATTCGGACTCCGCCACTGTCAATGATATGTCGTAGGGCCCGATGAGCGACATCGCCCATCCGGCCGGTAACGCCGTGCAGGATAACGGGTATCTGTTGGCTGGCCATATGCGATTTCTCCTTGTGGGCATCCGGATCGGTCGTGCCGTGCCCATGCTGACTCACGAACGGTGATCTGTTCTCCCGGTGAACACGGCCCGATTCCCCTGTGACCCCGCTCAAGCAGTGCGGTTCCCCGTAGCTGCAGTGGCGCCCGGGCTTCAGGTGATGCCCTGTGGACGAGCAGGGGCAGCTGCGCTAACGTGTCAGCACGCCTGCTCCTCAGGACAACACGCGTGGCGTTGGGGCGGCGGCGCACCGTTGATTTCCCAAACAACAACCGGGATTATGCACCATGATCACTGTCCGTACCAACATGGACCATGGCAACGCCTGTTGTATCCACGTGGTTGATCAGGAGGGCGGCATCCCTGATGTTCACTTCACGGCAGATCCCCACGGCGGAACAGAGCGTCTTTGGTTCCATCTGAACATCAGTGTTGAGAGCGCCCCGTTGCGCTGCCGCATGGTTCTTGACAATCCCTCGGGAATGCTCGGAATCGGCCCAGGCGCGGCTGAGCGGATACGGCCTGTTCTCCGCTGTGAAGGGGGAGAGTGGGACCGTCTTCCCGGCGGGTGTACACGCAAGCACGCCGACGGGCGTGTGTCCTTCGTGTGGGATGTGGACGTACTTGCCTCATCGGCGACGTTTGCGTTTTGCTTTCCACACGGCCCTGAGGAGGTCTCCGAGTTGATCGCCAGCTCGCAGGGGGCTTTGACCTCGGACGTCATCGGGGTCAGCCAGAAAGGGCGTCCTCTGGTTCGGGTGGCAAACAGCTACGGGCATCCCCAATCGGAGCGTCCGGGAATCTACTGCATTTCACACCAGCATGCGTCCGAAATGTCTGGCGCCTGGGTATGCCATGGGTTCCTGCAGCGGATGGGGCAGCTTGGTGACGAGGCCCCGGTCGTTTGGGCGGTCCCCATGACGAATGTGGACGGCACTGTTGAGGGAGACTACGGGAAGGACCCCTTTCCCTGGGATCTCAATCGGGCCTGGGGGCGCGTCCCGATGCGGCACGAAGTCCAGGAAACGACGCGTGACATGCGGCTTTGGGCGTCTCGCTGCACGCCTGCGATAGCGTTGGATTTTCATTCTCCGGGCGGTGCGGAAGACGCGGGTGTCTACACCTTCCTGTCGTCGGATGCAGCGCGGTACCGGGCCCAGGAACCGTGGGCGGATGCCATCGGAGAGTCTCTGGGAGAGTTCGCCTGGTCAGAGTTCAAGCGGATCCCGAATTACCCCGGTCGTTTTGATGACAACGGGAAGTTCACGACCGTGTTCCAGCAGCAGTTCGGCATTCCTGCGCTGACGTTCGAGACGCCGTACAACTGCATCGGGGATCACGTCCTCGAGATCAGTACATTTCTTGATATCGGTTCCCGCATTGCCGATGGCGTTCTGCGGTGTCTCGCGGACCACTAGCGGCACTCAGAAGGGCAGTTCATCGACAGCCTCCGCCGCTTCATCGATGGCGTCATGAGCGGTGTTGCCGGCGAACGGAACGATGGAGATGACGGCCCCGCCGACGCGTAGAGGGACACTCACCACTTTGGTCAGCAGACACCCGTTAAGCAGAAGGGCGACGGTTATTGTCAGAGCGATCGAGATTTTCCTCATTTGGCTATCTCCGTTTGCCGTTTTCTACTCACACACCGGTCACCGCGATGAGGATCGGCATCTGCTTGCCTTTGCCGGCGTGGACGTCAATCCGATGGATCGGGACGTTCCGTCTCGGATTCTGCCACTCCCACACGCGCAGGTAGCGCCATTCCGGTGTGCCTGAGGGGGTATTGTCGACCCGGACCGGCACTGTTCTCCCGGTTTCCCCATCTTGAGGGGGTGTCCACCAGTTCCCGGTATTTCCCGGGATCGTCAAGGGCAGGTGGGCGATCTGTTCGTCGGCATAGGTCACGGTGTATTCCCCAATCTCACCCGGTGTTCCCCAGGCTGAGGCATGCAGGAAATAGAGGGCGCGGCAGCGCCGCGGCGCGAACGTGACGGCCACGGATTCAGGCAGCGTCTGAGACGATGTCCTGCTACGCAGTGTGATAACGCTCTTCCCCTTGTTGAGTGCCGGATCGATGATCACGAAAGGCACCCCGTAGAAACGGCGTTTGCCCGGGGGCAGACAGCGCATATCATTCAGTGGACCTTCGTCGGACCAGCCGCCCCGACCGTCCCCCGCGGTATCATCTGCGAATCCCATGTTGCAGGAGGGGGACAGATCGATGGTGAATACGCCTGCGGCGTTCTCGTCGGGAGCCACGTAGTCCGGCATGACCGGCACGCCGTGACTGAGATCCTGTGTAGCGTTTGCCAGCGGAACTGCCGCGTGCAACTCCGTGACCCGGGCGTTCTGGACAGCTGCCAACGTTTCCGTGGCGGACGCCTTAACGTGGGTGTAGGTCGGCTCCCAGCTCACACGTGTCGTTTGGCTCCTGGGCATGGTGTTCCCCATGATGTCGACACGGCGTTCCACCGGGCCGGGCCAGCGCACGGTCACATCGGCGATGCCGTCGCGACCCGTCCACCACAGAACGACGCTCCCCAGGGGGCAATGCCGTCAACTTAAGCGGGCAGAATGCCATGGCACCTGTTGCGGCGCAGGCGGTTAGCGCTATATTGGCAGTGTCTCAGGTGGGCGCCGAACAGTGCAAGCCAGCAAGTAAGGAGTGACCGCAAGAATGTG
>JABHEG010000226.1 GCA_018676675.1 Lentisphaerota bacterium
ACGGAATAAATAGCGAGGAACGAGCGGCTTTATGCCGGATCTGAACTTGCCCGGTAGCAAGCGTCATGGTAAACCACACCATTCTCCATACCGGCTCAGTCTCTCTTCATTGTTTTCATAGAACTTTTGACGCTACCCTTCTTCCAGGGGGGACCTGCGGTTTTCACCGGGCGAGAGAGGGCGTCACGATACGTTCGACGAAATAGCGAGGGCGCCCACGGACGTCGTGGTAGATGCGGCCGATGTACTCACCGAGCAAACCCATGGCAATGAACTGGGCGCCGATGAAAATGAAGAGAATTGCGAATAGCGTGAAGACGCCCTCCGCTGCCCAAGTGGCGCCGTAGACCAGCCTCAGAATCAGGAGAAATCCCCCAAACGCCAGACCTAAGGCCGCGATGAGAGTGCCCAGAACGCTCAACAGACGCAGAGGGAATGTCGTCATGCAGGTCAACAGGTCGAATTGCAGGCTGATGAGCTTCCCCACGTTGTACTTCGAGTCCCCTGCGGGCCTCTCGGCGTGGCTGACCTCAATTTCAGCCGTATGATGGGCAAAGCTGTTGGCCAGAATGGGGATGAACGTGTTCCGTTCGGGGCACTGGAGCATCGCGTCCACGACCGGACGTCGGTAGGCTCGGAGCATACATCCGTAGTCATGCATCATCACACCCGTTGCCTTCTGCACTGCCTTGTTGATGACAGCCGAGGCCGCCCGTCGGAACAGTGTGTCACACCGTGACCGACGCACTGTGCCCACCACGTCGAATCCCTCCTGAATTTTGGCCACCAACGCGGGAATCTCCTCGGGTGGGTTCTGCAGATCAGCGTCCAGAGTCACGACAATGCTGCCGCGCGCCTGAGCCAGGCCCGCCATGACCGCGGCATGTTGTCCGTAGTTGCGGTTCAACAGCACGCCGATGACCTTGCCCATCTGCGCTTCGGCAGCGGCGGAAATCATTTCGGACGAACGGTCGGTGCTACCGTCGTCGACAAGGATGATCTCGAATGTCCCGGAGATCCCTCCGCATGCCCCGAGGCAACGCTGGATAAGCTCGTCCAGCGATGCTTCCTCGTTGTAGACGGGAATCACAACTGACAGGGCCGGGCTCACTTGGTTGTTCGCGCTTACGTCAGTCAACGTCCTTTCCTCCCTGCCAACACGTCTCTGATTGCTGCTACAACATCATCGATGTCAGCTTCGGTCATGGCGGGGAAGAGCGGTAGCGAGAGAATCCGGTCCGAGTTCCACTCCGTGTTCGGTAGCATCCCCCGTCGGAACCCCATAGTTTCGCGGTAATACTTCTGCAGGTGGATGGCCCGGAAATGCAGGCCCGTGCCGATGTTCCGCTCTTTGAGCTCAGCCATGAACTCGTCCCGAGAGATACCCGCCCTGTCGATGTCGAGACGGACAATGAACAGGTGCCAGGCATGGCGACTGCTGTAGCCGGGGCTGGCCAGAGGCAGAATCTCATCGATTGCCGCGAGCCTCTTCGCGTAATGGGAAGCCAGTTCTGTCCGTTTCCGGTTGAACTCATCCACCTGCGCCAACTGTGTGATCCCCAGAGCCGCTGCCATGTCGGTCAAGTTGTACTTGAAGCCCGGTTCGAGGACTTCTGCTTGTGGAACTCGCCCTTGCCCTAGCCGGTCATACGCGTCCACTCCGAGCCCATGGAACTTCAGCTGGCGGATACGGTCGAGTAACCGGGTGTCGTCGGAACAGAGCATCCCGCCTTCCCCGGTGGTGATATTCTTGATCGGATGGAATGAGAAGATGGCTGTGCCTCTGCGGCCGATGCGTTCGCCCATGTATTCTGTTCCCAACGCGTGCGCGGCATCTTCGATCAGGTGGATCCCCTTGAGTGCGGCTAGCCTGCGGAGCGGCATGAGATCAACCGGAGCCCCCGCGAAGTGGACCGGCACGATGACCTTCGTTCTCCCGGTCGTTCTCTCACTCACCGAATCAGGAGTGACCATCAGCGTGTTTCGGTCGACGTCTGCGAAGACAGGTTTTGCCCCGCTCAACACAGCTAGGTTTGCAGTCGAGACCCATGTCATCGACGGGGTGATCAGTTCGTCTTCGGCCCCGACGCCAAGAACTGCCAGGGCCACGTGCATCCCGGCAGTGGCCGAGCAGAGCGCCACGGCCCCCGGTGCTCCGACGTAGCGGGAAAACTCTGTCTCGAACTCAGCGTTCTTGGCCCCGGTTGTGATCCAGCCTGAACGCAGGATCTCCACGACGGCGGCGATGTCCGCATCACCGATGGATGGCCGGGCAAACGGTAGAAAGTCGGCTCTCACAGCTCACTCTTCTCCTACATGTTACGAATGGTAGACTGGACAGACTTCGCATGGAGACATCCGGTCAGACCTCTTTTCTGATTCTGATGATGTTGCGCACGACACAGACTCCCACGTAGAGCAGAAAGGCGAATTCGGCACACGTCTCCACCACCCTTCGTCCGGAGGAGAGCTTGCTGCTCTCTGGACACGACTGATCACAGCCGGTTTGAGGTCCTGACGTTTCTGGCATTGTCACTTCTCCCGTAGGTCGTACTCGGAAAGCCCAATTCCTGACTCCTCATGAGATCTGCAAACAGTCTGTGAACGAGTTGGCGATTGGTAATCGAGCACATCTTTAAACCTGCGGTGGAACCAGCCGAACCAGTGCTCTGGGTACGTGGTGATCCACTCTGAGATCATTTTGTTGTGACTCTCCTGAAGCATTGCGACGGCTTCGTCGCGGTCATTCGGGGCACAATCCGCCGTTGGGGGTCTCTGAAGAACGACACGGTAGGCACCATCGTCCTCAAGGAGCGCATAGATGCCAAACGCACCACAGCCGGTCCGGTTCACGAGACCGGCGACCGTACGAACGGTTTTCGTGCGTTTACCGAGGAAGAGAGCCGGCGTCCCCATCGAACCAGCGTACTGATCAATCATGAAAGCGACGACCCCTTTGCGTCGCAGGATCCGCAGACTCCGGCGCAACGCACTGCGGGGAGGGATTGAGGATGCCCCGGATTCGAGTCGTCTCTTGGTCAGCCATCTATCGACAAGAGGGTTCTTCATCGGCTTCACCACGAGACTCAGATCGGCGACCCTTTGAGAGAAGAATGAGGCAAGCAGTTCCCAGTTCCCGAAGTGTGCACTGATTGCCACCGCGCCATGCTCATCGACTGTTTGCTCGGTAAGCACATGCTCGTTCACGACCCTGAAGGGCAATGGACGCGTTGTGGGGCGCAGGAAGTCAGCCGCGTACTTTCCCAGCGTCCGGTACAGACCACGTGTAATCCGGCGTTCTTCTTCAGGCGACCAGAGCCCTACAAACGTCATATTCCGGTGCACGATGCGCCGGTAGAACCCTGTCAGGTGCAGGACATCCCCCAGGCGTGCGCCCAGCCAAAGCATCATGCGTCGAGGCAATGCTGCTCCTGTCGCCAGAACAATGCGGAGGGCCAGGTATTCAATCATGTAACGCAACGTTAACCGATCTCCTGGTCGATCTTCCTGGCGACCCAGGAGTGATCCCTGGCCGCCATGTCTGTGAAACCGTCATCGGGGGCGGTTCCTGGTTGAGGGGGGCTGTGGTAACCTGGTCAGCCATAGCCTTCGGTTCTGTTCCGGGCATTGTGCCTGTTCAAGGGGGCTCGCCGCCGCAGTTCTGCACTGTACGAAATGAACAATACCGGCCGAAGATGAAGCGAAGATTGAGTGAAGATTAAATTTTCTTAATCGTTCGATTCCCCAGGTGTAGGGCGTCTGTTCTCTCCCAGAGGAGTCTCCGGGCAGGGATCCCGCTGCAACCACACCGGAAGTGGGCTACTGTCTTCGAGAGTAGCCGGATCGCCTTGGTCCGGAAAGGAAGCGCGACGGTCCTCCCCCGCGTTCTCGCGGACACCGAGCACGCCAACTGGTTACAGGGACATGCCCGCAAGAATCACTGAACAGTTTCAGCGTGTTCGCCTGACTGAGCAGATTCTGACCGCTTCGGTTGCCTAGGTTCTGGCCGATCCGTCCCCCTAGAGCGCCCTCCCGTCAGTGCTGTTACTTGCTCCACTGCAGGTGAGTGACGTTGTTCTAGGCGCTTTGGTCCGGTCTCTGCTGGTAGACGTATGGTAGCACCGGCGGAACGGCAGACGTGTCTGCCAGGAGTGACAACGCGACAAGCGACCGTCAGCATCAACTCAAGCAACTCCCCGGAAGGCAGGGCGATGACAGTGAAAAGCACAGTTCATGCAACGAATTCATCCCGATACGCCATGCTGTACGGAGCGTTACTCATCGCGGGCATACTTTCCGGCTGCCAAATGCCCAGAAAACTGATTTCAGAGACGAAGAGTCCGGTGTGTTCCGGCTGCAGAACGGTAACTCGCACCACACCTTTCAAAGGAATCAACTATGTAAGGAATCTGTGCCCGGGATGCAAGACGGTCCGTGACTGGCCTGAGAACTGGCGTGACTGCGAGGCGTTCGTGAAGGTCCATGTCTGCACTCTCTGCAAAGACAAATTGATGGAGTGCCCGGTGTGCGCCCCCTTGCAGCGAAAGGCCGAATCCTTCTGAGGTAGCAGGATGTGAGCCGGAACAGGAAAGGAGGCAAAAGCGGCAGCCGAAGAGGGGGGCGTCACATATTGCGACGCACGAATAGAGTAGAGGAACCAAGACTCCAAGGAGAAAAGAACGATGAAAACTGTACTCTCACGAAGTGGTTGTGTGCGCATCGCTGCACTGTGCAGCGTCGTGTTGCTGGCCGTTCTGCTCGTCGGCTGTCAGACGAGTGGCAAAGTCCTGTCCGTGTCCGAGAGCGCTAAGTGCCCGATGTGTAAGACCGAGACCAGAACGGCACCGATCAAAGGTCTGACGTACAAGAAGCACATCTGTCCCGGGTGTAAGGTTGTGCGAGACACAAGCACATGGGCAGAAACAGCAGATGCGACCGAGGTCCACGTCTGTGATCACTGCAAGACCGCAGTGGGTGCCTGCCCCCAATGCGCGGCCAAATAGCTCTGCCGCCTCCGCACGCCGAGCCCGCGCCTTCCATGCCGGCTCGGCGTCTCTCCTGTCAATCGGCATCTACGTGGCGCTGCCGCTGGTCTGCGGATACCTCTCGCGCAAATGGACCATCAAGGCCAAAGGCGAATTGTGGTTTCGAGAGCAGTTCCTGCCCGTGCTGACCCCGATCACCATCATTGCTCTGCTGGCCACCCTAGTGCTGCTTTTCTCGTTCAAGGGAGAGACCATCCTGAGCAATCCGCTGACCATCCTTTGGATCGCCATCCCCCTGTTCATCCAGACCCAATTGACCTTCGCTCTGGGATACGGCCCCGCTCGCTCCTTCAGCGTGCCACGACGCCAGTTCATTTCCAGTCCTCCTGCAGGAGTGTCCGTAGACAGCCATGTCCTCGAACTCGCCTGAATCTGTCGCCGTGCGCAGAAACGGGCGTTTGTTCCTACCCGTAACCTTGCGTGAATCCCTACCTTATCTTGCGCGCATTGCAGCGCGCTGAGCGTCGTCAACGGCCTTTTCGCGCAACTTCTTCTGCCCTGGGGCCTCAATGTCCCGCCGCTTTTCGCCTTCAGCTTCAACCTGCCACCCACCCCTCTCATCCTCAAATCCCGCTGAATCTGCGTAAGTATAGACCAGAAGGGCCGTCGGACTCATGATCAAGGGCTTTGCTGCCCTCGCGTCAGGCTCTTCCCAGCTGCATCTACGCCTCCCTCTCACCCGCCCTAACCCACAGGAGGAACACCTATGCCCACCTACGCTTACGTCCGTGTCAGCACCGGTCGTCAAGACCATGAGAATCAGCGATTCGAGATTCTCAAGTTCGCCGACCATAGGAAGTGGATCATCGAGGAATGGTGCGAGGAGACCGTGTCCGGCACCAAACGTTACACCGACCGTCTGCTTGGACCACTTCTCGACAGACTGCAGAAGGGAGACACGCTTGTCGTCACGGAGATCAGCCGTCTCGGCCGCAGTCTGATGGAGATCATGACCATCCTGAACCTGCTGCTCGAACGAGAGATCCAGGTATTCACCTGCAAGGAACACTTTGAGCTTGGTGACAACATCAACTCGAAAGTCCTGGCTTTCGCATTCGGCTTGGCAGCGGAGATCGAGAGGCAGTTGATCAGTCAACGCACCAAGGAGAGCCTGGCACGGCTGAAAGCTGCCGGGAAGAAGCTCGGGAGGCCCAAAGGCAGCCTCGGAAAGAGTAAGCTGGATCCACACAGAGAGATCATCCGCGAATACAGTGGGAAAGGGGTCAGCAAAGCCAGCATCGCCAAGGTCCTGGGCGTGCATCCCTCGACGGTGACCCGGTTCCTGAAGTCCCGGAAGATGGCTGATCCTCCCCGATGAACGGCAGGCCGACCAAGACACGTGCTCGCGGTCGTGAATACAGCGCCTGC
>JABHEG010000016.1 GCA_018676675.1 Lentisphaerota bacterium
AACGGAATAAATAGCGAGGAACGAGCGGCTTTATGCCGGATCTGAACTTGCCCGGTAGCAAGCGTCATGGTAAACCACACCATTCTCCATACCGGCTCAGTCTCTCTTCATTGTTTTCATAGAACTTTTGACGCTACCAGTCGACAGAGTTATTGTTCCAGTCGTTGTCGCACCAGACCGGATGCGTGTTGTCGTAGGGAAGAGGCCCCCTCTCGACGCTCTGACCCGCGGATACTGCCCCGGCGCTTGCGCAGGTCAACGACGATCGTGGGAAAACACGTCTATTCATCATCTGAGTTTCCCTGTTTTGGTCGTGGTCAGTCAGCCCCTGACGTCTTGATCACGGCCACCCAATGTCCTTTGCCGGGCGCCATCAGTTCCGCTGGCCGACCTGCCTCGATCGTCTGAGGTCCCGTCCACATGCAGCGCGAGATGTCCAGCCACTGTAGCGTGAACACGCCCTTCGCACCGGAGAGATTAAGGCCCACCGAGCCGCCGTGAGGGAAATACAGAGCATACTGTTCCCCATCGATGCGGGTCAGGTAGGCCTCGTCGGGGTCGCGTTTGAGCAGCAACCTGCTCTTGCTGTCGGGGACACACCGGAACAGATCCAGCTTGGCGACCAGCGCCCGCATGCTGCGAATATGGACCTGGGCGACGGCGGACAGCCCCATTCCCGTCTTTGGACGATGGAATCGACTCGATGCTGATCCGCCGATCACGTTCCGCCAGAATCGAGCCGTGGCATTTCGGGCCGTGCCAGCCCATCCCTGCGCCGTATCGGCGCCGTAGATTTTGACGTGGTTCACCGGGCGTGGGCGCTCTGAGAGGGCATGCCAGACATGTTGGAGGTGATCCCAGTTGTCCTGCCCTCGGGTCGCGCTGTTCTGAGATGCTTCGAAGAACGTGAAGAGCTCGGGGTGGTCGATCGACTGCCGGTGCCGTTCGTGTTTGAGGTCCGTCTGCCAGTACATCTCACTGGTCTCGACCTGCCTTCCCTGTTTGCCGGCCTGCTCGCGAATGTACCTGGCCCAGTACCAACCCCATCCGGGTGGGTAGAGCGGATGGATTTCGTTCGTCATGCAGTACAACACGTGATCGTAGGGCAGCGTCGATTTCAGAAGTCGATCAACGAATCTCCTCTGATGCGGCAGGACGACCCGATCGTCCTGCAGTTTCGGGACCGTGACGAAGAAATCGTGCCGCACCTTGCTGGGCCTTGAGTAGCTCTGTTTCAGCCCGCAATGCTCAACGGTGTAGTTGATGTTGTTCGCTGGATGCCAGGGATTCGCTGTCCATCTGCCGGAGAAGAAATCGTGGTGAGCCCATACCTCGATCTGCACGATGACCTTCCGCTGGTGTGTCAATTCCAGCATCCGATCGAAACGTCTCCAGTACTCCTCATTGAAACGAGTGAGATCATACTTCCCGTCCTCGGCTTGGGCGAACGGCCAGACATTGCCCTTGTCCCGACCGCTCATCACACATCGGATGTAGTTCCCCCCGATCTTCGCGAGCAGGTCGAGGTGCTCCTCGATATCGGGAATCTGGAACAGGTTGTCGTCCTTCGTGCCGCCCAGTAGGAGCACGGGTTGACTGTGGTACTGCCAGTAGCGGGGGTAGGTCGTATCCGGCTGTATTCGCCGCGAGTTGAAATCGTCCGCCAGGCTCTGCGAAGCGGCGACGGCGAGAGTGATTGACATCACCGTGAGCAGTGTGTCTCGCATTGTGGTCCTTTCGTTCGGGTCATCTCTCGGTATCTTCAATATGCCGACAGCGCAGGAATGTGTCACGCGATGATGAGCATCCGCCACAAGAACGCAACTCCGGCCAAGCCCACGTTGCTGACTACGAACGCGTTCAGTCACCAGTATGCAGGCGTTTGTAGTAAGGCACTCAGCACAGCGGTGTGCCGTTCTTTCTGCTTGTCTTGGTGCTATTCGTCCCTGAGGTCCCTTCGCAGGAAGACCTGCCCGGGGAAACGCGCCGTACCGGGAAATGGACCCGTTCGTGGCCAGTGTTTACGTCGAGGTGTCGCCTATCGGCTGTCGGTGACGGCAGTTGGCGCGAAACCGGCCCGGAGAGAGCCCATAGACCGCGCGGAAGGAGCGGGTGAAGTTCCCGGGCGTGCTGAACCCCAATCTCTCGGCGATTTCTGCGCAAGCCAAGTCCCCCGACTCCAGCAACAGGCATGCGGCTTGGAGTCGCTCCTCCCTCAGGTAGAGGCTCGGAGCCTGCCCCCGGCTCTTCCGGAACACGCGGGCAAGGTGCTCGGGGGACACACCCAGAGCACGTGCCAGGCCATTGACGTTCATGCCGAATTGGGCTCGGGAATGGATCAGTCGGAGGGCGTTCTGCACGAGACGTTCAGAGGCTGGGACTTCCCGCTCCGGAACCGCTCCCGCTCGGAAGAACTCGGCCAGCAGCTCACGAACCAGCACGGCCCCGCGCTCCGGAGCCATCTCGACAAGACCTGCCGGGCGGGCGAGTAACTCCCGTAGCCGGCGCACAGTTCCGGATGTCGTCGACCATTCCACGCCCAGAGGCGAACGGGCACGCAGCTCATCGACTTCCGTATCGGCGCCAGTCCAGTCAAAGAAGAAGTTCTGCCAGTACGGGCAACTGGCCGGCACGTAGTGTGTATGGTCGGGATCGGGGTAGCGACACAGGAATGCCTGGCCGGCGCGGAGTGTCGCTTCCGCTCTTCCCCGACGGACAATGACTTCCCCACCAACGGTCAACACCCATGAGCAGTGGGGGCGCATCCGGAGATTCGGGCTGTCACCGACTCTCACGATGCCGCCACGAACGCGTCCCGCCACGACTTCCAAGGGCATCGGCCACGATGCTAAGCCGCCCGTGGTGTGCAGACGCACCTTGCACTGTGGCCCAATCCCATCGCCCCGGAGGTCGTCGAACGAATCAGAAAATGATAAGCCCGGATCAGAATCCGAGAATGGAGCATTCCCTTTCATGCGTATAACGTGGTATGACAGGCTGGAAAGACAATGTGCCGGCCGTGAGCCTGTAGATCATAAGAAGATAATACATGGAGACCCAACGGCATGGACATCTCTGCGGTTCCATCCCATCTGAGTCCCTGGAAAACCGCGTGGGCGAGCGATCCTCTCAGCGCCTCGCGTGATTGGTTCACGGATGCCCGCTTCGGGCTGTTTGTGCACTATGCGCTGTGCAGCCTCATCCCGGGAGGGAAGCCGGGGCTTCTCGAGCTGATGGGAGGTCGTCGGGATCTTGTGTCGCTTCTTGAGGCATCGCCGCAGGAGATCACCGAAGCTCCGATCGCCGCGGATGAGCGCGCGCATTGTCGGACCGTCAAGGATGAGCTCTTCAGAACGTTCGATGCGGAACGCTTCGATGCGGACGTCTTCTGCGACTTGGCCGAAGCTGCCGGCATGCGCTACGTGACCCTGACCACGAAGCACCTCGGGGGGCTCTACCTGTTCGATACATCTGTCAGCGACTCCAAGGCGCCGAATACGCCGGCCGCGAGGGATCTGGTCGCCGAAATGACGGCGGCCTGCTCCCGGCGTGGTTTGGGGTACTTCCATTACGTGCCACCGCACGTCGCCCGGACGGATGGGGAGCACTGGGAACGCAACAACACGATCTTGCGGGAACTCCTCACCAACTATGGGCCGGTCGCAGGCATCTGGTTCGACGGGATAGGGCAGTACAACAAATCGTCGGCGAACTACACCCGACTCAGCGAGAAGTTCGCCATGGTCCGCGAACTGCAGCCGCACGCGCTGATTTCGTTCAAAGAGGGAGCCATCGGCGAGGAGGATTTCGTCACGCCCGAGCATTTCCTGTTACCTCATCCCGTGCAGTGGGACACGCCGGCACGCCAGGGGCAGTGGCAGATGCGCATAGAGCGTTGGAGGAGGACGTATGCTTCCGAGCGTGTCGGGCTCTTCGAGGGGAAGCTGCGCGAGATCAACACGGTCATGCAGGAGTGTGAAGGACGCGATGCCTGTGGATCGCAAGGCGGTTGGATCAACGACGAGAGCGTCCGGCACCTCAGCGCCGATGAGGTGTGGTTCCAACTGAAGGTGGCCCGAGAGCTCAAGGCCAACCTGCTCATGAACATCGGTCCACGTGGCGATGGGTCCATCCACCCCGATGACGACCGCGTTCTCCGCGAGATTGGTGACCGTATTGGGCAGCAAGGTTGGCCCGGAGAGGCATGAATGCTCAATGCCGAGCGGCGACCAACGACTCTCTTCAATACTAACCAACTCAGGACGCTCCATGAACTACACTGTCTCCCCGAACGGCGATGACCAGAACGCCGGTACAACCGATGCCCCTTTCGCAACCTTGATACGCGCACGCGATGCGATACGGGAGCTCCCTGAAACAGACCGCCGGCAGGATATCGGCGTTACCCTGAGAGGCGGAACGTACCGCCTTGACCGGACCCTCGTTTTGGGGCTCGCGGACAGTGCTCCTGAAGGCGGCTCTGTCACGTTCAGAGCTGCGGCTGGCGAGACGCCGGTTCTCAGCGGCGGGGTGACCATCACCGGGTGGACGAAGCTCACAGACTACCCCGCCGAGCTGCCCGCGACAGCTCAAGGCAACGTGTGGGTGGCAGACCTTCCCGGGGGCCTGGAGGACTTCCACGCCCTGTTCGACGGAGACCGGCGCCTGGTTCGAGCCCGGTCCGAGGACTTCACATTCGACCCGCCGGAGTATGTGAAGGCCGACAGTCAGAACGTCATGCACAATGCCGACCGGCACCTCCTGCGACAGCTGCGGTTCCCAAAGGGGCTGCTTCGGAACTGGTCCTACATCAGGGATGTGGAAGCGTTTTTCAATCCGGTGCCCTGGTGCCTGAACTTCATTGCCCTGGACTCGGTGGATGAGGAGGCCGGGGTGGCGTGGCTGAGCTGCGAGGCCAATTCGCCCCCGTTCTCCAATGCCAAACACAGCTTCGCCTGGCTGGAGAACGCGATCGCTTTTCTGGAAGGGCCTGGGCAGTGGGTGCTCAACAGCAGCGAGCGTCGTCTCTACTACTGGCCGGAAACGGGTGAACCCGGAGAGGGTATTGCAGCCCCCGGACTCAAGGAACTGGTGCGGGTTGAGGGCGATATCCGCTACGATGTGCCTGAGGACGTGCCGGTTCGCGGGATCGGCTTCCGCGGCATCACCTTCAGACACGCCGACCGCAGCGTGTGGACCCGCGACCGGAAGGGTTGGGGGCTCCAGCACGACTGGGACACCTTCGATCACCCCAATGCCCTGTTGAGGTTCCGGGGGGCGGAGGACTGCGCAGTGGACCAGTGCCGGTTCACAGCGAGCGGCGGTTCGGGCGTGCGCCTGGACTTGCACTGTCAGGGCATCCGGGTGACCAACTCACTGATCGACGATGTGGGCCATATGGGCGTGCTGTTGGCCGGCTACGGCCCGGGCACCAAAGACGTCAACAGACGCAACACGATCCACAACAACATCATCCATCACTGTGGGCAGATCATTTGGCACGGACACGCCGTGTTCCTCTGGCAAAGCGGGGATAACCAGATTACCCACAACTGGATCCACGACGTGCCGCGCAAGGCTGTGGGGGTTGCGGGAACGCGCTGTCAGATTCTGGAGAAACCGGACTGCGACTTTGACGAGGCATCAAAGACGATACGCTGGCACGAAATCCGGGCAACCATCGCTTCGGACGGCGATCCGCAGGACCGCTACATGCCGTTTCTGCACGCCCGCAACAACCTGATTGCTCACAACCGGGTGACTCGCACCATGCAGAAACTCAGCGACGGAGCCAGCCTGAACGTCTCCGGCGCGGGAAGCGGGAATGTGGTTAGCCACAACCTGATCTACGATGTGCCCAGCGGTGTGCGTACTGACGACTGGCAGCGCGGCACCACCACGGCCAACAACATCGTTATTCGTGCGAAGACCGCATTCATCCACAAGGACTTCAACGAGATCAGCAACAACATCATTGTGGATTGTGTGAACGGGATCCGCTTCCGCCCATTTCCCCAGCAGTCCTACAAGCCGGGGGCTGCTATCCGGCACAACGTCCACGTGTCGGGCGATCCGGACTACGCTGCATACAACACCCATGGCTGGCCGGACAGTATGGACATTGCGCGCGCCGGGACACGAGATCTCCCCTGCGAAATGGACATGAGACAGAACCTCTACTGCTGTCCGGGTGCCCGGGAGTTCGTGGCACAGCAGCAGACACGTGGGATCGAGGAGGGCAGCGCCGCAGGGGAGTCTCCATTCGCGGATGCCGCCTCGGGCGATCTGCGCATTTGCTCTCCAGCGGATCTGGAGCAGATCGGGTTCAGTCTGTTCGACGCCGATCCCGGCGCTTTCGGGACCACCGATCAGTATCCCCCCGAGCTTCAAGCACTGGATGACGTGACGGAATAGCGTGAGGCACCCAATGAACACCGCCGCAGACATCCTGCTGTCCGTCCGCAACGAACTCGGTGTGCCTGACCGGCGTCACCCCGTGAATCAGGAGGCGGTCGAGGCTTGGCGTCAAGCACGCTTCGGGCTCTTCATTCACTGGGGAATTTACTCGATTCCAGGCGGGATATGGCAGGGCAAACGCATTGAGAAACTCGGCGAACAGATCCAGCGACATGCGCGGATTCCGCAGCAGGAGTACGCGGCGCTCGCAGAGCAATTCAACCCCGTCCAGTTCGACGCCGGAGCCATCGCCGGTATGGCTCGGGATGCCGGAATGCGCTACATCGTCATTACGGCAAAACACCACGATGGCTTCTGCATGTTCAAGAGCGACTACACGGACTACAACATCGTGGATGCCACGCCATTCGGCCGCGATGTGGTCGGCGAACTTGCGGCAGCCTGTGCGGCCGAGGGACTGCGCTTTGGCCTCTACTACTCCAATCCGGACTGGGGCTATTCCGGGGCGGTCAAGCGTGAGCCTGCCAACGCTTACGCTGTGTTTGAGCCGTTCACTTCCGAACACCTCGAGTACTCATGCAATCAGTTGCGCGAGTTGCTCACCAACTACGGGCCTATCTCCGAGATCTTCTTTGACATGGGACTGCCGACTCTGGAGGAAAGCGTGCGCCTGGCCCGGACCGTTCACGAGTGCCAGCCCCGCTGCCTGGTCAGCGGCCGAGTGATGAATAACCAGGGCGATTTCCTCACGCTTCCGGACAACCACATGCCGGATCACCCGATCGAGACCGCGTGGGAGACGCCCTGCACGTTCTACCATACATGGGGCTACAAGTCGTGGATTGAGAGACCACCTTGCGACGAGCAGATCACGCGTCAGATCAGGTTGCTGGCTGACGTGGTCGGCAAGGGCGGCAACTACCTTCTCAATGTCGGGCCGCTCGCGGATGGGAGCATTCTGGATCACGAACGCGACATCCTGGCCGGCATCGGCACGTGGCTCCGCACCGAGAGCAAAGGACTGCTGGACGTCCCACTCCGAGTGGCTCCCACGCCGGTTGCCCAACCCGGGCGGGACGGCGGGATTCTGATCACTCCCGAGCACGAACACTCCGTCAGCTGCTACAACGGCCTGCAGTACAACACGAATATTCGGGACATCGAGAGAACGTGGATCGCGAATGTGCCGGATGCCGGGCGCTATCGGGTGGACATCGAGTACCGCTTGAAAGGCGGCGACATGCCCGTGGTTTGGCAGTTCGGAGGGCAGAAGTTACACGCCCTTCTGCGAGGCGAGATCACCCTGGCCTCGAACTCGGGGTTCGCCGACGGGAACGAGGCAATCTCGGAGCACGTGCAACTTCCCGTCGTCGCCCGTCGCCTGACCCTTGGCTTACTCGAATTGCCCCGGGTTGATCGACTGCGAATTGCCTTGTGCAAGGACGATGCGCAGATCAGTGCCGACGGCGTGTGGACTGCAGATGACCTCGACAACCCCAACAAAGGCGCCTGGTGTCTGAACGAAACGTGGACCGCGAACCGCCGAACAAACGCCCGGCATTCAATGCGTGGGCTGCACGTCGCGACCATCCGGCTCCGCCCGGAAGAGGTCACGCCCGACGCACCGAGAAGGAAGGAACGCGATCGATGACAACTGTTACATGCCTGAGACGGATTGGGAAGCGGATTGCCATGGGAATGCTCGCCTTTGCCGCTCTTCCGACCAATCAGGGCAACGCCTCGGAATATTGCGTCTCGCCGCACGGGGACGATGCCAACCCCGGCACGGTGGAACGCCCGTTCCGGACACTGGCCAAAGCCACTGAGGTGCTGCAACCGGGGGATACCTGTCTTCTTCGGGGCGGCCGCTATCGGGAGACGATCGCTTTGCGGGAGGTCGGTGACGTGACCAGGCCCATCACCTTTGCCGCTTACCCGGGGGGAGAGCCTGTGCTGGACGGCACGGTGCCGCTGGATGTGTCGTGGGAGCGTTGGCGGGGTCAGGTCTACCGAGCGAAACTGGACAGGGACATTTGGCAGCTCTTCATCGATGACAGGCTTGTGGACGTCGCGCGTTGGCCCAACGCGTCCCTGGAAGACGGCAGCGCCTGGGAGATGGAACGGGCGATGCGCTACGTGGACCGGGGCACGTTCAAAGGCAACCGGCTCGTCAAAGAGAAGAGCAGGAACGGCCTCATCTACGATGCCAATCCTCCAGCGCGCGCCCACGGCAATGAGGACGACGAGGCGTTCGCCAAGATCAAGGGCACTTCGGCAGCGAATCAGCAGACGCTGGCCGATACGGGCGTGGACTTCACAGGGGCGATTGCCGTCCTCAACATCCGCCATTGGCTGACGTGGGCACGCCGCGTGACTGAGCACGCCGCTGAACAAGACCACTTCCGGTATGATCCCGAAGGCACGACAATGGCGAAATTCTGCGTCTACTACGTGCTTGGTCTGCAGTGTCTGGATCGCGAGAACGAGTGGTGGTTCGACAGTACGACCAGAACGGTCTACCTGTGGGCGCCGGCTGGATCGGATCCCAACGATCTCGCCGTGACAGGTAAGGCGCGTGATTACGCGGTGGATGTTCGCCAATGCCAAGGCATCACATTCCGCGGTTTGAGTTTCTTTGGGGCGGCCCCGCTTGTGCTCGATTCGTCACACGTGCGCTTCGAGGACTGCCAATTCCGCTACCCCAGTACGAACAAGTGGCTACTGGGGGAATTCCGGTGGTTTGATCACCACGCGGGACGAATGACGGAGCAAACCAACAACGCCTTTCTCTTCAGTGGCGGCTCGGACAACGTTCTCGTTGACTGCGTCGTCTCCCGCTGCAACAGCCCAGTCGTGCTGGCATCCGACAGGATGCTGATTGAGAACTGCCTGTTCCATGGACTTGAGTGGGACGTGAATTCCAGCGGAGGGAGCGGTTCAGTCGTGCCTGGCTCGGCCGCCACATTCCGGCGCAACACCGTTCACACGGCCGGTGGGTCCGAGGGGATTCGCCCGGGCGGCCCCAACTCAACGATTGAACTTAACCATGTGTGGGGGCTGGGCCGGCTCCAGCATGACGGTTCGGCCATTAACATCGGTACGAATGTGCAGCAGGGAACAGTTGTGCGGTTCAACTGGGTCCACGACACCAACCGGCAAGGCATTCGGTTTGACTCCACCACAGGTAGCGCCGGTGAAGGTGGCTCTATCCATCACAACGTCATGTGGCGCGCCGCCGGCAACGTCGTCAAAGGCGATAGGCACTTCGTCCAGAACAACGTGGTGTTCGACTGCGGGGGCAACGTCAGTTTTCAGCTGCGGACATCGCACGGTCAGGTGACTGACATGCACAAAGAGACGTTGCTCCGCAATAACCTGATGGACAGCGCCGGAAGCCGCGGCAGCCGAATTCGCCCTCCCATGCCCGGCATCAAGGCCAACAACCTGATCGCGCCGGGTGCGGTCACCGGCAACCTGCGTGATCCGGTAAACCTCGACTTCCGGCCGAAGCCCGGGGCAGCTGCTGTGGATGCAGGCCTCGTGACCCGACCGGACGACCTGACCCACCCGGAGGCGCGCTTCGAAGACCCGGGATGCGTAGGCGATAGCCCCGACATCGGGGCCTACGAACACGGCGCAGATCAGTACTGGATTCCCGGGCGTCAGAAAGCGCAGGCGTCCACGCCCGTGCCGCCCGACGGGGCGGTGGGTGTCCGTCCCGATGCTGACCTGATGTTCCTGGCTGGACGCCACGCGCAACGACACATCGTATGGGCCGGACGGGCAGGCGGCGAATTGCGGACGATTGCTGAGTTGCAGGATGCGAACATCGCGGCCCCCGGGGAGCTTGTTCCCGGGCAGACATACCGCTGGCGCGTCGACACCATCAACGCAACCGGGGCTGTCATCCGAGGTCCAGTCTGGACCTTCAAGGTTGCGCCACCAGAGGAGACTGAGCAATGAGTAGAGGATTCCATCTACTGGGGGGGATGCTGTTGGTCTGTGGGTTGGCGCGGGCGGTGGACTACTACGTGGCGGCAAACGGCAGCGACACGGCGCAGGGCACACGTGCTGCCCCGTTTGCCACGATCCAGCGTGCCGCGGGTGTCATGAAGCCGGGCGATACCTGCTTCATCAGGGAGGGGAAGTACCACGAAGAAGCCGTGATTGACGGCCTGACGGGAACAGCGGACGCGCCCATTACTTTCACGGCTCACCAGGACGAGACAGTCACCCTCGACGGCTCCCGCCCCGTCACCGCTCTCGGCTCCAAAGGCTGGACGCGACACCAGGGCAACATCTACAAGACGACGTTGACCAGCGACATCTCGCAGGTGTTCGTCGACGGCGAATGGATGATGTTGGCCCGTTGGCCCAACGCGCGTTTCGATGACGAGTCAGCCTGGACGTGGGACAACTGGGCTCAGGGAGATGAGAAGCTCTCGAAGATCGAGGACGGCAAAGGTGTGGGCAGGGAGCACGATGCGGCGGTCAACCATGACCTGGCGGCATCCGGTCTGGACATGACGGGTGCCATCGCCATCCTGAACGTGTGTAACTTCATCACGTACCCATGCAAGGTCGCCTCGCATGCTGCTGGGCAGACGTACTTCGACTACCCACCTGCGCACAAGATGTGGCTCAAACCGGTGTTCCACTACTACTTCTTTGACGCCAAGCTCAACTTGCTGGACAACGAAACGGAGTGGTACTTCGACCCGGTCACGAAGACGCTCTATCTCTGGGCGCCGGGCGGGGGGCCTCCCCCTGGAGATGTCAGGGCGAAGACCATGACGAACGCGCTCTTCATCAAGAACAGCACGCATGTTCTGATTCGGGGGCTCGACTTCTTTGCCACGACCTTCCGGCTCGAGGGTTGCGATTCTGTCACCGTAGAGGACTGCGATCTGACATACCCGTGTTTCAACAGGCGAACGCTCGGCGACACGGGCAAGGTTCTCGGCACACTCATCGAGAACTGCACCAACGCCACAGTCCTCAACTGCCTGTTCTCGCACACAGATGGCTTGGTCATGTGTGTCAGCGGGGGGCGGGACAACACGGTTGAGAACTGCGAGCTTCACCACCTTGATTACACGGTTGCACACCACAACGCAAACTCGGGCTTTATCTGGTTCAAGAACTCACCTAACGGTGTCTTTCGCCGCAACACCGTATACCGAACCGGTGCGTCGGAAGGGGTGATGACCAGTTCCGGGATGCTGGTCGAACTTAACGATATCTCTGACGCCGGCCACCTGCAGAGCGACGGTTCATACGTCCATCTGTACCAGGGCCATCGGGACGTTGTTATTGCGAGAAACTGGTTCCACCGAATGCTCAAGTCTGCAATACGCCTCAGTGACGGTCCGAAGAGTGTTCTCCGTCCACCCCCGCTAATGCGGACGGGTGTGGCTCGACACAATGTGGCCTTTGGCCCCATCTTCGGCGGGACGACCTTCATGATCAAAGGTGATGAGCGCCACGTCTACAACAACCTGTGCAAGGGGGCGATCGTTTTCGCGGACACCTCCAAGGATCCGACCAAGAGCGGCATCCATGCCAACAGCGTCAGTGCCAACAATGCGGTGGCGCTGGCCGTCCTCGGCGGAAGGGGCAAACCGAATAAGCCTGTTCGCCCATCCGGCACTCACAGCAGTAACTGGGATGGGCAGCTGTTGGGCAAAGATCTTCGGACGCAGCTTCGTGACTGGGACAACCTGGACTTCCGTCCTGCCCCCGGCTCGGAACTGGTGGACGGCGGCACTGCCATCCCCGGCGTGACTGACGGCTATGTGGGCAAAGCCCCGGACATCGGCCCCTACGAGCACGGTGACACCAACTACTGGATCCCCGGGCGACGGGGCGTCACGGCAACAAGGCCAATCCCCCCGGATGGGACTCACGATGCCAGGACAGATGCGGATGTCATGTGGCTCGGGGCATACAGAGCAGATTCTCATGACGTCTACTTCGGCCGGGACAGGGACGCTCTGACGGGTGCGTCAAGAGAGTCCGGGGAATTCAGGCGAAACCAGAAGAACAACATATTTGCTCCCGGGAAACTGCTCTCCGGGCGCACCTACTTCTGGAGGGTGGATGCTGTCAAAGACGGGAAGGTCAGCAAGGGGCAGGTCTGGGCGTTCACCGTTTCCGAGCGTCGTGGGGACGCAGCTCCCCAGAACCGCCCATGAGCGTGGTCTGAGGGCAGCCCATGTGCTCGTTCAGGCACCAGGACAAGGCCTGGCGCTTGGATGGGCCTTGGTCTCAGGCATGCTGCGTTCAGCGTTCTGGCGACCCGGATTGGGTGCGAAGCCGGGAAACCAGTGATACTTTGTGGGGATTTCAGACGGCGTGAACAGAACAGCCCCCGCCTGGTTGGGCGATGGCGTGTAAAGGGACAGAGGACGTACCCATGACACAGACGTTTTCTCGCGAAGCCGAAACCATTGGCGCGTTTCAGATTGTTCCCTTTGCGCACCCACAGGGCTGCCGGGGGTATCTCCTTGCTGACCTCGCCAGCAAGGAAGCCCTGGCAGTGGACCCCCATCTCGATCTCGTCCATGACATGGCTGAACGAGTCGAGAGTGAGGGCTGGGTGCTGCGTTACGTGATGGACACTCACACGCACGCCGACCATCCCTCGGGTGCTGCGGAACTCGCAGCGCGGTTCGATTCCACCCGCATGGCCCACCCGAAGGCAAACCATGCCGGCGTGACCGTCACTCCCGGTGACGCTGAAGTGATTGGCCTCGGGGAATCCTCCGTCACGGTTCACCATGCCCCCGGTCACACTCCCGACCATCTTTGCCTCGCGATCGACGGGGCGTTCTTCTCCGGTGACTCTCTGCTCATCGGCGGGGTGGCCCGAACGGACTTCCTGGGGGGGGACGCCGGCCAGCTCTTCGACTCTGTTCACGCGTTCCTGAACGACCGCCCGGACGAGACAATCCTCTTCCCGGGACATGACTACGAGGACCGGATCAAGAGCACGCTGGGAACGGAGAAGGCAGACAACGCGTGGCTGCGGATAGACGACCGTGACGCATTCACCGAGAGTCTAACCGCCAATCCTCCACCCAGGCCTGCCAACATGGACGATCTTCTGCGCCTCAACCGGGAGGGAGTGGACATCCCGGCGACCATCACTGCGGGCGAGGCGTCACGCCTTGTGGCAGAGGGGGGCGCTGCCAGCGTGGTTGATGTACGCACAGGGCTTGAGTTCGGCGGCGAACACATTGCCGGCTCGCGTCTCATCCCCGTCGACCGCATCGAAACACGAGCCGAGGACGTCATGGCTACGCCTGCTCCACGGCTCCTGCTTTGCCGTAGCGGCAAACGGGCAGCCATGGCCCGGGAAACGCTGGCGAAACTCCATGTTGCGGGGTTATCCGTCATCGAGGGTGGTCTGGGTGCGTACCTCGAGGCAGGAGGCGATACAGTCAAAGGGAAAGCGCGAATGTCGGTTGAGCGGCAGGTGCGGATAGCCGCGGGAAGCCTGGTTCTCCTGGGCGTACTGACCGGGGCATTCCTGAGTCGGGCTTTCCTGATCATCTCAGGGTTCGTTGGGGCCGGTCTGATCTTCGCCGGGGTCACGGACTGGTGCGGAATGGGGCTTCTGCTGGCAAGGATGCCCTGGAATCGGTCTGACGCGATCGAAGGGGTGGCCTCGTCCGGTGGGACCTGCGCGGCCAGTCTTCCCGGGGCATGCGCCGCCGGGCCACCGACCGGCGGGGGCTGTTCCGCTTCCCCGCCGCCTTCGAAGTAGATCGAGACACGAAAGGGGCGCGGACAATGAGGCAATTCACAGTGGTGCTTTTCGTGGCGGCTCGTCTATGAGTTGCAGGGGACGATGTTCCGGTTGCTCACCGAGAAAGGCCTCGACTGTGCCGGTACGCTGCCCGATGAGCTCCCGTGGCGACCGGCCCATCCGGGGCAGGTCGGTTGTGACCACACTCGGTGGCCGCCCAAGCCTTGACCCGCCTCCTCCTCCCACTAAAGACAACCAGACACATGCGGTCGCCAACGTGGGAGGCGCCTTCGTGCGGCGACCCCGTTTTTTGGTTAACCTGCTTGTGGTAAGCAAGTTGCGCCTTTTCGTGCTCAGAATCCCCTTCAATCCCGGTACGAGACCGGTACGAAACCGGCAACGGGAAGGAAGGGCGAGCCATGAAAATCGGGCTAAACTACGTCGTTCGAGCCGGGCGGCAGCGATGGATCTCGGGTAGGCGCGGGGCGTGGTATGTCAGGATTCGCAGAGCCGAGTCAAGTGCGGCGCTATGGTTGGGCGAAGCCGGATTGGGCTTCTTCGGCATCCGAACCAGATGGACGCGGACGGAACTTGATCCAGCTCACAACGACCGCCAGTCCAAACAGTGTGTAGCAGACTACAAAGACCCACGGCGGGGCTTGGTAGAACAACAGCTTGTGAAGCCAGTGAGCGACAAATGTCCCACCGTATGTCGAGTCCCCGGCCTTCTCGCGCAGGTGCATCTCTAATGTGGTTAGGGGGCAGTTGATTCCCAACCACACCTGAAGCACAACCAACCCGATTCCAGCAAGGTGCATGATGCGGAACAGTGGATTGCGGGTCCACCGCCAACCGAGAACTCCTCCGCAGAGAATAAGGACCAACCCAAGCACTGCAAACAGAACGAAGGTGACATGCGTGATCAGAGCGATGTCAGCAAATACGCGATATACGCCGGGGTGCATCGTTTCTTGGCCTGACGTGTAGCTCTGGGGGCGGCTGCAGCGAAGCGGAAGCCGGGTCACCACCAGCCGCTTGTTGCAGCTCTCATCACAGTGAGAATGAGCCGAATCCGAGGAAGATCCTGCAATATGGGCACATCAGTATCTGTTCCTTCTTGACGAACCCAGTCCCCTTGGACTTGACCCAGATCTCGTCGAGGTCCTTTTCGCACTTCGGACACTTGGGGATCGCGCTTGGCGGAGCATCCGCGACCTTGACGCCAGCGAAGTTGAACACGCCCACGGCAAATCTCCTGTCCGGTTCTGGCTGCAACACATTGCCCTATACAGCCGGTGACTTCTCCCTGGATTCCGGGGGACCATCCCAGCTTCCCCCCCACCAGCATCAGCAGCCTCTTCATCAGAGCACTCAGGAACTCCCTCGGTCTGCTGATGAATGATACAGGGAACCGGGAAGAGAGTCAACTTGAGGGAGGGATGCCGCTGGCCGGAGGAGTATTCCATGGTGATTGGGAAGCGGACAGTAAACACCTGCCCGGGCTTGTCCGACTACACGATAGACCACGGCTCAGCGTGATCTATCGTGACTCGTCATGATTTGGCATCTCTGTCCAATGGCCGGTCCCGCCTGAATCTCTTGAGATAGAGGTCTTCGATGAAATCAGGCAACGGCGCTTTCCACGGCTCTTGCTTGTGATTCGCGAGGCCCCCGAACTTCTTGGGATTCATCCCCAGTTCCTTGGCCATCTGGATCTGCTCGGCGGACAGCCGGTACTTCTTCTTGGCCTGAGCCCAGGCATCCGCGTTCTTCCTTTTCTTGGTCATAGCATCATTGACCCCATGCCTTAGCCAACGCAGAGAATCCGCTTGAGGACACACACGCAGACAAGGCCACAGCCCGGCAAGCACTGATCACATCCCCATAAGCGGTCCCGGATCTCTACCGCAGATAGCCCTCCGGCATAACGCGGAACTTGTACCCTCCGACATCACTGAAGTAGATCCGTTCACGACACGCGCTCAACCACTCCTGCCACTGCTCGGGCGATTCGAACGTCTCCACAGTGTAACGTTCCAGGAGCAGCCGAGCCTTCGGAGCCGTCTCCTCCTCATTCAGCATGGTGATGAGCTGTTCGAGGGAACGAAGCGTCCTGTTCGACTCGATGCTAAGGGATCTGAGTTCTGCGTCAATCCGGTAGACCTTATCCCAGTAGATCAGCTCGTAGCTGTCCTCGTAGTACGTCGCCAGACCCTTGGGGTTCCGGGCGTATTCCTCGATCTGCTCAGACGTAAAGGCGGATTCGAAGAAACTCTTCTTCTTGATCTTCCTGAGCAGCAGGGCAAGACGGATCGGGTTTATCCGGTCACTCTTGAGGCGTCGAACAAGCGGTGGCTGCCCGTCGTACCTGTGGATGTAGCACACGCAGTTCAGGAAGAAGCGTTGACCGGCTTCGGTCATCTTGGACGGCGGGGCCGAGAACCCCCATTGCAGGAAGTTCCCATGCCGGCCAACCCCTACCGCGCCGCTCTCCTTACCACTGTTGAATCCGGGCGTCAGCACTTCAGCATCGGGAGAGTCGCTGAAACCCCATGACCGTGAAACGACCCCGCCGTAGCTCTTACCGGTCCCCTGGATACGCCATACCTTGAGCTTGGCGGGAAGCTCGTCCCCTCCCGGGAATCTCCGGTAGTTCCCCGGCGTCTTCCAGTTCTCGAAGTCAGGCTCAACCTTGAACGGTTTCTCGAAGACAACATGCTTAGGCGGCTCACCCTGAGCCGCGTCACTCATGCAGTTTCACAGGTATCCGGACTTGAGGTTGAGGCTGCCACAGACGAACGCTCCCAGGACTCCGACTGTCACTGTAGAGCGGGAATACTCCCGCGAGAGCTTGGGCCGGGGAGACTTGAATCCGTCACCGTCGTAGTCGATGATCACCACATCATGGCCGTCTGCCTGCTTCCCGGTGAACCCGGCCAACTCCACGGCATCAACCTTGTCGAAATGCTGCCTCAGGAAACTGACAAAGTCCTTCTCTCGGTCCGAACCCTCGTGTCCTGCGTAAAGGAGCTTCAGGTGGATCTTCTCCCCATCCCCAGGCTCCACGGCCGGCGAGGGTGCCGGTAACGAACATGAAAGAACGGTAAGGCCAAGCCCAGATAGCATCAGCCATCGGGATCTCATGAGTACCTCCTCGCCAATCGACATGTATGTGCCCTGTCGGGTGACCTACGCGTCAGAGCCTACCCGTAGAAGGCGCGCTGCCCCGACGTCCACGTCCTGCACGCCATGACACAAAGAAGTGGCGGCCGCACATGGACAGGTCATCTACCATTAGCGTAGCCCCCTCTGTTCGGCATGACAATGTACACGTAATCCCGGTGGCCATGGTGTACTCCGCCCTGACAACCGTCAGGTCCGCGGATAGGACCTAAAGTCTGGCCGATCCTGCGTAAGTATATCTTATCGGGCCGTCCGACCCCGAGTTGACGAGATCCAGTCGGTCGGTGAGCGTCCCCCGTGGAGCAGGAGCACAGGCCACATGATGGTCTGTCGGCGGACGTCCCGCCAATACCCCTTGAGGACTGTTCCACCACCACTATTCTCTGCGAGGGGTGTCGCCCCCCGGGAACGCCCCTGACAAAGGTAGGAAAAGGGTACGAACTGAGCACGAAAAACGCCGGGACCATGTGGGGCCCGAGCACGAAAAGTCCTGCGGATCCTCTCCGTGCGGCGACTGTTTGAGCCGTCTCACTTCGGGCCGGCCCGGGAGGGATCGAAGGGCACGAACCCGAGCTTGAGGGCTGGGGAGTCATTGGCGAGGGTGAAATCCAGGCCCGGTGCATCGGCGAACTTCGGATCGGCGATGATTGAGCCTTTGTCGCGACCGCCCTTCTGCCATTTTCCAAAGGGCTGCTCCGCAAAGCGGAATGGCTTCCCATCGTCCTTCCAGTAGCAGTTGTTGCGCAGCGCGACATTCATCTTCGGCCATTTGCCCCGCAACAGCACCCCTGTCTTAAAGATCACGATATTGCGTTCAAGGGTGAACGACAGGTGGTCTTCGATTCGAGTGGCCTGAATCTGCTGGAGGCGCGAGTAGGCAAAGATGTTGTTGCGGAGCGTATTGTTCTTGCCGTAGTGCTGGTGGAATGCCCCCGTCTTGGTTCTGTAGACGAGGTTGTTCTCCATCAGGATGCCCGTGCTGCCCTCATCCGTGTAGAGCCCCCAGCCGCCGTAGGAATGGCAATCGACATCGTGGATGACGTTGTTCGAGACTTCCGTTCCCTCACTCGGCCCCAGGGTGTATACACCGCCCATGTCGCTGAGATGACCAGCCAGATGATGCAGGTGGTTGTAGAGGATCTTGTTGTTCTTGGCAATGCTTGCGCCATACCCCCAGCGCCAACCCACGGAAACAGCGGTGTAGAACAGGTTACAGATTTCGTTGTGCGTGACGCGATTGTCCCCGCTCTGACCAATCCAGACGCCCACCGCACAGGGGAAGATGAGCCCTAGATGGGAAATCCGGTTGTTGGTCACCAGACATTCCCCCGTGCGATCGATCTTGCGCTGCGGAATCGACGACGTCCCAACTCGCACACCCCCTGCGCCGATGTCTGTAATCGTACAGCTGTCCACCGAGCAGCGTCGGCAGCCGTTGCGGAACCAGACTGCGTATCGGCTGATTCCCCGCATGGTGCAGTTCTTGACGGTGATGTCCTCGGCGTGGTCAGCCATGATGGCCGCGTCGATCGTCTGTGCAGCCTGGACCGGGCCGAACCCCTTTGCAGGAGTGCGATAGCCTGTGAAGCCGAACGTTAGCCCTTCGAAGCACAACCCCGTCGCCCTGGCTTCCCGTTCCCCGGCAATGAGGAGCAGGTGCTCCGTGACCGGCGCGCTAGCCACTGTCGTCTGAAGCGTTTCGCCCGGCAGCGGCCGATAGAGCAGTGTCCCATCCTCGCCAACGAACCACTCTCCAGGTTCGGTCAGCCCGGGTTTCAGGTTCTCAAGATAGAGCCTCGTGCCTGGTTTGAGCGGGTTCCATGGCTTCATGCCCACCCCGCGCATGATGAGCTCGTTCTTGCCGGGATCCAGCGCCTCCAGGAAGCGCCGTGTGTTATCCCACTTGTGAAAAGCGACGAGTTGGACCTTGCGCACCTCGCTGGAGGAGAGTTCTGCGAGCACGGCAAAGTCGTCGTCCTCAAGGGCAATAAACTGGCGTGCATCCGTCGCCACCCGCCCCTTCCCCTGCGTGATGACCTCTTCCCGGACAGCCTTCATCTTCATGAACCCACGCTTCGAGTCGGGGAACCGCGCCCGAACAGCGCGGCGTCCGTTGATGAACAACTGCTCGATCGTCAGGGTGCCGGCAGCGACCTGTGGCACATCAACGGACCAGAGCCCCCTCCCGGCATCCCGGAATGCGGGGAGTCGCTGAGCGCCGGTGAAAATCGGCTTCTCGCCGCCTGCAGCCACGTACGCCACCCGGGATCCAGCGGTGCCACCATCGATTGCCGTGAACGTAACGGGTTCATGCAGACGATATTCACCACCCCTGATGATCACGCGAACGTCGCCTTTGATCTGCCCATCCTCCCGCAACGCTCGGACGCGATCTCGCGCCTCGACCAGGCCGGGCAGGGGGCTTGTCTCCGTTCCCGGATTGCCGGGTGATCCGTCAGGTGCAACAAACAGTTCAGTCCCCATGACGACGTTCTCCAAAGCCATTGCGAAGGTGAGGATGATCAGACGGCGTAACATGATGCTCCCGTGCGGGTCCCTGTGATACCAAACCCCGTGCCGTGTGGCGCAGGGGCAGTCTCAACATACCGGCCCGCACCCGGGCATCAAGGAGGGCATTCCTCCCCTCGGTTGCGTAAAGCGCTTGCAGAAAAGAGGGCCCTTTACTTGACGGATTCACTCCTGACTGCTATTCTAGTAAGTGCAAGCGCTTGCAGTTGGTGATTGCGACCCCGGTCTGCAGGTATTTCAGGAACAGAAGACGACAACAAGGAGAGTGACCATGGAAGGGAATCGAACGGCCCGAGTCGAGCGCAGCAGTTTCACCTTGATCGAGTTGCTGGTTGTGATTGCGATCATCGCGATCCTCGCGGCGATGCTGTTGCCATCGTTGAGCAAGGCCCGGGAGAAGGCGCGCCAGAGCAGCTGTCTTAACAACGTGAAGCAGATCGGTTTGGCGATCGCCCTCTATGTCGACGACTTCGCCGAGCGTTTCCCCACCAGCAAAGCCACCACCACCAACAAGGTCAGCTGGGATGACCACCTGGGATCCTACGACGGGCGCAACCTCTCGACCGCGGAACAGCGTCTGAGCGCCTGGGATCCGCGTGTGAGGGGCAAGGATCGGCATGCCATCTATCGCTGCCCCTCGGACAAGATTGCGTCTCAGTATGCGAACCAGACGCGGCGCAGCTACAACATGACCGAGCTGGACCCGACCGGCGGGAGTTCGACTCAGCGCGGTGTTACGGACTCCGGAAGTGAGGCGTCGCTGAGCGTGCGTAGGGTGAAGAAACCCGACAGTCGTATCATGCTGGCAGAGCGGCCCCACCGCCGTAACGCGATCGGGAACACGACCAATGCGACCATGACAGCCTGGCTCTACCAGGCCAACCGCACGAATTCAGAGTTCTGGACGCATGGCTACCCGCGGCACAATTTCCTGTTTGTCGACGGCCACGCTGAGAATCTTCGTATCGAGGAGACGACGTCGTTCCCCGGAAGTGATCCGTGGCGCGCCAGCAACTACCGCGGCACACTCTGGGACGTGGCAACCGGATCGCTCTGATCTCGCGCGACGGGGCTTCCGGGCCCGTGCTTCCTCCGGGGACTGGCAGCGGCAGACTTACGCGCTACCGTATCTTTATCCGCAAGCGCTTTCAGAGACGCCCAACACCGTCGTCAGCAGGATAGCCAGATCATCATGCCCAGGAAGAAGCGAAATCGCCCCAATATCTATGACATCGCCACTGAAGCGGGAGTGTCGATCTCGATGGTCTCCCGGGTGGTTAATGGGTCGGGGCCGGTTGCCGAAGCCAAGCGGAAGCATGTGATGGCTGTTCTCAAGCGGCACGATTACCAGCCCAGCGCCGCTGCTCGTTCCCTGGCCCGTCGTGACACCAATGTGATCGGTCTGGTGATTGGTGCTTCGGGGGCTGAATACACGCAGCTCTTCGCGAATCGTGTCCTTGAGGGGATATCGGCATGCTGTCGGCAGGTGAACCGCAATGTACTGCTGTTGTGGGCAGACCGAGAAACGGATCCCGCAGAGTTGATTCAGGATGTCGGAGCCAGTGTTGATGGCTTGATTCTACTGGACATGCGCTACGATCCGGGCCTCACCGCGGCATTGAAGGAGGCCGGGCTGTCTGCCGTCCTGGTAAATGAACCGTCTCCCTGCGGCGATGAGGCATCTGTCCTGATGGACAACCGGCAGGGAGGACGTCTGGCTGCCGATTACCTGATATCCTGCGGTCATCGGCGGATTGGGCTGATTACCGGTGACCTGCGGCTGCATATCGGCCGCGACCGTTACGAGGGCGCAGTTGCTGCGCTCAACGAGGCCGGTCTCCCGTGTCGGACGGACTGGGTCACAGACGCCCGTTTCCGCCCGAAAACGGCCCGGCAGGCCGTCCGGGAACTGTTTGCCAACCCGGCTGGGGAGCGGCCCACGGCTTTGTTTGTGGCCAGCGATCTCATGGCATTTGCCGTTCTTGACGAGCTCCGTTCATTGGGGCTCAACGTGCCGGGGGACGTCTCTGTCGTGGGCTTTGACAACAGTCTGATCGCGCCGTTAGCATCTCCACCGCTCACGACCATTCAGCAGCCTCTTGTGGCTATGGGCAAACGGGCCGCTGAACTCCTCGATGAGGTCATTCGGGACCCGGAGGCAAAGCAGACGGTGACGCTTCCACTGTCGCTTTGTGAGCGCCGATCCGTCCGCCAACTTGACTCATGATGGGATAGCGAAGCGTCAACAGAGCGATTTCAGATACGCGAAGGAGACAGGTGATGAGAGGTCGTCAGATCTTGCGAGCAAGCATGGTGGCATCCGTGGCTTTTGTCTGGGGAATCGAGTCCTCTTCGGCTCCCGCAAAGCGGCCCAACATTCTCTTCATTATGAGCGATGATCACGCCTGTAATGCCATTGGGGCGTACGGGAGCAAGCTGATCTCAACACCGAGGATTGACCGGCTGGCAGACGAGGGCGCCATTCTGCGCGAGAATTTCTGCGCCAACTCGATTTGCTCGCCCAGTCGAGCCAGCATTCTGACCGGTCTGCACAGTCATCTCAATGGGGTCACGCACAATGGGGCCAGATGGGATGGATCGCAGACGACATACTCACGCCTGCTCGCGGATGCCGGGTATCAGACAGCGCTCATTGGCAAGTGGCACCAGAAACCACACACGCCCGACCGGGAAGTCGACCACTGGGACGTATTGATCGGCCATGGTGGACAGGGCAGTTACCACGACCCGCACTTCGCTACCCGCGCCGGCGAGGTGGAGGAGAAGGGGTACTGCACGGATCTCATCGCTGACAAGGCCCTGCGGTGGCTGACCGAAGCCCGGGACCCGAATCGGCCGTTCCTCCTCATGGCACAGTTCAAAGCGCCGCACGTACCCCGCCGGCCCCCCGCCCGTCATTTCAAGCGGCCCCCTATCGCCCAGCTCACCGTTCCGGAAACGTTCTCCGATGACTACCGTGGTCGTGCTCCCTATGCTGCCAAAGCCTGGATGAAGGTATGGAATGGTCGCCCGGCGACCGCGAAGTCATTCCCCAACCCGGCCTCTGTGGCGGACCGGGCGGCTTGGGCGGACTTGGGTGCGGAAGAACGGGCCTGGAAGGCATATGAGGATCAACGCAATGCGGACTTCCATCGCCGGCTGGCGGCGGGAGAGTTTGCGGACCACAAGGCCTATGCGCTCTACCTGTATCGCCGGCGCCTGCAGGACTACCTCGGGTGCGTGGCGGCGGTCGACGAGAATGTCGGGCGGCTGGTTGATGGGCTGGAGAAGGCTGGGCTCGCCGCGGACACGGCCGTCGTCTACTGCTCGGACCAGAGCTACTTCATCGGTGAGCACGGTTGGGTGGAAAAACGCTGGATGTACGAGGAAGCGATGCGGATGCCATTCGTGATCAGGTGGCCGGGGCGGATCAAGCCGAAAACGCGGATTGCCGCGTTGACTCAGAACATCGACTTTGCCCCAACCTTCCTGGACATGGCCGGCATCAACGCTCCTGCGAGTATGCAGGGCCGATCGCTTCTCCCGTTGTTGACCGGTGAACGTGTAACAGGCTGGCGAGACTGTCTCTACTACCACTACTACCACCACGGAGCCCACAATGTCCCTCGTCATGATGGAGTAAGGACCCAGCGGTACAAGCTCATCCACTTCTACACCGACGACGTTCACGAACTGTTTGACCTGCAGAAGGACCCCCATGAACTGGCCAGCGTATACGGGGTGAAGGAGCATGCTCAGGTACAGAGCGATATGCTCAACCGCCTGGCCGAACAGCGGCGTCTGTTCGGCGTCCCGGACAGCGTTTTCAAGCACCCCTATGTGCACTTGTCACGGCCGGAGCGTGTAGAACTGCGGAAGAGGAAACGGTGATCATGATTGACCGGAAAACCAACCGCGACCTTTGTGGGCTCTACCACCCGCCCACTGCGGTTGAGTCTGAGCCGCTCCACGAACTCTCCGCCGATAGTGGGCTGGTCGTCCGAGCCCTCGCTACGGGCGCCATCCACTCAATCGCCAGCCCCGACGTCCCCGTTACACTCTACAAAGGGACGGTTCTTGAGGGCGGGCCCACGAACCTCTACCTGCGAATCCTGGCCGGAGACCACGTCGTCCGTTGGACGGCCTTGCTTGGGAACCCCGGTGCCGCTGTCCGTTTCTCCAGCGACCGGATGACCATTTCTGGGGCCTTTGACCAACTGACCTACCTGGTAACCCTGCAGCTGACCGCAATGGCCGGGTGGACGTGGATGATCCAGCTCCGGAACGACAGCGATGCGGAGATCGCATGCGACCTCGTCTACATGCAGGACGTTGGCATGTCGAACGTCGGCAACGAAGCCTACATCAGCCAATACGTTGATCACACTGTGTTGGAGCACCCGGACCACGGCTATGTGCTCTGTGCGCGTCAGAATATGCCACAGCCTGGCGGTCATCCCTGGCTCATGCTGGGCTGTAGACCGGGCTGTCGCAGCTTCGTGACAGATGGGTTCGACTTCTACGGGTGCGAACACCGCGTTACACGGCGGCCTGCTGCGCTGGAGCTTCCCGTCCTTCCGAGTGTGCGTCGCCAGTATGAATTCAGCGCCTGCGCGTTGCAGTCCGAACGCGTGTTGATCGGCGCGGGACGGGACGCGTGTCTGGATTTCTTTGCCGTCTTCCAGGCGGATCATCCCGAGCCCACCTCCGAACACGACTTGGAGCGAGTTGCTCTGGAGGGGCGATATCCCCAGCGACCGTGTGTCCCCACCGAGCCCGGAAGCACGGCGGTCGGCAATCTCTTCTCCGAGGCCCCCTTGTTCGACTCGGACGACCTCTCTGCCGAACAGCTCTCCACGTACTGGAACGAGCCGCGACGTCACGTGGAAACAGACGGGGAGGGGAGACTACTCTCCTTCTTCACCACGGGCAATCGACACGTCGTTCTGAAGGCCAAGGAATTGCTCCAGGAGCGTCCCACGGGCGCCTTGCTGCGTAGTGGTACCGGTCTGGTCAATGCCCCGGGAATCCTCTCCACAACGGCGTACATGCGAGGCGTCTTTGCTTCGCACCTGGCAGTGGGAAACCTGTCGTTCAACGTCGGACTGAGCATTCGGCGTGACCCCCTCGGGGTGCTGCTTGCAGGAGGAATTCGGGTATTTGTTGAGCGTGACAACGCGTTCGAGCTTCTGGGTGTCCCCTCAGCGTTTGAGAACAGCCTCAACGGCTGCCGCTGGGTGTACTGCAACGATGCCGACACTATCGAGGTCCGGACGTGGGCGGCCATCGACAGCCATGCCATGCACGTTGCCATCCGCAGTCTCCGGTCGCGTCGGTTCCGGATCGCGATTGGGGTTGTCATGGGGCCTCCCGACGCCGAGCCGTCGCTGACTGACGTCGTTGAGGTCGGGACGCGTGACATCACGCTTCGTCCACTTGAGGGGAGTCGGTTTGGGGACCGGAACCCGGGCGCCTTTGTGCGGATTGTCCCGGGAGATCTGAGCGCCCTGTCGCAACTGGGCGGAGATGAACTGCTTTGTCCGGACAATGTGTCGCACGGTGCTCCCTGTCTCGTCATGGAAACCGTCGAGGTAGATTCCTTTGGTCTGGGCTTCACGGGGGCACTGACCCCGACGGCCCCCGTTCCGACAACATCCGAGCTGGCCGCGCGCAGTGCGTCCGCCGAGCGCGAGTTGGCCCGCGGCCAGGACGCTCACGCTTCGCTGATGAGCAACTTCGATCTGGTGGATGGCGATCCGCGGATCGCCCGGGTGGGCACGATCCTCCCGTGGTTCGTGCAGAACGCCGTGATCCACATGTCGGCTGCGCATGGTCTGGAGCAGTATCTCGGGGCGGCGTGGGGCACGCGGGACGTGTGCCAGGGCCCCACGGAAATGCTGCTGGCTTTCGGGCGTTCAGCTGACGTGCGGGAGATTCTCACCGTTGTTTTCGCCAACCAGCACACCGATGGTGGGTGGCCCCAGTGGTTCATGTATGACAACAACGGCGACATCCGTGCGGGAGACTCCCATGGGGATGTGGTGTTCTGGCCCCTCAGAGCGCTGTGCGACTATGTAGAAGCAACCGGTGATCTAGCTCTGCTTGATGACCGACTCCCCTATCACGACGGCGCGGACACGCTTTCGGAAACGGTTTTTGAGCATGTTTCACGAGCCCTGAGCAACATCCGGACCGCATTCGTTCCCGACACCTCTCTGGTTGCCTACGGGCACGGTGACTGGAACGACAGTCTGCAGCCCGCTGATCCCGCGCTCGCCCGGCAGATGGTAAGCAGCTGGACCGTAGGGCTCTGTTACGAGACGCTGACCGCCCTTGCTGCTGTCTGCCGTTCCGCTGGTCGAGACGCGTCCGCTGCTGAGCTCAGCGCTCTTGGCGCACGCGTCCGGCGAGACTTCAATGCGCGCCTGGTCCATGACGGCGTGGTGTGTGGGTTCGGGATTCTGGCGGACGATGCCACGACGACCCCGCTCTTGCACCCTTCGGACACGCGCACCGGCATCCATCACAGGTTGCTGCCCATGATCCGCGGGATCATCAGTGGGATCTTCACCCCTGAGCAGGCACAGGTTCACGCGGATCTCATCTCCGAACACCTTGTCTGTCCGGACGGGGCTCGGCTGATGGACCGGCCGCCTCGCTACGACGGGGGGCGTCAGCACATCTTCCAGCGCGGAGAATCCGCGACTTTCTTCGGCCGTGAAATTGGCATCATGTACGTGCATGCCCACATCCGTTACGCACAGGCGATGGCCTGCATGGGGCGCGCGGATGATCTCCTGACTGCGCTCATGGCGATGGTACCTGTGGAGATCGGTGAGAGCGTCCCGAACGCCGTTCTACGCCAGAGCAACGCCTATTTCAGCAGCTCGGATGCCGCGTTCACTGATCGCAGTCAGGCCGACCGTGAATATGGTCGGGTCAAGGATGGCAGCATTCCAGCGAAAGGGGGATGGCGGATCTACTCCAGCGGCCCCGGCCTGTGCGTGTCCCTTGTTCTCCGGCACCTGCTTGGGATTCGCCGCTGCGGAGATCGCATACTGTTTGACCCGGTCTTGCCGAAGAGCCTGGACGGGTTGTCGGTGGATTGGTCTCTGGCCGGTCAGCGAGTGCGATTCCGCTACGCGGTGGCGGACCGCAGCTTCGGACCGGAGAGCATCTGCGTGAACGGTCACAAGCTGGCGGCTGAGCGCGCCGTCCACCCTTACCGAGTCGGTGGGCTGACCGTCGGCCTGGATGACGTGATGGAAAAGCTTGATGGAGGGCAGGATGAGATTGTCGTGGCGATGTGATCCGGGGCGTGCACTGACGATGCTGGTTGCCTGCGCTTCCATGGCACTGCTGACCGGCTGTCAAGGAGGGGGGGGCGCGGTTCAGGCGACAGGGCACCGCATGCGCATTGATCTGCGCTGGCATGGCCAGGAGCCGGATCTGTATGAGATCTGGCGCGGCGACCGGGCGGAAGGTCCGTTCGAGCGTATTGCCGACCAACACGGCGTCCCCCTTTACACGGATTTCGTCGGGCAAGATGGCATTTCCCGCTACTACCGCGTCCGCACGGTCAAGCCGTCCACCGGTACTGGCGACGGTTCGGAGTTCGGTGCCTTCTCTGCCACGGTGGAGGGGCGAAGTGTGGCCGAAGACCGCGAGGCATTCCTCACTGGTGTTCAGGAAGCAGGTATCCGCTATTTCTTCGACTTTGCACACCCCGTGTCCGGCCTCGCCCGGGAGTGGGGCCGGCAGACCCCCCCGCGGCATGTGCGCCGCATATGCGCGATCGGAGCTTCCGGCATGGGGTTGATGAATCTCGTCGTCGGCCTTGAACGCGGGGTTCTTCCCGCCGTGGAAACCCGTGAACTTCTGCTTCGCATGCTCACGTTCGTGCAGGAACAGGCTGAGACCTACGATGGCGCATTGCCCCACTGGATGGACGGCACCACGGGTAAGACCATTCCCTTCGCAAAGATCGGAGGCGCCGACATCGTTGAGACCGCGTTTTTCATGGAAGGTGTTCTGGTTGTGCGTGAGTATTTCTCGGGCGCAAACAAGCTGGATCGCCAGATCCGGTCCCGGGCCGATGAGCTGTGGCGGGGGGTGCGTTGGGATCGATTCACGGATGAGAAGAATCGGCTGTACTGGCACTGGCCTGTCGAGGGGCTCAAACGCCCTATGCGCATCACCGGAAGCAACGAGGGGCACATCGCTTACCTGCTTGCTGTCGCCTCGCCAACTCATCCCGCTCCCGATGAGGTCTACAGCCAGGGCTGGGTCGGTACGCACCGGGTCATGAACAAGGCGTTCTACGGGATGCACCTCGAGGTGGGGCGTCCGCATGGGTCCCCGTTGTTCTGGACCCACTACTCCTACCTTGGCCTGGATCCCCACGGTCTCCAGGACAAGCATGTCACCGACTATTTCACCTACCACCGCAATGTGGCCTTGATCCACTGGGAGTACGCCAAGGAGAACCCCAAGGCGCATGCCGGTTACGGCCCGTTGCGCTGGGGGTTGACGTCCAGTTCGGGACCTGACGGCTACGGTCCGTGGACTCCCGTCCGTCACGATAACGGGACGATCGCCCCAACCGCCGCGCTCTCGAGCATGCCCTATGTGCCGGAGCAGTCGCTGGCCATGCTTGAGGATCTGTATGAGAAACGGGGCGGCCACCTGTGGGGCGAATTCGGTTTCTACGATGCGTTCAACGATAGCCGGAACTGGGTCTCGAAGGGGTTCTGGATCGGGATCGATGTCGGCCCCATTGCCCCCATGATCGAGAACCACCGCACCGGGTTGTGCTGGAAACTGTTCATGAACGCGCCGGAGATCAAAGCCGCGGTGGAACGCTTGGGAATCGCTGAGAAGTAACCGACCGGTGGTAGGGCCGGACAGGAGTCAGGCGATGGCACGACCGAATATCTTGCTGATCACGAGCGACCAGCAGCGCTGGGACACGTTGGGGGTGTACAACCCCGCGATTCACACGCCGAATCTCGACCGTTTGGCTGCGGGTGGGGTTGTCTACGATCGTGCCTATACCACCAACCCGACCTGCACCCCCGCCCGGTGCTCGATTCTGACTGGGCACTATGCCTCACGGCACGGCTGTTACTGCATTGGCACCAGTCTGCCGGACGACTACCCGACCGTCCCTGCCGAACTCAGCCGCACTGGCTACTTCACGGCTCTGCTTGGGAAGGCCCACTTCCAGTCCTGCCTCTCCCCCGACAGCTTCGAGGCGGCTCCGCACATTCATAATCTGGACTATTTCAGGAACTGGGACGGTCCGTTCTATGGGTTTGACTACGCACAACTGGTCATTGGCCACAGTGTGGAGAAGCATGCCTGCGGTATGCACTATGGTGTCTGGTTGCGGGACCAGGGCGTCGATGTAGACAAGCATTTCGGCAACTGGGAGTACGCCGGCTTCGGGCCATGGACGCTCCCCGAAGAGGTCCATAACTCGACATGGACGGCTGACATCACCATTGAGGCGATGGACAAGGCGAATGAGCAGGACAAGCCGTTCTTTCTGTGGGCAAGTTTCCAGGACCCGCACAATCCCTGCTTTGTCCCTGAGCCCTGGGCCAGCATGTATGACCCGGACGATCTGCCTGTCTATGGTCTCAGAGAAGGGGAAATGGACGACAAGCCGCCCATCTATCAGCGCAAGATCGACACCAATGCATTCGATGGGCCGGAGGTATTCGGGCGCCAGAACTGGCACCCCACCACCAACAGCCAGTCCATTGATATGACGCCCGAGCGAACTCGGGATATCATCACGAAGTACTATGGCATGGTCAGCCTGATGGACCTCCATATCGGGCGCATCCTCGATGCCCTTGAGGAGAGAGGGCTGGCGGAGAACACAATTGTGGTGTTCACCTCCGACCACGGCGACTATCTGGGCAACCATGGGCTCTGGTGGAAAGGGCTGCCTGCCTATGACGATGTGCTGCGCGTCCCGTTCATCGTCCGCCATCCCGAATGCCAGGTGGAGGGAACGCACAGCGAGGCGATCCAGAGTCTGGTGGACCTGGGGACCACATTTCTCGACCTCGCGGGGGTCGAGCCCGGCCCCTTGCAGCAGGGCGTTGTACAAACGGATACGTGGACGGATCCCGCGAATGCAGCTCGGGATTGGGCGTTGGTTGAATCACGCCCAACCGACTCCGATTTCATGCAGAAAGTGTTCTATCACGACCGCTACAAGCTCGTCGTTTACAGCAACGAGGAGTACGGCGAGCTCTACGACATGACCGCCGATCCCGATCAGCTGCGGAACCTGTATGACCTTGCGGAGTTCGCGGATATGAGGAACCGTCTCTTGCGCGCATTTATCGCCGCGGAGATGGAGAAGGAAGGGATGCGCCGCAAGCGTATCGCGGTCGCATGATGCGGTGGGTGAACCATCCTGCCTCCAAGATTGAACGATCAGAATAGGAAGCAACGCGATGAAGATGACATTTCTTGCAGTGACCGTGGCCATCGTAACAGCCTACGCAGCACCTGCGCTGGCCAAGCCCAACGTTGTGGTCATTATGGCTGATGACCTCGGCTATGGTGATGTCAGCTACCAGGGGGGGGACGTCCCGACGCCGAACATTGACTCGATTGCGCGCGAGGGGGTTACCTTCACCGACGGGTATGTAACCTGTCCTGTCTGCGCCCCTTCCCGGGCCGGCCTCCTCACCGGTCGTTACCAGCAGCGTTTCGGGTTTTGGGACAACATCGGTCCATTTCGGACCGGCAAGGATGTTGTTCCCGGTGTTCCCACGGATCTGCCAATTCTCTCCGAACGCCTGAAGACGCTGGGTTACACCAGCGGCCTATTCGGCAAAACCCATGACGGGGATGCCGAGGAGATGATGGCCTTCAGCCGCTGGGATGAGTTCTACGGCTTCAATAACGGCGCTTCGAACTTCCTCGGCGACATGAATCGGCCCCACAACCCCATCTTTCACAACCGGAAGATTGTGAGCTCTCCATACAGCAAACGCGGGGTGAAGCACGGCGATGTGTGCCAGGCCGGCGTGATCATCAAGGATGCTGAGAACTATCTCACCGACAAGCTCGGACAGATGGCGGCAACTTTCATTGAGACAAACAAGGACCAACCGTTTCTCTGCTACATCCCCTTCAACGCAATTCACGGGCCATTCCAAGCCCCCAAAGCGCTTGTCGACAAGTACGCACACGTCGAAGATGCCAAACGCCGGAAGGTGATGGCGATGGTCGAGTCGATGGACCAGAACGTTGGGCGGGTGTTGGGTGCATTGAAGAAGCACGGCCTCATGGAGAACACGCTGATCGTGTTCCTGAGCGACAACGGCGGGCACGAAGCGTCCCCGAACAAGCCCTTGCGGGGCAAAAAGGGCACCTATTGGGAAGGTGGACTCAGGATCCCCTTCTGTATGCGCTGGGACGGGCGGATCAAGCCCGGACAGATTTACCGGTATCCGGTGATTTCTCTCGACATCGTGCCCGCGGCGATCGCTGCCGCGGGGGGCTCAGTGGATCCTGCATGGGAGCTCGACGGCGTTGACCTACTGCCCTACATCACAGGGCAGAGACCCGACCGGCCGCATGAGACGCTCTACTGGGTCTGGGGAGCCAGGAAGGCCATCCGGCAGGGAGACATGAAAGCAGTCAGCATAGACAATGGCCGGACGTACATGCTGTTTGACCTGTCCACGGACATCGGCGAGCAGAACGATCTCGCCGCTGAGAAGCCCGAGCAGCTTCAGGCGTTGGTCAAACAGCATCAGGAGTGGGAGAAGGGGCTGACGCCGCAGAAATGGGGTTGGAACAAAGCCCTTGGTTACCGGGACCCCGGCTTCGGCAAGCCGCAGCCTTACCACGGGGCAGCGTACGCGGCTGCCAAACCCCCGAAGGAGAGTGACGGCACGGCTGACGAAGTCACCTCGCTGAACGTCAAGTCAAAGCTCCCTTTCGTCAATCGCACCAAGTTCCTGGACAAGGGCACCATTGCTTACCGAATTCCGGAGAAGCGCAGCGATGATGGTCTGGATGTCGCCGATGCGAGAGAACACGGCGACCTGACGGCAATTCTCAAGCTCCTAAACGCCACCGAAAAGAAGAACCAGGACTTCCGGGTCGGCAAGGGCGTCAAGCGTAAGGGAAAGAACCGGTTCGGCCCAGAGATTGAGGGCTGCATCGACAGCGTCCTCATCGCGAAGGGAGGGAGGCTCATCCTCGAGGAGTATTTCGCTGATGCGCGAGTCGATCGCCCGCACTACCAGATGTCGATCACCAAGAGCGTCCTGGCTTACGCAATTGGGAAGGCTATTGAGCTCGGCAGGATCACGAGTGACAGTGCCCCCATCCTCGATTACCTCCCTGAAGTCGATCGGTCCAAGGTAGCGGCTGGCGTGGAGGCGCTGACGCTCAAGGACCTTCTCACCATGCGCTCCGGAATCCAGGTGGAAAAGCGTCCGAAAGGCGTGAAGATCACTCGGGAAAATCACGCTGAGCTGTACCTGTCGAAGACTCAACCGATTCCCACCGAGAAGCCCTACAAGTACGATGGCGCCAACTCTGATCTCCTCGTGCACATTCTCTACAACACGACCGGCCTGACCCTGGGCCAGTTCATGGAGAAACACATCTTCGGCCCGATGGGGATCACCAACGTCAGATTCGGGAAGTCCGTATGTGGTCTTGACAAGGCTGCCGCCGGCATGGCCCTCACCTCGCGTGATATGCTCAAGCTCGGGCTGATGACGACGCGAGGCGGAGTGTGGGATGGGAAGCAGATCCTCAATCGTGATTGGGTGGAGAAGGCCACGGCCGTCCACGCTAACCACGACAAACCGCACCAATACGGCTATTTCTGGTGGAGCCACAGGATTACGGTCAAGGGCAAAGAGCTCCGCGTTCGCTCCGTCCGCGGTGCCGGAGGGCAGTTCGTCTTCATGCTTCCGGAGCTCGACCTTGTGGCTGTATTCACCAGTTACTACGGAACCAACAAGCCGATTGAGTACTTCAACGAGATCATTGTGCCGGCATTCGCGAAGTAGCCAAACGACGAGACGTGCAAACCATGAAGCCCCAACTCATCTTCGCTGCCATTCTTCTCTTCGGCTGGACCGTCCCCGCCCAGGTCGGGCCCGAGCCTATTGAGGTCGGAGTGGAAGACGGCTGGTTCGTCGTCAACGGCGAGCGGTTCTTTGTCAAGGGGATTGGCTACGAGCTGGGAGGCGGCCGGGGAAGCATCCCCTGGGAGCGGACCTTCGATCCCCAGACCATGGAATGTGACTTGGCGTTGCTCAAGGCGGCGGGGTTCAACACCGTGCGGTCCTGGAACCCCTATAGCGTCGAGGAGCTCAAGCTTCTCCGCAAGCATGGCATGATGGTGATCCAGGGGTCGTGGTTCACATTTGACCGTTATCTGCGCGACGATGCCTATGCGCAGGAATCCCGCGACAAACTCACTGATGTCATCCGGACGGCGACGCAATTCGATCACATCCTCTTCCACACCATCACCAACGAGCCCCATGCCGACGCACTAATCAGCGCGGGCATGGATGCTTACAATCGAGCTTGCCAGGAGCTGAAGGCCGCCGCTCGAAAGGAAGACCCAAGCTGCCTCGTCACTTACTCCCATTGCTCACGGAACGACTTCCTGGACCAGTCCGAGTGGGATGTGATCTTCTTCAACGACTACATGTACGCCCCACACACGGTCAGCAAGGCGCTCAAGTACCGCGGTCATGTGGAATGGTTGAGGAAGATGCACGCGGCCGGCAAGCCGTTTGTCCTCGGCGAATTCGGCCTATCTGTCTCGAAGAGCGGCCAAGGCAACATGGGCTACGGCGGCAATACGCTCGCGGAACAGCGGGATGGTGACCTTCACATGTACCAGGCCATGATCGATGCCGGCGGCCAGGGCGGATGCCTCTTCATGTGGCGGGATGGCTGGTGGAAACACGGCGACAAGATGACCCACGACGACCATGCGGAAGAGTGGTACGGCGTGCTGGGGATCGACACGTGGGAATCGGACGCACGGGGGACGCCGCGGCCCGTTTACCATGGATTCAAGGCCTACAACCAACTCATCCTCACCGAGCCACGACAGATGGTCGTCTACTCCCGAGAGGTCCCGGTCGATGCCTATGTGACTAAACACGTGACCGGCCTGCGTTGCCGCGTGGATGGAGGGCCATGGCGCGAGATGGAGAGGCGCAGCCCGTCGTGGCGGCGAGGGAGCTTCTCTGGTTTGGACAAGGGGCGACACACCGTCGAGGTCGAGGCTACAACGGATCTGGCAGACGTCCCACGGATTCACCGGACTGTTGACGTGCTCGCAGGCGATTCGGCGCGGATGCTGCCAACGCTGACGCTGACGACCGACAGGACGACCTACGACTACGGGGACACTCTCCTCGTACGGGTACGGACGAAAAAAGGCGACGGGACTCCCTTGTCGAATGTCGCGTTCGTCGGAACCTACGAGGACCACGGGAATCATCTGGGGCGCGAGTTCCAGGGAACGACAGATGCCAACGGGATCTTCAAGACCCGCTTCCCACTTTTCACCCGTCCGACCTTCATCACGCTGGCTGCGGGTGCTGACGTCCGGACGCACGGGGTGCCGCATCGCATGGCCGACGCAGCTATCGTTAAGGTAAAGGGACTGCTTGAGATCGATGTCGCAGCCGCAGCTCGCGGCCCCGGGCGCTCTGTTGAGAGCTTCGAGTATGGAACCAAGGCAGCCTTTGGCCGCGTTCTGGGCCGCGTTCTGGAAGGTGGGGCGACATTTGCCGTTGACCTCGACGGCAACAACGTGAAGCAGGGCGATGCTGCGCTCCGGTTGCGACTCGAACCCAAGAGCAAAGGGGGGTGGGGGTTTGCCGAAATTCTGTTCAGAAGAGCCGACGACATCTCGGAGGCCCGAGCCATTTCCTACTGGCTCTACGGTGACGGTTCCCGACATACGGTGAAGGTGATGATGATCGATGCGGACGGCGAGCGTTGGCTGGATGAACCCGTGACTGTCGATTTCAGAGGCTGGAAGCGCATCGTTTTCTCCCCCCGCGCGCCGCAGCGTGACCCGCACGACGGGATTGCAGACGGCGACGGGCGTCCCAACCCAAACCAACTCGGTGGACTCGCCTTTGCTGTGGTCAAAGGCAGCGAGAGAGGGTCGACTCTCTTGATCGACGCGGTTGCCGTCCACGAATGAGAACGCACGCGGCGGATGCGAATCATGCAGAGTGGCGGTGGGACTGTCCCCGGAACGTGGGAGAGCACCATGTGCCGCGGTCCTCACATGGAGGGCCGGGATGCCCGCCGATCGTTGCGTGGTACTGTAAGAGATTGGATGATGGGATGTCTCACACATAGGCCTGATCTGCAGAAGGAGGAAAGAGTGATGTTCAGAACAGGAATGACTTGCTTGCTGATTGCGGTGGCCATTCCCTGGATCGTCACGTCCCAAACGGGGTGTGCGCAGGGAGCGGACGGCGCTGAGAAGACGGCTGACCAGATTGCCGTCGACTACCTGGAAGCCATCGGCGGTCTCGAGGCCCACCTGAAGCACACGACGCGTAGGACGGAGGGAATGTTCACCTTCGTTGCCGCAAACCTGCCGCCGTGGAAAATGGCGTTCACACAGAAAGCGCCCAATCTGAGCCACACGCGAATCGACATCCCTGGCCACGGCGCATTCATCGAAGTGTGCGACGGCACGGTCGTGTGGAGGAACGAACCCGGCAAGCCAACCCAGCAGCTTCAGGGTTGGGAACTCAAGCAGAAGCTGCGCGATGCCCATTTCCATGGATATGTGGACCTCAAGTCGGACTACGCGTCCATGACCTATGGCGGGCAGGAGGAGATCGAGGGCAAGGTTCACGATTTGCTCAACTGCACCTTCGAAGATGGCGACCGGGAGACGCTGTACCTCGATGCAACCACACATCTCCTGGCCCGGATCAAGCGACCCGGGCCCAAGATCACCGTCGAGTTCGCCGACTACATGGAGGTGGACGGCACTCCCGTGGCATCAACAGTGACCGTTCTGCATCAGGCAAAAACGGTCGTGAAGCTCAAGATCGAGACAGTGACCCATGGCGTCGAGGTGGATGATGCGCTCTTCGCCAGACCTGAGCGAGGAGTCAGGGGGGCGGCTGGGGGTGGCGGCAGAGGGCGTGGTGGTGGGCGCAGGTTTAGCGAGGGAGGAACAGCGCTCCACGTCCAGCCGCTCGTTCATACGCTCGACACCGATGGCAGCGTGATGATTGACGAGAAGGAACTCGAAGCAGGATTCCTGAAGATGCTCGACCAACACGGCGAAAACCATGTCAGGCTTCTCAAGTTGTTCGATGGAGACGGCGATGGGGCTCTGGGGAAGAAGGAAGCCCAGGCTGCCCGTGAGTTCCTGTTCGGCCTAAGCGGCGTGCTACTCTACGATGCGAATCAGGACTGGCAGGTCGACGATGAGGAGGCCGACAAGGCATGGGATCAGTGGGGGGAAGGCTTTGAGCGCTACAACGACGGCGTCCTGAAACGGTTTGACCGGAATAAGGATGGTGAACTCAACGCCGAGGAAACCAAAGCTGGGCGTGAACAGCTCAAGCGCCGGCGGTAACCGGGCATCCTGCCGGGCGAGACGAGTTCCGTCCCCGTGCTCCCGTCAGCACCCGGGGTGCTCCCGGGCAGACGCCTTCGGACAGTATCAGGCCATATTGCGTCGGCAGACGTGAGTGACCCCTGAGAATAGGCATGTATACCTTGGTATATGACGGTATACAGGTCATGTGGTACCTTGTAATATGACGGGAATAATGTTCAGTATACATTGTCATATAACGGTTACAGGTATGTTTTGGCGGCGCCATGGAACGACTCATCGAGAATGAACTGACGGCCTGGGCAGCGGCACGCGACCGAAAGGTTCTCATCGTGCGGGGTGCAAGACAGGTGGGCAAGACCTGGAGCATCCGGCACCTGGGGCGTTCTTTCGAACAGTTCTTCGAGTTCAACTTCGAGGAAGATCCAGCCCTGAATGGCTTCTTCAGTGGGCGCCTGGACCCGAGTTTTCTGTGTGAGCGACTCTCTGCCTACGCGGGGACGTCGATTATCCCCGGGAAGACACTGGTCTTCTTTGACGAGATCCAGGCTTGCCCAAACGCGCTGCGTGCCCTGCGCTTCTTCCATGAGAAGCTGCCAGAACTCCATGTGGCAGCTGCCGGTTCTCTTCTGGAGTTCGCCTTGCAGGAACTCCCTTCGTTTGGCGTGGGCAGAATCGAGTACCGACACATGTATCCGATGTCCATCCACGAGTTCGTCGAGGCATGCGGAAACGGGGCCGCATTGGAGCTTGTGTGTCGCGACCAACCCGATGCTCACGATGATCCACTCCACGCCCAACTTGTTGATCTGACACGTGTCTACACGATGATCGGGGGCTTCCCGGCCGTGGTTTCGCACTACGTCCACAGTCGCGACCTTCCCGGCTGTATGTTGCTTCTCGATGATCTTCTCACCACACTCCGGAGCGACTTCGCGAAGTACCGCAAGCGTGTCCCCACCAATCGGCTGAACGCCGTGCTCGCGTCGATCGCGGCTCAAGCAGGTGGGAAGTTCATCCATTCGCGGGTTGCGGATGGTCTGCGCTCTGAGCAGGTACGCAATGCCGCGGAACTGCTCATTCTCGCCGGGCTTGTACACCGAATCCCGCACACAAGTGCCCAAGGAGTTCCTCTCGGCTCCCAGGCCCACAGCCGAAGATTCAAGATGATCCCGTGCGATGTGGGGCTCTACCAGCGCATATCTGGACTGACGTTGTCCGATGAACTAGTCAAGGATGACTCAACCGTGGTCAACTCTGGACCTGCCGCGGAGGTGCTTGTCGGGACGGAACTGATCGCCTGTTCGCGGCCCCGGACACGACCCGAGTTATTCTACTGGCACCGCGAGAGCCGCAACAGCAATGCCGAAGTTGATTACGTCATTCAGCAGGGCAGAGACATCGTTCCTGTTGAGGTGAAGGCCGGTAGGCGCGGAGGCATGCGAAGCCTCCATATGTTCCTCGATTCGCACGACTCATCATCACACGGCATCCGAACGAGCCTTGAGCCTTTCTCCGAGTATGGGGATATCCGTGTCGTGCCTCTCTATGCTCTCGGCAACACATGTTGTCCGTAACGCAAGACTGGTAGGGAAGACCATGAGACGAACCGTAGCTGCCCCGGCAATCGCTCTCGCCTGCTTGATCTGTGGCATCGAGAGCCAGCTGCATCCGCTGCACGCCAGCCAGCCCAATGTCGTCCTGATCTATTCCGATGACCAGGGGTGGGGCGATGTCGGCTACCACGGTTACACCGATGTTCTTACCCCCAACATTGACAAGCTCGCAACAGGTGGCACGCAGTTCTCTCAGGCCTATGTCTGTGCGTCTGTCTGTGGACCCTCACGCGCCGGACTGCTCACCGGCATCTACCAGCAGCGGATGGGGGTCTACGGTAACTACGACAAAGGGGGAGTGCCGACCAGCCAGCCGCTCCTTTTTGAGATGCTGAAGCGGGAGGGCTACAGCTGTGGCGCCGTCGGCAAATGGCACGTGGGCATGGCACGGGAGGAGTTGCTGCCCAACTCGCGTGGGGTCGATTTCTTCTACGGTTTTCTCGGTGGCTCGCACGACTACTACAGGTCAGCAACCGATCCGGAGTTCCGGAAGAAAGGGGAGCGCCCGATCATGCGGAATACGCAGATCGAGCCGCCGATTCAAGAGTCCAAGGGTTACCTGACCGAGATGTTCACGAAGGAAGCCGTGGGGTTCATTGAACGAGCTACGGACGAGCCTTTCTGCCTCTACCTCGCCTACAATGCCGTGCACCATCCGTGGAGTGTCCCGGACTCCTACGTGCAGCGCGTGCAGCAACTGGACACGCACGACGAGCGCAAGCTGTTCGCAGGCATGGTGCTGGCGATGGATGATGGTGTCGGAGCGATCATGGATGCGTTGCGCAGAAAGGGCGTGGCGGACAACACGCTCGTGATCTTCATGAGTGACAACGGCTCGCCGCGCGGACAGGGCATTGCCCAACCTCGGCAGAAGACGCGCGGCACGACCACCATGTCCAGCCCGGGACCATTCAACGGCTTCAAGGGAGATACCTATGAGGGAGGGATTCGCGTCCCGTTCGTGATGCACTGGCCCGGCAGGATTCCGGCCGGAGCGACCTACGCGCACCCGGTTATCAATCTCGACATTGTCGCAACCGTTCTGGCCCGAAGTGGTGTCTCCAAGCCCTGGAAGGGCCAGGCGTTCGACGGTGTCGACCTGTTGCCATTTATTTCCGGCGGGAGACCATCTGACCAGAAGCCGCACCAGACGCTCTATTGGCGGCGAGACAACGACTATGCCATCCGCCATGGCGACTGGAAACTGGCCTGGAACGACCAGGCTGGCCCGAAGACCATCCGCTTGTTCAATTTGGTTGATGATCCGGGCGAATGGAAGGACCTGGCCGGGACGAACCCCAAACAGGCACAGGTGCTCCAGGACATGTTTGACGCCTGGGATAGCGGTCTGCCTGACAACCAAAGCGGCAGGAATCCCCGAAACCGAAACAACGGACACGCCGCAGGGAAGCGTATCAATGTCTCCGAATTCAACGCCCGTCCGCCCCCAGCTCCATCGCCCAAACGGGCTTCCGGGAAGCACAATCCCCTTAACACCCGTCGGACACTCAAACAGCACCTCGACCAAGCCAGGGAACGAGCTCGGAAACAGAACAGACCGTTCGACCCAGCGCAGGAGAATCGCTGGTTCCGCGCCAAAGACCTGAATGGAGACGGCGTGCTGGATGAGAAGGAACTCAGGACCAAGGCTCCCAAGGACTGGAACAAATGAACAACAGGATCCGTACCAGCATCGCTGCTCTTGTCGTCTCATCCGTTCTCGGCGCTGCCCAGGAGATCGCCCCGGGGCGTGCCCCGATCGCCGCTCCCTCAGGACAGCCCGGCCTTCAGTACCGGTACTACGAGGCCAACGTTGATACCACGCTCGACCTATCGCTGGCCGAACCCGTCCGTAACGGGACTATTGAGACCTTCTCGTTCCCGGAGGGAATCCGCAGGGACTACTTCGGTCTGGAGTTCTGGGGGGCGATCGAGGTCCCGGTTGATGGCAGCTACACGTTCTACACACGCTCAGACGACGGGTCCCGGCTCTACATAGGGGAACGGTGCGTGGTGTTGAATGACTACCCGCACGGTCCCACTGAAGCGTCCGGTACCATCGTGCTGGAAGCGGGGCGTCATCCCATCCTGGTCACCTATTTCGAGACGTACGTTGGTGAGATGCTCGCTGTGTCCTGGGAGGGTCCTGAGATCAGGAAGGCGGCCGTTCCCCCCGGTGTCCTGACCCAACACGATCGACTCACCGTTACCGCCCCGAGCGCCCTGACGACAACGCGGCTTTCCTGGCCGGGAAGGGAATTCACGCTCGCCGTCCAAGTCGACACCCGCGACGCCGTCGACTTGGTAGATTTCCACGCAACACTCCCCGGAGTGCTCCGCGAGCATTACCCGAAGATTGTCGATATCGTCGGAGTGGAGGGGGCTGCGCTGCCTGACAAGATCCGCTTCAGCTTCCGTCCGGGGATCAAGGTGCCCGCCTATGCCGGGCGCGGTATCGTCATGAGTGCAGACTGGTTCCGGAAGCGCCCCGGCGACCTTGGTTGTGCCATCCACGAGCTCGCCCACATCGTGCAGCGGTATCCGAATTTCCAGGGCAAGCCCGGTTGGTTGGTGGAAGGAATAGCCGACTATGTCCGACACAAGGTAGGACTCGATGACGGTTGGCGGATTCCGCAGAAGTACCGTGAGAGTTTCCGGTACACCAGTGGCTATGGCGTGACTGCGGCGTTCCTGGTCTTTGTCGAGACGCACCACGACAGAGATCTCGTTGCCACCATGAACCGTGCACTGAAGGCGAAGAGCTACACTCCTGAGCTGTGGCAGACCTGCACCGGGAAGCCCCTCGACGAACTGTGGCAGGACTTTGCCACTCGCTACGGGAAGTGACCTCCTACTCCGTCGGCGCTGGTCGCCTCAGCACTTCCGCCATGCCTCTCCACGAGGAGCTGTGAGTAGCCCCTTTCGGGGAGAGGGAAGGACCTCCCTTATCTTGCTGCGCTTCTGTCCAGCAGTTCCCCGATCTTCTGTCTGAGTTCGAGCAGTGTGCCGGGATCCACCGCAAGCTGGCAACGCGGGTCAGGCATCAGACTGCGCGCTTGTCGGAGCAGGGCCTCCGCCTGCGCCCTGATCGGGGTAGGAGTTGCCTTGTCTTGGGCTGCGCGGTCCAGCATCATCAAGTACTCATAGTCTTCGAGGCCTTCGCGTGTTTGCTCCCAGCGCAATGAGTCCACGGGACCATCCTTGCCGGGGTAGATGACCATGGCTTCCCCGATCTCAAAGACCGTGGACCAGCCCATGCCCTTCTTACCCCAGTTGTTGATCGTCCAGACGAAGTAGCCTGTGATGTCTGCCTGCCATGATGCCCAGAGGAGCGCTCGGTGCGTGACAATCGGGGCTCCGATGCAGTTGTCCTCTTGATTGTACCACCAATAGAGATCACCTCGTGCCCGTCCGGCTGCGACGTTCGCAGCGCTGAAATCGCCGACGGGTGTCCCAAAGTAGGCCACTGGCGGACACCAGGCGTTGAGGATACCGACCAGCTTCGATGTGTTCCTGGCACAGGCCGGGAAGATGCGCATCTCCGGGATCGCGCGTCGTATGATAGGAGCCGTCTTGCGGATGACCTCGATGCGTTCGTGGTCGGGCTCGTCAAAGATGTAGCAGTCCAGCCCGTCAAGCCACCCCTTCTCCCTCAAGTGCTTGCGTGCCTGCATCAGATAGTCTTCGAAAGCGACCTCGAATTCCGGGGTGCCCAGCTTGAGGCCGGCGAAAGGGTAGACATGCTTGTGCCCACCACCACGCTTGCCGTGTGGCAGCTTGGCATGGCGCATTCCGAGCTCATCGAACAGGAATGAGGCGACCTCGTCATAGGACGACCAGTCTGCCACCACGCGACCGTCGAGCAACTCCAGCTTGGGTGCACCCGGCATGGCACCGAATCCCGATACTTTGTGCTCGGCAAGGTTGCGGTAGTAGCTCTTCCAGTTTGCCTTGGCGGTGCCGTGCCGCCATAGCTGGTACCATGTACGGAGCGAGGAGATTCGTGGAACGGTGAATCGCCACACATGCAACCTCAAGGGAATACGGGCGAACTCTTCTCCCCGTTCGCACAGCGAAATGGAGCCGGTGTAGGCTCCGCTGGCAGCATCCTCAGGGACGCTGACCGTCAGCCAGACGGGGGCGTTCACGCCAGCCTCGAGTGCGTCAGGCGGTCCGTCGAATATCGGGTCCTCAACGTGCCCCAGAGTCCTGGCATTTTTGCCATAGAACCGGTCGGTCAGCAAGTAGTTGCCACCATCCGGGATTTCTGCGACGAACCGCGCTTGCTCCGGTTCGGTTGCGGCCTTCTGCTCGGATTCCGTCGTCGGCCGAATGTGCATGAAGCGTGGATAGCGTATCCGGACACTCGCCGCGTTGATCACGCGTTGGCCCTGCACCAAGTCTGAGACTGACGCCGTGATCCGCTCAAGGGGGCGCTCTGGGTGAAGGACCAGGTGAATGGGTTCGGTTTCGCCGCGGGCCGCGAAGATTGTCACGCCATCCGACTCGGCAACAGGCGCCGCCGACCCGCGGTCGACGACGTCCGCAGAGGACGCCTGCCAGACCGTGCAGCGGTCAAGACTCCGCAGTGTTCGTCCTGACGCGGTCGCGGACTGGTACTTCGGGGCAAAGTAGGCACGCGACGGATCCTGCCTCGCCGCAAGTCGGTCGCAGACCGTGGTCGTCGCGGTCTCGATCTGCTCCGCGCCGCCATCGGCGTTCAAGGGCAGGAGCCAGATCGTGTACTCGAACTCTGCACCGAGGGGGATTTCGGCGTTGCGTCCGAGGAGACGGTCCTTAAGCCACCACTCGCGGCCGTGCATGTAAGACAACGGCAGCACGTAGCGAGGGTAGATGACGGCAATGCCGCCCACTGCTTCCGCTCTGGCGGCAACCCAGTTGCCGGGCAGCCTTTCCGTCACCTTCAGGGGCAGGTCCGCAGCTGAGGTCCGAGCGCCGTGGTCGTAGATGAGCTGTCCCAGTTCGTCGCCGAAGGTCACCGTGTGCAAAAGTGAGCCGGTCACCCCTTCACCAGCCTCAATGCAGGTAACCTGCCGATCAATGCGCAGGCATTCTCCCTCCCAGGCAAAACTGTTGCGTTGCCGGAGGCCACCGATGACATATTCGACGGTCAGACCGCCCGGGCGCCTTTCCACGGTCTGCTGCCCCGGCGAATGGCTCAGCCGGATTGTGGCCGTCTCCGGTGACACCCGCCTCGGAGGACGGAACATGCTGCCGGTCGTAACCGGAACGACAGTGCCGTCAGCTCGGACGAACCGGACGAGTTCGTACCCCCGGCTTTGGTTGAAGATGGCATGCACGCCGTTGTGTTCGATACTGATCTCCCGCTCCGAAGCCCCAGTGGAGTTCTGTCGTTCCTCCAAACGCACTCCGTCCAGGAGGAAGGAACACTTCCCGTCACCCGTGCCTGGTGTGTGGACGAACCACGTGAGCCATTGGACGTTGGTGAGATCAGCCCCCTTGTCGCGCACCGGCGAATCCAGATCCACGATGAACTCAGTCCAGCGTGCTTCCTGACTTCTCGTGCGCAGCAAAGCGGACGGCCACTGGCGATGCCGCCAGTCCGCATCGATGACCGTGAACGTGGTCACGACACCGGCCTCCAGGCCGCCGTGCACACGGAACCGGAGGCGTGAGTATTGGGTCAGGTCGGTTGGGACTGAGCCGGTGCGCAGGTAGACCTGCCCCTTCTGGGTCTCGTCAAGCACACAGCGTACGGCACGCTGCTCCTCAATGCCGGCCGGACCGTCGGCCGCCGCGACCATTTCCAGCACGCCGGCATCGCCTTGCACGAGCCACGTGCCGACCTCGTCGATGGTCTTCTGTACAGCCTGCACGGCTGCAGCAGAAACGATGAGGCAAGCCAGGGAAGCCCGTGCCAATGCCATGTAAGTCCGGTGTTTCACACTGATTGCTCCTTTGCAGGCTGGGTTCTCATGGTATGAGACGGAACGTAGATCGGTGCCACTGGGATGCAAGGGTCTGGTGGGCCCCGCGGCCGCGCTGGGCTTGCCCTTCTGACCTGTGCCCCGCGCCCGGCATTCTGATTTGCCGCCGGCGTCTTGGGGGAATGGGCGGAATCTGGTAGGTTACCCAGGCCTCTTTCACCATGGCATCAGGTCGGGATATGAAACCAGTCTGGATACTCTGCGTTGTCGCCTTGGGTGCCCGTTCGCCGGGCGCTGTTCACCCGTGGAAGCCACCCTATCCTGCCGAGAATCTCTTGCCAAACTCGAGCTTCGAGCAGACGAGTGACGCGCGGGAAGTCTACCCCATTATCGGGGAGTACCGCCATCGGGGTGCGCGCGAGTGGGTCATCGATGCCGACGAATCCAGGTATGGCGAACAGTCGTTGCGCATGCAGGGAACGACTCCCTTCTTCTGGCAAGTGCTCGGTTGGGACTCCAAGGAGAATGTGTTCTCGGTGTACCTGAAAGGCTCCACAGCCGGACAGAAGGTTGAGTTGGGTTTCGAGCTACTGAGTTTTGTCGATGATGGCGCCGCGAGCGTCGAGGGGCGAGAACGCCTGACGGTCGCTGTGTCTCCTGAGTGGCAGCGCTACGACGTGCCCAGCGCCATCGACCGCAAACGCGAGGTCTTTGTGCGGCTGCACCTCTTCCGCGCGTGGGTGCGACCGCTGTCGGGGGACAGGCTCTGGGTGGATGCCGCCCAAATCGAGAAAGGGCGGACGACGCCGACCGAGTACAAGGCCGAACGCGGGTACAACGAGCTGGCAGACCTACTCAAGCGTTCTATCACCACGCCGATCGTCACTGACGGGGCCGATGAGCCGGCCTGGCAGGGCAAGCGTTCGAAGTCGGGCAAGGTGCGGCTGACGGTCCGCGAGACAAGTGGCGTTGCCCGGGATCAGGAGCCGGCGTGGGGTGGTGTGCCGTTTCCACCGGGAGAGCTTTTCCATGAGAATGCTGTGCAGTTGTACACCGAGGACGGCACCCGCGTGCCGTGCCAGACACAAGCCCTTGCCCGGCGACACGTTGACGGGAGCATCACGTCGCTGCTCGTGGATGTGCAGGTCAGCCTTCCAGCCAACCGCAACAAGACCTACGAGTTGCGCTACGGCGGAGCCTCCGATCGGGCAGCACCGAACGGGACTACGCGGTGGGGCCGGGTCCCTCCGGTTGCGTGCCTTGCCCAGCACCTCAGCGGTGAGACGTTCTCTTCTGAACAGGATGCCGATGCTCCGAGCGAGGTCGAGATCGATGGCCCGTTGCGGCGTGTCACTCGCACGCAGGGCAAACACCGCACCACAGCCGGCGACACGTTTCTCGACTACGAACTGCGCATCCACGAGTTCGCCGGCAAGCCCTACGTTCTTGTTGAGGGCACCCTCGAGAACCGTGAAGTTGCCCTGAATACCCCGGTGCGCGCCGCCTGGATTCAGCTTCTCGCGCAGCCAAACGAAACGGGTGTGTCCCTTGGTATGCTCGAACGCGAGCCGACCACGCTTGGCGAACACACTACCGCGACCCAGCTGCACAACTACTATGGCGCAGGAGGCTACGACCTTGTTCTGGATGGCAAATCTCCACGAGTTCTGCATGGCGTCCGAGCCGACGGCCGCCTCGTTGCCAGCAAGACAGAAGTGCGTGTCCTTGACTGGCATGAGCGCAATCCCAAAGCGCTCGCTGCCACTACCGGTGCGAAGGGCGTCCGCGTCTACCACTGGCCCGCTGAACACGTCCGCTTTGCGGATCTTCCCTTCGGGATGTCGAACACCATGCGCCTCTTCTACGCCCGAGACGGTCGTGTGCCGACGGGACAGCAACTGCGCATCCAGGTCGATCCCGCCTGGGTGTCGAAGACCGGTGTGTTCGGGCGCTGGCTCACCGAAGAGCAGGCCCAGGCGCACTGTCCCCGTCTGACGCGGCGGGTGAACGACTATTTCGCCGCCCTCGTGCACGATCGGGACATCCTCGATCTGACCGGTACGTTCGACTACGGCGATTTTGGCCAGCCTTGTGCGTGGATGAACAACGAGACGTGCGCATCGCAGCACCTGTGGGTGCAGTATCTTCGCATGGGCGATCCCGCGCTCTTCCGCCGGGCCGAAGCCATGAGCCTGCACACCCGCGACGTGGACGTGTGCCACATCGGTTCCGGTTCACGCCTCATGCACCACCCGTCGGGCGGCTTTCACACGACTCAGAGCTGGCACATCGGCCACTACTGGATTACCGGGCTCATCTACCACTATCTGCTCACCGGGGACATGCGCACGTTCAACGTGGTGCGCGATCTCGGGGCCGGCCCGCTCATCAAGTACCGCAACGCACGCTACACCGGCCGTGAGCGCACGCGCATGCTCTTCCATCTTGCTGAATTGTACGATCTGACGCACCTCACCTGTTTCCGCCACGCTTTCGAGACCCACTACAACTATGGGAAGCCCACGCTGGCCGCCGACTACTATGGCGGAAGCGGTCTGCTCGCACTCAAACGCTGGTACGACGCAACGGGGGAGAGCCCGTACCTCGAGCGTTTCATCACAGATGCCGAGAACGTCGTCAAGGAACGCCCGCCGGATCCTGCCCGAGACGTAGGTTCGGGGCGTGGATGGCACATCTTCTCTGCGATGGCCGAGGCCGCGCGAGTCACCGGCGATCGTCAGTTCATCGACGCGTTTCACCGACGCCTGGTCTGGTATCTGGTCAGCGTGCAGGGGTTTGACCACAGTGCAGTGCGGGGATTCGAGTTCATGGAGGCTGCGCAGCGGCTTGGGATTCCTGAGCACGAATCCATGCCTGAACACCTCGTGGGCATCGACATTTTCACTGGGCTGAGTGCCAAGTTCCGCATGCGTGTGCATGATGAGAAGGACGAGCCGTTCACGATGCGTGTCTACCGCACCCGGAACTTCCGGGCCAGCCGGCGCAAGACGGCCCCCGACGCACTGTCTTACCGAGTCACACGCCCTGATGGCACGGTGGCAGTGGATGGTCGCTTTGCAGGCACCGCCTACCAGACACGCCGCATCGACGTGCCCGCCGACGGTCAGCGTGGCGATTACGCCGTTGACATCGACTGCATCGACGGCGGGCAGGGCGCGTTCTCATGCTCACTGCCTGCGGTCTATCTCGACTCCAGCCTGCCGCTCGCGTTCCGACGTATTCGCAGCGCCGCCGGTCTAGCACAGTTCTCCTTCCGGGCGCCACGCGACACGCCAAACATCCGCTTGAACCTGGCCTGGCGTGACATGCAGGGCCAGGGAACCGGCGTGTGGCTCGAGGACAGCGACGGGCACGTCGTGGCCCGGGCGCGCTGGATCGTTCCTCTGGGCTTCGAACTCGACCGCTACGGACAAGAGGTGTTCCACACGGACCACCTTGACCTGCCCGTTTCCGAGTCACACCGCGGACAGATTCTGACGCTCACGCTCACGGCTGCCAAGTGGATGAAGTGGCAGATCGAGGGCCTTGACGAGCCGTGGCTTGCGCCGACGCGGAGAGCATTCACGGAGATGGAATAGAGAAAGGAGTCTGCCATGGCCGAAGAGAGCATCTTCACGCTGCACGACGACTGGGGTCACGCGGAAATATCACCCCGGGAACGGATCCCTGCTGCCGGCCTCGGGACGTGGACGCTCACCTACCGCGCCGGCGCCAATGGCATCAACGTGGGCGGCAGCCTCCGCATCATCCCTCCCTACCATGGGAACGTGATCTGGGACGTGGGCAAAGTGACAGCCGTCGCCGATCGACCGGGTGTAGCCCTGGAGGTGCAGACGGACAAGACCCACCCACGGACGTTCCATCACTCCATGTATCCTGTCATCACCGTCGTCGTCTACGGGCGCCCCATCGAGCCGGATGAGACGATCAGCGTGATCCTCGGCGACACTGGTGGTTACAACAGCGGGCGCTTCATTCATGCCCAGGCCCAGGACCACGCGGCGCCAGCCACGTTCGAGGTCTATGTCGATACGATTGGCAACGCCCGGTTCAACCTGGAGTTGGCCAAGCGCGAACGCTACCATGCTGTTCCGGGCGAACTGGAGATCGAGGTAGTCGCCGGAAAACCCGAGCGTTTCCGCCTTTCGCTGCGGCATCCTCCCGCCCCTGGTCAGCCAGCCGCCGCAACCCTGACCGCGGAGGACCGGTATGAGAACGTGGTCAAGGACTTTCAGGGCGAGGTGATCCTCCAACCGACCGCACCCATCGAAGGGCTTCCGCAGGCGGTCCGGCCGACGCCCGACAGCGGTGGAAGTGTGACGTTCGAGTTTCCGGCCCCGGCACCGGGAGCACCGGTCTATGTGGCTGCCACCGACTGGCGCAGTGAGATGATCGGTACAAGCAATCCGTTGCAGCCGGACTTCTTTGACGGCTACGAGGCGTACTTCGGGGATCTGCACGTGATGACGGGCCAGTGCGGCAACAAGGGCATGATGGGGGGCACAGAGGAGGCGCTCGCGTATGCCCGGTACAATCGGGGACTCGATTTTGGTGCAGTCACCAATTCGGGATCGGACTTCAGCACCGACGGCCCCATTTTCGCCAAGTACCACGAGCCACACACGTTTGTGACCATGCCGGCGCGCGAGTGCGGCTACAAGAGCGGCCACAAGAACGTGTATGTGCTCGATGAGGGACTGGGCTGTCCTTCAGGAACGCCACTCGAGGCGCTCTGGACAGCGTGCGAGCAACACGAGGGCAAAGGCGGCCGAGCCATGGTGATCTCACATCATCCCAACACGCACTCCGAGACCGACCCCTACGTGGCCTGGGGCGCGGTGAACCTGGATCGCATCAACTTGCGCTGGGAACGCGTGATCGAGATCTGCCAGACGCGTGCGTCATTCGAGGTCGAGGACATCGGCCGCGAGGGTGTCGTTTTCGGCGGATTCGGCTCGTCGATCCAGAGCGCTTTGGCCAAGGGACTGCGGTTGGGGTTTGTCGGCGGCACGGACAACCATCGGGCCCGTCCGGGCTCCAAACGCAGTAACCAGTCCGGCCTCGACGCCAATGAGTTCGTCAACGGTGGTCTCACGTGTGTATTGGCCAAGGAGTTGACGCGTGAGGCCGTTTTTCAGGCGATCTGGGACCGACGCTGCTACGCCACAACCAGCGTCCGCACCCTCCTGGATATGCGCGTCAATGACGCGGTGATGGGCAGCGAGATCAGGGCTGATGGACCACGCACCGTGCGTGTCCGAGCCGTCGGTACGGCCGACATCGCGCGGGTAGTCGTTGTTCGCAATGGGGTGGACATCTACACGAAGCAGGGCGATGGTCGCGTATTGGAGTTTGAGTGGCAGGACGCGACTCCTTTGGGAGATGTGGCTGCCCCCGATGGCTCCGCATACTACTATGTTCGCCTGGTCCTCAGTGACGGCAATCTGGCCTGGGCCAGCCCTGTTTGGGTTGACCCGAGCTGAGGAACGAGGGCTGCAAGTGGCAAGATCAGAACGGTATAGCCAATAGAAGTGAGGATTGACATGGCGTCCCCTGAGTCCAATATCTGGCCTGACGGCTGTTTGGGTGCGGTATCCATTTCTTTTGATGACGGGCGCCCAAGCCAGCTCGAACGGGCCGTGCCGGTGCTTGACGAGAGAGGACTCCGCGCAACCTTCTACCTGCCCATGCGCGGAGAGAACTGGCGGGAAGGATACGCGCCCTGGGTCGATGTGGCAGCGAATGGGCACGAGATCGGCAACCATACGAAGAGTCACACCTGCTCACGGAATTTCTCATTCCGGAAAGACGGCACCGGCCTGGAAGAGATGACCCTCGAAGAAATTGAAGCGGACATCCTCGAGGCTGAGGACATGCTGCGGGAACTGGTGCCCAGCCAGACTGAACGCACGTTCTGCTATCCTTGCTACCAGACGTTTGTAGGTGAGGGGGCGACCCGCCAGAGCTACGTCCCGATTGTGGCCAAGCACTTTGTGGCCGCGCGCTCCACGGGCGAAGTAGGCTGGTTCAACAACCCTCTGAAGATCGACCTCCATTGCCTGAACTGTGCATCCTACGGACATCTGTCGGGGATCGAGCTCATCGGCCAGGTGGAGCGCGCCTTCCAGAAGAGGCAGTGGATTATCCTCACCTATCACGGCATCGACGCAGGGAAGCCGGCCCAGGAGTTCGTGGAGATGTGCAACCATTTGGCCGAGCGCCAAGGCCGCATCTGGACTGCTCCGGTTGTCGATGTGGCCAGACATGTCCGGGACTTCCGGGCTTCCACGATGGACACTCCGGAGTAGATCTCACAGCTCCCAACGCCGTAGGCTGTCTCTCGGGCCGCAGTCACTCCCTTGGGCGCGCTGTGTGCCACTCCCTGCGCGGCCGCCCTTGCCGGAGTTATTCTCCGAGCAGCAGGCGGACGTTTCGGAACAGGCCGCCGGCGAATTTGCTGTCGTGGACTTTCACCACCAGCAGGTTCTTTCCGCCCCAGCGAATCTGGGGAGGCGGCAGCGGGATCTCAAATGGCTGGTCCCAGATCTCGCCAATGCCTTTGCCGGTCGATGCCGTGGTGCGTTCGCCCACCAGTTCGCCGTTGAGGTAGACCCATGCCTGTTCGTCGACCCCTCGGAACGCGAGTCTGAGGGCCGCCCCCCGGTGCTCAACCGGAAGCTCGAAGTGAACGCGATACCACCCCGTTCCGTCATAGGGGCCAATCGTCTTCTCCCAGGCGCCCGGGACGCGGATGGGCTGCCAGCCGTCGCCGTCAATGCCCTCATTTTGCCACTTCTGCTGCGTTCCCACATCTTGCGGATCCTTCCTGAAGGACCACGTCTCAGGCAGCACGGCAGCATCCTCTCCCTCGGCCACGATGCGGAGATAGAGCCCCCAGGGGAAGGTGTTGGTGGTAAGCTGCGTCTGCGAGAGCTTGACCACGATCGTGTTGGTGCCGGCGACCAACTTCACATCGACGAGCTGCCTGTCCGGCCTGTCCGCATTCAAGCCCTGTCGATGGAACGCTTCGTTGCCGTTCACGGATACGCGGAATGGGAAAAAGCTGTCCATGCGCAATTGTGCGACCAATGGAGTTGGCGTCTCGTAGACGACAGCTGCGTAGGCATATGAAAGCGTCCAGGCCCTGGGTTTGTGGGCGAATGCTCTCTCGAGATTGAGCAGGCCCCCCGCACTCTCGTAATCCCACCATTCCAGCGGCGCCCCGTCGGCTGTACGCAGTGACTGATCAAGAGAACGAATGGGCTCGAAACGGTCACGGTTCACGTCGGCGTTCCGGTCACTGTTGTCGAACGGGCCAAGGAGTTTCCACCTCGTGACGAAGCCGAGCTTCTGCGGGAAGTGCTCAGCGAGGGTCTTCAGTCGCATGGTGGTTGCCCGGCGTCGCGCGTCCACCGCATCGAGGAAGCCCGGGGCTTCCATCGTGTCGATGAGGCCGTCCATTCGATCAAATCCGGCCATGGCGGCTTCATAGTTTCCTGCCTGAGCAGCCCAGACTCCGCCCAGATACGCCTCCAGGTAGCGCTGAGACAAATCCACCATGGCCACACGCTTGGCATAGGGTGCCTGATCTCCAGTGAGGGAGAGCCCTTGGTCGAGGAACCGACGCGCTGCCTGGACGACGCCCTGTGGGAACATCTCGTGATAGAACGTGCTGCCTCCACCCACCCGTGTCCGGCCCGCGTGCGGTGTGTCCGCAGTCTTGGCGAGCTCAAGGTAGTACTGTTCCATCGAGTGAGCTGCCGGACCGAAAAAGTGTTGGCACATGTCGTGCAGAACGGCCTCGGGAGATTGCCGGGGGTCCAGCTTCATGCGCCGAGCGATATACCGGTTGATGTATGTGGACGCATGAGCCGCGTATTGCGCACCATCCGAGTAGCTGCCTTTGATGCCCACCTCATCGAACAGGTGCTGCAGGGATCGCCCCATCTGCAGGTAAGTGGGGCAGGGAAGACCCCCGGTCCACGAAATGGGATCGTATTCGTAGGCGTAGGTGTTAGGGGTCAGATTGCGCCAGCGCTGGACCAGAGCATGGAAGTCAGATGTGGGGCACGTGTCGTCGGGTGTGAGATGCTGGAGGCAGTGGCTTGAGCGGCAGACGATGATGACGACGTTGTCTTCCGGCGTGACGCGCGTCGGTGGGTCGATGTGCGTCCAGTAGGCGTAAAATGCGACACAGCGATCTGGGAACTCCTCCCGGATGCCGTTGGCGACGGCATTTGCGAAGGTGAGCACACGGCTGGTTACTGATGGGGCGCCGTTCGTGGTTGCCCCCGGCATGTCCAGGGCCGTGCAATCCGCACACTGGCAGAAATCGATCCCGTCGTTAGGGTCCATCGGGAAACTGGCGGCCGTCGGGGATCGCTTGAGAAACGCTTTGGCAGCTCGAATCATCTGGGCGATGACTTCGGGATTGCTTGTGCACAGCTGCCGGGGCTCGCGCTTGTCCCCGATCAGGGAATACCACTCGGGATGTTCGGCAAAGTGTCGTTTCGGCGGAAGGGCATAGAACCAGTAGTGCTGCCCCGACAGCCAGTGTTGCCAGCCTCCCAGGTTTCGATTGCCCCACCGAGGGAACGCACTTCGATCCATCGCTGTGTCGGCTCGTGGGGTGATCCGCACCGTCCCTTGCGGTAGGGCGAGCTGTGTGTGCTTGGGGATGCACTCCCCAAGAGGGCCGGGGATGACCCAACGACAACCCCACTGATGGAGCACGTGGTAGAAGGCGTTCTGCAGGCCCAACGCCGTGAAGGCGCGCAGCTCGACGGCGTTTTCCCGGACGTCGACCTCGAAGCTCTGGGTCGTGCGTGGATCGAACCGGCTCGTCTGTGCAGGGACGTCCAGCAACGTGATCCGGATAGGGATCGTCCTCGCCGGGTCAATCCGACTTTCCTCCTGAGCTCGAAGCCCAACTGTGTTCCAGCCTCCAGAGGCGGGATTGAGAACGGCTCCACTGTCCGCCGGCGTGGCTTGCCCCTGCCCCGGGGAAACTGCCCACTCGGCGAAGTTCCCCTGCGCCGCTTCCGCTCGGGCAAAGCCGCTGGCAAAGAGGCCGGCCGCGCCACGGGTGACCCGTACTTGGTTGACGGTGACGGAGGCCTTCCTTCCCTTCGGATGATAGGCGGTCACATGCAGCGTTGCCTGCCCTCGCCATGTCTGAGCCCATGACTCATCCCACATCTGAGGCCCGTTCTTGTCAGATGTTCCCGGTTGCCTGTCATCGGCTCCAGCCTTGACCGGGTTGAACCATTGAGTGCTGACCCACGGCCCGCCATTGATCGCATAATTCCCGCGCAGGCAACCGCCTTCTGCGTGGCGTATGTCGAGTGCCATTCGCAGCGAGCCCTGAGCTGTGAAATCAGGGGCTTCGGCTTCGACTGAGGCGAACGTGAACGGGCCGTACCCCGGGCCGTAGTACGCCTGGTTCGCAACGGTTAGGGTGAACGTCAGCTTGCCCTGCCTCTTGTCCCATGTACAGGTCCAGCCCACCTTTTCGCCGGGGGCCGCAAACGGGTGTCCAGGGAAGTGACGTACGGGGCTCACAACCAGAGCGACCTGGGCGTTCGGCGCCCCGTAGGCAGAGGCGTCCCTGAGCCCGGTGACGAGGCATCCGAAGCGGGTCGGCTCGGGAGGCGTCGGGTCGAAGAGTCGCGGTTTCCCGCCGCTCCGCGGCAGGTCGTGACCGGTCATAACTCTGAAGCAGCGCAGGAAGTCTGCAACGGGTTCGGCGACACTAAGTGCGCCAGCGTCGGCTTCCGTGAGGTCGAGGTAGGCAAGAGGGCGTTCATCGGTGAACAGGATAACCGACGGGGCATCCGCGGCGATGACTCTCCCGGCGATCGCTGCCAGGAGGATCAATGGTAGGCACCGGGCGGCTGTGGTCCGGGGCGTGGCGGCGTGGCGGTCGTTCACATGTTACTCCTGTAATGGCGCCTCGATCAGGAGGGCGGTTACACGTCGATGGGGTACGTGCCGTATTCGAGTCCGGCCTCGATGTACGTCTCTACATTCCGGATGATGTTCTTGAATGTCGCGTCGTCCAGCTCCGGATTGACTCCGGCATGTCCGCCCGTTGTCCGCAAGGCAAAGCCTCCTCCAGGCGCGGCATCTCTAACGGCCTCCCGCACCCACTGTCGGACGTCGTCAGGGGAACACGATGGGAAATTTTGGGAAGGGATGTTGCCCGACAGCATCATCCTGCCGTCCATCCGTATCTTTGCCTCAGCCAGATCCACGTCGCCGAAGGGGGCCGGTTCGAGGGGTTCAATCGCGTCAATGCCCATGTCCGCCATCTTATCGAGGAAATCCATGCAGTTCCCGTGGCAGTGAGCGCGCAGTTTTCCGCCGATCTGGTGGATCGCGTCATTGACCATCTTGTCGTAGTGGAAGACGAACTCATCGAACATGCGATGCCCCATCCAGGGGGGGATGAGCATCTCGTGAGCGCACACTTGGAACCACGGTGCCATCCCGGCTTCTCCCATCGCTAGGATGGTGTCGCGTATCTGTTCGTTGACGCGCTGCAGGAACCGGTGCATCACCTGCTTCTCGCCGGCGAGCCACATGTAGGCCTCCTGCATGTTGCCCTGTCGCACCAACCCGCCCAGTGGATGGGGTACTCCAAGGCAGCGCGCGGCCCGGCCATCGTCCTGAGCCAGGGCCTCGGCGAAGGCTTCCGGGTTGAACGCACGGACCTCGCGGGGTGCGTCAGCCAGGCGTTCGAGATCCCCCAATGTGTGGATGAACCGACGTTCCCACTGGAAGTCAGGGGAATCGACGTGTGGATAGAAGTGCTTCGTGATGGCATGGAAATCACCAACCGGTGTCCGGTGGACTTTGCGCTTACGCCGGTACTCGCCGGGCACGTCCTCGGTCACCTCTTCGCTGTACTCCGTGGTCAACCCGAAGAACCCCCATTGTGCCCCCCCCGGCATACCCAGGAAGTTGTCCGCGCCGTCGTCGATGAACGCGACGATCCGTTCGCACTCAGGTCGTTTGCGTGCCGCCGCCGAGATCTGCAGCTCGATGGGAACACGGTCGGCCTCCCGGAAGGATGCCGCCGTCAGCCAGCGATTTTGCCGAGTCATCGCACTCTCCTGCTTTGGAGATGGCCTCCGGGCGGCCCGTTTCCTGTCGCTGCGATGAGGGGCGCGAGATTTCGAGCGTCCCTCTCGATCGACTTGTCCAAATATCTCTTCCGGAATGCGTTTCACCACCCGCTGCGCTGGAGCACACAGAGACACAGAGAAGGCGGAAGAGGAGATCGTCGGATTCCGCATCCGGCTTCCAGCCGAACGCGAACTCCGCCAATGTTATTTCTTTCTGGAGAGCACGGAGCAACAAGCCTTCTCTCTCGTGTTCTCCAAACCAGAAGCAATGTGGCGAATGCATACTGCCGGCTCGGCGGCGGCGCGTATACGCCACATCTCCGTGTTCTTCTTTCGACTCCGTGCCTCAGTGAACTCCGTGGTTTCCGCCTCAGCGGACCAGCCGAGGCTGGCAAGTCCGGATTCCCGTTCCCGTTTCTTTGAACAACGATGTCATTGCACGACTCCTTCGGGCCGGGATCCGTCCGTTCGGGCTTCGCCCTCAAGTGTTCCGTCGAAGTGGAACAGGGCCCGGGTGTGCTCGTCGAGGCGCAGCGCTCGGTCACGCCTGGGCGCGCCGAACTCACCCGTATACCGCTGCACATCGGAGATCCGGAGGTCGTCGACGGCGCCCTGGACTGGGCCGAGAGTCATGGTCTGTGGTGTTCCGAGTGGCAGCGCGTCGACGTAGTTTCGGAACATGGTCCGGTGGCGGCCCCGGCCGTTGATGTACACACCGATGGTCATCAGGTTGAGCTCTTCCTTGTGCGGTCCATAGGTGACTTGGGGCCCCCACACCCAGGCCACATGCACCCACTCTTGGCGCTCAAAGACCGCTTCTGTTCGCCAAACGCGGAGCGAGCCGGGCTTGCCGGGATTGTTGAGCGACATGCCGCCATACAGCGAGTGCGATGGACCGCGCGGACCCAGATTTACTCCCGTGCCCCTGGGGTCGATTCGGTAAAGCAGGCCCCACGTAGACCTATTCGTCTTGATGCGGGTAAACCACCGTTTGGCCGCGCCCGGACCAAGATCAAACGTGCTCCAGTCAGGGCGGAAGAAGAACTCAACCGTGCCTTCCCTGTACGGCAGGAAACGGCCGCCATCCCCGGTCGGGTGCGGGGCACCGGCCGGGATGACGAGAGTGTTCTTCCCACCAATGTGCAGTGCCTGGTTCTTCTCGCCCTCAACGGCACCGGCGATGTACAGCGTGTCGTCAGCGATGGCAACGGCCTCCTTCGCAGGCGGCGTGCGTTCCCAGTCAACGGGTGGCTCGAAGTAGAAGTCTGGACTCCCCATGGCGAAAAATGGGGGGAAGTTCCTGCCTCGGACCAGTCTGTTCGAGATTGGCTCGAAGGACCAGAGACCGGGGCGGTCTGTTGGCAGATCAACCCAGCCGCGTTGCCCTTCCGTTTCGCCGACCAGGAGACCGGCGGGGTCATACAGTCGGGCCGCCCCTTCAAAGAAGATCTGGGCATCGCGACACTCTGAGGTGAGTTTGAAGTAGATACGCTGCACAGGCGCGATCTCGGGCAAGGCCCAGTAGTTCGGTGCGTACAGCACCATGGGCACCCGCTGTGCTGCTATAACGAAGTGCTCGCCGTGCGCCGCTGGAACAATCGCGTAGGCGCCTTCCGCCGCGTCCCTCGGCACCCGCACTGACGCGGCTTCGGTGCTGCGCTGTGTCACCTGGTTCAGGCCGCCGCCCCAGGGGCCCACGAGTCCGACGGGTCGGAGCTCGAACGCCCGCCCCAGTTCATCCCCGGGCGTACGCACCGTCAGGTCGAGTGCCCCGTCGCGAGTCTTGGCGGCCAGCACTTGGGTCGGGAACCCGTAGTCACGGTAGGCGACCCACGGCACGACCTGCTCACTCGGTCGAGCTGCGACCACGGACATGGCATACGGCAGGCTCTCGAATATGGACGCGATGGTCGATGCACCGATGCCGGCGGTGTAGGTAGAGGCACGACGCAAGCCGAAGTCGACTCCACCCGCAATCGCCGGCGCCCTGGTGCCTGCGTACAGGTAACTGCCCACAACACCCAGTGGACTCATATAGCCAACGGGCAGCTTCCCGATTGTGCTGTTCCACCAGTACCGGGAGAGGAGTTCGGCCGTCTGTTGGTACTTCGTCAGGCCCAACAGCTGCGCTCCCTCGATGATCGCGCGGACATCAACTTGCGTCTTGTACAGGCTGCTGCCGTACGGCCGGTTCTTGGTGAGCCGAAGTGCGCCTTTACTGTCCGTGAAGTTGTCGAACGTCCCTTCGGCCAAAGCACGGAGCTGTGGGTCCCAGGTCACGTTGTAGCAGTGCACCAGGTTACGGAAGACCATCAACTGACGCCAGTCCTGCCGGTCGTGTATCCAGCCGCGTTTCAACCCCTCCGCGAAGCTCTCCACCGCATCCCGACCACGCCGGTACCCGGTCAGATGGTACAGCCAGAGAAACTGGTTCAGGTTCGTCGAGCTGCTGATGCTGAAGGCGGAGCCGCGGCCCCAGTAGAAAGGTAGCTGGCTGATCGGTTTGCCGCCCATGCCGGTGAACACGCCGCGGACCTTTCCGCGGGCCTCCCAATGGCTGAGATAGTTGTCGAGATACGCCTTGTTTGTGCCTTCAGCAAACTCACGCACAGCCCGGTCCCCACTTCGCGCGTAGACCAGCCAGATGCTCGAGCGCAGGCCGTACGTCAAGCGGTACCGCCCCGCCCTGCATGGCCCTGACCCTCCTCCGTAGGTGGGGCCTGCATAGTAATCCATGAATCCGTAGTGCCCTGTGCTGTGGCCGCGCGGCAGCAGAGCTTCGAAGAGGCGGTCTACCATGCCTTCGGCGGCCGGGAAACGCGTGGGCGAACGCGGATGCAGCGGACCCATCGCGCCACTGGTGGCAACCCATACCGGGTCCACGCTGGCGTAGACGGGGGCGACGCGTAACCCGGCGAGCTTTGCTGCAGACGCCTCCGCCTTTGCTCCGGAGAGCACGGCGAAACTGAGCTCGTGGGTCTTTGACCAGCCGGCGCCACTTGTCTCGACCTTCGCGACGCGCTCGGCCCAATCGTCATTCAGATTCCATTTTTGCGCCAGCGACGCCGGACGGAAATCAAGCTCTTCCCCGGCCCGATTGCTGAACAGCTTCAGCACGGCGCGATCCGTGAACAACTCAAACTCCTTCGGGTGCTGGCGGGCCGCGTCTTTGCAGGCCACGACGAACGCACCGGTTGATCCTGCCAGCATGGCCCAGTCCCCGCACTCTTCCCCCGAGTGCAGCACGCTGTCGTCCCCCGTCACAGTGAACCGGTTCGTGCCGCCTCCGAATCGCGTGTGCTCAGCCTGCAGCATGTAGGCTGAACTCGTTCCGGAAAGGGGGTGTTCGATCGTGCTCGCCGGCGCCGCCGGGTTCGTGTTGAAGAGTCCGCGCACGGCCCCGCCGGCTTCAACGGCGAACTCCCAGCCGATCTCCCTGAACCAGACCTCGTTCGTGTCGTTGCTGACCACCAGCGTGTGGGTCACGTTTGCCGCAGCCTGTCCGGAAAACGCTTCGACGCGGGTGATGTGCCGGGCCAGAGGCACACCGTCCTCGGTGCGGTAGAACCCCTCCAAACGGACGCAGGCGGCAATTGGGCCACGCGCTTCCACGGTCAGCGTCTCGTCGTCTGCCGACGCCGACGCCACCCGCCCAGCCTGATCGACGACGTACAGCCCGCGTGTACCTGCGCTGGCCGCAACCCGGCGTTCGCCCAGCCAGACCTCCGTGATCGGCGAAATCCCGGTCGCCACTACATATCGGGCCACGCCCGTGTTCAGCACAACCGTGCCGTCTTCACCCGTGTGGATGGAGACCCGTTGTACGGGTACGGCCGCGACGGGAGCTGCCTCAACGAAATAGTCCTCATCACTGTCCACGAGCGCGTCGAAACGCACCCACTGGATGGCGCCCTCCAGCGCCCATCGGCCGGTGATTTCCTTCTGCGATGGTGTTTCCACGCCTGCACCGTTCACCAGGTGCAGTCCCGACACATCCCAAAGTCCACCAGCAGGGAACGGGACGCCGAACGTCACGGGCCACGCTGACAGCGCTTCGGTCCTCTCCGGCACGTCGAGATGGATCGGGATCCGCCTGCCGGCCGGAAGCGCCGGCACCGCCGACTGCGCGGCCACGAAAAAACGGACCGAGCTTGTCCGTTCCTCCCCCTCCACGTACTCCAAGACCACCTCCGCCTGCTTCAATGCCGGCGTCCGCAGGTCAATGGATAGCCGTGCACGATCGCCTGTCGGCACAGCAGATGCCGTGGCAATGGACTGGTCCGAGACCAGATCAACGACACGCACGGACACGCGCGTATCAGGTAATGGACGATTCGGGGCCAGGTGCAGCAACACGTCAAGCCAGCGGTCTTGAGGTCGGGCGTACGCACGGTCCAGCACCACCGTCAGGGACTTGCCCCAAGCCGCGATGCCTGGTGAACTCATCAACGCGTCCGCAATGGGTGCAGTGGCGGCAATCGCATTGCGATCCGCCTCCTCGAAAACCAGTTCGCTTGCAGCCGCTGAGGTGTGCAGTGCGTTGAACCACGATCGGCGCATCACCTTCGGGCCGCCGCGCCCGACATTGAAGCCGAGCCGCCCCGGAGCCTGGTCCAACCCGAAGATCGTGAACGGCAATGCCACTTCAGCCACCCAGCGCCCGGCTTGACGCTGCACCGCATGGTGCCAGGTTGCGTTCCATGTGCTGTCGCCACCGCGCGCATCGTAGATTGCGTCGGCCACACTGAGCATGAACAGGTACTCGATGCTCTCTCCCGGAGTGGTGCTCACCGAGACGTGGATGCGTTCGTCCTTGAGCATCGCGTCGTCGCGGGGTCGGGCCTCGCCTTGTGCCGGGGATCCCGGATCGGATTCGCATTCGGCCAGCAGGTAGAGCGCGTGGTCATCGTAGCAGAGGCGGACGCGTGTGGCAGGCTCCGGGATGACGAACTCCGGCAACGGTACGGCATCATCCCAGGCAGCATCGTCAGCCACACCGTCCACCAGCGGCGCAACGCTGCAGAGCCCCACCACATGGCTCAGCTTTGCTCCCCCTGGTGACGTTTCCACACGCGGCGCCAGATGCGCCGGATCAAAGTCGAACCGGACCATGCCGTCCTGGGCTTGTGCTATGCAACAACACAAGTACAGGGCAAAACCGCCTACTCGCAGCGTCCAGTGTCGCAGGGTCACGGTCTGCTCCTTACCAGCATGGCGTTCTTACCCGAAACAGCGGGTGAAGTCCGGTTCAATATCCAGGCTACACGCCTCGGCAGCAAGTCGGCGACGCCCTGACCCGGGGGCCTGGAGGGATTTCGGGCAGGTTTGGGCCTCGCCAGCCCTGGCTTTCGACGCCCCGGACGCTAGTATGGCTTGGGACGATAGCACACGGTCCACGTTTTGAGGAACGCCGCGCGCGCGCCGCCACCAGCGTCATCGAGATTGGGACCAGATTTGACGCAACGTCTAATGAGGAATGAGATGGGCAAAAAGAGCAAGAAGCAGGTACCGGAAGACGGTCTTGAGCAGCCAGGGAAGCTGAGCAGTAAGCAGTACGTCAAAGCGCTCAAACAAGCCCAGGTCGAGCTGGTGAAGCTTCAGAGCTGGATTCAACACAAGAAGCTGAAGGTCGTGGTCATTTTTGAGGGACGTGATGCGGCTGGGAAGGGCGGCGTGATTCAGCGCATCACGCAACGCCTGAACGATCGCGTCTGTCGGGTGGTGGCCTTAGGCGTTCCCTCCGCTCGGGAAGAGGGGCAGTGGTATTTCCAGCGCTACGTTGAGCATCTCCCCACAGTCGGCGAGCTGGTGTTGTTCGACCGCAGTTGGTACACACTGGCCGGTGTCGAGCGTGTCATGGGATTCTATCCGGAGTCGGCGTGCCAGGAGTTCTTCCGCACGTGCCCTGAGTTCGAGCGCATGCTGGTGCGAGCTGGCGTGAAGATCATCAAGTACTGGTTCTCGATCAGCATGGAGGAACAGGAGCGTCGGTTCCGTTCACGGCTGGAGGATCCCACCAAGCGTTGGAAGCTCAGCCCGATGGATCTCGCATCTCGGGCGCGCTGGACCGAATACTCCCAAGCGCGTGATGAGATGTTCAAGTATACGAACACCGAAGAGGCGCCCTGGTGGATCGTGGAGGCCGACGACAAACGCCGGGCGCGCCTGAACTGCATCACACACCTCCTCGCGCAGATACCCTACAAGGAACTCGAACCAGAGGTCGTCAAGATGCCCAAACGTCCCGCTCTCGCGACGCCGGACTCCCCGGACATTGCCCTCTCGAACTACGTACCGAAGGTTCACTGACGCGTTGTCGCACACGATGCAGGACGTGACATGAGCACAGCACCAAGCGAGATTCTTGACGTCCCCCCGCCACCCACGATGGCGGAGTGGACATTTGTCGACGAACTCGCCCAGCCCGAGACCATCCGGGTCAACTGGGACTCCGGGGAACCGGTCGGAGGTTTCGCAGACCTGTCATGCGGTGTTCGCATGAACTGTGCATTCCCCGGTTCCGAAGGTGTTCTGGATACGGCCTGCAACGATCTCTCTCGATTCTTTGCCGGTGTCGGCCTGGGAGATGGGCCATACGAGATCGTGACCGAGTGCGGTACCACGGTGCAGCTCGAGGCCTTTCGGCTCCGGGTGACGCCGCAGCGTTGTGCGGTCGAGGCCGCTGATGTGGAAGGAATCCGTCGCGGACTCTACTTCCTGCGCGATGAGCTCTGCCGTGCGCGCGGCCCCCGGCTTCCCCTGGGTATCACGGAGCGTCGACCGCACGTGCACACCCGCATCTCACGCTGCTGCTACGGCCCCAAGAACCGGCCGGGGAACTATGCCACCAAGGCGGGCATGCCGGGATCTCTCGAGCAGGTTTTCGGGACGCCGGACTACGACGTCTGGAAGGATGAACCGGAGATGCGCGACGAGCTCTTCGACGAGCGCGAGTATTTTCCGGATGCCTATCTTTCCCGTCTGGCCTCCGATGCGGTGAACGGACTGTGGGTGACCGGCATGTTCTGGCAGCTCTGCCGCACCGCGGCGTTTCCCGAGTTCGGCCCCCACAGTGAACGACGCATGCAGCATCTTCGGCAGATTGTCGCGCGCTGCAGGCGCTACGGCATCAAGATCTACCTGTTCTGCATCGAGCCCCGTTCTGCGGGTGATCCCAACACGTCCGTCGAGATCCCGGAATCGGTTCGCGGCCATCAGGGCCGAATGTACTGCACCAGCACGCCGGAGGGCCGCCGCGGGCTCGATGAATGCGTCCGCTTCCTGTTCAGTGAATGTCCCGACCTGGGGGGGCTGATCAACCTGTGTGTCGGGGAACGCGGCACCCATTGCTACAGCGGTTGGCTCAACCATCCCAACACCTGTCCGCGCTGCCGCGACCGGGATCCATTCGACGTGCTCAGCGAGACACTCACTATCATGCGCGATGCCATGCACGAGACGTCGCCGCAGGCCCAGCTCATTGCCTGGCCTTACGGTCAGTATCTGACCTGGGGTATCGAGAAGACACGTGACTACGCGGCCCACGTGCCTGAGGGGGTGACGCTGATGCACAACTTCGAGTCAGCCGGTGAGTGTGAGCAACTCGGGCGCGTCCGCACGCTCAACGATTACTGGTTGGCCTGGCCCGGGCCAAGCCAGCTCTTCCGCGATTGTGCCGAAGGTGCGCGTGATGCCGGGCGCCAGGCGGGAGCCAAGATCCAGACCGCCTGTTCTTACGAGATGGCAACTGTGCCCTTCGTGCCCGTTCCCGGGAATCTCTGGCGCAAGTATGGCGCGATTCGTGATTTGGGGGTCGGTACGGTCATGCAATGCTGGTTGATCGGGAGCTTCCCATCACCCATGACCAAGGCAGGAGGCGAGCTGTCGTTCGAACCATTCCCCGAAGACGAGAGTGCCTTTCTTCAACGCTTGGCCGCCACCGACTGGGCGGGCAACGAGGATCGTGTGGCAGCGGCGTGGACGTTCTTCGGAGACGCTTACCGGAACTACCCATTCTCGCGCATCTTCAGCTATTACTCACCCATGAACAACGGACCGGTGTGGCCGCTCCATCTGATTCCGCGCGACATCGGCCTGCAGGCGCCGTTCCGGGCCGGGAGACCGCCTTCGGGAGACCGCATTGGTGAGTGCCTGGTCGATGATCTGACCCTGGATGAAGCACTGCTGCTCTGCGAACGCATTCGGGATGGGTGGCAACGCGGTATGGCTCTCCTTGAACCGCTGCGGCCCGTGTACGCGGACAACGCCCCTCGGCACCGAGATATCGCCGTCTTCGAGGCCGTTGGTCTGCAGATTGAGTCCACGTGCAACATCCTGCGTTTCTATCGGTTGCGTGAGGAACTCGCGTGGGGCACAGAACGTGATCACAGGCTTGAGGCCCTGAATCAGATGCGACAACTCGTGGCCGCCGAAGTGCAGGTCAGCGCGCGCCTTCTGGTTCTTGCCGAAGCGGACACGCGCCTTGGGTTCCAGGCCGATTCGGAGTGCCATGTCTACTACCCCGACAAGCTGCGCTGGCGTATCGACGCGCTCAACAGACTCGAGGGCGACGAGTTTGAGTCGGTGGAATGCACTCTCAGGGCAGGCGGGGATCCATTTGCGGCTTACACCGGGCGAGACCCTGAAGGCCCTCTGATGCACTGCCGGCGACGCACGGGAGACGTCCCCATGGACGGGCAGGTGACGGGGGACGAGTGGGGGAGCTGCCAACCGGTCCAATTGGACGCATGTGAGCCATTGACTGCGGACTCCGCAACGCAGCGCCCTACCTCTATGCGTGCCTGCTGGGACGATGATGCGCTTTACCTGGCTTTCGTCTGCACCGAGCCCGACATGGGGAGGATCAAGGTGGCTGCGGCGGACACCGAGCCGGTGTCTCCCGCCGCGAATGATTACGTGCAGATCAGCATCGAGCCACAGCGGCTATGGCCCACGCGACGGGTCATCGTCACTGCGAGCGGTGCACGCTACCATTTCACGGCAGAATCCATGCCGGATTACGGTTGGGACGCGGCCACCCACCACAGCGATGGCTCCTGGTCCCTGACGGTCCGCCTTCCGTGGGAGTGGATCCTGCCCGATCGCTCCTTCGCGGGGCGCTCTTTCCGCTTGATGGTGCAGCGCAACGTGCCGCTTGCCGCCGAGAGCGACACCCCCGCACGTCTGCTTCGACTCGCGTGGCCGCGCATTCCTCGTTACCTGCCGCACAGGCTCATGCTCTCCCCGGACAATCCGGCTGATCTTGGCTGGTGCCTGCTGGACGGCAGCGCCTGAATGGGCGGCGGCGGAAACGCGACTGAGCTTCTCCTTTGGCCTCCGTCGGGATCCTCGTTGCCGCTGTGCAGTTCTGGGAGTAGGCCGCACGGCCCTCCGGGCGGCACGCTGCAGGTGGCGGCCGGAGGGCCGTCCGCCGTACCCAGAGAACGCGGGCAAGGCAGGGAGCGAGGGGAAAACGGCTGACGATGGCGGTCGACGACTACGGATTACGAGGAGAGGCCCCCCCGAACGTCTACCGCCATCGTTACCGTGGATCTCTTTCGGAAGGAGCGACTGGGCTCCTTGAGCCTGGGCCGCGGGCTAGGCGATGACTGCGTACGTCACGCGGGACCAGAGCGCTTTCCAGGGCCGCAAGTATCGGTTCCGGGGCCTTTGGGCCGCAGGTGAACACGTCGACCGCCGCGTAACCGAATTCCGGGTACGTGTGAATGGCCACATGCGACTCGGCCAGGAGAAGCATCGCGGTGAATCCGCCGCCGCCGTCCTCAAAGCGGTGGCAAGCCGTGTCCAGGCACCGGAAGCCCGCATCGGCAACAGCGTCCTGGAGCAGGGCGAGGATGCGTTCGTCGTCGGTGAGTAGGGCGGGGGCAATGCCGGCGAGGTCCACAACGAGATGGCAACCAATGGGAAGCAATTCGGCCATCCTTCTACTCCAGGTACTTGTGGTAGCCGCGCCGATAGAGGCGGGAAACAACAGGATCGTCCATGTGACTGACGGGGGTGTCGACCTCGGCCATATCGGCGGGAAAGGTGGTCAGGCCAGGGAGTATCTCCCGGGTCAGATAGCGAGTGGGCACGTCCAGAGGCAGGTTGGGGAGCTTCGGCGACCGTGTGCCTGCCACAGCGAACCCCCACGTGCCGAACGTCGGGACCAATGTGTGATAGGGAACAACCTTTAGGCGGTGTGTCTCCTCCGGGCCCCAACGGGCGGCCTCCAACGTGTGGACAATGCACCAGAATGCCTCACGTGAACGGAATGGACTGGTGCACTGGATGCCAATCATGCCCCCTGGGGTCAGGCGCCGACCGACAAGGCTGAAGAAGGCTTGGCTGAACAGCCTTCCCAGCCCCGGTGCGCTCGGGTCGGGTAGATCGATGATGATCACGTCGTAAGGCTCGACCCCATCCCTGACAAACCGCATGGCATCCTCGTTATGGACGGTGAGTCGAGAGTCGCTCATAGCGTCCCCATTCAGGGCGGCAAGCATCGGTGTATCACGGAAGAGCCCGGTCACGGCCGGGTCGATGTCCACCAGATCAATTGCCTCCACGTCCGCGAACTTGAGTACCTGTCGAGCGGCAAGTCCGTCGCCTCCACCGAGGATCAGCACGCGTCGGCGCGCCTCGGCCAGGCCCATGGCAGGAAGTACGAGTGTCTCGTGGTAGCGGTACTCATCGATACTTGAGAACTGCAGGTGCCCGTCCAGAAAAAGGCGCACATCGTCACGCCACCGAGTCACCACGAGGCGTTGATAGGACGTATCCCGTGCGTAGATAATGTCGTCAGCGTAGAGCCTGGTCTCGAGCCAGCTGACCAGGACCGGGCTTGCGGCAAGCGCACCTCCGAGCACGACGGCGGAGGCCCCACATGCAGCGGCCAGGCGCCGAGGCCGACTGACTGCAGAGCGGAAGCGCCAGAGCACAACGCCGGCTACGAGCACGTTCATGAGCCCCATCACCAATCCTGCCCGAACCACGCCCATGTGCGGCAACAGGGCGAAGGGGAAGAGCAGTGAGGCGAGAAGTGCACCCGCGTAGTCGGCCGACAGCACGTTAGCCAAGTTCACCCGCAGAGAGCTGAGCTCCTGCAGGATACGCACGACCAGAGGGATCTCCAACCCCACAAGCACGCCCACGGTGCCCACAAAACCGAAGAGCACGGGCAGATACAGCGCGGTAGTCGCGAACGTCGCGAAGCCGGCGAGGCCCATGATGCCCCCCACAGCGCCTACGCTGATCTCCACGGCGATCAGAGCGGTGAGCAAATCGCGGCGAACAAACTTCGAGAGGAAGGAGCCAAGTCCCATGGCCGTCAGGAAGAGCCCGATGACCAAGGAGAACTGGGTGACCGAGTTCCCCAGCAGGTAGCTGGAGATGGTCCCCGCAATGAGCTCGTAGATGAGGCCGCAGACCGCGATCACAAACACGGCAGCGACGAGCAACAGCCCCGCCGAACGGTCGAGAGTAGTGGATGCGTCCGGCTCAGTCACAGAAGGCGTCCACTACTTGATCACGGCGGCAAGAAGAATCGCCAGAGCGATGAGCGCGGCCCCGATCACGATCCCGAGGGCAACGTTCTGGTCCGCCTCGATTTCCTTGCGTATGGAGAACGGTGTGACCTTCTCCATCAGCCAGACGCTGAACCCGAACAGCAGCAAACCGACGACGAAGTAGACGATCGTCGGAATCAGCGCCCACATCTCTTTGATGACCTCTTCAGGCATTTGTACATCCCTCCTGGGTTTGGGTGATTCTCAGATCCTGTCACGTCTCGTTCCGCGACCGGCATTCTCCATCCAGCACTCACGCTCACTTGCCACCGTGGAACCCACCGCCGACAAAGTAATGGGAGCGATGACGGCCGGAACGGCCGGTCCGGGGATGGACCGAGCCTTCACGAATGCTCACGGGCTTTTTCATCGGCTGCGGGACGCCGTACCCGCTCGTGCTCGCCCGGAAGGCGCCGAATGTGAGACCAGTCATCATTAGCAGGAGAACAGGCAGTCCTTTGCTCATGTGATTCTCCTCCGGTTCCTATCGGTCTGCCGTGCCATCTCTGGTCCGCAGGTCGTGGTACGCATCATCGACTCAGTCATCGGCGTCGTCCCAGCGTTTCTTCTCGAACGCGCTCCGGCGCATCTGCATGAGCACAAACGGGGCAAGGCTGAATACAAGACAGAAGATGTAGTACCGCGCCAACACAGCCCCCTCGTAGACCGTCACGTGTACCACCGGGCCCTGCTTTACATCACCGGCGTTTTCACCCGTTCCGGCTTGGCCCACGAACAGGAATCGGTAGTTCCCGGGCTCGGCAAGTTTGAACAAGGCGCTGTCCTTACGGCTGCCTTCAGACCACCTCTCTCCTCCGTCGGTACCGTGGTAGTAGGACATCTGGGCAGAGAAGTCAAGTACGGCTTCCTCTTTGGCATTGACCACGGCCGCGTCCAGATAGACCCATGAGTTGTCCACGTTGGCCTTGAACTTTGCCTTGCACACCGCGTTGGGCCTGGTGATCTTGAATGGCTCGGTCAGGTGCTCTTCCGCGTAGTCCTTGGGGGGCAGTGTCCAAGACGCCACGCGCTTGCCGGGTTGCGTGAATGCCAAGGCTGTGAGCACAGCAAACAGGACCGTGAACAACAGCATCAGCACCGGGCCCTGGCGCAGGAACGGAGAGACGAGGAACGGCTGGTTGGGTGCCACGCCGCGTCGAGAGGGAAGGTCCTTCTTCTCAATGCCGAAGGCTTTGGCCACTTCGCCGGGACGGATGTACTCGGCTTCGAACCACTCCATTTCCTTGCGCGCCCATTCCGCAGAGAGCAGATATGGCGGGTTGATCGCGTCCATGTACGAGCAGTTGTCGCCGACTTTTGCGACCCACGGCAACTCGCCGTCCACATACGTGATCTTCGCCCCCTTGGTGCTCTTTTCGAAGACGGTCCACTTCCGGTCTCGGAAGGAGAATTTGGCGCGCGGGCGTTGGTTCTGCGGCTTCAGCTTGCTCGGGCGTTCGATGATCTCCTCGCCGAATGAGAAGTGCCCGTTGTACATGATGAGCCAACGGTGACCTGCATCGCGGTTGTGCAACAGGAACTCGTCGGTGTGGTACGTGCCCCATGCATCCTTCTCGGTGTAACGCAGGTGCCCGATCAGGCGGAGCTCCAAACCTCGAAACGTGCACTTTTGACCAACTTTGAAGGGGACGTCCGGCCGCTTCTGGTTGACCAGCTTCTGGAGGATCTTCGGCACGTCTTGACGCACGTCGATTTGGGTGTTGCATTCGGGGCAGAAGACGTTGGAGACTCGCTCCCCTCCCTGCAACGGCAAGGTCGACTCGCAGTTTGGGCAGGTCACGGCACGCCCGCTGAGGTCGAGATGAACGCCGCAGTATTGGCAGTTGGCTGACGTTGCACCGTCAGCAGGAAGCTCGAGGGATCCGGCGCAGCAGATGCACTTCAGCGATACCGAGCGATCCGTGGTCTTGACGATGCGCTCTCGCCCACTGTCACCGGCCGTACGCTCCACCGCGAGGCCGTCGGTCATGCCCATTTCCTGGGCTGTGGCATCCAACTTGAGGTCCGCCAACGCCAGACGCACGCCGTCGAACCAACGCATTTCACCATCGGGCTCGTACTCGATGGAGTGCAGGCCATTGACGCCTGAGGATAGGTCGACGAAGGGCACGCGCTCCCCGGGAAGCACCACAAACGGCAACTGCCCTTCAGCACCTTCGCATTCTGCGATGCCTTTCTCTTCCACCAGGTACGTGACGTCCTCGCCGGCCACTTCCATACCGACCTCGGCATCGTCGTAGGCAAAGGTGGGGGGATTGTCAGAGGAGTGCCGCTGGAACGCGAACTCCCCCTCGTCTTCGGAAATCCAGGCCGAGGACCCGTCGTCAAGGGAGAGAAACCACTCGTCCCAGAAGCCCTTTTCGTGGCCATAGCGCACGCGGCCGATGACGGTGAAACGCTTCTCGCTAACGGTCCCGCTGCCACCGGTGTAGAGTGGGCTGGGTGTCTGTGCCAGGACTGCCATTGTTCCGGACACCGCCGCAGCCTTCTCATCAAGAACCATGGCCGCGTTGCACGTGCCGCAAACCACGAGGTTCGCGAACCGTTCATCAACGGGGATTTCGGCTCCGCATGAGCGGCACTGCATGATCGTCCTTCCCGTAGTGTTTGGGGCTGTCCTGGGGACGGGGCCCAACGTTACCGGAATCTAACGCGAGCGGAAACACCCGTCAACAGGTCCGTTGTAGAGCATCTCTCTCCCTTGCAGTGCCATGCCCGTAAGCATGGCCGCGATCGCTGTCGTCTTGGCCGCTTTCATCAGATCGTCCAGGTTGTGGGCTCCGTCGTGTGACAGAGGATGGCGCATCGCCGGGAGATGATCAGATCAGCCGGCAATCGTACTCCTCGAACCTCCGGTCATCGGTCATGAGCGGGAACCGATTGGCGAGGCTCTGTGCAATGAGCATTCTGTCAAACGGGTCTCGATGATGGAAGGGCATATCCCTGAGCAGCAACGCCTCCTTGCCACTGAAGTCAAGCATCTCAAACCCGGTGAGGATGGCCGCCGCAACGGGATCGAAGTCTATCTCCAGCTTCCCTATCGACGCCTTGATCATGATCTCAGCGATGCTCACGGAGCTGACGTAGACGATGTTCGCGGGAGACTCCAGCTCGTGCCTCCTCCTGCTGTCGATCCGCTCCGGAGTAGAGAGTCCCCAAAGGAAGATGTGAGTATCGACGATGATCCTCATTGCTGCCCCTCCCCGTAGAACATGGCGCAGACCGCCGGGTCTTCATCCATGAAGTCTTCCGGCAATGTGAGCCTTCCTGCCAGCTGCCCGAGTTCCCGCTTCTCAGTTGGTCTGTGGATGACCAGATCAACCATCGGCAGGTTGTTTTTGGCGATCACCACGGTCTCGCCGTGGTACACCTTGTCGATTAGTCTCGACAAGTGCGTTTTTGCTTCTGAGACGTTGACAATCATACTGCACCCATCGCAAGCGCTACAGACTGCTCAGCATCGTGCCGAGTAAGATGAACAGATCAACCAGTGTTGGTCATATATATCATAGCTGGTCAGGTTGGTCAAGTTGAGTAAGCAGCAGGCAGCGTGCAGACGTCCTGTGGCATCTGCTGGCGGGCCGGCGCATATTTCTGCCGAACAGGGACGGGCTGACAGGCGAGACCTGTCTGGCATCCGTCGATCAGGTGTCGAGAGCGATGGTACGGAGATTGGCAAGAGATGAGACGTGACATTCCGAGCAGCTGCGACTTTCTGGTTGCCGGGGGCGGCATTCCGGGGATCTGCGCGGCCGTCCAGGCCGGTCGTCTCGGTCTGCGCACGGTTCTGGTTGAGAAAGAGTGGATGCTGGGGGGCAATGGCGGTCCGCTGCTGGGGATCAACTGGGGCGGCTGCGCCCGTCACAACCCGGCCTGGCTTGAGACTGGCATCATCGAGGAGCTGAACTGCCGTGTGTTCAACGCGTGTGCTCTGAGCCTGCCCGGTAACTACACCATCAACATTGACCCGACGGTGGACGTGGTATTCGGTCAGATTCTGGAGGAGGCCGGCGTCACCGTACGTCGCCGCCACATCGTGCAAGGCGTCTCGACGGAAGCGACACGTTCCGGCCGATGCCGGATTACGGGGATCGAGATCCGGAATCTCGAGAACCTGCAGGTCAACCACGTGGCGATCGACGGCTTTGTATTGGACGACACGGGTGACGCTGCAGTCGCCGATATGGCCGGGGCCGACACGGTCATGGGGCGGGAGTCACGAGCGCAGACCGGAGAGCGAAGCGCACCGGACGATCCGGACACCGTGGTTTCCGCTGCCAGCATCACTGCGATGACTGCGGACGCAGGCGCTCCGTGCCCGTTCGTCCCGCCACCGGGCACGCCGAAGTGGAACGCTGACAAACCGGCGAACACGTTCCACCCCGATCTCCCGTTGAACTTCCTTTTTCAGGTCGATGAGGGCGGAGAGAATGCGGCGAACCACCCCCTGCACTCGCCGCAGGACCTCTACCTCAGGCTTCGGCGCAGGATCTTCAGCATCTGGGACTACATGAAGAACGACCTGTACGCGGAAGAAGCGACGAACCACAAGCTGATCTGGATCAGTCCGCTCCTGGGCCGGCGTGAATCACGGCGTGTTGTCGGCGACTACATGCTGACCCAGACCGATGCAGAAGCCTGCCGGACCTTCCCGGACACGGTCGGGATCTGTGGTCACGGTCTGGACTACCACCCACCGTCGTTTGATGGCGGTTACGAGTGCATTTTCTACTCCGGACCCGTGCCTTTCGATGTTCCATTCCGCTGCATCTACTCCCGAAATATCGAGAATCTGTTCTCCGCGGGCCGTGCGATCAGTGCGACGCACGTTGCCTTCTCCGGCACCCGGATCATCCGGACGGGGGCCCTTCTGGGCCAAGCTGCAGCAGTTGCCGCCAGCCTCTGCCGTGCGAAAGACATCACGCCCCGGAGCCTGGCGAACGACCATGCCGCCGAACTCCAGCAGGCGGTGATTGCACAGGACGCCTGGATCCCCGGCGTTGCCCTCAGCGACTCACTGGATCTCGCCGCAACGGCTCACGTTACGGCCAGTTCTGAAGCGACTGTGAACCGTGATCCGGACTCGGTGAACGGCACGTGGCGCCCGGCCGGGGCAGGCCTTGGGGCGGTTGCGTACACGTATCCTGAACGGCTCACGAACGCCGGTGTCTGTGTCCGCAACGGCGGCCTTGCCTCGGTATCTGTCCGTGCGTTCGTCGGCTACGGGCAAAGTCCGTTGCCGGAGTGGCCGGACGTCCGAGAACGGGACGCTGATGAGCGCTACGTCTTCAGCCCTCCTGTCCAGCCGTACTGGATCACTCGCTTCGATACCTGCTCCGAGCAGGAGTTGGACATCCCGGCCGGCTTCGAGGGTTGGGTGGACGTGGCCATGTCGAGCTCGTCGCCGTTCCCACCCTACGACCGCAGACGTTTCACCCAAGGCGTTCTTGTCGCTGTTTCAGGTGACGTGGAGGTACTGGTCGCTCCCCACGGCCTCGACACCATTGATGTCGCGCGGTCTGACGGCGACGGAAGCTGGTCCGTACGGCCGGGACCCGTGCCGATCGTCCGCATGACGCCGGACCCCACCCCGGGTGCCGCAACACACGTGACTGACGGTCACATCCATCGCCAAGCCTTGGCACACCTGCACCAGTGGATCAGTGCGCCCGGCGAAGCGTTGCCGCAGTGGTTGGAGCTGGACCTTGGAGAGCCCAGGAGTATCGGCCGTATCCAGCTCCGATTCGACACGACTGAGCGCTTCTGGGAGCAATCCTACATGGCCCAGGGCGAGAGCGCCCCCCGGCGTTGCGTTCGCGATTACCGAATCGAGGTCGAGACGCCCGATGGTTGGCAGAGCGTGGTCGAGGAGAAGGACAACGTGCTGCGATTCCGCGAGCATCGCTTGCCGACCGCAATCATGTCCCGAAAGGTCCGCATCATTGTTGATGCTGTCAACGGTCCCGACCAACTTGCCCGCATCTATTCCGTCCACCTTTACGAGCGGCGAGACCGCCGGGTAGCTGCTGGGCGGCTTGACGTCGTATCCGAGGGGGGATTACCGTAAAGGCAGAAAGGCAATTCCCAGGAGCAATCAGTCATGACAACGATCTCGCTCAGATTTCCGGAGGAACTCGACCAACGCTTGCGGCCGATCGCGGCCCAGCGGGGCATGTCGAAGTCGGCGTTCCTGCGTGAGGTGCCCGAGTACTACATCGAGCAAGCTCCTGAAAGACGGAATTCTCGCCTTGCCACGGCAAGTGACCTGGTTGACTGCGTCGACGGCCCAAGTGACCTGTCGCACAACAAGTGTCACCTTCAGGGTTTCGGCGAATGAAGCGGTACGGGACGGTCCGCTACTGGCGAAACGTGATCGAGGGGCGGCAAATTTGAGCGGAAGGGAGTCTGGAATGTTGAGAGCAGTCTACATCTTCCTTGCCGCGGGGTTGCTGATCCATAGCACTGCACCTGGGCAAGGTGTGTCCGTGCTGCCGGCTCCACAGATCCTCACGATCAATGGCGCACCCGTCGCGTTGCATCGGGAGGACCAAGTGGTCAGCGTGCAGTACGGTCCCGCCGCGCTCGCCGGCTCGCGTCCCGTCGCTCTTGGTGTCGAGCTTCTGGCTTCTCGGCTCGAACTTCTCGGTGCAAGTCTGGTGACGGAGAGCGCGCCACCTGACGCATCGGTGGTCGCAGTGGTGCAGGAAAGCAACAGAGACCTGCTCGATGTCCTGCGCGCCCTCGGTTTGGCCGAAGAACTCGACGAGGACCGCCTGGCGCAGGCATACGTCCTCTCCTGTTCCCGGGAGCCGGGAAAGCCCCTCATCACCCTCAGCGCCTGTTCGCCGCTTGGAGCCTACTACGGTCTCCTAGCCCTGTGCCAACTCCTTGACACGGACGAAGGGGGTCACGTCTCGATGCCCTGCGTGCAGATCGCCGATTGGCCGGGCATCGGCCTCCGCCTCGCCAAGACAAGCGCGTCAGAGAACCCGTTGCGCACGGTGCGTGCGTTCGCCGCGTGGAACGGTCTGATGAAGATGAACATGCTGGGGCTTCAGTACCATGGAAAGGCCTCGATGGCTCCGGAACAGGTCTTCATGCACAACGTGGAGGCCCTGTGCGGCGAGGCGAGGCGCGACCAACTGATGAAGACCATCGTCTACTTCTGCCCCTTCAGAGGCGGCGACAAGGCCTGCGACTTCCGCCGCGCCGAGGATCGAGCCCAGTACGTCACTCTCATGCGCCAGTTCCTGGCACAGGATGCGCACGGTGTGGAGGTGGACTACAACGACTGGCCGGACAAGACGAGTGGGATCGCCATCGCGGATGTGATCAATCTCGTTTGCAGCGGCATCGCGCCGGGCCACCCGAATGCGTACGTGGTCTACTGCCCGCCGATCGACGAGTACTGGGGCATGGCCAAGCCTAGCCTGAGTGAGACGTTGTCGAATGTGCCGGCGAACGTGCTGACGCTGTGGACGGGCATGGGGACGCTTATCAACACACTGCGCCGCGAGGATGTTGAGGAATGGACCAAGCTCACGGGCCGCCGCCCCTTTCTGTGGGTCAACCGCGTCTTCATCAGAGGCCAGTTCTCCCGCGAGCTCAACAAGGGGCAAGGCGACTACGTGTTCCGTGGCGAAGCCTTGCCCCGGGACCTGAACGGGCTGTTTGAGGGCGTGCACTTCAACGCTGGCCTGTCCACCGGCTACAACCGTCTGCCGCGCACGTTCACCCGCGAGGGCCTGGTCTACTTGGCAACGGCCGCCGACTTCGTGTGGAACCCAGCAGCGTGGAAGGCGGAGCAATCGCACACCGCGGCACAGCGGTTCGTTGATATCATGACGCCGCTGCTGGGTGACCGGGCGCTCATCGGCGAACCGGTGAACATGATTCCGCCGGACCATCCCACATGGCTTGTGCAGTCCGGTGCATGGCACGAGTCAGACGCCCAAGTTATTGGCGAGGCGAGCGGAAAGGTCGCGGTCGTGCTTCAGCGCGAGTTTACGCAGGAAAATGCCTCACACCTCTGCGTTGAGGCGAACGTGCAGACGCTCGAGCTCGGCGGCAACATGAACGGCCTCGTTGTTTGCGGCTTCGACCCTGAAACGAAGGAGTACACCATGGGCGGCGCGATGTTTGCCTCCGGGCACTGGGCCATTCTGCGCGCCCAAGCGGGGGCCACGGTCCACCATCTCCTTAAGAAGCAGGCGGCGGAGATCCCCATCGAACGACCTCACCGATTGCGGGTGGAGATCCACTACACGGAGGGCCGTCTGAGGCTGTCTGAAGAAGTCGACGGTCAATGGGTGGCGCGGCTCACCCATACGGCTGAAGACTTGAAGGCGTTGAAGCCGGTAGCAGGGCTGGCGACCAAGTGGGGGCAAACGAGCTTCGGCGGGTTGATGACGAGATGACCGCAGGTCTGCCCCGCCGACCGGAACTAGCCCTACCCGGGATGAAAAGGAACGCCTCATGCCAACACCTTCGGCGAAACCCAATGCGCGTCCTGTCCGCTGGTGGCTCTATCACTCGAGCATTCTGTTTATGGTTGCAGTCGCAGTTGCCATGGCGTTCCCAAAGCTCATAGGCTCCAACGACGATCCCAGCTACGCCTTGACGGTCTGCTTCTTGTCTCTGGCAGTTGTGTTGTGGGTCTGCGGTAACCCCAAGTCGTCCTCGTCGTGAGGGAATGCGTCCTCAGTTGGATCACACGGGGACAGAGGAGATCGCAAACCATGGAGGTGCTTAGTGGATGGCTGGATTCATTCCCAGGGAGTAACCGGATGACCGGAAACTCGTGGCAATCGTCATTCCCCCGACTGCACGAGCTCTCGTGAGAGCTGGAGCACGCGCGTCTGCTCCGGAGGGATTTCGAGGGTGAAGTTGAGGGTCGCCCGCGCTGGCGTGCCCTGCCAGACTCCGTCGCTGAGGATGTCCCGGGCGGTCAGTTGAGTGTCGCCTAAGCCCAGAGCTGTCGCGTTGACCGCCAGCGTGGTTCGCTCGGTTGCGTCAGTGGCGTTGTACACGGTCAGGTAGACGCCGGTGTCCGAGCCTGTTCCCCAGCGTTCCAACCAGATGTCGGCGTTGTCCGATCGGGCGTGGGTGATGGGGTGCCAGCCCGCCTTGGTGAGGCGTTGCAGCATGGGGACGAAACGGTTGTTGAGCTGATGCACCGGCTCGTACATCTCCGGCGTCTTGTACATACGCATGTTCGCGAAGGCTGGGTAGATGCCGTAAAGCGTGCACAGGTGGAAGTAGTGCGTCATCTGGGCGGGATCATCGTGGATGTTGTAGATGAGCAGGAGGAACGGCTTCTGGCAGGCCATGACGCGCTTCTGATCAAGGCAGCTCTTGCCTTCGACGCCGAGGATGTCTGTGGCGAAGAAGTGGAACTTGCGGGTTTGGTGCAGGCCGTTCGCGAATACGAGTCTGCCACCGGGGTGGAGCTCCTTGCCCAGGCCGTGGAGGAACTCAAGGAGGGAGTACTGGTTTGACTGGACGGGTTTGCCGTTGGCCGGATCATAGGACAGGGGGATGCGAGTGTACCTGAAGTGCTCGCGACGATGGTTGGTGTAATCACCCCAAGCTCCCATCGAGTCAACGTAGATACCGTCGATCGAGGGGGTCTCTCGGACCCAACCACGCACTGTGTCGAGTAGGGCACGGGCAACGGTGGGACGGTCGGAATCGCTGAACAACTCAGGGTTGCCGTTGAGCGGGAAGGTGATCGACGGCCCTCCCCAGCTGGTAGTGCGGATTCGGACCTGCGGTTGGGCCTGGTGGTCGAGCAGATGACAAGCTTCGATGATTTGCTTGATGTCTGTACCCCAGCCCCGCCGTTTGCGGCTGGGCTTGGGCTCGAACGCCTTGAGGATGGCCATGGCTTCCTGCTTGGAGGCAGGCAATTCGGGGAGACGCGTGATTTCACGTTGCCCGGGGATGATGTAGGGACAGGTGGCGAGGCCGTGCCGATCGTCGTACTCCCACCGCCGTGTGCCTCCCTCATGAAAGGCGTAGTTTTGCGGGTCGGGCAACCATTTCGGAACGTTTCCGAAAAGCCAGAGGCCCTCCCTGGTGACGCGTTTCTCAAACGCTCGGGGGTAGAGCGCATAGTAGCGCCGCGCCGCATCGCGCAATCCCCACGCGGGGTCGCACCGGTAGACTACAAAGTGAAACGGTGCACAGCTCTTGAGGCTGCCTCCCGCCTCTGGGGAAAGACCGAAACGGAAACGCACCGCATAGCCGAAGGTTGGGTCGTGAGTGAACACACAGTCGCACGGAGAGTCGGCCGGCACGGCCAAGGCGAGGCCTGAGGTCGTGCTTGGGTCGCTCAGCGACGAGAATGTCATGGCCTCCGTGCCCATCGGATTGTCTTGCAGGACGACTTCGTCGCGAACGCTTTGGCCCCAACGCCAGTGGCTCGCGCCGACCGGTAGGGAGAACCACAGATCAAGCGCCCGGTCTGTCCCAGACAGGTCTGTGACCGTTCCGCCGCAGACGATGTGGTCGTCGAGGGCTTTGTAGGTCGCTGCGATGCGTAAGTCGAGCCCTTCAAAATGTTGGGTGATGCGACCATTTGCCCGGGCGATCTTGCCGGTCACCGGCACGACTTCCTCAGCGAATGGCTGGAGCCACAGGCCGCTGTGTCGTCCTGCGTTTGCCAAGTCCTGTTCGTCTTCCTGGACACGTGCGATGGCGCCGGTGTCCGTGATGCTCAGCTCGAACCCATCGCGCGTGGTCAGCGTGAGTTGTGCGCCGTTCCCTGCCGGCCGGTCGGCGATGACGGCCTGTTTGCGGCGTTCGACAGTCACGGTGACGTCGTCCCACCAGGCGGTCCCGACGTGGTAGTTGCACAGGTAGATGCTCAGCCGATTGGACGGATTGGCCACGGTCATGGTTTCGGAGAGTTCCTGGAAGTCATGTGTTCCGCCGATACCGTCGGCTGTCGCGTTCTGACGCAAGTTGGTGGTGCTGTAGAGCTGCATGACGATCCGCGGCGTGCCCTGACACGCGTGGGCGGCCGCGTGGGCGGAGAACGCGATTCGGCTACCGGAGGGCAGCGGGGGATCGAAGTGGTAGCTCTGCACGACGTTGCCGGTTTCGGCAGCGCTCTTGTTTGTGATTCGGACCGAGGCCTTGCCGGTCACCGCCCGGTTCTGGTCCCAGGCGATGTCCCCTGTCGTGCGACGGTGGTTGAAGCTCCACTCGGCGGGCCGGTTAGCCGCACCATCCTCGAAGCTCCAGTTCCGGACGATGGTCTCCTGCGCGTTCCCGCATAGGCCGGCAGACAGTCCAAGCGTCGTCAGTATCCATCTCATTGCAGGCGATCTCCTCCATTGCTGCTCGGACTATGCTCCGCTGCCGGGCACAATGCCACTGCGAGAGGGAGCCTTGCCAGAAGTGGAGTGGGAACGGCTTAAGCGGGAAGCTTGGCCAAGGAGATCATCAGAAGCGCTGTCGCGTCGGGCGGAATGCACTGCAAGTCGTGCAGTTCTCAGCGGGGACGTTCTTCCTTGGTTGCATGGGCGTGGGAGTGCTGGTATCGTGACCATTGGGAGGAGGAGCGTTGAAGTTGTCGGCCCACCTGGTGCCAGACGGGAGGACGAGGAAGATGAAGCCAAGCCACAAACCCGTCCGGAAGTGTCACGGTTGCGGTCTGAACCTGGGAGATCATTGCGGCGTGTATCCCGTCCCCAGGAAGATGTGGCATCGCCGCACCTGCTCGGGGTACAAGAACGAAGACATGCTTGGCCAATACCAAGCTGAACAGGCCAGGCACCCCCCTGATCCTGCCAGACAGGCCAGGCGTGAGGTGGCCAAGCAACGGGATTCAGAACCCCACTGGCAGGGAAAGTTGCCCCACGCAAACAGGTAGCAGTCGGTGGAGCAAGCCGCAGCACTCGACCGACATTGTGCTACGTCGTCTCCGTGGCCGGGAAACAAATCTCTCTCTTGTTGGGGCAGGTGCAATCGTGGACATTATGGATGACAGACCGTGTTCGTGGCGATCGTCGGGAGGATGGCTGATGCTGCTTTTTGCCGTTGCGTTACCGGCCTGGCTTGGTGCGACCGACCAACCATGGCGCGTCTTCCACGAGGATGGTGAGTGGGCCGCGGAAGCCAGCGGCTGGGTGGGGGCGGGCACACATTCAGAGCGGACGGACGCAGGTCTGCTGGTGCGCGATCCGTCGACAGAGAAGGGCAGCGGACGCATGTACCTGCTGAACTGGGGCGCCGTGCCGGAACGTGGCGCTGCCATCGAAGCGCGTGTTCGGGTCATCGCATGTTCGGAGGCCTGGGGCGTCTGCCTGCTGGTGGCCGATGGTGTGCACGAGGAGTGCCTGACCATCTATCCTGACCGGCTGCAGTTGGTCAACGCAAAAGTGGTGGTCCCCTTCAAGGCTGCAAACGGTTTTCACACCTACCGACTCGCGATCAAGAACGAGGACGTGATGCTGCTAGTCGACGGCAAGCTCCTGTACGATGGCTCGGGCAAGTTCCTCCGACGTGCCGTGTCGGACCCGCCCAGAAACCAGTGCGGGTTCGGTTCGGGCGCCTCGGCCGCAACGGGCGAAGCCGTGTGGGAGTGGGTGAAGTACCAGAGCGACCAGCACGTTGTGGAAAGTGAGTCGGCGACCGCTATCGAGGGGCTGACGGTCGCGTTCGGCGAGACGGTCGAGATCATCCCGGGCGCAACTTACAAGAGCCTGTTCCGGTTCCGGGACGGCAGACTCGCAGTTGGCGGACAGCGCTCCAATGACGGGGGGGCGACGTGGGTTCCCGGGCCGGACCTCGGTACGCATTTCTACCAATTCGAAGACGGCGAGTTGATCGGTCTCAGCTTCCGCACAACGAGAGTCTCGAATGGTGTCTTTGAGGCGCCGCTGATCCGCTCCACGGATGGCGGAAAGACCGTGTCCAGCCTGACCGCACGCCTCAACATTCCCGAGGGCACCGGGGGCACGGGAGACGACGGCAAGCGTTACGGCGGTCCGCTGGTCGACCACGCGGTCGTGCGCTGTCGCGACGGATCACTCCTCGCCGCCATGTACGGGTACTTCAAGACCGATACGGTTCTCTGTCCAACGTTCCCACCCGAATGGCGCGTCTACAAGTACCGCACATTCGTCGTCCGTTCGACGGACCGCGGCCGGACATGGGACTACCTGGCCACGGTCGCCTACGACCCGGAGATCGGCCTGGAGAGCTTCTGTGAAGCCGACCTGCTCACGTTGCCGGATGGGGATATTCTCTGCTTCATGCGCACCGGGGGCAGTGGTGGCAAACGCACGCCTCTCTATCTCAGTGTGTCGCGCGACGACGGCAAGAGCTGGGAACCGCCTCGCCCGATTGCGGATCGTGGTGTGTGGCCGAGCGCGTGTCGGATGGCAAACGGCGTGCTTGTCGTTACCTATGGTCGCCCGGATAACTGGGTGGCGTTCAGCCTCGACAACGGGGCAACCTGGGGTGGACACACGCGTTTCGCCCGGGGCGAATCAAGCAACTACAACAGCATCGCAGAAGTGGCGCCAGGTACGTTGCTCGTCGTCTATGACCTGCGATCGCTCCGGGCCGATGGAAGTATGGCTCGTGCGACCGTCGGCAGATTCGTGACGGTCACGCGCGATTGAGGACCGGGGACCGGGATGGGGGCATTCGGGCTGACCCCAAACGCCCCCCCGGAACAGTCAACACAAGCAGCCGGAGCCAGCAGAAGCCTGCAGCGAGCTCTCCAGAGCTCAATCGCTGAGGCATCCGTGGTGCGGAGGAACCAAGCGATGATGCGACAATGGAGTCGAGTCCTGGGAAGCGTGACGCTGGCGGCATCAGTGCTGATCACGAGTCCAATCTGCTTCGGACAGCAGGGAGCAGGGGAAGACCAGAGCGCAGCCCCTGTCGATATCTGCGGCCTGTACAAATGTGAGAGCGCTGATCCGAGCGGGACTTGCCTTGTCACCAGGACAGGCGACACCTACCAACTCCGCTGGAAGAGCGGCGACGATGATCCCGCGTTGCTCCGGCAAGGCACTGGCATCCGGCAAGGGACCGTGTTAGCTGTGAGCTGGAATGCCGGCAACCAAAGCGGAGTCACAGCCTACCTGATCACAGCGGGACCGACGCTGGTTGGCAAGTCTTCTGTTCTCTTCGGCTCTGATGCTCTCCAGACCGAAACGCTCCTCTTCCAGAAGCCTCTCGCTGAGATACCGCCGCCGCGGGAGTGGAAGATCGGCGAGACTGCGCTTGTGAACTGGAGCGGCGATGAATACTGGTACACGGCCACCATCGCGAAGAGGGACGGTCTGCGGTATTTCATTTGCTTTGACGACGAAGGGTGGTTTTGGGTGGATCCCTCTCGGATCACCGAGGACGACATCGAGATCGGGGACCGAGTGTTCGCCAAGCTGACCAAGGCCCCCAACTACAAGGTAGCCACTGTGACCGAGCGAGACGGCCGCATGATCCGGGTGAAGTTCGACGATCACAGCGAAGTGACCACCACAATCAACTTCATCAAAGTCCTGCGCCCGGGGGGCCGTGAGTAGCTCGGGCTGAATGTCACTACGAGCACACCGCGGATGGTGTGGACACTCGCAGCTTGCGCCGCACTTCCTCTCGTTCCAATGTCATGTACGCCAACATCCTGAACACCAAGGCAAAGCGAGTCTGGGAACCCCTGGCCGAGAAGGCACCCGACAAGGGGTGCCTTAGGAAAGGACCTGCTCCATGCGCCAGAGAGCAATGAGCATCGACGGCAACAGGAAGCTGTTCTGGGACGTTGAGACGGAGCCCAATCAGCGGCTGCATATGGACCTTGTACGGCTGGCGCCGTCTGCAGGCGACGAGTGAGCATTGCGCTTTGCAGGAGAAGAGAATGGAACTGCGTAACGAGATCAAAGCGGTCGCGGATACTGAAGGAATCGACTTCTTCGGTGTGGCGGACCTGTCACCCGCACACGACGCGATCTTGGCCCAGGGCGGCCCTGACATTGCCCGTTTCCCTCGTGCCGTGTCGATCGGCAAAACACTGATCCACGCCATCGTCGACGGTCTGTCCGTTCCAGCCAGCGCTCGGGTTGCGGAGCTGTACCGGTATTACTGCTATGACTTGGTGAACGACCGACTGGACAAAGTCGCGTTGCGGATTTCCTCAGTCATCCAGGCTCATGGATTTGCTGCACTGCCCGTCCCCGCTGCCCCGCGTGCCGTGGATGCCGAACGGCTCTGCGGGGTGTTTTCCAGCAAGATGGCAGCGCATTTGGCAGGCCTGGGATGGATCGGCAGGAGCTGCCTGCTGGTCACCCCCGAAATCGGCCCAAGAGCCCGTTGGGCGAGTGTTCTCACCGATGCGCCCATCCCGCCGACTGGCGAGCCGATGGCGCCGCGATGTGGAGATTGCCAGGTGTGTGTCAAGGCCTGTCCCGCCGGAGCCTTTACCGGTCGCCCATTCCGCCCTGGAGAGGAGAGAGAGGTACGCTTCCACGCTTCGGACTGCGGCGAGCACCTTCGAGCGATGAAGGCGGAGATCGGCCTACGGGTTTGCGGCATGTGCGTCAAGGTGTGCCCACACGGGAAGAGAGCTTCGCGGAACAATGCCAGCCAGGCGGACGCTCCTGCCTCGCGTCGCTGATGGCCAACGTTCGCCCTGGAGAATGAGATGACCGCTGAGCGACCACGGACGAGTAGATGCGCCTGTCTTGCAGTAGGTGTGGCGCTGCTGTTGATATGTGCTCTGTGGGCGGGATGCAAGAGCATTCACCGCGCTGCACGGGAAGGAAATGTCGCCGCCGTCAAGAGAATGCTGAAACTAGGGGTGGACCCAAGCAAGCGGAGCTGGAAGAACTCAACCCCTCTTCACGGCGCTGCTGGTGGCGGACACCTGGAGGTGGTAAGGCTGCTGGTTGAGCAAGGGGCGGACGTCAACAGAAGATGTGATACTTACCAGACGCCGCTGCATTTTGCCGCGCAGGTGGGCCATCCCGAGGTCGTCACGTACCTTCTGGACCATGGTGCCGACATCAGCCGGGCCCTCCATGAGACCGCGTACCAGGGGCACGTGGAGATCGCTCGGATCCTCTTGGAGCAAGGGGCAGACATCAACGAGAAGGGCCAGGGCGAAACGACGCCTTTGGAGGTGGCCGTGTCCTACGGCCAGTTTGACTTGGTGAAGTTCCTGTTGACGCGTGGAGCCAAAGACGACGCCAAGCGCGCGTGCGGGGCAACCGCACTGGAAGTCGCTGTCGAGCGCGGGCATGTGGACAATGTTAGGCGCCTGTTGCGGGGCAGAGCCAACGTCAACTCACAGGGGATCGATGGCAACGGCGCAACGGCACTGCACGTGGCAGCGTCCCGGGATGATGTGGCGATTGGCAGAATTCTCTTGGAGCATGGCGCGGACCCGGCGCTGAAATGCGATGGCTGGCCTGTTCGGCCTCGTTCGGAGGAGTTCCGGAAGCTGCTGGAACAGAGCAGGCCAGTTCCGTGATGGGGCGGGGCGAACGACCTGAGATGAACCACACCACCCCGTGATTTGTCGTGCAGTTTCCAGCTTCAAGATCGAGGTCGTGCGAGAGGTCGACGACGGCGAAAGTCAGGAGCAGGCACCAGCCGACTGAGGACACCCAGCCAGCTGTGCCTGCGTCATCACGCCATGTGGACTGTTCAGGATACCGGATGGCCTATGAGTGGTTGGACGTTTGACATCAAGGACATGTCGTGGGTGGAGTCCACGTGCTCCCAAGTCGATTTCCTCGTCGACGAACTCAAGCTGAGTGGCAGCGAGCGCGTTCTCGACTTGGCTTGCGGCTTTGGCCGCCACTCTCTCGAGTTGGCTCGTCGCGGATATTCTGTGACCGGTGTTGACATTACCGCAGAGTACATCGCGGATGCCCGGCGGACAGCGGGACGGGAGGATCTCGACGCCCGATTCATCGAGTCTGATGTGCTGGACATATCCTACCGAAGTGAGTTCGACGTGGTTCTGAACCTGGCCGACGGTGCCATAGGGTATTTTGAGGACGAAAGCGACAACCTGAGGTTGTTCGATGTCATCGCAACCGCTCTCGTGCGCGGGGGAAAACACCTGATGGGTGTGTGCAACGGCTCGCACGCGCGGCGGCATTTTCCCTGTCGCCACTGGGAAGAGGGAAGCAGGTCCATATCTCTGGCAGATTTCAAGTGGCTCCCGGAGACATCCCGCATGCTCTACTCCGGTCACGTGCTCAAGTTCGGCGAGACACTACAGCGACTCGAGCAGGACGCACCGGGCGACGGCATCAGGCTCTACACAGTCGAAGAACTGAAGAGCATCTTTGCGGCCCGCAACATGATCGTTCGGAAGACATACGGTGCCTATGACGTGGCAGTTCCGGCATCTGACGACAATATCACGCTTCTCGCATACTCAGTGAAGGGAGATGTCCAGTACGAAATGGCGTTAAGATAAGGGCAATCGGGGCATGGCAGCCCCTCCCACGTTGGCTGCATCTGACCTCAATGTGGGAGGCGGTGCCATCCGGCGACCTCTTCCTGAATGCACTTTCCACCGCTTATCTTAACCTAGTACGAGTTGGTCGTGCGGACGGCGAGACGCCGCCACACACCATTATGTGCGCCCCCAACCTGGCGCACTACCAACGTGTCGAGTCCTGCTTGGGCACGGGCCATGGCTTTGGGGAGTCTCAGGGCGGTAACCAACGCCTTGGAGGTCCCCGTCTTGCTGACACCTGAAACCCGAAACCTGACGCCCTGCGGCGAGCACGAGGGCCTTCGCGCAGTCACTACTCCAGGACGATGGCCGCGGCGTTGTTGAGTTGGTAGTTGGGGCCGAGTGCTCCGGCCAGCACGACCCAATCGCTGGGAATGGTACGCCGGACGCCGATGTTGAACTGCAGGCGCGCCCCGGGTTCGTAGGCCAAGCCGATGCCGGCGATGGGGATGGACCACTCGCCCAGCCAGAACCCGTCGCCCGTGGTTGCGGCGAAACGTGACAGCCGGGCCAGAGCGGTTGCTTCGCGCATGGAGAACTCATCGGGGTTGGTCGCCGGGAGAAGCGTTCCGTTGGGGAAGCCCTGCAGGATGAGGGTAGGGGCTCGTTTCCCGGCGGCAGTGACGCTGGGTTCGCGGATACAGATCTCGACTCCGTCGATTGCCCCCCATTCTCCCCTCGCCGTTGCCAGACGCTTGGCATCCCCCCCGACCGGTACTTTCAGAGCCACGTGCAGCGAATCACCGTCGTGCATCAACCACGCCTGAACAGGCGTCCCACCGATGGGCTTGCGCGAGGGCGTCTCTTTGAGCAGAAGTGGTGCCACGGGCCATTCGTCCGGGCTCATGTTACCGTCGACGCTCGGAGGCCGCGGCACTCGAGAGACTTTGAGCGGCGTGATGGACAGGGCGTGAGGCATGATGCCGGACTTCGCTTCCTCCTTCTTGAAGCCAAGTCGCCAGTCGGCCTTCTCAACCGGTGTCGTTTTGACCGGCCATGATGCCCGGAGAGGATGGGCGTAGAGGCCGATTTCGGCAACCGGGATTGGTCTGAAAGCGAGGCGTTTCTGCACGGCTGAGTCTGGTTTCAGGCTGAAATCTCCGCTGTCCACATCGACGAACCCCGGATCTTCGTCGTCCTCGAAGATCGCGTTCTGGAACAGCTCGAGCCGGCGAGCCCGGCGATCGATCGTGCCGCAGCGCCAGAAGACGTTCCTCCAGAAGAAATTCTGTCCACCTTTGTCGAACATGGCGGCGATGGATGGGTAGCGTCTGAGGTAAAGGTCGTTGGTGTAGGCACCGGCCTTTTTGCCGGCCTCGGTGCTTTTCCAGTGCTGATTGCCCGGATTCCAGCCGCCGCTGATGGCGTGGCGGTTGTCGATGAACAGGTTGTTGTCGAAGACATTGTCCCGGCCGCTGTTCATCTGCACGGCTCCGAAGTTCCCGTTGGAGCCGCGGTAGAGGATGTTGCCGTAGACGAGTTGCTCGCTGATCGTGTCGTCGAAACGGATGGCGGCCTGGCCGTGAGCAGCGTGTTCAGTGCCGGTCTTGCCGACATTCCGGAACCGGTTGAAGCGGAAGATATTGCCTCGGAAAGTGGGATTCCCCCACATGTCGATTCCGCCTTGATCGTCCGATTCCTGAACCGCGCTGTGGACGTCGTTGAACTGGATCAGGTGCTCGTTTCCCCCGAGGCTGATGACGCTCGTCGGGCAGTCGTACAGCAGGCAATGGGACAGGCGGTTGCCGACGCCGCCCAGGGTCACGGCCTGGGTATACGTGCGGTCGACGCGCCCGAAGAAGTGAATCCGGCAGTTCTCAACCACATGCTCAGCGGGCGTCAGTGTCCCACGGTCCCCGCCGGAGATCTGGATCCCTTTTCGTCCCAGCGTGTGCAAATCGCACCCGAAGACGCGAAAGCGTTCTCCGCCATTGATGATGATCCCGGTCGCGGCCATGCGCTTGATCGTGCAGCCGGCGATGAGGCAATCCGAGCTGTTAGCTGCCTGGATGCCGTTGTCTCGGCCCAGATCCAGCACCAGTCCCTCCAGCCGGACGTGGGAGACGTCGTCGAAGGTGATCACCGGACCGGAGTGCATGCCGATCTCGACCGTTGCCGTCGCGAGGTCCTTTGGCGGGTACATGTAGAGCATCCCTGCTTCACGGTCCAGGTACCACTCCCCGGGCTGATCGATCTCCTCCAGGAGGTTGAACGCGTAGTAGATGATCCCCTGATGGTTGTTCATGCCGCGGTTGCCGTAGTTATAGGGATCCACGGTGGTGATGGTCTTGGCCTCGGTATCAATCTTGCCGACTTTGATGGTGGCGTCGGCCCAGAGGAAGTGCCAGTAGCCGAGCAACCAGAGATCGTTGGCCTGCGTCCAGCGGGTGTGGCGGTCATCGAGGTAGCCGAAAACAGAGGGCTTCTTCTCCTTGGCCGAACCCGGCTCGATGAGCTTACGGATGTCGACGAACCCCTTGTTCGGCCAACGGGCCAGGGTCATAGGATCGCCATCCACAAATACCTCCAGCGTCGATGGCGTCGATCCCTGTCCAATTCCCCCGCGGACACGGAGTGCCCCGTAGTCGGTGATGCCCTGCGCGCGCAGGTCCGCTTGCCAGACCTTCCCGCGTCCCTCTTTCGGCAGACGGTCGAGGACCTCCGGATTCTCCACCGGGGTGAAGTCGGTGACTCGCGTTCCGCCGTAGAGCACAGCTTTGCCCATCTCTTCCGCCCGGTAAACGACGGGAGCTTTCGCGGTACCCGAGTCTTCTGCCGTGAGCGTCAGGGTCTCAGTGACCGGGTACTCCCCGGAGTGAATTCGCACACAGATGGCTCCCGTCTGCCCGGCAGCTTTGAGGGCACGGACTGCATCCCGGGCTCGAATCAGCGTCTTGAAGGGGCGCGTGCGCGACCCATCATGGGCATCATTGCCATCAGGATCGACGTGGATCTCAGCTGCGAACTCCGCAATCTCGGGGATGGTCGTGCGGGAAGCCTGAGGATCCCGCGCGGGAAGCCCCTTCTCCTTCCGCTCAAGTTCGCCGATCAGCTCATTGGCCTCGTCTCGATGCACGGCTGGGTAGTCGACGCTTGCTGCGATCTTCGCATACTCGGCTTTTGCTCGGGGCATGTCGCCCTGGGCAACGACCATCTGTGCAAGCCGCAAGTGTGCATAGCTGCGGTAGTGGCCCGGAATGAGCTTGTCGGCCACGATCTTTGCGAGGGCCGCCTGTGCAGCGGCATGGTCACCGGAGAGGAACGCCTGAGTGGCGGCTTCGTTTTGCTCTGAAAATGCGGCGATGGCCATTTGCTGTGCCTCCTGTTTGGCGGCTGCCTCGAGGGCCCGCTTTTCACGCTCTGCGAGGGCTGCGTCTGCCACGATTCCGAGGACTTTTCCTTGAGCGCGGAAGGTCTCTATCACTTCGACCCCGGAGAGCGCCCGACGATAGACGACGACCTGCCCCATACTGCCCCAGAAGTTCTGCCAGCCATTGCCGACGCTCAAATTTCCGAACACGTTGAAGTCGCCCTGGAAATGCTCGGGCAGACTGCGCGCGCCCTGGCGAACACCGTTCACAAAGGGAGTCAGCCGGCGGTTCTCGCGATCGCAGACCATGACCACGTGGGCCCACTCCCCGACTCTGAGGGCTCCGGGGGCTGAACCGGCAGACCCGTCGATCCGCTTCCCGTTCACGTCGCGGTAGGACATGAAGCAACCGAAGCTCCCATTCCCGCTGATGTTCAGTGTGATAATCGCCTGCGGCCATGATCCGTACGAAAACATGCGCCGGCAATCCTGCTTCTCGCGACTTTCCGGCATGCCCAGCTTCGTTGGCTTGACCCAGGCCGAGAACGTCCAGGACCCCGTCCCAAAGCGCTTGTCCTCGGGCAAGTCGATCGTCACCTGCGTTGCGGCTGTCCCGTTGAAGAAGAGCGTCTTGCCGGGGCCGCCCTTTTCCCATTTAGCGGTGACCTTCCCATCCAGACCATTCCCCGACGCATCCCGGGCGGCTGTCCCCACTCCTTCACTGAACGTCCAGTGGAAAAGCGGCTCGCCTGCGACAGAGAAGGTGAGAAGGGAAGCGGCGAGAACACACGCGAGTACGGAAAGACGGCAAAACATGGCAGCAGCTCCAGCAGGATTCGGACGGAAGTGACCCACGGGGTTCAGTGGAACACGAGACCCCGGTAAGGAAACACACGCGTGGGTTTTGTCAACGTCGATTGACCGTCACCGCGACGGTCAGCGGCATTGTCCGTCGGTTGCCCTCATCCGGAGTTGACCGAAGCTCAAGCTGCGTTTGCTCACCGAGTGTCACCTCGACGTCGCTCCGGAGCACAGGTCCTCCGGGAGACAACTGCTGCCATGCCACCGACAGATGAACGGTTGATCGTCCTGGGGCCCAGTTCGGCGTGATCTCGAGGCGAGAAGCCGACTGACCATGTCGCGTGCAGGATCCCGTCTTCCCGGGGATTGTTGTGACCGTGTAGTGTCTCGCCTGTTCGCTGTCGGCAGGCATACTCCAAGCCGATACGGTCATCTCGATTGGCGGCGGGCTCAGGGCGGTCAGCGCCCGTTCCACTTGACTGCGGAACAGCGCAGTCCCCAGCACGAGGACGCCTGTTGGCGCGCTGGTCAGCAGGGCTCGGTCGCCTTTGCGGAAGAAGACGCCGTTCTCCTTGAGAAGCGCGGTCAGCGCTGCGTGGGGTCCGCCATCTGCTGTTTCGATGGGGCGGCCTGCCAGCAGCGACGTTGGCACGGCGGAGATGACCGAGCACCCACGTTCGGTCCGGACCCCGCCGATCAGCACGGCCGTGCCGAGAATGCTGTACGGCAGGGCAAAGCGTTCCTGAATGGCATCCAGCGCCGCGAGGACAGAGAGGCCGGACAGGTCCAGCTTGCCCTTCAGGCGCTGGGCTTCCTCATCGCCCTCGGTGGTCACTTCCGCCGCCGCCACCAGGTTGGAGACTGAGTCATCGGGCGCTTGTCTGCGCACGCAGTTCCGTAGCCCCGTGATGGCTTCCATTGCGGTCGGGGCATCGAGGGTGAGGTCGCGTACTATGACGGTGTCGAGCCGCCGTCGCATCTTCTCTCTCTCGTCGGCGTTCTCCTCCTGGCTTCCGCTGAGTTGCGACAGGGGTAGACGCCGCAGGGCCAAACCAGTTGGGCCGACGAGTTCTCCACTCACGTGGATTCCGATCAGCGCCATTCCCCGGCGGCGGCCCCCGGTCCCAACAGGAGGAGGAACCGGCCGCATACGGAGATGCGGCGCCTCCATCGTGTGTCCGCCTGACGACGTCTTTGGAGGAGCCGGTTCTCCGTAACCGGCCTTTTGTCTGAGGAGAGCAGGAGGCGTGTTCGTCCTCGCAACAAGATTGCTCACCAATGGCAGTGCCAACCAACTCGGTTGGGCCCCGCCGAGGAGCAATGTGCCCGTCGTCTCTGCGAAGGGGGTTCCACCGTCCGCCCCGGACATGAGTCGGCAGGTGAACTCGCCCTCGATGGTGTCGGGCAACCGGACCAACGCGGGCGTCAGAGACAACTCGAGGGCATCGAGGCCAGGCATCTCCTTGACCTCGATCTGGTGCCGTAGCGACAGGGGATGATTTAGCGCCCCCACGAGCTCGATCAGCTCTTCGACGTGGGTGCCAGAGGCGTCGTCTGGTGCCGACTGCGGCCCGATTGAGAACCGCAGGGATGCCTGGGTGCCGCCCTGATGCAGGATGCCCAGTAGCCCTTCCAGAATCGCGAACTCATACGGCTCACCATGCACGATCAGTTTGCCGGTGCGGGGGTACCAAGAGGCGCGCGAGTTGTGGTCCTCGAATAGTCCGAACACATTCCGAAAGAGACTGAGTAAATTGTCGTCGTTGTCGTCGTCGTCGTCATCATCATCTGTCTTCGGAGGCGGAGTAGGTCGGGGCTCTGTCGGAAAGCACTCGCGGAGTTCGCGTAGGAACTGACCGGCGTCTCGTGAGACGGCATAGTAGCGCGTCTCTTGTCTGTCGAGACAGACCGACGGGTAGGCGAGAATCAGGGCGTTGGCCTCGAACCTGACCCGGAGCCCAAGTTGCCGGGCCAGGCACCGGATGGCGTCCCCCATGGTGACTTGTACGAGGTCAAGGTTGACCTCTGGGTCAGGCTCCAGTGCCAGGACTGGTCGCTTGTGCTCGTGGTCGTGTTCTTCGAGGTCCCCAAAATCGTCCCCGCCGCCCCCGAAGTCGTCGTCCGCATGTTTCGGGGCTTGGGTGTAAGGCCCCGGGGGTAGTTGCAGAAAGATGCTCGGCCCATCTCCGGCGGGGAAAATCTCCTGGCGCTTCTTCTTCAGCAGTGACATAACCTCGTCCAGTGACATGGCCTCCATCTTGAAGTGCGGGAGGATAGTGCGGTCGAAGACGGCCCTGACTGTCTCTGGGGCGGCATGTTCCGCGGGTTTGGCTGTCCCATTGGCGGCACCGTATTCGACGTCGGCTGGAATCGCTTCCTTGGTGCGGAGGTAGGCTCCCCCGTGATTGCACATGGACGCCCCCGCAACCAAGATCCGCTGCGATCGTCTCCCTGCTTCGCCGCCCGTTCCGTCGTCCGTTAGGCGCAGTGCGAGGAATTGCCCGTCCCACAGGGCAAAGCGTGATTCCCAGCGTCGCAGTGGATCGCGCCACACGCAGGTCAGGTCGGTCGTGTAGCAGTCTTCGCCAATCGCAGCCGTCACATCAAGTTCCACAGCCTGATTCTCGTCCCGTCCCAAGAGAGAGCGTAGCCGACTGGGAAGGCCGTCGGCCGTGAGAAGCTCGCCGCGGTGGATGATCTTGAGGCCGGCATCTGTCCCTCCGCCGTTAAGGACACGATGAAGGAGAACGCTCCTGTGCGCATCGTGGAGCAGGTCGCCGGCCATTTCCGGGTTCGAGACGTCGAGAACGGCCATTTCCACGAGCACGCCCGCGAATGGGGCAATGGGCCCTCCCCCGGCGACCATACCCATCGTCTTGTTCAGGTTACCGGTCGTGTTCCGCGTGACCACCCGTCGACTCCGGTGGTCGTAGAGCACACTGGAGCCTCCGGGGAAGTCTACACCGAAGTTCTTCAGGAACTCACGGACGTCTGGGTGCTTGGTTCCGAGATCAGCCTTGTCCACCGGGAAGTATGCGGTCGACATGGCCCCCAAGGGGACAGCGCGGTCGAAGAGCACGGCGACGCGGCCGTCATACCTGTAGCGCACACCAGTCCCCATGGCGATGTAACGCAGGGCCTCGGCGGCCGGGATGTTATCCATGGACATGGTCACCGTCGGCTTGGGGTCGAGGTCTACTTCGTGGATGCCTTCCTCTCCCATGTCAACGGTCCTGATGAGGGCGATTCCGGGGACCTGTTTCCCGTCGGCGTGTTCCTGAGCTGCTCTGGCCACACGTGCCACGGCTTCAGGGAGCGACAACTCTTCCATCGCCAGGGAGGGAAGAATGATGTCATCGAGCGTTCTTGGCGCCGTTCGCCTTGACCTGTTCCATGGAAGAGGCGTTGGCCCGGGGCGCAGCCGGCCGGTCGGCCGCTCGATCAGTTCGGCCCGCACGGCAAGGGCGTTCGGCAGATGCTCCTCCGCACCATCCTCGCCGGAGGATCGCGGGATTCGGAGGACGATCGTGCCTTCCGACCACAGGTAGATGTGATGTTCGGCCACCGTGCCGCCGCCGGATGCTCCGTCGGGTGAGGGTTCCCGGTAGGTGAAGGGGATGTCCACCATCGTCGACGTGTGGTCCCCCAGCACGGTCACCGAGGCAGTGACTTCTCCTCGCGGCGTGACGCCGTCAGTTGCTCCGCTCAGCCGTTCGCCCACCTTTCCGTTCAGCACGGTCGAATCGCAGACGTCGACCGTGTTCGAGTTTAGCAGTGCCTCGTCCAGGAGGCGGACCGAGTCTTCGTACGGGCAGGAACGGAGTCGATCAATGAGGGTGGCGTCTTTGATCCGCAGGCGGCGGACGCGGAGGCGGACCCGTAGGTCAACTTCCAGGTAGTTCAGTTCGCGCAGGAATTCCTCGAAGGCATTCACACCGGCCTCTGTGGATCGGATCCGCAGCTTGTCGGTAGCCGTGCGGGAGAAGTGGCTCGTGCGCGGCAGGACCAGGCAGCGAGAATCAACGAAGGCCAGAATATGTCGCGACTGCATTTCCCCGCCGGAGTGCTGAGCCACGTCCTGCCAGAGAACCGGTTTGACCCGGAAGGTCTTCACGGTCCGGGTTGCCTCCAGAGCCACCGTGCCATCGCCTATGAGATAGCGACCGTCCGGCTTCTCCAGGAACGGTACTTGGGCTGAGTTGCAGACCGTTTGAATGAGGTCTTGGACCGCGATGTTTCGGAAGCTGTAGTCGTACCGCGCTGTTCGCGTGTCAGCATAGCCGGATTCGGGGTTCGCAGATACCAACTCAATCTGCACGCCCTTCCTTACAGGATCGCATTGTTTGCTGGCTGTGACGATTTGGCGGACAATCTTAGCCAGTGGTTTCCCTTCGGCGTGGAAGACCGGGATGATCAGCTCCCCGGCTGAGGCCGTCTGAGCGACTGTCGACACGTGCGACAGAGCAAGACAGAGCGTACTAAGCCAGATGAGCAAGCGGCAATGCCGGCGCCCTGTAGAGATTCCCCGCCGCGCCGCGCGGCCGATGAACGTCCGACAGTCTTCTGTGTGTCGCGGGCTAGTCATGTATAACCCCTTCCTGGAACTCCCTGCATACCTTGTCCCAGAATAGACCACACCGATGTCCGGTCGCCAAGTGCTCTGGCGGTCTGCAGAATGACCGGGGCGGTTCGGAACGGAATCGTGAGGCCGCAACAGCAGGTACAGAAACCGGCGCTTGTCGCCGTCTATGAAGGGTGATATTGTCCCTATTGCAAGATATTCTAGCGTTATAGGGATATTTTTACTGCCTCTAATGGGGCATTTCGCCACCAAATCAGTGACAGGTCTGAGCTTGCTCGAAGGAGCACCACGCCATGAACAGCGCGAAGGCAGGGAGCGCCTTTGTCGGTCGGGACAGGGAGCTTGCCCAACTCAGAGCCGCCTTTGACCGACCATTTCCCTCCATCTCCGTCGTCTACGGCCGTCGCCGGATCGGCAAGAGTGTGCTGATCGGCAAAGCGCTGGAGAATCGCCCCGCCCTTTTCTTTGAGGGGCTCGAGAACCAATCGACGTCTGCCCAGCTCTCGAGTTTCTGCCTTCAGCTTGACAGGCAATCTGAGACAGTCAGGACGGGGGACGTACCCAAGACATGGCGCGATGCCTTCCTGCTTCTTGAACCCATTCTGAAGACGACTCCAGCTTGCGTGGTCTTGGACGAATTCCAGTGGTTGGCGAACTACCGGTCGGCAGCAGTCTCGGACTTGAAGATGGTTTGGGAACAGTACTTGTCACGGATTCCCGGGGTTTCACTGGTCCTGTGCGGCTCGATCGCCTCTTTCATGCTGAAAAAGGTGGTCAAAGGGTCAGCCCTTTACGGCCGAACGGACCGCGTTATCCACCTACGTGATTTCTCGCTCGCCGAAACAGCCAAAATGCTCCCGGATTACGGAACGGATGAGTTGCTGGATGCCTACATGATCCTCGGTGGTGTACCCAAGTATCAGGAGTTACTGCGCGATTATCCATCCGTGTATCTCGCTATCGAGGACATGGCTTTCCGGGAGAATGGGTTCCTCGTCGACGAGTTCGACCGCATCTTCGTCAGTCACTTCGGCCGTAACGCGGACTACGCCAGAATCGTCGGTGCTTTGGCCAGGCATCCCTATGGCATGTTCCGCCAGGAACTCTCGAAGGCGGCAGGTGTCGACTTGGGGGGTGGGTTGAGCAGGAATCTGAACGATCTGGAGTCGGCTGGGTTCGTCCGTTCGGTAAAACCGATCTCCAGACCACTCAACAGCAAACTCATCAAGTATCTCCTTTCGGATGCCTACCTTCGCTTCTTCTACTCGCTTATGCGACCGGAATTGGCCCTGATCAGGTCTGGACATTCCACACTCCGTTTTCCTTCCCTGGCGCAGAAGCCCCGTTTCCACAGCTGGCGGGGGCGTGCATTTGAGATGATGGGCATGCAGCATGCTCCTGCCATTGCGCGAGAGCTGGGGTTCCACGGCATTGAGTACAGCTTCGGCCCTTACTTCAGGGCACCGAGGTCCGACGCCAAGGGTGTGCAGGTGGACTTGGTCTTTGATCGGGCCGACAACGTCCTCACTCTCTGCGAGATGAAGTGCAGTCGGAACCCAATAGGGAAGGGCGGCGTCGACGACGTGGAGGCCAAAGCGGCCTTGCTCAGAGAAGCGTTTCCCAGGAAGACCATCCAGAGTGTGCTGTTGTGCCACGGGTCAGTCACCGACTTGGTTACCAGATCTCCTTACGTCCACCGGGTCCTGGGGGCGCGGACTCTCATCGACTGCCCTTCCCAGGCCACTTCCTCCTCCTGATTGCTCAGTTCGGTGCGTCATCGGGCCGGGGCAACGGAACGCGACGGACACGTTTGCCAACGTCGGCTGGTCTGACGTGACGGTTCGTGGCGCCAACTCCTGGGTGTGGAAGCGGCCCCACTTGCGGCCAATCGACCGTAATCGTTAAGCAGGTGAAGGCGTGCCAGGTCGGGGGTAGCGCCGCTCTCCGGGCGGCAGCTCTTTTCGCGGTCGCAGCAACCGTCAGGAACGCCGCTCGAAGAGCGGCGCTACGGTCAGACAGAAGCCCCCAGACCTGCTCAACGGTGACAATTAACCTTGCAGATCCACCACGCGATGATCAATATGCAAGGTTGGCAGAATGGTCCCAAGACAGCTCACAGAACGGACCGAAACCGACCTTTTTCAGCTACCGGGGACAGTCCCCACAGCCGAGCCTCAAGTGGGGAGATTCCGGTGGCGGCGCCAGGTGTCGATGAAGACCTCTGTGTTACGCCATGCGTTGTCGGTGTTTTCGCGGACATTGTCAACAGGGGAGAGGATGAAGCCGCTATCATCGCTGAGCACGCCGAGTGCCGTGCGGACGGCCTGCGCTGTGTCTTTGGCTGTGCCTTGCTCGACGGAGATCGCGCCGCTGACGCCTCCCCAGATGGCGCGGCGTTCGGCCCTGAATCTTGCTTTGACAGCTCCCAATTCCGTCCCTTTGCCCTCCTCCGGATCCAAGCCCACCAAGACGTCGATTCCGGTGTCGAGGATCGTGTCGAGAATTGGCATGAACGCGCTGGTGATGATGTAGCCGTATTTTCTGCCCGCCTGGTGCACCAACTCGACCTCGCGCTTGAGAGCTGGCGCAATGATCTCGCGGTAGGCGTCCGGCGTCCAGAACTCGACGGTCTCGTACCAGGCTCGTCGCCAAATGACGTCTGCCTCCGTCACGTCCAGGTAGATCGCGATCTGCCGCATGTTCCACTCGTGGATGATGCGCACGTATTCCTTGATGATCCCCGGTGCCGTCAGTGACAGCACCATGATGGGCTCGTACCCGCTGAGCCAGGCCATGGCATCGGCACCCATCACGCCTGCATCAGTGTCCCAGGATCGTTGACCGTAGCTGGCCCACCCGCCGACTTGCAGCAGCTTGTGCTCTTCTGCCACCTGCCGGGCCTCGCGTGCACTTTCTCGCAGACACTGGATGTCGTCATCACGAAAGGGAGCGAAGATGTAGGGCAACTTCTCCAGATCGCGTTCCGGGTCGACCAAGGACTCCTTGGCGCGCCCGATAAGCCAGTCATCAAACAGGGGGAACTCGCCGTCGCGGGGCCATCCTTCGCTTTGCTCGTAGCATGCTGTCAGCGGGCCTTGCGGCGTGTCGATGCGACGGTGGAAGAGCAGCTCTCCATCGCGCTTTTCAGTCCACTGGGTGCAGCGTGCTTCCGGGTGCAGCGCATGGGACAGATGCCCAACGTGGACGTACGCATCCAGCCCGAGCGCCAGCTGACGTTCCACGAAGTCTCGTTGACCGGAGGAACGTTCATGCATGTTGCGGAAGATCATGAACGAGCAGGGAACGTAGTCGACCGGTTCGCAAGCCAGAGCCGCCAGCATTCGTTCGCGTGAAGTCATCTTGCCTGTTCCTTGGTCCCGGCTTCTCCGGAGGCGCTCAGCGGGACGGCATTGAACGCGTCGAACCAGGTCACTGAGTCTGCGCTGGTGAAAAGGTAGACGTGGCCGTCATCCTGATCAGCAGTGAACTCGGTGGTGAGTTTGTGCCAAGTGTCGGGTGCGTGCTTGTCGGTGAGTCTCAGCGCACCACTGCCTACGCGCACCCAGCAATCCGGGCTGGGCTTGCTCGCTCGAAGCGAGGCGCTGACCCGGTAGCGCGTTCCCGCGACGAGGCCCAGGATCAGGTGCGTCCGCGCGCGTTTGCCGGCCTCGAGACGGAAGCTCTTCCGACCCTGGGCCGCCGGAATCTTGTCATCGAGGCTCACCCCTTCGTGGTGGGTGACCTGGGGGGAACGATCGCTGATCATCCCCCACCAGTAGTCCGGGATACTCGGCATGAACTGGGTCATTTTGTCGGGTGTCTTGGCGTAGGAATAGAACTCCGTTTTCGGCGCATCGTGGCGGAACTCGCAGAGCTCGAGCGAGCCATTGGCGATGATTGGCCAGAACTGCCTATAGATCTCAGTGTCCTCCTGATGGCTGCCGATGCGGTAGCGCATTGTGCCGCGCAGTCGCCAGGGGCGCATGGCTTCCGTCGCTCCGGTTAGGCCGATGTCCAGGTCCTTCTGCTCTCCGGGTGCCAAGCCGAGTTGGAACTGGAGCGGACCGTCGGCCAACTCGACCGTTCCCTCACCAGCCTTCAGGTCAACAGTCAACGAAGCAAGTTTGCGTGTCTCGTTCCGGAGACGGAGACGGGCCTGTTCCGGACCGTTGCGGACGAGCTCCCAGGTGATCGGCTCGTGGACGTAGAGCGTGACGACTCGCTCGAAGGTGGCCCCCTTGCGCTTTGCGCCGAGCATGCGCGCGGCGAGTTTGCGACGTTCGCCGAGGCGCACCTCAGTGGGAAGGTCGAAGATGTCGGTAGTGGCGTCAAGATCAGCGCGCAACGTGATGTTCAGGGACTGCTGGTCGGTGGTGTCGAACTCAGCCGGCGTCGCGTGCAGGCCGGGAGGCGTCTTCAAGGCAATGACGCCCTGTTGGTGCTCGTTTGTGAGACTCTCAACGACGACCCGAACGGGCACGGTGCCCCCAGCCGCCAGTTCGCCTTCGACCGTTGCCGTAATGCGCGGCTCTGCCCGGTTGAGAAGCAGTATGTGTGAGGCCTCGGCCGTCGGGACAGGTAGCTCGAACTGCTCCGTGGCGTTGACGGGCAGCGACTCGTCGCGTCCATCGCTGTCGGTTACCCAGGTTGTTCGGACGGGGCCGAAGAGGCTGGTGTCGATGGTGATTGTCGCGTCCGCGACCTGCTCAAGATTGAGGATATTGAGGACAGCGCCGCGCGTGCGTGCCGGATCACAGAGCGACAACGACGCCTGAATGCGCTCATCGCTGATTTTCAGGTCCAAGTCATGGCGGTAGCTGGCCGGATACAGGTATTGCTTGACCTTCCGGCGCATGGCGATCATGGCATGCTGCAGCTTCCCGTGCTCCAGCCGGACCCCGTACAGGCGTGCTCCGGCGAGGAAGGCCTTGTGCATTTTCTTGTCCTGACCATTGGCGCCGCTGGGAACCAGCACCATCTGCGGGAACAGCATGCGGATGGGATACAGGCTGTAGGCGTTTGCGAGGTGCGCATGGCGGACCCCACGCATGTAGGCGCTGGGACTGCCTTCACCCCAGGTCCAGTGGCCGCCAGGGCGCAGCCTGGTGTAGGCATCGTTGATCGCCCGCTGGGTGTCCAACAGAGCGACAGCGCTCAGCCCGGGATCATTTCCGTAGCGGTCGTTTGTTCCCCAGGAGGGTTGCGCTTTCGAATTGGAGTCCCAGTAGATGCCATCCAGCCCGATCTGCCGTCCGAAGCGTTCGACGGCCCACTCCATCTTGTACTCATGGTACCCGCGGCTGCCGTGAGCCATGGGAATGTTGATGTCGAGCCCATCGATCCCGTGCCCGTAGACGCCGGGCTCGCCGCTCGCCTTGCGCGTCCGGAAGCGTTCGGTCCATCCCTTGGGCGGCAGGTCCCAGCCCGGCCACAGATGTCGCCCTTTGAGATAGCCGACCTGATCGTCGGGTCCGATTCCCTCGTACATCGGGCTGGTGAGGACGGACTGGATATAGAAGGTGATTCTCATGCCTGACTCCCGGAAGGCCCGGATCGCCCATTTCAGGTCCTCAGCGTTGCCCATCATCGGGTTGGGATGCGGCGTGTTCCAGTACGTCTTCGGGACCTGGAAGTTCCACAGACCAAGATGGTTGAACCCGTTTCGCTTCTGCATCTTTCGCGCGTACGTCCCGAACAGATCCCATCGGGGCACGGCCCAGCCTTCCATCTCCAGGCCGTCCATTTCCCGCACAGAGGGCAGGATATCGGTCGCCTCTGGGTACAGGGCGTGTGCGTCTTCCCGCTCCAGCAGGCAGGCGTGTCGCCAATCGCCGGTGTGGATGCGGACAACGTTCGGGGGGCCTTCGTAGGTCTGCCCCGGTTTGAGGGCAAGAACCTTGTGCAAGCTGAGGCGTACCCCCGCGTCGCGCTGGCCGGCACAGGCCATCATGACATTCCGGTACGTCGGATCGCGGCTGACCAGGGTAATTCCTTCGCTGTCACCCGAAAGGTCCAGCATGGGCATCAGCAGCGAACCGGGCAGCGGATAGAAAAACCGGCCGACTCGACACGGACCCTCGAAGAGGTAGCAGCCTCCGAGCAGAACTCGGTCAGTCTCCGGTGTTGCCATGGTTTTCACATTGTTCAGAATGGGCCACGTGAACTCGGTGACGTCGAGCGTTTTGAGGTGACTTGTCAGCCGGCTCGTCCAATGGACATCCCCATCATCGGCAAACGCGGCCCAGACGGTCACGTCCAAACTGCCATCGTCACATTCGGCCAGGTACCGGAAGCGCAGCTTTCGGCTGAAGCCTTTGGCGTGGCGTTCATCCTCACCTGCTTCCACGCAGCGTGCGTGCAGTGCATCGAGATCCTGCCACGCCGTGTCCTCGCAGTAGCCGGGGGGCTTGAGGCGTGCTTCGAACAGGGGCACGGGCCGATTGACTGGAATCAGCGCGGTGCCGGTGGCCTGGTGTACGATGCCGCACAGGGCACCCGTCCTGCGGGCGAAGATCCACCGAGCTGGTCCGCAGTCGACAGTGAACGTGGCATCTTCCGGGGTGGCATAGGTCACTTGCGGACGTCCGATCAAAGGTCCGAGTCCGTCTCCCTCCCTCGTGAGTGTTGCGCGTACGCGAATGGAGTCCGTTCCATCCCCGCGTGGCGCGATGGCTTCCAGTGATCCGTTGTCGGGTACGGCCTGCCAGGTCTTTCCCTGATCCACGGAGACACTCAGGGCGAGTCCGCCGCCGCGCAGTTCCGTCTGTCCGAGGCGGAGACGTTGCCAACGGCGCACTTCCGGGAATGTCGCATCGGCGGTGGTGACCGTGCCACGTTGGGGCAGAGCGGGGGTTGCCGTGGTCGGCAGGGGAGCCCCATCCGGCGGCGGTTTCCACTCGGAGTCGCGGCTCATCACGAGCTGGTCCCACTCGATGCCGGGAGGAATGCCGGTCAGCTGCAGTTCGTGGCGCCCGGGACGGAGCTGCGGGTGTTGCTCTGCCGACAGCCAGGTCCACACGGCGGGCTCGGAGTTGACGGGGACCCAGCCCACGGGTGCCCCCAGGCTGGCATCTACGCCCTGGAGGAAGCGCGCGTCAGGGGGGGCTGTCACGCGGCGCACCCGGTACCACAGCGAGATGGCTGTTGCTTCCGTCCCCGCCACGTCAACGAAGACCTCGATGTGTTTCGGCGACAGCACGACACGCCCAGCGCCGGTGCCATCGGCAGGGCGTTCACCGGCATCGGGATGGCACAGCACAGACGATGCGGCCTCCACCTCGACAGCCAGCTGCTTCTGGTCTGCTGCAAGGCTGAAGATCGGTACCAGAGCCAGGCCGCCTTCAACCTGCCAGACGCCCTGACCGAAATGTGGTTGCCAAGGCACGGTCTCGGTGGGCTCCGCGAGCTCCGCTTCCGCCACGTGCATAAGCAGCAGAGCGCTCACGAGTGTCCCCGCCAGACCTCCATGCAATCCCCGGTGTCTTCTCATTGTTCATCCTCCCTTGGGTTGCCTCGGTTGTGGTGGTGGTAGCAGTGCCTCGGTCAGAGGGCAACGTAGTCCCGGTTGGCCGCCAGCAGTTCGGCCGCCATGGCGCGCGCCTCGTGGGGTTTCAGGCAGGCGCATTGCGGGTCTCGATAGAGGGCTTGCAGCAGTAGATCCTTGTCGTGTCTCATGACGCCTTCCACCAGCCATGCCTGACAGTCTGCTTGCGGGCGCATCAACTCCACCAAATGAGCCGGAATGTCGGGGACAACACACGGATGCACGCCCAGGCCGTCGATGACGCCCAGGGTCTCTACACAGGCACCGGGTGGTAACTGGGGGATCTGTCCGACGTTGAGATGGTTGACGGCATCGACGAATTGTCCGTTTGTCAGATAGGCTCGGATGATGCCGGCTTCTTCCGCCGGTTCCGCTTCGCCGGGCATCTTGCGCATGTCGGCGTTGCCGCGGATCATGTCGAGCATCTGGCCCTCGCGCCGTGCGTAGGGGTCGGCTCGGTCGGCGTAGGTGGTCCGATAGAGGTTGCAGTACCGGACGGTGTCGTGATGTGCACCCTTGTTGTTGTCCTTCTTGTAGCGATCGGGGTATCCAGATAGGGTGAAGGGCAGAAACTCGGCCGTGTGGCGGTCTCCGCAATAGGGGAGGAAACCGTAGGTGTCGAAAAGCTCTACCATCAAGCCTGAGCCGAAGTAGATGCTGACTTTTCCCTGGCTGTCGAGGTCATTGGTCGGCATCAGATCGGCAATGGATCCGGCGCCGATACGCTCCCGCAGCATGGGGTACCCGTCCTGGCCGTTGACGCTGAAGTCCACGACCCAGTGGAAGTGGTTCATTCCTGCGATTTTGACCGCGATGCCGCTGGTGTCGTCGAGGTCCAACAGGAACCGGATTCGTTCGATGGTCTGGAGGTAGGAGTGGCAGAGCCCCACCGTAGGGTTCTTGCAGCATTGCTGGATGGTCGCGGTCAGGGACGACATGGGATTGGTGTAGTTGGCGATCAGGGCATGGGGGCAGCAGCGCTCGAAGTCCCGAGCGAACGCCGCAAAGACAGGGATGTTCCGTATTGAGCGTGACCATCCCGCCGGCCCGGCTGTATCTCCGACGGTGGCGAAGATCCCGTAGGCTTCAGGGATCTCCAGGTCGGCCTTCATCATCTCCAGCCCACCCGTCGATATGGTGATGATGACCGCGTCAGCGCCCTGCAACCCGGCTCCCCGGTCCAGGAACGTCGGATACGCGTCCTGACGGCCGAAGTGTCGGTTTGCCGCCTCGCCCCATTGGGAAACCAGCTCCAGGGCGCGCGGATTGATATCGATCAACCTGAACTCCAGCGGCTCCGCGAATCGGCTCATCAGGTTCGTGCAAACCATCGGCGACCAGTACGTGCTCGCGCCGAGAATGGCGATACGTGTCATGTCCTATGCCCTCCATCTACCGGTCGGGCTGTGAACGGGCGACGCACGGGACGCAGGCCCTTCCGGTTGACTGTGATGTCACTATACGATGTCATCCACCTGCCGACACCTGCCCGGCCAGTTGTCTCCATGCGGACCCGATGCGGCAATCCATGGAACGCGCTTCCAGCCTTTGCCTTCTCACTGCCTCAGGGCTATCCTTTTCCCCATGTTAAGACAGGGATTGCAGATCTCCATGACGTCAGGAGGCCTCACATGACCAAGCAGATACCACGACGAGATTTTATCACGAAGGGCGTGGGTGCTTTCAGTGTATTCACGATCGTTCCCCGCTATGTCCTGGGTGGTCCCGGTTATACGCCGCCCAGCGAGATGGTCACGCGAGCTGTTATCGGCACGGGCCGACAGGGCATGAGCCATGTTACAGACTATCCGAAGACACTGGCCGTCTGCGATGTGGACAAGAACCATCTGGCGGCCGCGTTGCGGAAGGCGGGGGGCAAATGCGACGGCTACTCCGATTTTCGTTACATCCTCGACCGGAAAGATATCGATGTGATTCACATTCCCACGCCGCCGCACTGGCATTCACTGATCACGATTATGGCCGCTCAGGCCGGCAAAGATATTTTCAGTGAGAAGCCGATGAGTCGGTTCATCAAGGAAGGCCGGGCGGCGGTGGAGGCAGTCAAGCGCTATGGCGCGGTCTTCGCGGTCAACTCACAACACCGCCCGAACAAGGTCGACAGGTTGCGGAAGATCATCACGAGCGGGGTGCTGGGGCAGGATGCCAGGATCGACGCCGAGCAGCACGTGAAGGGCTGGTTCAGTGTCAAGCGCAAGTGTGGACTGACGAATCTCAAGCCGGAGCCCATTCCGCCGGAACTCGACTACGAGATGTGGCTCGGCCCGGCCCCCTTCCGCCCGTACAACAAGAAGCGGGTGCACTACAACTTTCGCTGTTACTGGAACACGGCGGGCGGCGGCATGCTGGACCGTGGCCAGCACCAGATGGTCAAACCCCTCTACAGGTTGGGCAAGGAACACACCAGTCCCGTGAAGGTCGAGGTCAATGCGCCCTGGCCGGCCCACCCGGATGCGGTCACCATGTGGGGTTGGGTGAAAATAACCTACGCGGATGGGTCACGGATTGTGCTGGAAAGCGGGGAGTGGGGGGAACCGCTTCCGGACATGACCAAGATCAAGGAAGGCACGAAGCAGTACGAGAACGTCAAGCTGACGCCGGAACAGGAAGAACAACTGAAGGATGTCCCTGACGAACGTTCGGCAACGGACAGCTTCGAAGATGCCGTGAAGAGTCGCGACGACACCTACTGCCGGCAGCCGAACGCTGAGGCGGCTCATCGCGGGTCCACCGCCCTGCACCTCGCCAATATCGCCATCCGGACTGGGAGAACCGTCCACTTCGACCCGGTCGCGGAGGAGATCATCGGCGATGATGAGCAAAACCGCTACGTGCACGGCCCCATGCGTGCCCCCTGGCATATTTGAGGAGGGACCGGACGATGAGAACTGGATTCATACTGACCGTTGCGCTGAGCCTTCTAACGCTTCTCCTTACCACGCCTCTCCAGGCCCAAGACAGTGTCGCGGCGGACCTCGACAAGCTGATCGCACGGATGCCTGCGAAGTCAGCAGCCGAGAAGGACGCGATTGTTGCCGGTATGCTGAAGCTTGGGCAGGCCGGCGTACTAGAGCTCTGCGGGCGAATCAGGACCTCTGACGAACCCCTGGACGGCAACGTGTGTGCAGCGCTGCATGGTCTGGCTCATGCCGCCGCGAAACCCAACGCTGAAGACGCGCGCCGAATGGTGGCCGGTGTGTTCGGCGACATTCTTGAAGGTGAAGTCTCCATCGCGGCCAAGAGTTTCCTGATTACCGAACTGAGGACCGTTGGCGGCGCGGAATCTGTCGGGGCCGTGAGCGCACTGCTGAAGATCGACGCTCTCTGTGAGTCGGCGGCCCAGACCCTCGTCTCCATCGGCACACCTGAAGCCGGCGCTGCCCTGCGTCAGGGAGCGGCGAACGTGAAGGGAAAGAAACGCGCGGTTGCGCTCTTCGCGCTCGGAAGAATGCGTGATCGCGCAGCCGTCCCGCTGTTGCTGAAGGATGCGGCAGGTAAGGACGATGCTGTTCGACACGCAGCGCTCTTTGCCCTTGCCGAGATCGGAGACCCCGCTGCCGAAAAAGTGCTTCTGAAGGCCGCCGCCGCGAACGATGAGGGCGAGTGTGAGAAAGCAGCCCACCGCCTCCTCCGCTTTGCGCTTCGGCTTGCCGAAAACGGGCACAAGAAGAACGCGATTCGGGTATACCGAGGGTTGCTCGCGCAGAAGGCCCAAGCCGAGACCGGAATCGCTCCGGGGGCGTTCTACGAGCTGATGCGGCTCCTGGAGAAGAACGAAGCCCTCACCGGGCTCGTTGTGGGGCTTGGTCATCCGAGTGTCAAAGTCCGCACAGCGGCCCTTCGCGTGGCTTCGGACTTGCCCGGTTCGGACGTCACGCAGGTCCTCGCGAAGGCGCTGGTCACGCTGCCGGCCGAACGCCGTGCGCCGGTGGCCGAACTGCTGCGTCAGCGTGGTGACCCGGCTGCACTGACGTCTGTCACTCAGGCCCTCAAGGACCCGGCTGCGAGTGTCCGGATCGCCGCGATGGCGGCGGTCGGGGGCCTCGGGAAGCGTGACGTCGCGCCGCAACTGATGGCCTTTCTCGACCAGACGTCGGAGGAAGCGGAAGCAGCGCGCGCAGCCTTGATTGCCATGGGCGACAAAGGCCTCAATGAGGTGTTGGTCGAGACGCTTCCCAAGGCGACGCCTGAAGCGCGCTGCGCGCTCCTGAGCGTACTGGCAGCTCGCGATGCTGCAGGGCTTCGAGACGTATTCCTGTCGCACACCAAAGACCCCGACAAGAATGTCCGGCGGACGGCGCTGAAGGTCCTGGGATCACTGGATGATGCACACGTCGTCAGGTCACTCATGGCGCTGCTCGCGGGGACTGAGAGTGCGGCTGAAAGGACGACTGTCGAGCGCTCGCTGCTCGAGGCCTGTCGACATCTCGCGGCCACGTCCCACGGGGCGGTCAGCAAGCAGCTGATTGCGGCGTATGGCAAGGCTGACGTTCCGGTGAGGTGCGCGCTGATCAACGCGGTGACGTGTCTGGCCGAGGGGTATCCCGCGGCATTGGGGTATGTAAGAGCAATCCGGAAGGACGGAGATCCTGCAGTCCGGACTGCCGCTCTGCGGGCCCTGGCTGACTGGCCCACTTCGGAGCCGATGGAGGAACTGCTGAAGGTCGCCAACGACACGAAGGCCATGACCGACCACGTCCTGGCGCTGCGTGGCTGCATCCGGATGGCGGGGCAGCACGCGGCCAGCACCAACGCGGCGGCCAAAAAGAAGGCAATAGGAACACTCAAATCGACCCTGGCGGCAAGCCGGAGGACCGAGGAGAAGCGACGGGTATTGGGAGCCGTGTCGGCGATAGGACACCCCGACGCCCTGGGGATTGCCGTTGGCTGTCTGAACGACGACGTACTCCGGGCGGAAGCGACGGCCGCGGTTGCGAAGATCGCGCAAGCCATGAATCGCCCGGCGACCGTACTGGTTGCGTACGACAAACGCGCGCGCACGCCGCCTGCATGGCTCAAGAGCTGGACCGACACTGGAACGGACCTCCAGACGACCGATGTCCCTCTCAGGGTTTACTCCAATATTGCCAGGAAGGAGACAATCACGCTGGGCGGAAACAAGGCTCCCGGCGCGTCCTCGCACTACGCTGTTATCCTCACTGGCTCCGTGCAGCAGGCTCCCGTCATCGTGCCGGCGGTCAAGGAAGCCCTGGCCGCGGTCAAAGACGACGGGCTGCGGAAGCAGGTTGAGGGGTTGATTGCTCAGGCAGAGGACTCGGGGGATCGGGCATCTTCCGAACAGGAGTTCCACGTGGCCAAAGTAGCAAGTGGCAAGGGCTGCAAGGTCGTGAAGGGCGGGCTGAAAAACGGGGCAAAGGTCTTCATTGACCGCACCTACACCTTCAAGAGTGTTCCCCCGGAGCTCGAAGGCGCGACTTATGTCATGATGGCCAACAACGACAAGAACCGCAAGGACAAGGAGTACATCGTCCTGCGGAGAGGAGAAGGGCCTGCCGAAGGAAGCACGAGTTCTGAACCGGTTGGCAAGCCCGTCCGGGTGATGCTGGGGGGAAAGCTGGTCACCGAGTATCACTATGCGGATGCCGATAGGCCGTATTTCTATCCTGTCATTGCCCCTACCGGTGAGAATATCACCCGCCACTGGCCGATGAACGACACCAACAAGGATGAACAGCAGGATCACAAGCATCACCGCTCGGTCTGGTTCACTCACGGTGCCGTGAACGGACACGATTTCTGGAGCGAGGGAGCAGGTCCGAAGGTCGTGCAGACCAAGATGGTGGTGCACGAGGGAGACAGCCGCTGCGTCATTGTTGCGGAGAACGAGTGGCGCGCGGGAGACGGCAAGATCGTGTGCACAGATGTGCGTCGACACAAGATCACGACTTCCGGCGACAACCGGACCATCGACTTTGAGATCACCCTTAAGGCAAGCCATGGCGAGGTCGTTCTGGGTGACACGAAGGAGGGATCTATGGCCATGCGGGTGGCCCCGAGCCTCAGAACAAAGGGCAAAGTCGCCCAGGGCAGCATGGTGAACAGTGAAGGGGGATCCGGGAGGGGAATCTGGGGCAAACAAGCCAGATGGTGTGACTACTACGGTCCCCTCAACGGCAAGACGGTCGGTATCGCGATCATGGACCACCCAGGCAATCCGCGGCATCCGACCACGTGGCACGCACGCGACTACGGGCTCTGCGCGGCAAACCCGTTCGGCCTTTCATATTTTGAGAAGAAGAAGAAGGGGGCCGGCAATATGGCGATCACGAAAGGGGAGAGCGTCACCTTCAAGTACCGAGTACTGGTGCACAACGGCACAGCCGAGGAAGCGGGCGTAGAGAAAATGTACCAGGCCTACATCGCCAAACCCAAGCTCAAATCCATATTCACCGGCACGGACTTCACCGGCTGGAAGGTCCCCGGTAACAATATCTGGTGGACCGTTCACGACGGCATGATGTCGGTCAAGAACGGGCCGAAAAAGAAGGGGTCTATTCTCTGGACCGAAAACGCCTACAGAGATTTCGTCGTCGATTTTGAGTTCCGCTACGGCGAGGGCACGGTCGACTCCGGAGTCTTCATCCGGACGGCCAAACAGCAAGTCCAGCTTGGCATTTCAGGCAGCCTGAAGCGGGATATGACGGGCTCTGTTTACGTGCCCGGCAAGGGGTATCCGCTGGAGGCCGAGGGAGTGAAGGAACTGCTGAAGCCAAGGGACTGGAACACCATGAAGATCCAGGCGATCGGCAATGTCTACACCATCTGGCTGAATCGCAAACAAGTTCTGGTGTATGACGCAAAGCAGGCCATCGAGGAAGGCCCGGTCGGTTTCCAGCTGCATGGCGGGAAGACCATGGCAATCGACTTCAGAAACGTGAAGCTTGCCGAGCTGAATTGAGGCTTGCGCCGTGTAACCGCCTCTGGCATTGGCCCTTCCGCCACTAGGAGTCCACGCATGGTTCGCCCGTTGATGGTTGCCGCCCTGTGGTTGACAACTTGTCTGGCCTGGTCCCTCCCCGGGTTTGACTTCGAGGGGAAAGACGCGCTGACAGGTTGGGGCTTCAAGGGAAACGTCACGCTTCAGGTCGCGCCAGACGGCATGAGAAGTGCTGGCGCTGCTCGGCTCGAGATCGACCCGGGCATCCATCGGTTCGCCTGGATTCGGCGAGACCTGCCTCCGGCCGACTACGAGGGTGCCCGCGGGATTGAGGTCGCGTATCGGGCTGGATACGGCGTCGCGGGCACGGTCGAGGTCCGGCTGGTCCGGATGTGGCCAGAGGGAGGACGGACGGTGTACGCCGAGCAGTTGGGCGACCTGACCGACAGCGCAAGTCAATGGTGCCTCGGTTACACCGATCTGCGCGCGATGAAGCATCTCCTGGGACCACCAGTTAAGCCTGTCCCCGGCACTCTGGGGCCGGATTGGACGCTCCTGGTGGCCGTCTCCGTCTCCGGCCCTGCGCATGAAGAGATCGTGGTGGATGTGGACGTGATTCGCTTTCTCGGAGGCGAACAGGCCCGGATGGCGGCGGTGGCGGCACGACAGGCACAGCGCGAACGATTGCTTCTTCCGGACGACGCCTTGGCCGATGATCATCCACGAATTGTGTTCCGTCCGGAACGTCAGGCGGCCCTGCGTGCGGATGGAGAAGAGGGGGGCGAGCGGGCTACTGCCAAGAGGGCATTCCTGGTGACCATGCGGCGAATCGCTGCAGGCTACGATCCCGAGAACCCGCTCAGAAACACCTTGGCAGTGCGGGACAACCCCAAGCTGACGGGAGACACGAAGCGGCTTCAGTTTGGCTCGGCCCTGCGACGTGAAGCTGCGACCATTGAGTACCTGGCGGGTGCATGGCAACTCACCGGCGACCCAGAATTCGCCGCGCTGGGTGCGGAGGCCCTTGTCAATGCTGCGGGCACTGTCACAGCCGACGAGCCACTCCTCATCGATGGTGGTCGACGGATGCTCAAATCGTTCTACCCGCGCAGCCTTGCCCTTGCTTACGACTGGCTTTACCGAGCACTGGCGGTCGACCAGCGTCGGACCGTGCGCCGGGAACTGGTCGCTCACATCACGCTGATCGACGCGGAGGCGCGGACCGCGGGATGGGGGAGACGGCCGCTCAACCGTGTGTGGAACTTTGCTCCGGGAATCATGAGCGCCATGGGGCTCTGCGTCCTAGCGGTGGAACGTGAGACACGCTTGGGGGAACAGATGCTGCTGTTCGATGCACGCCGGTATCTGCGCGATTACCTCATCCTTGGTATCGATCAAGATGGCTGCGGACATGAGGGGCCGACCTATCTCGCTTACGGACTGGACAGCGCATGCTACTTCATGACCGGGTTGCGGGACACGGGACGAGGCGACCTCCTGACTGAGACGAATCTTCAGCTGACCGCGCCCTGGCTGGTGGCTGAGACGCTGCCGGGCGGAGGGCGCTGGAACAATCTCTCAGATTGTACTCACCAGCAGGGCAGACCGGCGATCCTGATGTACCTGTGTGGCCGGCTCGCCAAACTCGCTGCCGACGAACCGGCCGTGACGGGGCGGTTTGCCCCGGCGACACTGACGGCGTCGTTGGGGCATTTGGTTCAGTTTGGGGAGACACCGGGTGAACGACGCCTGAGCTACGGCGCTCTCGCCGGACTGATGGGCTGGGTCTGGGCCGAAGGACCGGGGCGCAACCCAACCGGAGCTGCTGATCCGGGTTCGCAGCTGGACCAAATCCTCTTCTATCAGCCCTGTGTGGGCCTCCCCAATCCCGGGGAAGTGATGGCCGACGGCCAGCTGTTCCGTGGGCGTGGCCTGGCCGTGTCCCGGACCGGCTATGACGGGGAGGAGTTGCACCTCGCGATTGAGGCCGGACCACATGCAACCGGCCACGATCAGAGTGACAAGGGCACGTTCACCTTGCGGGCCTATGGCACAGACTTGGCTATCGACAGCGGCTACGGCAACGACGGCGACCCGTTGGCCGGTGGCAGTAGCCATGGCCACAACGTCGTGCTGGTCGATGGCGAAGGACAGCCTCTGGCCCATCACAACCAGAGCGATGGCTGGATTACCGGGTACCACCACGGCCCCCTCGCCGACTGGGTGCGAACAGACGCCCTTCCGGCTTGGACGTTCCGGCGTGGGCGGGACGGTGAACCGCTACGGACGGGCACCATGGAACGAGCCAACCGGACCTTTCTCATGGTCCGGCCTGCCCCCGGCACTCCTCCCTACCTCGTGGTCTACGACGACATCATCAAGGATGATCAACCCCACGACTACACGTGGCAGTGGCATATTCCCGCCAGCCAACGGTTTGAGCCGGACGCTGCTCCCTGCCGTACCCGTCCCTGGACCATGACCACTGAAGCGTTGACCACAAGCAGAGGTTCAGCCCGCGGGTCTGCCCGCGCCACTCTCAGAGTCAAGACCCCCGGGCGTTATCTGCTGTACGGTCTGGCCCGCGCCGCAGGTGCAGAAGCCGGCAAATCGGACAGCTTCTTTGTAACCCTCGACGACGGTGATCGCCTGACCTGGGACCTTGGCGGCAGTCGGGAGTGGGCGTGGCGCCCTGTGCAGGATCGCAGTGACGATGGACCTCGGGTGCTTGACCTCCAGGTTGGCGACCATCACATCCTGCTGGAAACGCGTGAGTTCGACGCCCAGTGGGCCCGCTGGCTCCTGCTTCCCGCTGGCGCTTCCCCTCCAAGTGCCCCCGACGGCGAACCGGTAGGAGCGATCTCAGCAGGTGTACCTGACCTGGCTCCCGGCATACCTCCGCTTCAGCGCACTACTGTCACCACCGGCGACGCAGCAAAGGGCTGGCTGGAGCTGTTCCCCGTCCATCCGGCCGATGGCGCAGTGACGACCGACTGGTTCAGAACCAGCACGGAAGGGTCACACCCGCGCTTGAACTGGACCGTGCGTGCCGTCCGTCCTCGGTTGCTCGCCGTCTTGGTCCCGAGACACAGTGGCATTCCGCGGCCGGTCGTGACCCCGGTTGTGACTCCGGCGGCAGTCGGTGTAGATGTGCGGTGGGGTGAAACCAAGGACCGGATCCTGTTCGCTTCCGGTTCCGCTACCCTTGGCGATGTGTCAATGAACGGTTCGGCCGCTCTACTCCGGACCCGTGGGACAGAACTCGTCGATTGGGCGCTATACGACGGGCAGGCCCTGCACCACCGCGATCGGACACTGGTGAAGCATCGACCCGAGAATGGTGTCTCGACCAGCCGGCACAAGAGACGCGCCTCGAGATAGTCTCCGGGGCGTCGGCCAGGCCGCCGGAGGGACCGGGCCTGTTCCTGACGCTGCGGGGAGGTCCACGTGGGCGTAGCCTCATTCACCAACGACGCGAGGTGGCTGGGGTCAGGCGTGAGGTCCTCGTGAGCCCATGGCGTCGCGTCCAGCGTTCTGCGTGTAGACATCATCTTGACGCCATCCATCCTGAACGGCTCCCTGTCTGAGCTCAATGCGTTACAGATGCCGGTCTGGTCGAATTGCCGAACACTCGTCTGTGACTTCGGCCCATATGAGCACGACTTGCCCGGTGGAGAGCGGCGGTCCCCCGCCGTGTCTGCACGCATGCCATACGGTCGAGGCTTGCCCTGCCGAACGGAAGGGACGACCGCTCTCCAGAAGACAGCCAAGTTACGCTACTCAGATATGAGCGACAGAACAGCTGGCCGAGGCCAGGCTCGTCTGTAACTTCACCGATTTGCGCACAAGACTGTTGGTCGCGGACACACCGTTGGAGGCGCCGCATCTCCGCATGCGGCCAGGCCGGTTACGGAGAACCGGCTCCTCCATGCGCTCTGACGGGAGTTACACTCTCTGATATGACTGGCAGAGCTTCGCCAGAGGCCTCCGCTCGTGTGTGAACCCGCTATTCCCGCTCCTTCCTGAAACGCTGGACCACCTCGGTGTAGGTGCTGGGAATGGGCTTCAAACCCAGAGTTCGGCACGTCGGGACAATTGCCTCGAGCAGTTGAGTGAAGTGTCCCGCCGCCTGGGAGTCGGTCGCGGTGAAATCACGGTCGTTGTGGACATCCACGACAAGCGTCTTGACCGGAGGGTCATCTGCGACCGTCCTTTGGAGGATGCTGCGGAGCATCGAGCACCGGTCGTAGTCGACTTCGGCGGCCTCACTGTACACGCCTCCCGGACGCAGATCGGGGTAGTGGCAGAAGCCCACCGGATGGTGCTTCAGGCCACCTGTCAGGTCGACCGACAGCGGGATGTCCACGAAAGGCAGGTCACCCACGCTCTGCCTGAACGCTCGGTGAGCGAGATGTGCGTAAGGATAGGCGCCCGACCAGACACAGGAGCGTTCGGGCCATATCCGCCCGGGAATCGATACGCTTCCTCCCGAGAACCCCAGTTCGCAGAGGATCTGGTAGGTGACGTCGCTCGCGGAGAAACACCCCGGCCGGAAGAGAGTCGGCCGGTAACCGAGGCCTTTCTCGAACATCTCCGTGCCCATTCTGAGGAGGCGCCGCTGCTCGTCCGCAACCAGGCCCCCGAGTTCACACGGCTGGGGGCTTGGGGCGAACTTCGTCGTGTGAATGTGCAGTCCCAGTGCACTGCCATCTTTCGCCAGTCCGGTGAAGAATTCCGGTTGGGACTGGGTCAGCTCGGGATGGACAAAGTAAGTGGCTCGATAGCCCCACGATCGAAGCACATCCCGGTAGTCCAGAACGGCTCGCATTCCGGCCTCATCCGAGACCGGGCCCGAGTGTCCGGCCGCCGCCGCTGCCGGCTCGACATCCATCGTGAAGAGAACGAAGAGTTCCCGCTGCACCGTTCACCTCCTGAGCACGTAGTAAAGGCAGTCGTCACGCAAGGTCACGACGATGGCACCGTCATCGACAACGGTTTTCGTCTCCGTCCTTGGCCGCGTTACGGATACCGGTTGTGGCATTATTGCCATAGCAGTACTTGGCGGTCGACGTGCGTGCGTGGAAGGGCGTGTTACAGACAGCGCAGCGGATCTGGTGACAGCCGGGGAAGGCGCCCCAACGGGCGAACATCTCTGCCAGCCTCTTCTGTTCCCACGCTCTGCGTTCGTGCATGGACCGGAGGACATCCTCCAGACTCATTCCGAGGACCGGACCGGGTGGCGGTGGGGGTAGGCTTCCACTGTTGTCTCCAGACGTTGTCATGGCAGTTCCCCGCCGCATTCCTGCACCCGGGACGACCGCTCCCGGGAGTCGCGGCTCTGATGGACATGGGCGTTCTAATCAGTACACGTTCCCTCACTTGTCTCGGCTCCCGGTTAGCACCACCATCTCGGCACCCGTCTGTGCGTGGTTTGTCAAAGGCACGCCGTCTCGCACAGTCGCATCATTCAGCGGGGCATACAGCTCAAGGCTTGAGCGAAGGACGTTGCCTTTGGCCAGAGACTCCATGGCCTCTGCATCAAGGCAGGATCGGTAGATGAGAACGCGCTGATACAGGCCCTGAGGACCAGGCGCGGTACGGCCTCCGCCGATCAGACCCTGTTCGGGCAGCAATCGGCCTGGGAGTTTCCCCACCAGTGTGCCGTTGATGTACAGGGCCAGCTCACGATTGGTGTAGCTGTGGGTGAGCCCAATCTCGTAGGCTTGGTCGGCCGCGGCGGTTATCGCCGAAGGCAGGGCCGCCCCGTCGGCCAGCTGAAGTTCCCAGTGGCCGCTAACGCCAACGGCGATTCGGCAGCCATCGCACGACGCGATCACGGCTCCGGGCTCCGGTGTTCCGGACGGCTGTGCTCGGAACGCCAGGGAGAACGAGTGCATGGGGCTGTCGGGGGTGTAGCTCAACCAACAGGCATTCTCGGCGTTCCCGCCACATTGCAGACCGCCTTGGGCCATCTGCGGCAGCTGATAGTGTTCATCGATGAGATGATCGAAGAGCGACAGAGGGATCGCCTGGAACATCTCCGCGTGTCCCAGGCTGTTCGGGTGCCCCGCATCGGTCCACGTGCCCTCCGGCCAGCGTCCGTGTCCGTCGTCGATCGCGCCGAGGAAGTCGATGCTGGCCACCGACCAGGTGTTGAGCGTCTCGTTGAACCTGCGCAAGTAGTCGTGGTGTTCGGGCTCGTAGTTGCCGTTGGGGTAGCAGTTCGAGACAATCGGGATGATTTGATTCTTGCGGCACATCTGGACCAGCTTGTGCATGTTCCGGACGTACTGTCGGTAGACACTCGCGCCTTCCCCCATGATTCCCTCATTGCCGAGCGAAAGCGCGAGAATGACCATGTCCGGCTTTTCGGGGAGCAGGTCGGACTCGAAGCGAGCCATCAGTTTCGTGGTGTTGTCACCACCGATGGATCTATTGACCACGGTCCATTCGCGCTGTTCAAGCTTGGCCTTGAGCATCGCGGCCCAGCCATGGGAGTTTTCCGCACCTGCGCCGCCGGCCACGGAAGATCCGAAGATCACCAGTTTCATGCTCGCTCCTGAGTCAACACGTTGCTACCCCATCGCGGCTCCGAAGGTGGAACCCGTCGCGCAATGTAAGCCCCGGTTGCGCTCGGCGCTTGGTGACGCGACTCCGTAAGGCTGCGCCATTCACCACAAACGGAGATAACTCGCCTCTTCACGCCACGTTGCTCGCCGCAAACGAAGACAGCGCACCATCATTGCGCTACGTTTCTCACCCCCCAACCCAAGGAGCATTGTATGTGGTCATCGCGTGTCCTTTCCGGCATTATCGTGACGGTATCCTCCATCATCTCCTGCGCGGCAGCCCAGGACGATGTAGCGACCAACCGCGTCGCGTTTTGGCCTCTTGACGAGGGCGCCGGTCAGGTCGTCCGTGATCGAGCGGGCCGGAAGAACGGTCTGTTCCGCACTGTTGATCCTGCCCAGGGCTTGACGTGGGCGGCGGAGGACGGCAAGCCGGTCCTGCTCTTCCCCGGATCGGGCGCGAAAGGTCTCGGTGGGCACGTCGCGGTGGCCGGTGGCGGGCGCATCCTCGAGGGTCCCCTGTTCGCGATTGGGCTTGAGGTCTTCCTCACCGACACGTCGCCGAACGGGGTACTCCTGGCCACCAAGCACGCATCCAGCAAGACCGGGGGCTATTTACTCAACTACTGGCACGCCGGACGCCGGTTGACGTTTTCCTTTTCCGACGGCAACGACATACACACCTTTCCATGCAAGGTGAAGGCACCTTTGCCCTTGAATCAGTGGGTTTCAGTGGCCGCGGTTTACGATGGTCACACGATGTCGGTGCTGGTCGACGGGGAAGCGGTTGGTAGCAAGGCGCTGCCGGGAAAAGTGCTTGCTCAGTCGCGTTACGATCTGCTGATCGGTTCGTATTACTCAAGTATCGGCAACAACCGGAGCCTGGCGGGTAAGGTGCGCAATGTCTGGTTGGGGGTGCCCTCTGCAGTCACGAACAAAGCCATGTTGTACAATGCCACCTCCGCCGCTGCCGAGCCTGTGATCGACGGCAGGCTGGATGACAACGCCTGGAAAGGGGCTGCGTTCGTGACCGACTTCGTTCCCATCAGCAAGACAACCCCGGTCACGCCGCAGACCGAATTCGCGGTAGTTTGCGGGTCGAAGAGCGTGTTCGTCGGGGTCCGATGCTTCCAGCCCGAGATGAAGACACTGAACGTCGAGAAGCAGGAGCGCGACGGCTGGGAGACGGAGAGTCTTGAGCTCTTCATCGACCCCGACGCCAGCGGCGACCACTACTACCAGTTGGCTCTGGGCTTCCACAACACACAGTTCGACTCGCTGATGACGCAGTTCGGGCTCGACAAGCGCAGCGACTTTGACGCGGCGTGGATCAGCGCCGTCTGGAAAGGCGACGACCGGTGGACAGCCGAGATCGAGCTTCCCTACAGCGAACTGCTGGTGAGGCCCGACAACCGGGGTTACTGGCACCTGAATGTGTGCCGCAACAACGCCGCGGCTCATCTGAGGGATCGATACAGCACCTGGGGACGGCCCCCGAAGGGCGTGGTTGTGAAGGGGTTCCACGACTTCAATCTGTTCGGCACGCTGGTCGGCCTCCCGAAGCCACAGTACACAGCCGCCGAACTGAGCAAGGTGAAAGTCGGACGCCGCGTGTGGGCTTTGGACGTGAAGCCGGGGCGTGACGAGATCGGACTGAGCTCCATCCATTCTCCGCTCTTCGTGGCCAACAACATGGTGGTTCCCAACTGGCTGAACCAGAAAGCACCGGGGTCGCGCCTCCTGAAAGAGAAGACTCGCTACGTTCTGGACCTGCCCAGAGGGCTTGAGCTGCTCGGCGTGGGGCGCAGTGAGTACGAGGCCGGGGGCGGTGACCCGGGAGCGTACCGCACTGAACAGCAAGACGCGGCCGTGATGCACGACGGACACCCCTACACCCGGCACATTGCTACGCTCACGGCCATCCACCCCAACAAGCGGTTGCTTGGCCCCATCTGGATCGCGTCGGACTTGCCCAGCGACACCAGGACAAGTCTCTACTACGCGGCCGAGTGGGATGGCGGGAAGCAGAATCTCGCGAAAGTCGATGTTGTGGTGAAGGCGTTCCCGACGCCGGGGAAGCCCCGCGGGATCACCTCAAGCGTGGCCTGGATGCTCGCCTATCACTACCTGACCTGGCCTGATTTTCCGGCTCCCTATGGCAAGCTCGGTTTCAATACCGTCGGCTCTCACTATGGCTACGATGGGAAAGTGCCTCGGGACGTCAGGGAGAGAATCCTCACGACGTGTCGCGAGCAGGGCTACAAGATCCTGTGCGTCGGATCTCCCTTTGCGCGGGTGAAGTACTTCCTCGAAGGCAACTCCACGGGGCCCGACGGCAAGCCATTGGAGCTGGACAAGAACGACGGTTGCCCCGGGTATCGTGGCCCCGCCTATCAGGCAAGCCTGGATCAGATCGAAGAGGCACTCGCCTGGATGCGCCCTGACATCGTGCATCTCGACATCGAGTGTTACGCCGCAGGGGCGTTTCGGGGCAAGACGGGTGGGTGTCACCGTTGCAGCGAGGCGGCCAAGCGATCCGGCAAGCCCCTTGAGGAGGCCGTCGTCGATCTCGGTACGGAGCAGATGCAGGACGTCAAGCGTGTGCTGGCACGTGTCTGCAAGCCGAACGGATTCCCAATGCCGGAGTTGGGGATCTACCACAACAAGCCCGGGGGCTTCGTGTACCAGGACACCTACAGTTTCGACAAGGCCTACGCCGCAGGGGCGATGGATACGTGCCATCCCGTCTTCTACCGCTCATCGAAAGCGCGTGACACGGGCAAGGAGGTGCGGCAGTATCGCGCCCTGATGAAGCGCGGCGATATCATTCCATGGGTGACGCCAGGTTACAGCACGGGCGATGGACTCGGACCGGAGTACCCGAGCGAGTGGGTCTACGACTATGTACTCGAAATCTATGGTTCCGGGGCGCGCGGCACGTTCTGGTACGCCTTCTCGAAGTTCGAAGCATCAGACTTCTACTATCACGCCAAGGCCTTCGAGACCCTGACCCCAATTTCGCATCTGATCCCGGACGCCGTACCTGTGCCGGGAGTGACGACCAATCACCCTCTGATCGGGGCGACGGCGCTACGCAACGGCAACAGCCTCCTGCTGCTCATGTCGGACTACAAGGCGAAGTCGGCCGCCACGGTGACCGTAGCCTTACCGTTGGAGGTCCAGGGGAAGGTCTGGGACATCCCCACCCGCCAGGCGATTGGCGCGGCCAATGGCAAGACGTTGACGGTCAACTTCTCCCCGGGTGTCAAGGGGGCTCACACCGCGTTGTACTTCGTCGGCCTCGCACTCCCCGAAGGAGAGTGACTGCGGGTCGACTGGTGGTTTCGGGCGGCGCGGAATGTCTAGCGGTAGTTTACTGTAGATTGGGTCCGTAGTACACCTTTCCGCCCCGAGCGCGCGCGCCAAACTCCTGTCCCCCATAGCCTTCCGCGATTGTCCTTTTCTATTGCTATCGTATTACCCTATT
>JABHEG010000015.1 GCA_018676675.1 Lentisphaerota bacterium
AATACGATAGCAATAGAAAAGGACAATCGCGGAAGGCTATGGGGGACAGGAGTTTGGCGCGCGCGCTCGGGGCGGAAAGGTGTACTACGGACCCAATCTACAGTAAACTACCGCTAGTGGTGTCGGGCGGGAGTTTCGAGCCCCCTGCGGGTGGAGTCTTGGATGGGTAGTTGTTCCGGGGGGGGCAAGTGCATACTGAAGTATGTGCTTGAGCCCTCGGAATGGCTGGCCGTCGAGAATCCCCCGCCCGAAGGGTTGTTTGTTCTGCGGTAGCTGACATAGTCCGTCACACCATGTCTGGTTGAGGGAGAGGATCCCGGCCCTGCGGGCTCACCTTTCCGCGGCGACCAGGCCTCCCGGACAGCTTCGCACGCACTTCAGTACGCACCAAGCTGTCCGGAAAATCTGATCATCCACGGCATGGCAACTGGGGCCCGAAACTCCCGCCCGACACCACTTGTCTGCGACTGAGTCACCCGCAAGGACGGCGATCGCAGCAAGGCATGCAGAGCAGCGGAGGGCCGTTTCCCCTGCTTCCCGTCAGTGCCCGCCGGGCTTGGTGCGCCAGTCCGGCATTTCCACAGGCGTCGTGTCTACCGGCCACGTTGCCCGGTACTCATCCTCGTAGAGCCCGATCTCTTTGGTGGGAATGGGTTTGAGACCGACCGTGGCGAAGAGGGGTGCACCTGCCTTGATGCGGTAGTCCCCGGCGGCAGCATCCACAAATCCAGGGTCTGTGTCGAATTCCCCATTCTGGAAAATATCGAGGAAAGCACGAGTTCCGGTCGCAAGCGGCCCGCACCGGTAGAACACGTTGCGCCAGATGTGATTAATGCCCGGCTCCTCGAGCATGGTCTTGATCAGTGGGTAACGGGAAAGGTAGAGCTCGTTGGTGTAGAACTTCTCAACCGGCTTCCCCGCTCGCAGCATCTTCCAGACGCTGTTGCCTGAACGCCATCCTCCGCTCACGCCCTGCCTGCAGTCCACGAAGACGTTGTTATCCATGACATTATCCCGCCCGCTGTTGAGCTGAATCGCCCCGAACTTCCCGTTGGCTCCGCGGACAAACACATTGCCGTACACGAGCATGCCGCTGATGGCATCGTCGAAGCGAATGGCTGCCTGCCCATGAACCGCAGCTTCGGCGCCGGTCTTGCCGACGTTGTGATAGTAGTTGTGTCGGAAGATGACCCCACGGTATGTTGCGTTTCGGAACAGCTCCATGCCGCCTTGGTCGTCCGACTCACGCACCGCGCTATGCACCTCATTGTACTCCATGAGGTGGTCATTTCCCTCTATCCTCATCACGCTGCTGGGGGCATCATACATCAGGTTGTGAGCCACGCGATGGCCGACACCTTCAAGCTGGATGGCAGGCGTATAGGTGCGATCAATGCGCCCCATGTTGTAGATCTGGCAGTTCTCAACAAAGTGTCGCCCTGGAGTGAGCGTTTCACGGTCTCCGCCAATCACCTCTGTAGCACGCCGTCCGATGGCGTGAATATCACAGCCGAGAAGTCCGTTCCGCTCCCCGCCTCGGATGGTGATCCCATTCCCCGCCATGCGACTCACCGTGCACCCCGCAACCAGGCACCGGGTGCTGTCCTTGATGAGCATGCAGTTGTAGCGCCCAAGGTCGAACGCAAGCCCTTCGAAGCGCACATCGGAGACGTTCTCGGCCACAACCATTGGTTCGGACAGCATGCCAATCTCGACCGTGGCCTCGTTGGGGTCACTTGGCGGGTAGACATAGAGGATTCCGCTCTCCCGATCGAGGTACCATTCCCCGGGGGCGTCGATCTCTTCGAGTAGGTTGAACGCATAGTAGGCGATGCCCTGCCGAGTCTCCATGCCCTGCCCATAGTGGTAGGCTTCCGCCGTGGTGATCGTGTGTGCGTCGGTATCGATGCTGCCAATCTTGATCGTGGCGTCGGCCCAGAGGAAACGGAAGTAGCCGAAGAGCCACGCGTCGCTCGCCTGAGTCCAACGGGCATGGCGGTCGGAGACATACTCGAAGACCGATGGTCTCCCGTCCTTCTTCGAGCCACTTTCAATGAGGGATTTGATGCCCACGAAGCCTTCGTTTGGCCAGCGGGCCAGGGTGAGAGGCCTGCCATCGAAGAAGAGCTCAAGCGTCGGAGGGGATGGCGGCTGCCCAAAACCACGCACCTTGAGCTCACCGTAGTCCGTAATCCCCGCGGCCCTCAGGTAGCACTGCATAACCTTGTCTCGCGCGACCTCGGGGATTCGGTCGCGGATGGCGGGATCAGCAACCGGGGTGAACCCGGAGAGACGTTTGCCACCGTAGAAGACAGCCTTCCCTTTCTCCTCAGCCCGGTAGACGATTGGCGCCTGCTCGGTCCCTGAGTCTTCGGCACTCAACTCCAGCGTCTGCGTCACCGCATACTCACCCGGAAGAATCCGGACGCCGGTGGGGCCGTCCACGCCTTCCGCCCGGATTGCCCGGACAGCGTCACGCGCTCCCTGCAGCGTGGCAAGCGGACTGGCTCTCGTGCCATCGTTGGCATCGCTTCCACCAGGCGCCACATACACTTCGGCCGCAAATGTCGTGATCCGCGGGACCTTTGTACGAGTCGCGAGTGGGTCACGTGCAGAAAGTCCCTTTGCGACCCGATCGATCTCCTTGACGCATTCGGCTGCTTCGTGGCGATGTGTTGCAGGATAGTCAGTCGTGCTGCTGATCTTCACGTATTCGCCCCTGGCGGCCATGGCGTTCTTTTCGGTGGCAAAGCTCTGTGCGATTCGGAGATGGGCATAGCTACGGAAGTGGGGGGGCATCTCGGGGGCGGCCACCACGGCGGCACAGCTGCGACGAACGGTCGCGTGGTCTCCGCTTCCCCAGGCGTTCTTCACAGCGTCGAAAGCTCTCATCAGGGCATCTCTCTTTCTGGCCGCAATCGCCTGCTCGGATTCCTTCACGCCGAACGTGTCCTTGCGCGAATGGAATTCTTTGGTGACCTCCTCCTCACTCACCGCACGTCGGTAGATCCATACCTCGTCCATCGCACCCCAGTAGTTGTGCCAACTGCTACCGAGAGTCAACCCGCCCCCAAGCACATAATCGCCGTCGAACCCCTTGCGGATCGGGCTCGGGCCGCCGCAGTAGCCGTTGACGAAACAGGAGATGTTGCCGGCTGCCCGATCCACGACCAGGGCGATGTGCGCCCAGTTGTCCTGCTCGAGCTTGATCCCTGAAGATGCTCCGGTTGAGACCGTCTTCCCTTCGGCAGTCTTGTAGCAAAAATAGCAGCTGAATGCCCCCGTACTGTGCAAGTCGACAACCAGGTAGGCGCCCGGGTAAGTACCGAAGGCGAAGAGGCGGCGCTGGTTCTGCTTGTCGTTGATGGTGAACTGCGTCGGCTTGAGCCAGGCCATGAGCGTCCAGGAGTCCTTACTGAAGCGCTTGTCCTCCGGCAGCTGCACGTTCAGGATCCGGGTTGGCGTCCCGTCGAGGAACAGCGCCTTTCCGCTGGGAGAGTTTACCCATTGCGCGTTCACAGTGCCGTGCAATGCGTTCGCAGACGAGTCCTGCGCCGCCTTGCCGCTTCCCTCATCGAACGAGTAATGAAGCAGCAAGCCATCCTCGGCGGCCAGCGCAGAGAGAGCGAGAACGGCAATGGCTGGGAAAATCAGGCGATGCAACATCAGTTGGGTCCTTGTTCTGAACATGAAGCAACACTCTGGGACACGCGCCGCTCGAACGGGCCTCCCGCCAACCTCAGCCGACCTCGACAACCGTGCCGGTCTGCCAGGACTCAACAGCCGCCTCAATCACCATCTGAGCCTTGAGTGCCTCTTCACCGGAGCCCTCGATATCCTCCGGCGCGGCGTCCGCGACGCTCTGTTCGACCCACCGCCCGATGCGGCTGCCGAAGGTGTCCCCAAAGGCCAACATCCCGCCAAGGTGATCGTAGGTAACATTCTCGCGGCTTCGACGCGGGGAGAAGGTCAGTCGTTCGCAAGCCTCTTCGAGGATGAAGCGGGCATCGGTGCCGACCACTTCAAGCGTCTCCAACCCGTAGTTCCCACCCGGCCCGGTTGCGTCGTAACTCCCTCGCAGGTTGCCCACCACGCCGCTCTCGAACTGCATGTTGACCTGCATATTGGACCAACACACACGCCGACCATCGGGCTGCTTGTCACTTGGGCCGCGTTTGAAGAACGCACACACACGCTTGACGTCTCCGCAGAAGTAGCGCATGACGTCGATGGAATGTGGGTGCAGAGCCCGAATGTGGAACCAGGGGGAGCTGTCGCTTGGGTTGTTGATCCACATCGTCATATTGATCATGTTGAGCTCGCCGAGCTTCCCATCGTCCACCCACTGTTTGGCCAACGCGGCGGCCGGCGTGAAACGGTGGTTAAGATCAATCCCGTACCTCAGCCCCTTCTCCTTCGCCAATGCCACCATCTCGCGAGCTTCGGGGATGCTGTTTGAGATCGGCTTCTCACCGAGCACGGGCAGGCCGCCTCGCAGCAGCTCCATGGTCGGGGTGTAATGATCGCCGCCGTTCTCCTCGCCTTTCGTAGCCATGCTGGCCGCGTCGATCTTGACCTCACTCGCGAGCATGCCCTCAATCGAGTAGAAGGCCTGGGCATCGTAGTCTTTGGCCGCCTTGTCCGCCTTCTCGGGAATGATGTCGCAGACTGCCACAATCTTGCAGTCGTCCCGTTTCACATACTCACGAGCATGCGTATTGCCAATGTTACCCATCCCAACGATTGCTACTTGAAGCATGGCGAGGTCCTCTGCTGTCGCTAGTCAGCTTACCCACCTTAGCCTTGTGCGAAGGAGGGTGGTTGTCAGTCGTCCAAGGGTCAAAGACTATGGACTCAGGGAAGGAAATGACAAGTGCGCCGTGGGAGCTACAGCCACTCTTGCAGCGCCTGGAAGTCAACTCCCAGCACTGGGACCTCATTCTCAATGCGTTCGCGGCGGTCACGCAGATAACGCGCCGCCCAGGGATCGTCGAGCGCGTCCATATCCATGCTTCGGTGGATCACACCGTACAAATCAATCTCGCGCAGCTTCAGGAACAGAGGCAGCTCGGTAAGCCACTCGGGGGCAAGCGTGAACTCCTCACGGTACCCTTCCAGGAAAGGTCCGAGGAAGGACAACGCAACGCGTTCCGGGTCATCCTCGTTCACGACCCGGTAAAACAACACCATGGCAAGATCGTACGCGAACCATCCGTAGGCACAGTCGTCAAAATCAAACAGCACGATCTGCTCTCCATCATCCACGAGGAAGTTGCCTGAGTGCGCATCTTGATGGATCAGACCGTAACCACTGTGCGGGGTGGGCAACGTGCGCAACCGACCGATCACTTCAGCGAAAATGCTGGCGATGCGAACATCGGCCTCCGGGATGAAGCGAGGCGAATCAAGCATGATGGGGTTATCCCAATCAGGACGTCGCCAGGCAGGATTCGGTAATGCGTAGGTTGTGGCGACAGCATGCATCCGGCCAAGGAGACGGCCGTATTGAACAACCAGGTCTCGTCGCCAGCGCCGTTCCCATATTGGCACGCCATTGACCTTCGCGAAGGCAGTAGCCAGGAACTGCCCTCCATGGCCGTCGTCTATCGACTCAACCAGATCCCCCCTCGGCGAAGGCAGAGCCCGGGCTACTGACGCCCCATGGCCCGACAGTGTGTTGATCCAGTCAATCTCACCGCACACCAAATCCACGCTCCGCCTAAGGCTGTGCCCCACCCGGAGGATGAACTCCTCAGGCCCGGCCGACACGGTGTAGATATAGCTCTCGAAGCCGCCCAGCGCAGTACACTCGCTCGGCGCGATGCCGTAACGACGCTGGATGTCGCTCAAGATGTCGGCGCCATAGCGCGATCGAATGCGCTCTTCCATCGAACTCCCTCAGACCATCATCTCCTGCGGATTGGCCTCATTCCGTGCGCGCCGGCTCAACCGTTCGCAGCAGAGCTTCAGCTTCGCGGGCCGAATCGGTCTCCGGGAGCACGACCTTGAGCTTACCCAGTGCGAGAATGGCCTTCTCCGCGTCAGGCCCTTTGACCAGAACCTTGGCAATGGCCAGGACGGTGTTCGCCGCCTCGTTGCGGACAGCTGGATCAGCCAAGTGCCCGGCTGCGCAGTCAAGTGCCGCTGCCGTCGGCAGACTGCTGAGCATGGCAAGGAGGAGCTTGGTCTCGTCGGCCCGCTGAATCATGGGAGTGACCTGACGGTAGATCCCCATACGCCGGTCTGTGTCCAGCGTGTCCTGCCCGACAAACCGAATGCAGGCCCGAAGGCACAACAGCTTGCCCGCAGCGTCAGGACATTCCTCGGCCAGGCGAAGGAGATCGGGGAAGGTCTCGGGTTGCGTCCACTGCCCGAGAAGACGGAAAGCGATCATGCGGACAGCGGGCTCCGGATCCTCAGCAGCCTTCAGCACAGCCTGGTGCGCCAGGCCTCCGCCAATGCTGTTCACCACTCCCAGGAGTGCCTGTTTGCCACGGGGATCGGCCTCGGGCAGGTGGGACAGGATGACGGGAATGTGCTCCTGCGGCTCCGGGGCCGCTCTGCAGGCCGCTCCAAGAGCGCGCTCAGCGGCCCCGCGAGTCGGCTCGTCGCCAAAACGCGCCAGGACATCGAGGAGCGGCAGCACATCAGCTGGGGCAGCCAGATTTGTCAACACCTTGAGCGCTGCACCACGCTCGGAGGCGTCGGCAGCGTTGGCGGCGCGGAGCAGGCCGGGGCGCGCTTCAGCCAAACCGCGTTGTCCCGACAACCGGATCCCGGCAAGGCGCCTCGCCTCCTCGGCGTCTTGGAGCAAGGCAACAATCCCGTCATTTGCACCACTCCCAGGCACGGCCCCGAGGGCCCTCTCAGCCGTCGTCGACACACGCTGGTCCGCATCCCCAATCGCAGCGGCGACAATGGGTGTGACTTTGGCGCCAAAATACGGCAAGCCCCGCAGAATGGCCACGCGCAGATCAGCGCTGTCGCGTTTCGCTTGCTCGACCAATGCCGGCAACGCGACGGGATCAGCCCGACGGCAGAGGCTCTCAACCAGCCGCAATCGCTCGGGCGGCTCCAAGCCCGACAGCGCGTCCACCAATGCCCGCGTGACCTCACGTCCCGGGAGTCCACGGTGAACCACCCAGAACGCGGCGTCAGCCGCCCCGGGATCGTCACCCGTCACATGCTCAAGCAACAGGGCAGCGCCGCTGGCGCCCCCCCGGGCCGTGATGGCACCGCGCACGGCAGCTTCCCGGATCCCGGGGGGCACCGTCTCCGCTTTACAGAGGACGTCATAGAGTCCCCGGGCCCGTTCGCTGTTCCCTGACACCGACAACCGTCGGGCACAGGTCAATATGGCGTCGCAACAGGCAGAATGAGTTGGCCCCACGAGCTCGGGGAACGCCTGCAGAAGGGCGCCAGCAGCAGACGCCGTTCCCATCATCCCCAAGGCAACCGTTGCGGCAGACGAGACCCCCGCTTCACGGGCCGGCAATAGGCTGACCAGAGCCGGCACGGCATCTGTGTCCCGTCGTTTGCCGACGGAGTTGATCACCCCCACGAGGAGTGCTCCACGCAGTTCCCCCAGAGAATCACGAAACACATCGTCGACTGTCGGCCCCGGCATGGCCTCCAAAGCGCTCCGGGCCAAATGCCCGAGGACATTGTGCGACAGAAGCTCGGCCAGGCGGGGAATGCACTCGGGAGTTGCCTGGACAGCGAGCTGGCGCAAGGCGGACGTCTGCTCAGCCAGCGGGCGCCCCTCCCCCAGAGCAATCAGGGCGTCAGCGACACTTACGTAGGGATGAACCGCGGAACCGAAGTTGAAAAGGAACCGCTTCCGATGGTCAGGCACACCATCAAAATAGGCGCATTCAGCGCTATCTGTGGCCAGAGGATCGGCCCAGAGCCCAATGCGTGTCGTCCCCGTGCGCTGGTCGACCTCCCAATAGTATGTGCCGGGAGCCAGCGGTTTCACCAGGGGAAGCTGAATGTACTCGTTGTCGCGAATGCCCACATAGGCCTGCGTGCCAATTCGGGTTCGACGCTCTGGCGAGTCCCATAGCGTGAGGGTCAGACCGCCTTCAGCATCCAGCCAACTGGGCACGGAAACGGCGACTGAGGCAATCGAGTACTGGCAGGAAAACACCTGGCCAAGGCGCTGATAGTCGTTCAGCGGGAAAGCGGTACGTTTCGCCCAGCCGGGGGGGGCGAGAAGCAGTGCCACCGAAATGATGTACGCGATCTGCAGGTAGTTGCGCATGGTGCTTCTCTGTGGGAGGGGGCGCGTCACAGACGCCAGGGCTGCCGCATGGCGCGTGAACACAGTCGGTTCGCCTCAGCATCGCCGGGAAAGACTTCGCGGACAGGATCCCAGATCAGGGAGCGCCCCAGCTTGAAGGCAACAATGGCAAGATGCCCGAGGGATGCCGAGCGGTGCCCGATCTCCTCATCGGTGCTCGTCCGAGCCCGGGACTTGATGCACTGAAGCCAGTTGCTGTGATGGCCAACGTTGCCCAGGACGGGGCCGTTCATTCTGCGCATCTCCCGGAAGATCGCCTGTGGCTCTCCCTGGGTCGGGCCGGCACCATACATGGAGGTGATCCAACCACGCTCACCCACGAACAGGCCGCCGAAGTTGCCTCCCAACTGAGCGTGATCCGGCACGGCGCCATAGTCTTTCTTTACCATCCCCCAATGCCCCACCAGGTGAAGCAGCGTGCCATCTGCGTAGCGGTACGTCAGGGTTGGGAACTCGCTGTCCGCCGGATGGTGTATCGCCACGGGGCCACTGCGTTCCTGCCCGATGGCGTACTGAATGACGTCAGCGCTGTGCGAATGGTGCCACGTCACGGACGCAGCACCAAAATCCTCGCAGAAGGCCCACGGGACGACGCCGGGAATGGGGTTGCGGTGGTAGCGTTGGTTGTAATCGTGCCAGGCCGCCGGTCCTACCCATAGGTCCCAGTCCAACCCCTCCGGGACAGGCTGGGAGGGAAGGCGAGGATTGACCGGGACCAAGGAGCCCTCACAGCGGCTCCACAGGGCAAATGCCTGTTTGACACGTCCCAGACCCCCATTGCGGACAAAATTGCAGATGCGTCGTGTTTTCGGCATCGAGCGGTACTGTGTTCCCGTCTGAAATACCCGCCCGTACGTGGTGACCACCTCGGCCAGACGTCGCCCTTCCTGGATGGTCAGCGAAACAGGCTTCTCGCAGTAAATGTCCTTGCCGGCCCGGGCTGCATCAGCCGCGATCAGGGCGTGCCAGTGATCAGGGGTCACGATGACCACCGCATCGATGTCGGGCCTGGCCAGCAGTTCACGGTAGTCGTTGTAGGCCGCACACCCCTTGTAGGCACCACTGGCGCGCTGCCCCGCATAGGCGGCATTCGCCCGACGCTGGGCTTCTTCACGGCGAACCGTGTCAACGTCGCAGACGGCAAGCACCTGAGCATCCTTGCGCCCCAGACACCAGCGCAGGTGTCCTTGTCCCATCCGGCCATGGCCAATAAGCCCCAGCGTAATCCGGTTCCCTGGAGAAACGGCCCCATCGGCGCCACGTGCAGAAGCGGGAATGAGATAGGGGGCCGCCGCCGCACCCGACGCGAGGGCCATCCTCCCGAGGAAGCGCCGCCGTGTCACACCGTGTTCCGCGGAACTGATCTGAAAGGGAGCAACACTCACTGCTTGCCTCCTCCAGCCAAATCTGTGGTGATGGCATTGAAGAAACGAACGCAGTCCCGGGCTTCGGGCATGGAATCAAGCCAGTCATAGGAGAACTCGAGCCCGAACATGACGGGCCGGATCCCCAGGCGATGGATTTCGCGGAATACCTCCTCTGACCGCCCAGCACCACGTCCCCACGGGACATCGTGACCCTCCGGGCTGAGCTTATGCAAATCGTGCATCTGCAGGGTGATGAGGCGGTCCTTTAGCAGCCGAAGACCGGCGATTGGGTCAATCCCTGCTCGCATCCAGTAGCCGAGATCGGCACAAGCTCCCAGGCGCTTGCTGCGCCCCTTGCAGGCTTCCAGAACACCCTCAGGCCGACCGTAGACAGGAGACTGTTTCGGGCCGTGATTGTGGAGGCCGACTTTGATGTCGTACAAATCGCAAAAGCGCTCAATGGTGTCCAACGCCTCAACTGCGGGTTCCGACATGAAGGTCTCAATCCCGAGCTTGCGCCCAAATTCAAAGACCTTCCGACATTCCTCTTCATCCGCCGGTATGCTCTGGATGTAGTACGTCAACAGACGCACCCCCGCTTCGTCGAGTTTCGCCCGGATCGCCGCCACATCCGCATCCGTAAGCTGCAGGTTCATTCGTTTGGGAATGTCTGCGCTCACCTTCTGGAAGCTCAGTCCGCCGATGTAGGGCAGGCCAAGCTCCGCCGTCTTGTCCACGGCCTCGAAAAATGTGTACTTGTGGAATGTGTAGGCCTCGATCCCAAGACGCCAGCCAAGGGCTTCCTGGGTGCGCAGCTCCTGTGTCAGCAGGGCACTGGGAATGGTGGGGGACGGCAGGTCGCCCAGGGCGAACTGGAGTGCGCCTAGATAGAATGTCAGCATCTTGGCGTCCCAGAACACACGCGGATTGTGGGCGATGGTCGAGTAGAACACGCGGCCACGCCCGTAATTGCGTACCCAGGCCAGAGCGTAGTCATCGTCCTGGCGGAAGCGCTTTATGCGTTCGACGCCCTGAAGACGGGCGCTCTGTTCATTGTCGATGCTCAGAAGAACCCGGACCCTCTTGCGCGAATAGGCGTTACGGAAGCGAAAGAACTCATCGGCATACTCGAAGTCCTTGCCGCCAAAGAGTCGATTCAGCGGGTGCGAGCGGTCGTCCAGATGGACAAGGATGCGTTCGTCAGCAGCCTGATGGCTGGCCCCCCGAGCTCCCAGCATGCGCCCGAACTCGGCCCAGTCCTCGTGTGCTCCCGGCCAGCGCGTGAACGCAACCGAGGTCCCATGCACCCCCAGGAGCCCGCCACCCCCATAGACGAACTGAACCAGATTGCGGCGCAGCTCGGGATCCTCGAATTGGTTGCCGACCGTGTTGTTGAAGAATACGGCGTCGAACGTGCGTAAACTCTCATCTCGGAACACATTTGGGTCACGGCTGACCGTTGTCTCAAAGGCCCCCGTCCGCTTCCCCATCAGCGTAAAGGCAACGTTGGCTGTCCCGATTGAGCCGTGTCCCCCGTATCCCACGTTGACGTCATAGATGAGCAATCGCCGCGGCTGTTGCGGTTTCACGAGGGCCTTCTGTGGCAGGGCTGCCTCGATTCGTTTCCGTTCCGCAGGCGTGGGTTCACGCGGAGCTGCGATCACCGCACTGGGAAGAGCCACCAGCAGCCCGAACACCACTGCAGCGAAACATGCCGACGTCCACGGTGAGATGCACACACGACGTCCTCTCGTGCCGCTGAGATGCTCAATGAGACGCTGGTCGCGTCTCCCCAACCAAGTGATCCAGTTCATCGTCGCGCTCCTCGTCACAGCGGTCACTGCCGGCTTTCCGGCTCGCACGCCTTGGGTAGATGGAGAGAATATCGCGTCACGCGCGGCGCTCGGCAAACCTTGGGTGTCCTTTGCATCCTGAACCAGCCTAAGGTACGTTCTCCATGACACTCGGGACTCGGGAGCTACCCTCATGCGGAACCTTGCTTTCCTCGGCCTCCTCTGTGCGGGGCTGGTACATACCGGTATTGCAGTCCCCGGCGCAGCCATATCCATTCCCGGAATCCCACACGTACAGCAGAAGCCGGATTTTTGCGGAGAAGCATGCGCGGAGATGGTCCTCCGGAAGCTAGGGCATGACATCTCACAGAACGACGTCTTCAATGCGGCTGGACTCGATCCTGTTCTGGGCCGGGGTTGCTACACACCGGAGCTGAAACGCGCTTTGGCCGCCCTGGGGTTCAAGACCGGACAGACCTGGTACGTCGTCCCCGCAGACAAGCCGCCCGCCGTCAGAGACCAGTGGAAGGTCTTGCACGGCGACCTGACCAAAGGCGTCCCCTCAATCGTCTGCATGCGGGCGGGGACGAATGAGCACTTCCGGTTGGTGGTGGGCTACGATCCGGGGAAGGACACGGTCCTTTACCATGAACCAGCAGCGGCGGAAGGCGCTTACCGTGAGTTGGCCCTCGACAAGTTCCTGGATGCCTGGCCCCTGAAGTACAAGCGGAAACGCTGGACCATTGTCCGCCTGCGCATGGAGCCGGGAACCATCGCGGAACGCCCTGCGATCGCCGGCTTCAGTGCCGCCGACTACGCGCAACACATCATGCAGTTGAGAGAGAAGATTGGGAAAGACAGCGGCTTCACTGTCGTGGTCCAGAAGCCGTTTGTGGTCATTGGTGACGAGAACCCGAAGGCGGTCAGACTCCGGGCCGAACGCACAGTCAAATGGGCAACCAAGCGCCTGAAGGATCTCTATTTCGACAAGGACCCCGCGGATATCATCGATATCTGGCTGTTCAAGGACAAGGCCAGCTACCGCAAGCACACGTGGGAACTCTTCAGAGATCGTCCGGACACGCCCTTCGGTTACGCCTCCAGCACCCATCATGCGCTGATCATGAATATCGCCACCGGAGGGGGGACGCTCGTGCACGAGATCGTCCACCCATTCGTCGATGCGAACTTCCCGTCGTGCCCGGCATGGTTCAACGAAGGGCTCGGATCTCTATACGAACAGTCTTCAGCGCGCAACGGACGCATTGTGGGCCTGACCAACTGGCGTCTGGATGGTCTCCAGAAGGCCATCCGTAGGAAGAGCGTGCCCTCCTTCAAGACGCTGACCGGAACATCGACCCGGGAATTTTACGACGAGGATCTCGGCACGAACTACGCCCAGGCGCGCTACCTGTGCTACTATCTGCAGGAGAAGGGACTCCTGAAGGGCTTCTATCACACGTTCCGACGGAATGCCACAGAGGATCCCAGCGGGTACAGGACGCTGAAGAACGTGCTCGGGGTAGAGGACATGGGCGCGTTCAAGGCGCAGTGGGAAGCCTACGTTCTCAAGCTCCGGTTCCCATGAGCGTGCACGGAAAACCGGGGAGAACTGCCACAGCGCCCCGGAATATTCCTCAACGGTTGCGGGGGGAAGCCTCGTCGACGTCGTCCGCATCGAGCTTGATCACTCTCAGGAAACGGATGAACGCATCTCCTGTGGTGCCCCGAATCCGCAAGTCAGGCCCTGTGTACCCCGTGCCGGGGAAATGGGCATCCCTGAGAATGAAGGTCACCGTCCGTGCCTTCCCGGTGCTGCCGCACACCACCTTACGGGTGCTCCAACTGCCCTGAGCACCGTGGTACTCCAGAACCCAGACCGACGCATCCCGATCGACATACGTGACCTTCACAGCAACGGCATGTGGTCCGCCCGAAAGAAACGCGTCTGCCACGCCGAACACCATGCGGGTCTGCCCAGTCTCCACAGAGGTCTTGCGGGCTGTGTAGTCGTAAAGATGCTCACGGTGGAACTCGAACATCTGCTCCGGGACATTCACCCGTTCGGCAGGCTCAGTTCGAGCCCCGTCAACGTCACGCTGGTACACCCAACGTTCGAAATTCTTGACCGGAATCGCCTTCTTCCACTGGCGGTTCGCGCGATCCGGCACGTAACTCTCCCGCAGGTAACACCAAGCGTCCGGTGCGGTTCGTGCGCTCTTGCCCAACTCAAGTGCCATGTAATGCAGCAACGGAGGGTTGACCAGCCATCGGTCCCCCTCCGCCCACACGAAATTCCGTCGCATCTGCAGCATCCTCAGCGTCGATTCACGGTAACGGTGCGGAAATGTCTCGATCGGCCCAAACCGCGCCTCATGGTTCCGCGTGTATTCTTCGTTCTCATCCCCGGAGGCCCGATTCTCGGCGATCAGCGGATTCGTCTCATTGACCACCAGGTACCCACTGTGATCCAGCGTCTGCCCCAGCATTGGGTTAGGGACATGAAGCATGTAGTGCTCCACAAACCCGTTGCGCTGCCCCATCCCGAGTTCCAGAGCAAGAGCCATGTCGCGTTCCTGGTGCGATACGTTGCAGAGCTTGTACTCGACCCCGGCAAAGGCCTCGGCCCAGGCCCGGAGACGCTCCTCGTAGAATTGCCGTTGTGCTGTGCCCGGTTTGGGCCCGATCCCTTCCTCGCCGCGGGAAGCTGAACGCAGATGCAGATAGCAGAGATCGAGCTCCTTCATGCGCGGGATGCCACTCTCACCGAACGCCCGTACCATCCGCACGTAGCGCTCGTGGTAGCCCGGGCTGTAGATGTCCATGTTGACCACTTGGAAGGGAATCGACCGGTTGGGGCGCTCCTCGACAAGGGCAACGCCGTGCCCCTGCATCCAGAGGGGGGCTGTCCCCGGTGTCGTTCGGACAACCGTGCGGTCCTGGATGCTCTTGAAATAGCGGGTCTCCCAGACCGACGCTCCCAACCCCATTTTGACCGCATACTTCCCCTCTCCTGAGGCGTTGAGGATCTTCTTCCGCACAATGGAGAAGTCGAACGTTCCCTCCGCGGCCTCCACCTGCCGCCAACTCACCCGGACTGAGCGCTGGATCCGCGTGGGGAGTCGGTCGCCGACCTTCTTCTCGGAAATGCTGATCCCGCTGTAGGGCGCGGCCTTCACCCAAGGCGGCAGGGACCAGTCATCACCGTCTACGATATGGTCCTTCTCCTGCCAGGGATGAAAGTGGTATTCGGTTTGAAAGAGCCGATCGGCCTTCGCGACAAAAGCCTCTTTGGGGCTGTCCGGAGCAGCGTAGCCGGTTACCGCGAGCAGAAAGACAACCAGAAGTACTTCAGCACGCGTCATCGACAACTCCTTCGGCAAACCCGGTGAATAATAGCGGCGACGATGGGGAGGGGGCCAGAGGGCGGTCTCGCTGACCACTTCCGGTTTCCATACCTTTCATAGAACGTCTGACAGCACCTGAGCATCTGCACCTCCATATGGTCCAGGCAGTGTTGCTTCTCGGTCCGAGTAGGGTCGAACCATGGTCGCGTGCAGCAACTGGTTGACCAGCCTCAGAGCTCCTTCCGCGGGAGCTCAAGGACCGGGAAACGGGCGGACACCAGGGAACCCACGCAGGCCCCGCGTTGGCTGCTTCGGGACCGCCCAGACGGCCGTGACCGCGTTCCCGGGCATCGTCGTTGGCGGCCCGGGCGGAGAATCGCGAAGAATGGTCCGCCCGTAAGGGTTGCCAGGAAACAGTGCCCGGCCTGCGGCTTACCGACCCCTGGCGCGGGAGCATTCCGGCCGCCTCGGTACGTACGTCTGTACGCACCAAGGTCCCCGAAACACTTCCACATCCAGGCATCAGCAAGGGGTGGGCCCGCTATTTGCGCCCGCCGCCACTAGCTTGGCTTCGTTCCGGAACATCCCGGGTCGACGACGACCTGGAGTCACTTCTCAGCCTCTGTTCTCACACCATTTCACCAATCTCAGATCCCGAATCTTGCATCTCGAATCCCCGCCTTGTTTTACATCCGTCATTGCTCCGGACTGTCTTCGATTTTGAGCTTGCGCTCGTGGGCGTTGCCGCGCAGTTCGGGGGCATACATGGCGCGGATCGTGGTGGGGAGGGCACTGAACCGACCTGGGGTCTCGGCTCGCACGCGGTAGCTGAGACTGTGTCTTCCGCGCCCCAGTCGACGGACAAAAAAGCAGACCTTCTCGTCTCGGAACTCGGCGTAGGCTCCCATGTCGTTGCCGTTGTATCCGCTCCTCAGGTCAACCGGCTCGACGCCAGCGGGCTTCATGTCCTCGAGGATGATGTACTCGTAGTCATTCTTGCTCTCAACGATGAGTTCCACTTCGACAAGTTGGCCGCTGGATACGGTCCCCTCCGGAGGGAGTTTTGTGCGTCTGTATGTCTCGACCTTTTGCCGTACTGCCTGACCGCGGGAGCCGGCTGCGTCGACTGACGCCGCAAGCCGGTCAAGTCGGTAGAATTCCCGACTTATCCTGACTTCAAGCCCGGTGGCTTCGATGGGGTCCTCAAGGGTGAAGACACTCAGGTATGCATTGGCGTAGAGCGGGGTGTTTCCGGTCTTGATGAACTCCACCGTGCGGCGTCCGGCGGCGACATCCGGCCCCCTGACGACAAGCGTGTTGTCGAAGGTCAGCAGGTTCTCTTTGGTCACGGTGACATCCAGGGCTTGACGCCCGTCGAGGAGCACCTGGACCCGGGCATTGGGTTCGGATTCGCCGGTTCCAGCCAGGTAGTCGCAGAAGGCCTCGATGCACAGAGCGCTGTCGCGGGTCGAGTTCCAGTAAGACGCGTGTTTGCGGTTGTTGAGCAGGTACTTGACCACGCGGGAGGCCGTTTGGCCCTTGGGCTCAACGAGGCTCAGGAGCTTGAGGTAGTGAGCGTGGGCCTCGATCTCGCTCCCGTACCAAAACCACCAGTACCCACTATTCGGCAGGTCCAGGTAGGCCGTCTGGTTTTCCTCATCATTCTTCAGGTACTGCTCGACGTTGCGCTTCAGCATGGCGGTTTCGGTTGTATGGCCCTGTCCATGGAACGCGACACCCAGCATGGCCAGGGAATAGACGGAGAGGCGTGTACGGTCCCTGTAGAGGTGCCCGCGCATCTCGGCGTCCTGCAGATCTGCCTGGGCCAGGACGGCATAAACGAACGCATCGAGGTTACCGGCATCCCGCTTGAACGGGCGCTCCGGCTCGGCCGCCTCGCCGCGCTGCAGCTTGCGGAGTTCCTCCGCCTGGTAACGTGTCAGCCAGTCAACGCCGTGCTTGAGGATCCCCGGCACGATCGCCACCTCATTCTGCTGCGCTAGCAGCAAGCCACGCACGACGATTCCGGTCGTGTGTGGGTAGGATCGCTCCCCATAGCCGCTGAACCATCCCCAGCCGCCATCGGACAGCTGCATGTTGGTCAGGTCCTGCACACCGTCTTTGACCATCTCTGAAAGGGTGGCCTCGTCGAACGTGACCGGCAGGTTCTTGCGTTTCCACTGCTTAGCCCGCTCGGTGGCTTTGCCCAATTCCTGGGCGTTGAGGTTGGTCGTTTTGGCTGCGATCTCGCTGAGCGACAGATTCATGCGCTTCAGCGCGTTCTGGACCATGACCGTGGGCAGGAAGCGGTTGAGGGTCTGTTCGGTACACCCGTACGGGTAGCCGGCCAGATACGGAAGGGCATCGACCATAGCCATTGCGAGGGTCGGCGAGAAGCGGACCTTGAGGCGCGATGCTCCCGGACGACGGGCTTCCGGAACATTGAATGTCAGTGTTCCTCGCTTGTCCTCAGGGCGTAGCGACAGGCAACCCGCAATCATCTTGTCCATGCCGTGGACGAAGACCGGGAAGCGCATCTCCATGGCGTCTGACTCCTCGTCGGTCAGTGCTTTCATGCGCACGATCGCTTCGCCTTCGCTCTTCGCGGTCACCCGCCAGTCCACCCGGGCCTCACCCCTGGGCTGGATGCGGACCGTTCGTTCGGCGGACGATGTCAGCTCGAGATTGTTCCCGTCGAGTTCCAGCTGAACAGTAACGAGCTTCTGGCTGTCCAGGTAGTTGTGCACGTTGGCCGAGAGAACGACCTCATCCTTCTCGATGAAGAAGCGCGGGGCCTGCATTCGCAGAAGCAGGTCCTTGGCTGTGATCACTTCGGCTCGTCCCTGGCCGACCCGCGTGCCATGGCCGACGGCCCACGTCTTGACGACCCACGTGGTGAGACTGTCCGGGAAGGATACCGGAATTGTCGCTTCGCCGTTGGTGTTTGTCTCCAGCGTTCCCACCCACAGCGCGGTGTCCGCAAAATCACTGCGCACAGTGGGGGTCACCAATCCGTCCGCCCCTCTGCCTCCGGCTCCCGACGCGGGGGCGGCGGCCATGGCCATTGCCATCTGTGCGCCGCCGCCCATGCCGCCGCCATCGTTGGCTACTGCGCCGAAGCTGGCGGCCTTTGCCACCCGCACACTCAGCCCTCTGCCGCCCCTTGGTCTCCCTCCTCCATTGCCTGGGAGGGCGCCTTCCAGCGCCGCCCAACTGCCTCTGTTACCGTCCTCATCTGCAATCATGTGCCCGAAGGCTCCGAGGGAGCGCATGCCTTGCTCCCCATGTTTGAGGAGGCTATGCAGGATCCGGGGGATACTCGACTCGGTGCGCGGACGGTGGGGTCTGCGCCATTTCCAGAAGAACTCTCTGATTTCCGGGACGTTCCCCCCGCCGGAGATGTACTCGACACTCTTGTCATAGATGGTCAGAGCGGCCGTTCCGGAGAAGGGCTTTCCGTCAATGTCTGTAAGCCGGATTCGGACGTTGCCTTTGCTCCCGGGACGGAAGCGCGGGGCGGAGGGTGTTACATCGACGTTGAGGATGCGCTTTTTCGGGGGCACGACCAGTTCGCGTGTCTCTGAATAGACACGGCCGTCACTGATCGTCAGGCCTTCCATGAAGATGTTGGGCATGTCCACCCGAGTAATGGCGACGGTCTCGACGCGGCTCTTGGCGCTCATGCGGAGCACCTTCGGCCTGGCGTAGACCCCGTTGACGGGCCTGGCGAAGAGCAGGACAGTCGCATCCGGCTTCCGCGTATTCACCATCAGCTGTGCGCTGTCCCCGGGCGCGTATTCGGCCTTGTCCGCCAGTAGTTCGAGCTCGTTGAAGCGGACACTGTCTTCGTCGAGGTCCGGGCCTCGCACGACGAAGAGATAGCCGCCCTTGATCTGGTGTCCGGCCGCGTCTCTGAGCTGGACGGCGATTCGGTACTGACCGGGTTGTTTGGGGACGAGCAGAACCTGGCTCATACCGTCGGCATCTGTGGTGACCGGCCAGGATTGCACCTCAGTTTCCTCCGGGATGCGGCCGGCGGAATAGGTCACACGCAGGAGTTTGAGCGTTCCCTTCGCGGCAACCGGCTTCCGGTCCAGGGTGAATGCCTTGAGCTGAGCCTGAACGCGATCTCCTGTCCGGTAATACCCACGATCCACCCAGACCCGGATATCGAACGGCTTCCGGGCCACCAGCACTTTGCCCGTGCCGACGATGGTGCGACGGGAGCGGTCCCGCACTTCAGCGGTGACTTCGTACCGGTGGTCCAGGTCTCCGTGGATCTCTTTCGCCATGGTAGTGTCGATGTTCACGGCGACCGTGCCGTCTTTCCCGATCGCGGTCTCCTGTTCCATGACCACTTCGGGAGGCAGGCCACGGCGTGGGGACCACCAGGGACCGGGACGCGGGCAACCCCAGACGCGCCACCCCGGGTACCACTCGTAGTCGGGCGCGAACCAGGAGTAGCCAGCGCCGTAGAACCAGTCCCAGGGCATGGGTGGGTACCACCGCTCTGAATGGGCATAGCGCAAGACTTTGAGCTTGACGGTTGCGTCCGTGACCGGCGTCCCGAAGTAGTACTTGGCCTTGACCGTTGCCTTGACCGTGTCTCCGAGCATCACCGGCACGCTCGGGGCGTCGACGCTCACCTCGTATTCCGGCTTCTTGTACTCTTCGACCCGGAACGTTCCCGTGCCATGCCGTGTGATGGTCACGCGGTACGTCCCCAGACCGGCTTCTTCGAGCAGTGGCAGCTCGAGTTCGAAGCCGCCGAACTCGTCGGCCTTGAACGACTTCTCCAGGATCTTGTTGCCGCGCGCATCACGGATCTCGATCGGGAACTCCTTCCCGGCGAACATGGAGACATCATCCAGGTCGTAGGTGGCCCGTCGGACCCACGCCTTGATATGGACCGTGTCGCCCGGGCGATAGACGGGGCGGTCGGTGATGATCAAGCCCTTTTCACGCTGGTAGGGCGTGTCCCGATGCCGGCTGTACCAGATCTTGTGGAACCCGTGGTAGGCGAGCCGCCCTTCCGGAGTCGTGGCAATGGCGATCCACTGCCAGTGTTTGGTCAGGCGCTTCTCCGGGAGGATGATCAACCCATCATTGTCGGTGTACTCCGCAAAGCGGGTGGTCTGGACCTTGTACTGCTTCGTCTTGCGCACCCACTCCTGACGCCAGCCGAGGAACTCGACATTTGCCTTTGGCAGGGGAGCTCCCGTGCGGGCATCGGCCACAAAGTAGAGCGTCTCCTTGCCCAGGTCCTTCTTGGCGATGGCCGCGTCGTCCAGCCAGACCAGAATTCGGCTCGTGTTGCCCTTTTCCATCTTGCCGACCAGCAGGTAGACACCGGCTTTCTCAAGCGGGATGTCCAGGCTGATCCGTCGATCGAAGTGCCCATCGCGCGGGGTGAGGGGAAGGGTCCATTCGGCGGCTTTCTCACGGATGTACTTCTTCTCCTCCTGGCGGACGAGACGGTACCCGATCAGGCCAAGATTGATCTGCTGAGGGTCGAGTTTGGCGGGCCGTGATTCGATGTAGCGTTTGACATCGTCGAGAAGCTTGCGCAGGTCGACCCGATGGGCAGTGAATGAGGCCCTTTTGCCGTTGCGGAAACGGAAGTCGACGGTGGGGTTCTTTCCTGCCGGCTGGGACATGACGGGATCGAACGTTCCCCAGTTTCCCGAAATCTGCCGGATGTGGTCGTCTGCCAAGTCCTTATTGAAGCTTCGGTAGGCCTGCCAGAGCGGCAGCGCCTTCGTGTACTGTCGGCGGTTCTCGAAGACCGTGGCCACAAGCTCAAGGGCCCTCTTGGCCACTTCCTTCACAGGGCTCTTTCCGAGCGCGCGCAGTTGGGCTATGTAGGCGAACTCTTTGGGAAGAGGGAAGCGTTTCACACCCGTTGCCAGCTTGGCGATCGTCTCGTTTTCGCCCAGCGTCTGAACAGCGAAAATGCCTGTTTTCCCGTTGCTGCTGTCCTGGTCCAGCACGCGTCCGCCGGCGAACGGTCGGGCCATCCGCCGCATGGTCTGGACGCCGAACTGTCCGTGCAGAAACGTGGCCAGGGCGAGGTCGGACTTGGCTTTGCCCTGGCTGCCGCAGGTTGCGGCCTGCGCCAACAACCAGCGCCAACGTTCACCGTCCGTCCGGGCGGTCTCGAACATTTCCGGCAGGCTGTGGTAGACAGGTGTTCCGTCTTCGGCGACCGGTGCCCCCTGGGACTGAGGGGAGCGCCATCCGCGGCCGTCATCGTAGTCGGGGAGGTCCGAGAGATCGCTGAGGGTCTGCAGTTTCCACGCGTCCAGTCGCCCTCGTCCCATCAGCAACACGTCCGCGAACTCGAGGTAGAACGACGCTCGGGCAGCGTCATCATCATCGCTGGCAACCAGTGGCAGGGCCTGAACCAGGAGTTGGAGCGATCGTATGCGGTCCCGTTCGTGGACGTTGACTCGCTTTGCCTGGCCCCGATGGCGCCCTCGTTTGAACCCCCCGCCGATGATGTGTCCGTAGTGTGCCCGCCTGCGGTAGTCTGCAGAGACCTTGACGAGCACGCGCCAGTTCTTTGCGTGAGTGCGGACGGCTTCTTCCCTCAGGTCATCCAGGTCAACTTGTCGACCAAGGCGTTCCAGTGCGTCGAGGGCCATCTGGATGTCGTCCGGGATCTGGGACGGGTCCGTGTCCCGGGCCGCAATCAGCTTGTTCAGCAGGTCAAGGGCTTCGGCATAGTTGCGCTGCTTGTAGAGCTTCCGAGCTTCCGCACGGGACTCTGTCTCGTCTGCGCGAAGGTGTGCGGGGAGAGCGGGGAGGGCAATCAGGCAGAGCGCGATCAGTCCGGACAGTCGAGGGAAACGGTACATGGGGATCTCCCGGATGGCTGCATTTGCACGTCGCCGGATTCGAACGGCTTCATGCATTTATAGACGCTCGGGCGCGGGGTATTTCCAGGCGAGGGGGGATAAAAAAGAAGACGCCCTGGCAAGTAGGGGAAGAGGGGGGAGGGGAAGTAACCTGCCAGGGCGGGAAGTAGGTATCGGGCTGATCGGCTTCGCCATGCGGTCATCTCATTCGTTTCCGCATGGTGGGGGAAGACGCCCTGGCAAGTAGGGGAAGAGGGGGGGGGAAGTAACTTGCCAGGGCGGGAAGCAGGGATCGGTTTGATCACCCACAACAAGCTGGATTGTGACGAGCGCTTGCTCGCGAAGTGTTGTCTATTCCTCTCTTCTCCTCATCGTGTCTTTCTCTTCCCTGAGCGCTCTCTTCCGGAGTGACTTTCGTCTCGCTCAGTGCCAATACTGTTGCAGGGGTTGGGCCAAATCCTGTTATCAATTGTGTAACAGTCTTAAGGGGATGTGGATAGCCACTGTCTTCTAGGGCCTTTTGGCACTGTTCGAACTGTATCATTGGTGGCTCAAGACAGTTCCCACGGGAGGAGTGGACATTGCCGTGAGAGGGAGAGCCTGGTACGAACAGTGCCTTGGTTTGCGTGGCTGACACGCCTGAAATCGGCCAGCAGGGTGTACAGCTTAGGATGAGAGACACTCTGAGACAGATCCGACACCTTTCGCGAATTCCGCATTGAGTCTGAAGCAATTGACCGTCGATAGCTGAGCGGGTATCGTTGACGCTCGAGATTGTCCCGTTGGGCCGCGCAGGTCTCGGCCTCGCGGGTTGAGTGGCTGTAAATCAATCTAGGAGCAGTACAGATGATCCACGTGATCGCGACCATTGAGACGAATCCCGGCTACAAGGCGCAGTTTCTTGAGATCTTCAAAGCCAATGTTCCGGCCGTGTTGGCAGAAGACGGGTGTATCCGGTACGAACCAACCGTGGATGCGGACTCCGGACTGGCGCCACAGGGAGGCGTACGCGAGAACGCAGTAACCATCGTCGAAGCCTGGGAGAGCCTTGATGCCCTGTTCGCCCACCTGAAAGCTCCCCACATGCTTGCGTACAAAGAGGCAACCGCAGGGATGGTCAAAGGGGTGACGTTGCAGGTTCTGCAACCGGCGTAAGTCGTCGTCTAATCGAGCTGAGGCGTGCTGTTCCGTCAGTTGGCGAAGCGCACGCAGTGGGTGGACTTGAGCGATCGGTTGCCCGCCAGCATTTTCGGGCGTAACGTACTGACGCTTGCGCTTCCGAACGCACGACCAGTGGCGTGGAACTCTCCGCAGCACATGGTCGCAGGTTCCTGAGCGCTATCGACATGCTTGGGATACCCAAATCCCGGCAGACGACCACGAAGAGAGGCCCCCTGGGGCGTAAGGATCATTGTGGCGATAATTGCTGGACACGACGACACGGAGTTCCCCGGCCTTGGGGCCGATCAGCTCGTCATCCACGGTGTGGCGTACTGCAACAGCGCAAGCATGTTCTGGTCGCGACTCCTGGACGAAGCAGTGAGCTTCTGCGGAGGGTGCAACGGACTGCGTCTGAGCACGACCGATGAGGCTCCCCTGGACGCCAACCTGCTCGCGCCGGAGGAACACCTGGAGGCGGATGCAGCTCGATTGCGGGATCGAGAGCTCGGCGAGCTTGCCCGGGAGGTGATGAGTATATTGGACTTCCTCGGTCCCCCGCAGCCTGTTCGTCTTGTCCTGCTGCGCAACGATCGCGAGATTGAACAAACTGAGCTGGTACGGGAGTGCATGGACAGCAGTATCTTCCCGCCATTCGTGGCCTGGCTATTGCGGTGGGCTGACGTGCGGCCATCGGGCTGGAACGAGGAGTTCATCCAAGGTGATTTTGAGGCAGAGGACAGTGCCCGCCACTTTGTCTATCGCGTGCATTTCGTCTTGCGGAGGAAGGATATCAGCGAGGGATTGGTAGAACGGATCCTCACGCTCTCTTTTGCCGGCCTTCACTGAGCTATGTCTCAGGTGGATGCACCGGGAGTGAGCGCACTTGGGCTTGAGAACATGGACCGGTAAGCACGCGATGCATCCGGCCGTTGTGCCGGCAGATCGGTGAAAGGGAATCTAGATGGTCCAGGCAAGCGCTGTCGTCTTCACCGCCCCGAACACGGTGGAATTTCAAGATGTGAGCTGTCCCGATCCCGGGCCAGGCGATGCCTTGGTTCGGGTGACCCACTCGTGGATCAGCAACGGCACTGAGGGGTCATTCCTGCGTGGGGAGCGGGTTCAGGGCGACACGGCGTTCCGCACGGGTGATCCCACCCCCTTCCCGATCATCGCAGGCTACCAGAAGATCGGCGTGGTTGAGTGGACGGGTGCCGACATTGACGATTTGGCCGTTGGCGAGACCGTTTTCTGTGCAATGGGCAAAGTAGAGGGCATGTTCCACGCATCCGGTGGTCAGGTGTCACCGTCTGTCGCTCCCCGTTCCATGATCTGGAAACTGCCATCCTCAAAGGACCCTCTTGCGTTCAGCGGTCTGGTGTTGACCCAGGTGGGCTACAACTGCGGCACGCGGGCCCCAATCGAGCCAGGAGAGGGAGCCGTTGTCATCGGCGATGGGATGGTCGGCCAATGGGCTGCCCAGACACTGCGCTGCCGGGGCGCGAAAGTGATCCTGGTCGGCAGACACGATGATCGTCTGGCGCGTTTCGATGGTGGTGAGACGGTGAACGCGCGCACGTCGGATGATTGGGTGGCGGAGGTCAAGGCGGTAGCGCGTGCCCCCATCGCGGTCGGCGTTGACACGGTCGGCGACCGTGAAGCTGCCATGCAGACTCTCGGCATCCTTCGGCGTGAAGGACATCTTGTCAGCGCCGGATTCTACGGTACTGATGACATCGTGTCACTCCAGGACCTGCGAATGGGCGAGAAGTCGGTGGACTCCGTTTCCGGCTGGACCACGCCGCGCATGGACGCTGCCCTGGACTGGATAGCAGACGGTCGCCTGAAGACGTTACCGTTGATCACACACCATTTCCCAGTGGCTCAGGCTGCCGATGCCTGGCGAACGATCCAGAGCAAGACTGAGCATGCGCTCGGAGTGATCCTGGACTGGTGAGGCCATTGCTCACGGAACCGTTCAACGTGTCGAATGGAGGAATTTGGCAATGAGAGCGTGGCGAGAGACGTTTGCTGGGTTGGTCATGATGGGGCTCTGCACGGGTGCCCTGGCGCAGTCCAAGAGCAGTCGATGGTCGGGGTGGCGCGGTGGGAGGCGTGACGGGAAGTCCCGGGATACCGGTCTCCTGAAGCGTTGGCCCAACGGTGGGCCGGAGCGTCTCTGGCATGTCCGCGGACTGGGCGCTGGATTCTCCAGCCCGGCGATAGCCTACGACACTGTTTACATCACCGGTGGCGTGGACGGCAAGCTGGTGATTTTCGCCTATGATCTCAGCGGCAGGCCGAGATGGAAGAAGGAGCACGGGGAGACGTGGACAAGGAATTATCCCGGCGCCCGGGCAACACCCACGTTGAGCAAAGGTAAGCTCTACCTTCTCTCGGGACCGGGCAAGCTGGTTTGCTACGATGCCAAATCAGGGCGGCGTGTCTGGAGCACCGAGATGAGCTCATTTGGCGGGAGCCCCGGGGGCTGGGGGTATTCGGAATCAGTACTCGTTGCTTCGAAGTATGTGTTTGTCGTCCCGGGGGGGGAGAACTGCATGGTCGCGCTCGACAAGCAGACCGGCAAGGTGCTTTGGCAGAGCTCCGGAAATGGCGGGAAGCCGCACTATGGCTCATCGATCGTTGCTGTTCTGAACAAGGTCCCGATGATAGTAGGATCATCCCGCAATGGCCTCTTTGCCGTTCGCCCTCAGGACGGACGTGTTCTGTGGACGAACGACTTCAGCGCGGGGAATACGGCAAACTGCCCGACGCCGGCCTACAGTGATGGTCACGTATTCTGGGCCAACGGCTATGGCAAGGGCGGTGTCTGTCTGCGACTGAGGGCGACGAACGGCAAGGTGACGGCCCGTGAAGCATGGCGGACCCGGGATATGGTCTGTCATCACGGTGGTTATGTGATTCACGAGGGCTACATCTACGGGAATAATTCGGGTGGGTGGGCTTGTCTTGATTTGAAGACCGGAGAGCGGATGTGGAGCGATCGCGGTGTTGGCAAAGGATCGGTCTGTTATGCAGATGGGATGCTTTACCTGTTTGCCGAAGACAGGGGGCGTGTGGGATTGGCCGAAGCCAGCCCGGGCGGCTTGCGAATGAGCGGCCAGTTCAGCGTGGAAGGGCGTGACAAGAGCTGGGCACATCCTGTGGTCGTTGGCGGGCGGCTGTATCTACGCTACGCCGACAACCTCTATTGCTACGACGTTCGGCGGTAGGGCGCTCCCTCAATCGCGCCCGTTCGCGCCCGTTCTGCCGCGTAGAAAATCCCGGCCCGGACCGCGCAGCCAGGCCCGCCATTGATCGGGGGAAGCCTGATCCACGCCGGTCAGTCGTTCTGCAAGTGGTTCTGCCTTGGCGGCCACTGAGGGACAGGCAACCATGTAGTCGATCAGGGGCACAGCCGGGATGCGCGGCCCTGAGTTGGCGATGGCCCGCAAGGCACTCGCCTCATCCTTACCAGCAAGAGGGGGGTACAGGAGCGTTGCCAGGAGGGGGATGACCTGTCCCCCGCGGTGCCTGCGCAAGTCCCTCCGCAGCCTCTCGCAGTCATTCGCTGTCCACTCCTCGACCCGGGCGAAGTCGCGAAGGGCCTGCTTCAGTTGACCCGCCTCGCTGTCGAACCAGTAGGTCCGGACGGTCCGCCTCAGATCCGGGTGTCGACTCATCATCGTCAGTCCAGTCGAGAACAGGACGTGGCCTCCCAAGCCGGCATTGCGGAGCATGACGAGCCGGTGGGGAGGGATGGCTCCGAAGCGTCGCTCGGGATCCTGTGTGCTGACATTGAGGCTGATGTCGATCGGCAACCAGCCGTAGTCTTCCAGATGCACCTCGACCCAGCGGTGGTGAATGGTGTCTACATAGGGGCCCTGTCTGGTGCGCAGTCGTGTGCCGGCGGCGAAGCGCGCGGGGATGTTACAGCGTCGCGCTACAGCCACAAACAGGCGCGACAGTTCGCTGCAGGAGCCACGCCGGGACTTCAGTGTCTCGGAGGCCGTTGCCTGTCGTTCATCCAGCTCGTATTCGAAGCTCCCGCAGAGGCGGGCGTTCAGGCGGCGTACGGTGGCCATTTCGGACATGTCTCCGCGTCGGATGCTATGCGCGAACGCAACGATGTCCGGGGCGTTGGGGTCAAGTTTGTAGCCCTTACCCAGAGCCCGTTTCATGGCCTTGGGGTCAGGGGATTCACGCGTGGAGTCTCGGAGCGGGCGGAACTCCCGCAGTCGGCAGCGGACGTGCATGAACACCCATCGGCTGTGTCCTGCCGGGATTCTGGGGAACGCGAGGAGAGCGACGTTCCCGCCGCTCGGGAGCCGGACAAAGCCTTCCGGGCGCGGGGTCAGGTAGGTTTCATAGACCCGCTGGTAGTCATTCGTTGACGGGACTGGGACACGCAGGGACACGTCAACCGCATCGTCAGGTCCGCGGTTGTGGACCTGAACGGTGAACACGACATTCCGGATGGGTTCATCAGCACGCGCCGGAGACAGGCAGAAGGCAAGCAAGCAAGCCCCGGCGAGGAACGCAAGACAGCGTGTTCCGGGCAGGTGGCTGAGGCAAGCCATCGAGAGCAAGGCGCTCAGGCCTTCTTGGACTGAATCAACGCAACCAGTGTGGAAACTGAGCGGAGCGTTTCGGACGTGATGTCGGCTTGCTCGAATTGCACGTCGAACATTTCCTCCAGCGCCACGATCAGTTCCAGCAGCAGGAACGAGTCCACCCCGTATTCCGCGAGTTCCTCTTCCGTCTCGATCTCTTCAGGCTCGATGTCGAGGAACAGGCGTTCGACGATCAGTTCTTTCAGGGATGCTTCTATGGCCATGGTCGCATTTCTCCTATCTGGTCCATCCCAGTTTCTCTTCGAAACTTAGCGGGATGACTAGCACCGGGCAGTTGGCCCGGCGAACGATTTTCTCCGTCACACTACCAAACAGCACTGTACGCAACGCTGTTCGCCCCTGCCGCCCCATGATGATGAGGTCGGCATCGATCTCGTCCGCAAACTCCAGAATCGCCAGGTAGTCCCGGCCGATCCGCATCTCGACCTCGAAGGTCACACCTTCAGGGACACGCGATAGGTATGTCTGCTCAATCTTCTTATCAATATCGTTCTTTGCCTTTTCGTCAATGTCCTCGACTTCGTAAATGTACGTTTTCCAGAACTGGGCCTCCGGTTCGGGTATGGCGTGAAGCAGGTGGATGTTGGGGGCGGGGGAGTGGAGCGCTTCCTGCAGCGCGAACTCGAAAGCCAGATCCGCATTCTCGGAGAAGTCGGTGCAGAACAGAATTCGCCGGAACGCACCGTAGCGGTGAGATTCGTCAGCCATTGCTCGGCTCCTTGCCGTTCTGTGTGAGGGTTGGACTTCCCGTCCGCGCTTCCTTACCGAACCAGGCTTGGCAGGAATAGCGACACTTGTGGGAAGACGACGAGAATAACAGATGCGATGATGAGGGCGACGAGGAAGGGCATGCAGCCTCGGAAGATCGTCTGCAACGGGACATCTCGCTCGATTCCGCTCACCACATAGGCGTTTACGCCCACCGGCGGCGAAATGACGCCCATCTGAGTCACCACGACGATAATGACCCCGAACCAGATGGGGTCATAGCCCAGGCCGATGACGACCGGGTAGAAAATGGGGATTGTGAGGAGGATAAGGGCCAGGGCGTCCACAAAGCACCCACTTAACAGATAGAAACCGATGATGAAGGCCATGATCATCCATCCCGGGAGCGGGAGCCCGGACAGCCACTCGGCCAGGGCAAATGGGATTCGGGTTACGGCCAGGAAGTGTCCGAACATCTTGGCGCCGGCCACGATGATCAGGACCATGCATGACGTTCGGGCTGTTTCCTGCAGGCTGCGGAACAGGCTGTGCCACGTGAGTTGCCTTCGCGCTGCAGCGATGAGCAGGCTTCCCCCCGCTCCGACAGCGGCAGCTTCAGTCGGGGTGCAGTAGCCGAAGAACATGCCTCCCATGACGAGTCCGAAGAGGACGAGCGTCTCTGCGACGCCGCCCAGCGAGCGGAAGCGCTCCATCCAGGTTGAGGGCGGGGCGGCGGGGCCCAGTTCCGGGCGGCGTCGGCAGTTGAACCAGATCGTCAGACAGAACAGCACGGCAATGAGCAATCCGGGGAGAATACCCGCGATGAACAGCTTGCCGACGGACTGTTCGGTCATAATGCCGTAAACGATGAAGACAACGCTTGGGGGGATGAGCATCCCGAGGCTGCCTCCCGAGGCGACCGATCCGCACGCCAGTTCCATATCGTACCTGAAGCGGCGCATTTCAGGGAGCGCAACTGAAGCCATGGTTGCGGCCGTGGCGGGGCCTGAACCGCAGATTGCTCCGAAGGCCGTACAGGCCCCGACTGTGGCCATGGCCATACCACCCGGGAGCACACCCAGCCAACGATAGGCGGCATCGAAGAGGCGGCGACTTATCCCCGAGTGGAACGCGATCTGCCCCATGAAGACGAAGAGCGGAATCACGGTCAGGCTGTAGGACGAGGTCGTTTCATAGAGGTCTGCTGTGATCATGCTGAGCGCGGCATGGGGATTCACCAGCAGACCGAAGCCAATCAGTCCCACGGTGGCCATCACGAACGCCACCGGCATGCTGCTCATCAGGAGCAGGAGCATGACGATGCAGCCCAGGATGCCTATCTGAACAGGAGTCACGGTTTGATCATCTCCTTCCCCGGGTGGAGCAGGTTGTGCAGGATGACCAACACGACAACCGCGCATGCGAAGGCCGTGACGTAGAGCACCCAAAAGGTCGGGAGTTGGATCGTTGGGGTCACTTCTCCACTGCGCCACATGGCCGTGCCCGAGATGACGCTCTGCCAGGCCAGCAGGGAGAACAGTGCCATGCCGACGAGGCGGGCGAAGGTGTCAAGCACAATCCTGCCCCGATGGCCGAGCTTATGGAAGAAGTACTCAATCGCGACGTGACCTTTGACGGCGGTCGTGTAGGGGAGAGCACAGGTGATTGTCACCGCCCCGATCAGCTTGACGATGTCAAAGGACCCGGGGATCGGGCGTCCGCACTGGCGCAGTATGACATCCAGGCAGACGACAGTCATCATGAGCAACACACCCAGGCCGGAGACACCCGCCAGGCCGACGACCAGCAACCTGATCAGGCGGCTGTACCACTTGAGGAAGTCGCGTGTCTTTGTTTGGGATGAGTGAGCTGCCACAGGCAGAACTCCATACGACATGTCAACGGGAGGGAGGTGACGGCACGGTCTTTCCCGGGGGGGGCATCTGAGCGATACCTTCCGCCGCAAGGGCGCATCACGAGGTCGACGGCAACGGCGCCCTTCAGGCCGCAGCCCATTTCTGAAGGGCTGCGGGGGCCTGGAGGAACGTCTCCGGTCGTGTCCTGCTACTTCGTGCCGGAGCCGGAGGCGACTGGTGCGGCTGCCTTGGCGATTGCCGCCTTGATGTCGGCCAGAAGAGCATCTCCCGGCAACCCCTTCTCCTTGGTCTTGGCCACGTAATCATCCAGGACGGGTTGGACGCTGTTCGTCCACTGGGCAAGCTCGGCAGGCGGCAGGGCGATGATCTCTCGGCCCAGTTGCTCAACGAACGCCTTCCCCTCTCTGTCGGCCTGGTCCCAGGCTTCCCCGTGCATGGCAACCCACTCGGCGCTGACTTCCTGGAAGACCTTCTGGACATCAGCTGGCAGTTTGGCCCAACTGGCCTTGTTCATCACCACGAACATGGTGGTGGTATAGCCGATGACCGACGTATCGGTTACATAGTCGATGACCTCGCCCTGTTTCCAGCCTTTCAGGGTCTCGATCGGGCAGAGCGTTGCTTCGACGACGCCCTTCTGAAGGGCTTCATAGGTTTCGGGTTGACTCATGCCAACCGGTGTCCCGCCGAGCTTCTCAATGATCTTGGCGGAGAGTCCCGTGGCGCGGACCTTGACTCCCTTCAACTCGGCCAGCGTGCGGATCGGCTTCTTGCTTGCGATCATACCTGGGCCATGCCCGTGTATGTACATTACTTCCACGTCCGACAGTTCTTCTGGTTGGTATTTCCGGGCCATCTCGGTGGCGATTTTGGTGGCCGTCTTGCCGTCCGGGTAGCCCAAGGGAAGGTCCAGGCCCTCAAGCAGAGGGAACCGGCCTCGCGTGTAGGCAAAGCAACTCATACCGATGTCGGAAATACCGTTGATAACGCCATCGTAGCACTGCGGGGCTTTGGTCAGCGTCCCGGCGGGGAAAACGGTGATCTCTACACGCCCGTCGGTACGCGTCTTGATCTCCTCGGCCCATTCGACTGCCGTCTTGCATTGGATGTGCGAGGGGGGGAAGAAGACGCTGTAGGTCAGGGTGATTCGCTCTTGGGGGGGGGCGGGAACGCTAGTCGTGTCAGCTTGCTTCTTGCTACAGCCGGCCAGGCTCAGGACCAGGGCGGCGGCAGCGCATGTAAAGAGCGAAGTCGTGGTGGCAAGACGCATGTCGGTTTTTCCTTTTTCCGTGGCAGAATACGTTTTCCCGTCATGGGAAAGGGGGCTGGGGTTCATGACCAAGGTGCGCAGGAATACTCAGCCGGCGTTCGAAGAGCCAAATATGCTCTTGGAATCTTCAAGCTCAAACCGCGTTTGGGAGGTCCCGTCAGTGTTTGACCTGTTCCGGGCTTCGGTGAGCACCCTTCGCACAGCCGCTGCAGCGGCGGGGGCGTAGAGTTTGACGAGACCGACCTTGTGGTCGCCGGTGAAGAGCACCACGACGAGGGATTCCTCGTCAACGGCTTCAATGAGGATACTGCGACGGTCACCTTGGTGCAGGACCGTACTGAACTCGTCTTCCCCGATAATCCTGGCCAGCTCGCGGGTGGCGGCAAAGACGCCGGCTCCCAAGGCTGAGACGCGCAGAGGATCTTCATCAAGGAGGTTGAGTTGGACCAGAACGTGGCCGGCCTGGTCGCAGATCAGACAGCTGTCGGCTTCCGCCTGGGCGAGCAGATCCCGGAGTACTCGGCGTAGTCTGTCCGCATCATGGCTGGTCAGTTCCAGCGTCATCGGCCTGCGTCCCTCAGTGGCGGTCGCTGTGGTCTGGCGGCGGTCGGGCAATCAGTCAACCAGTCGGAGCTGTTGCCCTTCGGCATCTTTACCCGTGGGGCCGCTGACAAAACGGTGCAACACGAGACGGGCAATCATGTTGAGCGCCTCAAAAACGCCCGTGCCATCGGTCGCGACGGAACTGAAACTCGGGCGACGCGTCTCGCCGTTGTTCAGGACAAACTCCATGTAGTGCTCGGGAGCGATATTGTCCAGGTCACGTTTGTTGAACTGGATCACGTGTGGGACATGCTCAAGAGACGATCCCTGGGCCCGGAGATTCTCCTCAAGATTACTGAGGCTCTCCACGTTGGCTTCCATCTCACCCCACTGGCTGTCGGCCACAAAAACGACTCCGTCAACGCCGCGGAGAACGATTCGGCGGGTGGTGTTATACATGACCTGACCGGGAACGGTGTACATCAGGAAACGCGTCTTGAAGCCTTTGATAGCGTCGGCTTCAAGGGGCATGAAATCGAAGAAAAGTGTCCGATCCTGGGCGGTGTCGAGGGAGGTCAGGTCGCCCTTGTGATCGGGTCTGATGCGCTCATGGATCGTCTCGAGATTGGTCGTCTTTCCTGAGAGGGCAGGACCGTAATAGACGATCTTCAACTGGACTTCGCGCGAGGCTTGGTTGACAAACGCCATTGCTCGTCTCCAGGGGCAGTTCAACAACAACAGGTCAGGATACCCGGGCCTGTACGCAGTCGTATTGAGCCGGGGGATCAGGCTTCGCCGTCAGACTGGCTGAACAAGCGCAGACGCACTAAACTAAAGCAACAACCACAGTTTACCAATGGTCTGAGTCGGTCACCTGTCGAGGCATTGGGCACCCGTGTTGCTCCTCACATGCATCGGCGCTGACTCCGGCCTGAACAGGGGACTCAACTATGGCTTCTGATGCGTACGACTCCAACAGTTCGACTGCTGTTCCGGTACCTCTGCGTGCGCTTCTCGCGAAACTGCCGGAGGGACTCCGCGGGGACGCCTGGGACGCGGGGAGCATGCCTGATACGTCTTTCCTTGTCGATGCCAAGACACTGCTCGGGCAGTTGCAGTCGGGTAAGGTCTCGATTCCTCTGCGGGATTGCTACAGCTCCGTCCCTCCAGGCTGGGTCCGTCCTCAGATGGACGCCGAGGTGGAGCTGGATTTGGCGTTGGTCGTGAGTGCCGTTCCGCGTGATCTCCTCGTGCCGACGGCTCCCGAAGCCGACGACGTTGCCGGAGCTGCCGGGATTGGTGATCTCTTTGCCGCACACGATGTGGCTGCCGCTCCCCCTGCCGCGCCCCCGGCGCCCCCGGTTGCCGCTGAACCGGTGTCCCGCCCGATCGTCCTCACGCCGGTTGAGCCTGATCCCGTTCCTGTTGCTGTTGAGGCACCGCCCGCCGCGCCTGCCCCCCCATCTCCCGCCGCGCCGCTGCTGGCTGTCCATGGCGATGCCATTGACCTTCCGCTCTCGATGGTTCTGAGTGCCCTTCCGGAAGAACTCCGTGGGCCCAACTGGCAGGCCGGAGCCTTCCCGGAAGGCACGTTCCCGATGGGGCGGAATGAAGCCCTTGCGACACTTCGGGCCGGTCGTGCAGAGGTGCCGCTCTCTGCAGTGACTGCCATCACTCCCGATGGTTGGCTGGCTCCCGGCGCTGAATCGGGGAGCGTGACTCTCAACCTGGCCCAGGTTGTGGCGGCCGTGCCGCCCGAGTGGCTGATGGTCAAGGCCGAACTGGCAGACGATGCCAAGGAAGCCACAGCTATACGTGATGTCTTTGCCCCGGCTGGAGTTGCGACCCCGGAGCCGGCGATTGCTCCTCCTTCCGAACCGGTCGTTGCTCCGGAACCGGTCGTTGCTCCGGAACCGGCTGCTGTTGTCGCCCCGAGCGAACCACTGCCTCCCCCCGTGCCACGCGATGGCTGGGACGGTATCACCCGGTCCCTCGAATACGCGGCCAAAGCGGTCGACATCAACCATGCATCTGTCGCCGATCTGGTCTCGATCAGAGGCGTTGGCGAGAGTCGGGCTCAGGCCATCATTGCCTTCCGTGACGCACACGGCCCCTTCCCCTCGATCTTCGAGTTGGGCCGAGTGCCCGGGATCGGTCGGCATCTGTTCCGAGAGATGACCGGTTTCTCCGTACAGTCGAAAGCAGATCCCTATGAGGCCCTCGTCCGTGCCCTGAAGTTTGAGCTTGACGGTCGTCCGTTGCTCACCCAGATCATTGAGGCGTTGGGGGATCAGCTCCCCGTGAAGGGCTGTCTGCTGTCCGACCGCCAGGGCTTGCCCCTTGGTGCGACCGGGACTCTCGTGGCCAAAGCTGGTGATTACGCCGCCCTGGGGGCCCATCTCATGCTTCGCAGCGAACGGATGCTGAGGAGATTTGCCGGAGAAGGGACGGACGCGATGATCCTGCCGGGAGGGACGGGGACCCTGTTGGTGGTCCGCTGTGATGACACGGCTTTTGTGGCTGAAATGGCCAGTTCGCGTGTCTCACAGAAGACGTTGCGCGTGGCCCGGAAAGCGTTGAGCAAGATCTCGTGGCTTCTCAGTGTTCGGGCTGTGGTAAGCGCGTCCTGATGTGCGTCGGCTCGGCTCCTATGCCGAGTGATGGTTGCTCGAACCGGCTTCCTCAGCCGTGAGGGTCATGATTTGCCAGGGGCGGAGCGTCATTCGTGTCTGCCTTCCGGCATGAGCGATCGGCGCAGGCACCGGCGTGCCGGTGAAGTCGCAGCTTGTTACCTTCCCGATGGGGGTTCCCCAGTCCAGGGCGGCGTCTACGTCGTTCTCACTCATATTGACCACTCTCACGATCAGGTGGCCTTTCTCTCTGTACATCGCGCTTAACCGGACTGTGCTCGGTGTCAGCTCGATGTGTCCGCAGTCGTTCCGGATTCGCCCGGTGACGACGGGTAGAGCAGTGCGCCACTGTTGGGCCTGCCTCACCAGACCCGTGGCGGAACAGTGGTCCTTCCCCAGGACGAATCGGTGCTCGAACGTGTGCCGACCCAGGACCTTCGCCGTGTTGCACTTCCGTTGCCATCCCGTCTCCCGGTCCTCGGGGATTGAGACCAGGAAGTGATAGAGGCGCGGCGGTGTGCCATGGCGGCGAAAGTAACGGGGGCCGTCTCGGGTGATCAGCCCGATGTTGACGGACACGGACTCGGCAGAGACCCACGACTTGCCCCAGAAGATGCCGGGGATCCGGCGCTCGATATTCTCGTAGTTTCCACCGCCCATATGCCCGTACTCGATCCCGTCGAGTTCCCTGGGCTCAACGCCGAAGGGAATGTCGACCGTTAACGTGGCGTCATCAGGGAGGGGAACGGACAGGGCGAACAGGGCCGAGTCAGGGACGATGTCGATTGTGGTCTCTATGTCAATTGCTCGAGACCCGGCGAGAAGATCGATGCGTTGGGTGACGCGGTGTCGGCCCACATGGCCCCGTCTGGTCAGGCGGTAGCGCAGCGGTCCGGATTCGTTCAGGCAGAGCGTTTCCGGACGGAAGTGAACCGGTGAGTCAGCGTAGGATAGGGGCATCCAGTAGTCCACCTCCCTGGGAACGATCACCGGCTCCAGCAGATCCTCACCATCTCTGGCCTCGATGCATGTCGCTTCGTCGGTGATCTCTATGCGAACAATGCGGCCGTTGGTGATGTCAAGACGCATCACTCCGAGTTCGGCGACGTGATCCAGTGTCTCGAGCTCGGTTGGCTCCGCCGGCGGTACTCCATCCCCCGACCAACCCAGGAGAAGCTGGGTCATCCCTCCCGGAGCCAATGGGGTCTCGACAAGCACATCGAAGTCCCGGGCGAGTCGTCCTGTGTAGGTGATCTGCTGCTGCAGTGGCTGCCCGTCCGCGTTGGTGAGGATCGGGCGTTTTCGGGACGTATCGATGTTGTCCACGGTCAGCTCGACCAGGGCTCTCTGCGCCTCGGGCAAGGGGTTGTAGACCACGTAGCCCGGAGGATCGTCGCAATCTGAGTGGGTTGTCAGCTGCGTCAGTGCTTCCCGCCGACAATGACGGGCTCTCCTGATTACCTCCTCAAGCGTGTGACGGGCATCCTCGAAGTCCGGCTCGAACAGGAATTCGACCGCATGGGTACAGTAGGTCAGGAGCCTTCGCCACAGCGCATCCAGAAGCGCCTCCTGGGCCCGTGTCTTTCCGCCCGGCAGGCGGGTTAGGAGCTGTTCAGTGAGGGTGAGTTCTCGATCACCCATTTCCCGGAGCCACCAGACGCCACGTTTGCCGTTGCGGGCCACGTGATAGCAGAGCTCGGCGGGGTCCAACATGCCTTCCCACGTCGGCAGATCCTCTCGCTGGCTTTGGAGTGCGTCGAAGAGGTCGTGAGGCGTGCCGAACCGGAGGTCTCCCAGGCCGGTCGCGTTCCACTGTTCCATCAGGCCCCGGATGTCGCGCGTCGTGCCTGTGCTCTGATCCACCAACGGGAGCGCATCGTCTCCTCCCTGGCAGAACGAAAGCGTTCGCAACCGGGGTTGACGGGCCGGGGTTTCCAGGTAGCGTTCCCAGGCGAATCTCACCGTGTGTGCGAAATCGACAGTCTCCTGACCGGGTGCGTTGGCGGGACGGAACTCAATCCCGTGGGTCCACCCACCGTAGCTGTGCCTGCTTACGAGGATATCGTCGCCCGCCAGCCCCCGCCAGATGAAGCTGCGCGGGACGCCTTGCTGGTCGAGTCCTTTGAGAGGGCGCCAGGCGAAGCAGCAGGAATAGCCGGCCAGGCGCAGGAGCTGCGGCACTTGACTGTGACCAATCGCTACATCGAGATTCGCATAGGTGTCCAGGCGGGCATCGGGGAAGAGCTTTGTGACTGCACGGCGCCCTTGGACCATGTTACGGATCGAGGTCTCGTCCCCCACATGCGCGAACCGTACGTTGGCCCAATGCCCTCCCACCAGGGCAAGCCGTCCGGAGTGGATGTACTCGCGGACCAGCGGCAGCAGATCAGGCATTGATTCGAGGCATGGTTTGAGGAATTCAGACCAGCTGTCGATGAAGTACCGGAAATCGGGCTGATCGGTATACAGGGCGAGCACTTGACGCAGCGCTTCGCTGTAGCGGCGCACGTGCCACTCACGAGTGTGGCACCAGGCATGGTCGGCATGGCAGTACGGCATCAGGAGGATCGTTTTTCCGGCCAGGCCCGCCCGGATGTCGTTCAGGTCTTCCTCGTGCACGGCTTCTCTCCTTCAGCGGTTCGGCGGCCTATCGGGACCCACCTGTTCGCACAGGTAATTTCGCAGTCCAGATGGGGGGCGCCAGTCATCGGGTACGGAGCCGACGAGCGGGTCGTCTTCCAGATTCCTGCGACAACGGCCCAGCATCTCATAGTAGGCCAGCCCTCGGAGCTTCTCGGCAATCTGTGCCCGGGCTTCGGCTCCCCACCCATCGTCGATCACGCGTTCCCGGAGCTCGGCCACGACGTCCTGGCACTCTGGATCGCCGGCACGGTTGTGCTGTTCTTGGGGGTCTTCGCGAAGATTGTAGAGTTCTGCCTCACCATCCTGAGCGTAGTAGCAGTACTTCCAGTCGCCCTGTCGGATCATCCGGTTCAACTCTCCCGCGGAGTAGTATTCGCTTCGGGCTTCGTCTTTCCATTCGGGGGCGTTTCCGGTGATGAGCGGCACCAAGCTGTGTCCGTCGGTCTCGAACGGCACGTCTGTTCCGGCCCAGTCAGCAAGGGTCGGTAACAGGTCGATCAGGGACACGACAGCCGGAATTGTCTGACCTTGTCGTTCGTGCGGTTGTCCGGGAACACGCACGATCAGTGGGACTCCGGCGCTTCCTTCGAAGAAGCACCCTTTGTGCCATCTCCCGTGTTCGCCCAGCATCTCCCCGTGGTCAGAGAAGTAGACGATGATCGTGTTATCGAGCAGTTCTCGCTCCTCAATGGTCTTCAGCAGTTTGCCCACTTGCTGGTCGATGAAGTCCACAAGTCCATAGTAGGCTGTTGTCGCCTTCGTCAGGTTGTCCCGGGGCACACCGGCGGTCGTTCGCTCGATGTGTGCCTGGTGGGAGGGGTGGAGGCGGAGTCGCTTTTCCGCCAGGGATCTGTTCACGTTTACCCGGCCTGTGTACTTCTCGTAGAGTTCAGGAGGAGCGATGTAGGCGCAATGTGGATTGATGTAGCCGACGGTCATCATGAAGGGCCGTGGGGCACCCCGTTCCGCATAGGAATGAATCCACTCCCGCGCTGCCTGAGTGACGTCTCGGTCAAAATCCAGATTGACGGTGCTGCCGGGGCCCACAGTGAGCAGCGGGGCAGGCTTCTCCATGTGCCCCAGGTCGGGCGGAAGAGGGGACCATCGGTTGGTGCTTGTGCCCAGCATGGCATAGGGCCCCACGTCACCAACGAGCCGTTCCAGGAAGCCGTGGCGTTGATCCGGCCCCATGAAGTGCATGCGTCCGGAGAGCACAGTGTGGTACCCCGCTCCGCTCAGAAGGTGTGCATAGGTGGGAATGCGACTGTCCAGCATACTGCCATTTCCCAGTACCTCGATCCGGAATGGATAACGACCGGTCAGGAAGCTCATCCTGCTCGGAACACAGATAGGGTCATTGCAGTAGGCGGATGAGAACCGTGTGCCTTCCCGGGCCAGTCGGTCAAGGTTCGGCGTCTCAACGATAGTGTTTCCATAGCAGCCACACACGTGAGGGCTGTGTTGGTCGGAGCAGATCAGTAGGATATTGGGCTGTCGGTTCAACGCTGCCGTTTTCTCCCGCGTTCAGCTTCGTCGCGAGCGGCTCTGCGGATGACCAGAGCCCGTTCCTTGAGTGGGGGGTGTGACGAGAAATACTCGCCGAGACCGCTCTGCTCTCCCCGGCTCTTGAGAGCCTCAAGTTTCAGCATCAGATCGGCTCCCGCAGCGGGAGTGAAGCCGGCCGCACGGGACAGGCGGACAGCGAACAGATCGGCCTCATCTTCGTTGGCCCGAGAGTAGGCGCTGGTCAAGGCGCGCGTTCCGACTTTCCCGAGCCACGTCCCGACAGCATTCCGCGGCCCCAGCGTGCGCACAAGGGTGGTGAGGAGTGAGTCGGTCACCACTCGGTCTACCACGTGCCCGTTCACAACATGGGCAATTTCGTGGGCCAACACAAAGGCCAGCTCATCGGGATGGCCCTCGCAGAGCGCAAGCAGCGCGGCGTTGACAAAGACGTGTCCTCCCGGCAGGGCAAAGGCGTTTGGCGCACCCGCCTGCACTGCTCTGAACTGGAAGGCGAACTGCTTGTCCGTCAGCCTTCCCGCGAGTCGATCGCCCGAGGCGGCGACGGCAGCCAGTTGCTCGTTTTCTTCCAGCGGCAGGAGCGTTCGCAACAACTCCTCGGCCATGTGGTAGCCGAGAATCCTCTCGGCCTCACGGGCTTCCTCCTGTGTTCCCATGATGGCGTCGACGAGACACTTGCCCTTCATGAGCGCCCGACCCGTCTTGTAGCCCATCCTTTCGAAAAGTGACGACATACTGATCCCTGCTCTGCCGTGGTAGAGGCGGTTTTCTCGTCAGTCGACGTCACCCCGTCGTCCAGGAAACCGTCCACCATGCGTTGACATCGTGTCTCGGGGTTGGCAAGCTAATGTGATCGGCAGCCCGTGTTATGCAACGCGGGTTCGTTTTCATGACAATCGGAGGAACGTGTAATGCACGTTGACAATACGGCTCTTCCGCCCTGTGGCCTCCTGTGTGATCTGCTTCGCTGGCCTGACGACGCGCCCATTCTCAGAACCCAGCCCCAGTTCAGCTGGGTGGTCCGAGACCGAGCTCTCGGCATGCACCAGACCGCTTATCACCTCCTCGTTTCCACGAGCCTGGAGATTCTGCAGCGGGATGAGGGTGACATGTGGGATTCCGGCGAACCGGATCCAGGCGGCGGATGGACGACAGACGCGACCTCGTTGCATGTCCCTTACGCAGGCGTTCCGTTGGCTATGGACACGACGTATTGCTGGAAAGTGCGCACCTGGAATTCACGCGGGCAGCCAAGCCCATGGTCGGAGCCTCAGGTCTTTGTCACCGGGGAACTCACCGCCGCGCATGCGACCGCCAGGCAACGACTGGTGCGGACGCCGCAGAGGTCGGAAGCCATCGTCCGGTCTGCGGCAGACCGAACGTTTGTGGATTTCGGCAAAGCGGCATTTGGGACGATCGAGGTGGATATCTCCGCCGCTGGAGACGGTGAGGTAACCGTGTGTCTGGGGGAAGTCGCGGATGGGCCCTATGCCCTCAACCGTTGCCCCGGTGGAACGCGTCGTTACGGTGAGTTCTCCCTGCCGGTAAGGGCCGGGCGTCATACATACCGCCTGGAAATTCCCGAGGACCCGCGGAACACGGATGCAGAGCGGACCGATAAGAGTGCCGCTGCCATCCTGATGCCCGACTACGCCGGTGAGGTCTATCCTTTCCGGTATTGTGAGATTGTCGGCTCGCACGGGACAGTGCAACGCAGCGACATCCGCCGTATGGCTGTCTGGTACCCCTTTGACGAGAATTCGTCCTCCTTTGTGAGCTCGGATCCCGTACTGAACGACGTCTGGGAGCTCTGTCGCTACTCGATGAAGGCCACCAGCTTCTGTGGCGTACATGTGGATGGGGACCGTGAGCGGATTCCTTACGAAGCTGACGCGTACATCAACCAACTCGGATACTACTGTTGCGACCGTGAATATGCTCTCTCCCGCTATACCCATGAACTGCTCGTGCTCAACCCCACATGGCCCACAGAGTGGGTGCTGTTCTCCGTGCTGACCGCTTGGGCGGACTACGAATACACCGGGGACGTCTCTTCGCTCACCGCTTTCTACAAGGACCTTCAGGCCAAGGCTCTGCTTCCTCTGGAGCGCGAAGACGGTTTGCTCTGGATCGAGCCGGACCGAGTTACGGACCAGTTGCTTGAGTCCATCCACATGCATCCGGCCTGGGGATTGCGCAATATCGTCGATTGGCCGCAGGCCGAAAGGGATGGCTATGATATGCGTCCGGTCAATACGGTAGTCAACGCGTTTCATTACCGAGCGTTGGTGCTTCTGTCACGAATCGCGGACGCCCTGGGAGAGGCCGACGACATGAGCCGGTTCAGGGCACAGGCGGCGCGTGTACGTGAAGCGATGCTCACAACCCTCATCGACAGTGAGACCGGGCTTTTCGTCGACGGTGAGGGGAGCGAGCACTCATCGCTTCATGCCAACATGTTTGCTCTGGCGTTCGCCGTCCCGACCGAGGATCTGCTGCCGGACATTGTTCCGTTCGTCGAGGAACGGGGCATGGCCTGCAGCGTGTACGGGGCTCAGTTTCTGCTCGAGGGGCTCTACCGTGCCGGGGCTGACACGTATGCCCTTGGGTTGATGATCTCGCGGTCTGAGCGCGGTTGGGCACACTGGATCTACGATGTGGGCTCCACGGTCACGCTCGAGGCTTGGGACGACCGCTTCAAACCGAACCAGGACTGGAACCACGCCTGGGGAGCAGCCCCCGCCAACATAATCCCCCGTTTTCTGATGGGGGTCCGCCCTCTTGAACCCGGCTTCTCCCGAATCCTGATTGCTCCTCAGCCCGGGGCTCTCACGTTTGGGCAGTTGACGACCCCGACGATCCGAGGTCCGGTCACCGTACGTATCCGTCAAACACCTGACGGCGGCTTTCTGCTGGACTTGGACATTCCGGCCAACACGACCGCTCGCGTGGTCTTGCCGGTACACGCGTCCGCGACCGAGGTGGTGTTGTTGGATGGCGCTCCCGCCGGTTTCCGAGAGACCGACGGCGGCATCGTCCTGGACAGTGTCGGTTCGGGGGCTCACTCGATCAGCTGCGTTTGAGCGTGTTGCCAGGCAGCGGTCCGGCCTTCCGGGAACAGGATGCCCTGACTCAGCCCCACACGCCCGATGCGCACGGGCGGCGAGGGAAAAGCGTGGCGAGGAGCTGGTGCTGAGGGGGCGTGAGGCCGAGGCCCGCGTCTGCGAACTCCGCAAACCCGGAGATCCCGAACACCCATTTGAGGAACGTGGAGTGCCCCGTCTTGACCGTGACGGCATTCTCCGGCGTTGCGCCGGTGGAAATGCCGCCGGGGGACACTGACAGACCGGCTTCCTGCCCGGGCAGGACGAAGCGCACGTGCCCTGTCCAGGGAGCCGGTGCGGCATCAGCGATGCGGTGTTCAAGCTCAGGGCTGATGGCTTCCAGAAGCGCCGGCAAGTTGATCACCTGCACCATATTCCCATCCGCTCCCTGGCGGAGCTCAACGGCCTCAAAGCGGATGTTCGCGGCATTGATGTCGGCGAACACCCTCTCATCAAAGGGGAATCGAGCCGTGATTGCGGTTGGTGCGATGCTGGCTGCTCGACGGATGAATATCTTAAGAAGTGCGCCACAGGCCTCAGGCGTTTGGGGATCGTAGGCGAACGTGTTGACACAGTAGGTCGGGGTTGGGGCGCGGGCATGGACGAGGGCCAATGCTCCCCGCAGGTAGCCGCGGATGACGCCGTCTTGTTCGTAGACAATCTCGAGGCCTTCGTCGTCTGGTCCGGCTGTCGGTGCGTCGCCCGGAGCGTCAGGCGTCCGTGCAGCTCCGGACCTTCCGTCGTTGAACGCTACCAAGAGAGCATGTTTGGCCCTGTAGTCCCGGGCCGGATGGTATGGGCGGACCCGTTGTGCTTGCTCTGGCGGGAGCGCCAGGATTTCCGCCCAGGTGCGTCCTTTGAGAACGGCTGCCATGGGCTCGACAGGGATACGGATAAGCCGTCGAGGGAAAGGCTCGTAGCCGAAGCGCCGGTAGAATCGCATGAGGCCCCCGAGGCGTGACATGTGCATGCCGCGTGCATGCATTGTGCTGATGCACGCCTCCAGGAGGCGAGTCCCGTGGCCGGTTCCCTGGCGGTCCGGCCGTACCCCGACGTGTCCCACATCTCCTTTGAGAATGGCCTCCCGGCCAACCTGAAGCCATTGGGGGGCGATGTGAGCGACGCCGACTGTCACGCCGGCGTCTTCCAGAAGAAGGAACTCACTGAAATGATGATTGGCCAGGCGGCGGGCGCTTGCCTGTTTCTCCGGGCGCTTCTCAAGCTGGAAAGCGGCGTTAAGGATGTCGGCGATTGTGTCGACATCTCCAAGGCACCCGTTTCGCGTCTTCAGGTCATGTACGGCTATATCCATGCTCTCTTCCGGTTGGCATGGCGTAGGAAGCAACGCGTGGCGGACCCGCGGCGGGATGGTGGGCACCGGAACGAGGCGGACGACCTGACCGGGGGGCTACTTCCAGTTATAGGTCCGGAAGGCGCGCCCTCCCCGCTGTTCCGAAGCCCGGCGTGACCAGTCGTTGATGTCCTCGATATCGTCCTGCAGCGCTGCCCATTTCGGGTGGGCTTTGCAGGCGGCTTCAAAGACGTTCACAAACGCTTCTACCGCCTTGGCTTTCCCTTCAGCCAGGGCTTGGATCTCAGGGGTGTTCTCCGCAAATTCAGCAATTTCCTTGCTCAGTGCTGCCAGCTGTTTTGAGAGTTCCTTGTGCTTCTGCCGACGCTCCTTGGGATCGACGCCGCTGCCGGACCTATAGAGCCCCTGGCGTTCTGTGTTCACGTTCGCCTTCTCCTCCTGCAGGAGGGCGTAGTCCTCGTTGCTCTCCAGTGCTTCGCTATAAGCAGCCATGGCTTTTCTGGCGACGTCGAGTGCTTCCATGACGGCGGCTTCCAGGAGTACGGCCGCTTCGATGGCTTCTTTGCGTCGGTTTGTGTCCCTACGCATGATCCCGAGCGCCTTTTGCTCTTGAGCGTGTGTCGTCGTCTTGCCCGGGGCAGCAGTGTCCGCCCCCAGCGACACACTGAACTGAGCCGTTGCGCCATCCTGTTGCTGGATCACGACTTGCTGTCCTGACGCAGGTATGGCGAGCACAGCACAGGCGCAGAGGGCAAGTACGACGGTTCGGGGAGAAGGGGACATGAGTACACTCCTTTTTTGCGGCCAGTCAGGCGTCATTTGCCCTTGATGGCCAAGCACACAGATACCCGCGGCATGCAGATTCGTCAAGCAGAGGTCCGGGGATGAGACGCCCGTTCCCCGGGATTGGGCACGGGACGGATGGGCAACGGACTCGGACGGAGCCTATATTGTGTTTGTGTGACCGAAGGACGTATCGCGTATGGGCCCGGGCACAGACGGACGACGTCAACCTAAGCTTCAGCGGAGCCTCATGGACCGAACGGAAAATGACGCAAACGTAGAGGAAGGCAGCCGGAAGTGCCCCCCGCCTGGGGCCTGCGGGGCGGGTACGCCTGACACGCCGTTGAGTGACACCCCCTCATCAGAGGATCTCAACGACACCCTCAGCGGCACCGAGTGCCCTGGCTGGGAAGACACGGTGACGGGGGACATGCTGCCGCTCAGCAGGCAGTTTGGGAACGACTATTCACGCTACTGCGATTTCCAGGAAGTGGGGGCCGGAGGAGTCGCTCAGGTCAGCAGCTGTGTCGACTCCAACCTTGGTCGTCGCGTTGCATTCAAGGTCCTCCATCCTCACCTTCAGGATATTCCCGCGCAGCAGGTTCGCTTCATCCGGGAGGCGCGTGTCCTGGCTCAGCTTGAGCACCCGAGCATCGTGCCCGTGCACGAGCTTGGGAATCGCGATGACGGCCGGATCTTCTTCACGATGAAACGCGTGCGTGGAGTCACGCTCCACTATGTTCTCGAACGGTTGCGCCTCAGGGATCCTGAGTATGCTGATGCCTATCCCCTGGGGCGTTTGCTCGAAGTCTTCAGTCATGTCTGTCAGGCTGTCGCGTTCGCCCACAGCAGGGGGGTGATCCACCGCGATCTCAAACCGGACAACGTGATCATCGGCGACTTCGGCGAAGTTCAGCTCATGGACTGGGGGCTGGTAAAGGTCATCGGGACGCGGGATGAGGCGGACTCACCTGCTGTCAAAGATGATCCTGAGTCCACAGCGGTTCCCCCGGAGCGGGAAGGCGGGGTCGGTGAAACGATGGAGGGCCAGATCTCCGGGACGCCACGTTATATGTCTCCCGAGCAGGCAATGGGCAGGATTTCCGAAATTGATGGGCGGAGTGACCTTTACAGCCTCGGGGCAATGCTGTACGAGATGCTGACCCTTCAGTATTATGTGGGCGGCGCAACGGTGCGCGAGACGCTTCGGAACGTCGTGGTCCAGATTCCCAGGCCTCCTCGGCGTCGGGCTCCCTACCGGAGTATTCCTCGTGAGCTTGATGCGATCTGCATGAAGTGCCTTGCGAAGGTCAGAGAAGAGCGCTACGCGTCAGTTGCATATCTCATTCACGACCTGGAAGCCTACAGCCGGGGACGTGAGGTCTACGCCTGTCCGGACACGATCCTCATCAAGGCCTGGAAGTGTGGGCGACGGCATCCGGTTCTGAGTACGGCATTTGGGGTGGGCTTTGCCGTTCTCGTCATGATGCTTGCCGCCGTCGTGATGGCCCGGGAGATCCGTTACTGGATGCTGATGAAGGAAGGTGACCGCTATCGGGAGGAAGGGAACGCTGTGTTCGAGAAGAAGAGCCGACTGTTCCAGGAGCTGGTCAAGCTTCGCGAGACGCGCGTCCGCAAAGAGAAGGGGAGCCGAGAGGCCGAACTGGAGCGAGACGTCTCGGATTTGCACTTACGCTCTGAGAACAAGTACCAGACGGCTGTGATCCTGTATCATCGAGCGGGCGAACGGCTGTCTGAACGTCAGCGTGCTGCCTACGCAGACATGTTCAACAACCAGATACGCTTCGCTCTCATGAGTCAGGATTACACGGAGTTCAAGCGGATTCTCAATTACATCCGGGATCGCTTGGGGACCAACTTCGAGCACGCTGCTCCCGGGGATCGCCGCTGGCTCCTGCGAGTGGCAACAAGCCTCAAGGGAGACGGCAAGCTGCAGGTCGACAGCATCCCGTCCGGTGCGGAGGTCACCCTCTGGGAGTTCGAGCGACGGGAGGACGGCACTTTGACTCCTGTGAAGGCAAAGGTCCTGGGGCCGACGCCAGTCCAAACTCTCGGCCTGGGTAAAGGAAGCTACTTGTTGGGCTTCCAGCACTCAGGCTGCCCGGACGTTCGCTACCCTGTCCGCATCGACCATGGCGAGTCCGAGCGCGTGGAGGTGTTCCTGCCGGATGCGCTGCCTGAGGGGACTGCCTATGTTCCCTCCGGACCGGCTTACGTAGGCGGAACGCATGCGCGCTATTACCGGTTGCACGAGACGCCTGTGAACGGTTTCTTCATAAGCAGCACGGAAGTGACCTTTGGCGAGTATGTCGACTTCTGGCGGGAGCAGGCCCGTAGAGGCCGGGGGACACAGGACATGAGCCGTGTCCGACTGGCCGCGGGGGATCGTGTGTTCAGGGATGCATGGGACGCTGATGGCGAGCTTGTTCCCCCCCTTCGGTTGGACATGCCGGTTGTCGGAGTGACTCACGCGAGCGCTGAACGCTACTGTGCTTGGCTCGGGACCCGGCTTGGTCTGCCGTGCCGCCTGCCGACGGCGGTGGAATGGGAGAAGGCGGCCCGGGGAGTGGATGGGCGGCCTTACGTCTGGGGAGATCACTTCTCGGAAAGCTATGCCTTCTCGATCGACAACGTCGCCGCCAGGCACAGCTTCGGGCTCTTCGCTCCACCGATGTCACTGTCCCTCGATCGATCTGTCTATGGGGTTTGGGACATGGCCGGTAATGTCCGCGAGTGGACTTTGACGACTTTTGACGACGGGAGCCCGTTTTACAAGATCAAAGGGGGTAGTGCCAGCACTCCGCGCCACTTCTTGCACTGTTCGGCTGAAAGTGACATTCCTGCGGCGCCCAGCGATGTCGGCTTCAGGTATGTCATCCCGCTTCCGGCTACGGCTGACCGCCGGCCGGAAGAGTAACTGTGATCCGGGGGCGTGGCTCATCCGAGCCACAGACCTGATCACTTCTCTGTCTGGTCGGCGCGCTCTTCCACTTCCCTCTTGGCACTCCCGTCGGTCGACGAACTGTCCAAGGTGAAGGCGACTGCATCTTCAGGACATGCCGAAACGCAAGCTCCACAGGCCCAACACCCGGGGCGGAAGAACTCACTGCCTCCTGCGTGGACTCCCTGCATGGCCTGAGTCGGGCAAGCTTTGACGCACTTCTCGCATTTCGTGCATCGGCTCTGGTCCAGGCGCGGGCGGTTTGCCGCGACGTTCTCAAGAAGCCAGGAATAGATGCCGAACGGACACAGGATCTGGCAGAAGGGCCTGAACAGAACAGACGACAGAATCAGGATGACCATGAGAGCTCCCGCGATCATCCCTGTCATTTGGGCGGGGGAGAAGAGACGGAACGGGTCAGCCTGTTCGTAGATGCTCAACTCTGTGGGCGCCACCGCAAGCCCGAAGAGGAACATGATGGCGGCAATCAGGACCAGAATTCGGCAGCCGATGGAGATCATGAAAGGCAGTTTGAAATCCCGTTTTCGCTTGAGTAAGGGCAGGGCAAAAAGGAGTTCCTGAAGCGCGCCAAACGGGCAGACCCAGCCGCAGACAAGCTTACTGCCCAGGAGAGAAAGCGCCGTGAAAACAAGCAGGCCCAGAGCGATCACTACGGCGTTGCTTTCGTGTCCGGCTAAGGCCTTTAGGAAGCGAACGAAGGCATCCATCGGGTTTGGCAGTCCCCCGAGAATGACTCCGAACACGAGCACAGTCCCTACCAGTGCCAGGAAACGCGCGCTCCGACTCACCTTCCGTGGCAAGATCAGCAACAGGGCCGCCGAGACGCAGACCACCATCAGGGCGTACGCAAGTGCGGAGCGGCTCGAGTGGCGCTCAGCGTGGAGCGTCTCCAGAGCGGCCATCCAGTGGTCGCGGTCGACCGGAAGGTACGTCAGGTCAACGCCTTGAGGGAGTTCCCAGGCGCAGGTGTTGTGCACACTCAGCGCGTTGAGGAGCTGGCGGGGGGACACGTCGTTCTCGCTCGCAAGGCTCTCGATCGTCATCTCGGTCGAGAACGTGGGCTCCAAGTCGCCGTCGGCGGGGCGCATACTGTCCGCCAGTACGAGAACCAAGACACCCAGGACACAGCACAGGATGCGGTTTGTTGCAGTGGCACGCTCACACATGGTATCTCCCTCGACAGTCGGTTGCCGGATGACGGGCTCTTCCTGCGCTTGAGCCGGCGATTCGCCGATCACTACCGGCCACACATGACAGTCCTGCGTATGGTTTCGCAGCGTGGCCGACAAGCGCTTGGCGGGCCTCGTTCCGGGCAAGAGCGCAGACGATCCGAGCTTGCTCGTATCCTCGCAAAGATACACCGCGTTTCAGGCTCGTGCCAAGCAGCTCTTCGAGACTCCTTCCTGGTTGGCAGCAGGAGCATAGCCCGATGCGGGGGGGGGACCAGCTTCCTGCTGTGGTCATCGCGCCCACGAGATCCGGTCTGAAGCACTGCAGCATTCCTGGTCAAGATGGGTCGTGGTGGCAGTTCGTGAGACAGCACGCCATAGTGTCTGCTAACCCGCATGTACATTCGGAGAGACCACGCATGCCTGAGGACAGACCGAACATCCTTCTCGTGTTCACGGATCAGCATCGCCTTTCGGCGGTGGGGGCCTATGGTGAGACCCCTTGCTGTACGCCGAACCTTGATCGCCTTGCCGCCGAGGGGGTGCGCTTCGCGACGGCCTACACGACGTGTCCCGTTTGCAGCCCGGCAAGAGGGACGGTTATGACCGGCCTCTATCCTCACCGGCACGGGATCACCTCGAATGTCCACAACCTGGGTTGCAGTGTCCATGAGCTTCCAGACCGCCCGGATTTGCTTTCCCGGCGGTTACGGACGGCGGGCTATCGATGCGGATACAGCGGCAAATGGCACCTCGGGGAGAACAGGACGCAGGTGTTTGGTGCCCCCTCCTCTCCCACGTTGCCGCGGGATGTCGGCTTCGATGGACAGAATTTCCCCGGGCACGGCGGCGGCGGATTTAAGTACCCCGAATACCAGCAGTACCTTGCTCACCACGGTTGGGAACATGCTGTCGACGGTTGGGATCGCGTATGGCCTTGCGGCATTTTGCGCGGGCCTGAGGAGTCGACCGTCCCTTACTTCCTCACCGAGAACAGCCTTCGACTCATGGACCGGTACCGGGCGGGGCCTTCCCCGTTCTTCATCTGGCACAACTTCTGGGGGCCGCACGGGCCGTATTTCGTCCCCCGGGAGTACTACGACATGTACCGCGACGTGGATATCCCACCGTGGCCGAATTACGCCTGGGACTCCACCGTGAATCTCCCGCTACAGGTGAAGCGACACCCCGATGCAGATGCCTTCAGTTGGGATGACTGGGCCGAAGCCGTGCGCTATTACTACGCTTTCACCACCCTTATTGACCGGCAGATAGGGCGTCTTCTGGAAGGCCTTGATCAGCGTGGGCTCGCCGAGAACACGATCGTTATCTTCACCGCTGACCACGGCGAAACGCTGGGCAGTCACGGCGGACTGACTGACAAGGGATGGCACCACTTCGAGGAGATCCAGCGCGTCCCCTTCATTGTGCGGACTCCGCGAACAGGCCCCTATGCGGGCTTGGATCCCGGGACGGTGATGTCCCAGTGGGTCTCGCTCGTGGATTTGTACCCGACCCTGTGCGAGCTCGCTGGTTGCGCAGACGACGCGCCCCCCGTGCATGGGCGCTCAATCGTCCCACTGCTTCGGGGGGAAGCCATCGAGTGGGCGGACGAGGCGGTGACTGAGTTCCACGGCGTAAACAGTCTTGCGACCAACATGATCAGTATTCGGGTTGGGGACTTGAAGTACGGCTGGAATTGCGCCAACCGTGATGAGCTCTATGACTTGGGACGTGATCCCCACGAGATGACCAATGTGATTGAGCACTCGGACTACGCTGACGCGCTTTCCCGCCTGCGTGAGCGGCTCGCGGAGTGGATGCGGGAGACCGGCCATCCTTCTCGCGGAATGTACATTCAGAGCCGTCTAGGCGGCATGACCTTCAGACCAAAACAGAAATAGACCGGGAGAATGGGCCCCATGAATGTGCGCTGTTATCGGATGACTCTGTTGGGATACAGCCTTTGTCTCTGCGTGTCGTCAGGCCTCCTCGCCCAGCAGAACGCGGCGTTTGAGAAGGCGGGTTCGGGATACCGTGTCGCGGGGAGTCTGTACGCCCTGGAGGCACGTGCCGACGGCTGTTTGACTGCCTTCCGCGTCGGCAATGAGGACTTTTTCCCCCCCGTTAACCGGGCAACCGCCGGATGCTATCTGTACCAGAAGGGCGTCCTTAAGCTTGCCAACCTGCGGGAGCAGGTGGAGGGGGCTCTGAGTGCAGAGAGCGACAAGGCTGTGATGACGTACACATGCGTCGCTGACAGGGCGCGAATCACAGTCCAGAACAAGACTGATGCCGTGATGACACTTGTTCTCCTCTTTCCTCCTGAAGTTAGCGCGGCCACGGGTGGCTCCGGGCCGTTTCGCAGACCTCCGATCAATGCCAGGTGGGCCACGAGTACGTGGTTTCGCGGCGGCATGAAGCTCAAGATCGAGGGAGGAACACGGGTCTGGGCGCCATTCAGCAAGGATCTTCAGGTATGGACGCTTGATGTCGAGGGGAAGAGCACTGATCAAGTGACACTCGTTCCTGGGGCGGCTTCCGTGACTGAGCAGGAGCAGGCAGCCGGGGCCGAGATTGTGGTGGCCAAACCCATGCCCAAGGTGACGGTCGCCAAACCCGAGGGGGACGCGTCCACCAAGCCTGACTCCGGAGCTGCAGTCGTCGTCACGAAGGCCCTTTACCAGGCAACCGTGTCCTCCGATGGCTGTCTGACGAGTCTGAAAGTGGAGGGGGAGGAGTTACTGCATGAGCGGGGATCGAACCCACGGGGGGCCTACCTTTTCCAGGGCGGGGCATTTGGTCTTCCCGACGTCACCCAGCCGAAGCCCGACACGATCGTCGCGGCAGGGACAAAGGCACAGGTTACCTACACCTTCTCGCCGACCACTGTGCGCTGGCAGATCCGGAACCTGACGGAGAAGAAGCTGATCACCCTGATGGCCTTTGCCCCGGGGATCCGGGTAGTCCGTGACTCGTTTGGGCAATACGAGAAGACCCCGGCCAAGTTGAGTTCGCCGACGATCGTCGGCTACGCGAAAAAGGCCAAGCTCGAGATCGCTAATGGCGGGCGCATATGGGGGCCCTGGTCGGACGAAAACCTCCAGATCTGGCAAAACGACCTGAAGGCTGGCGAAGAGCACACAACGGTTTTTTCTCCGGGACTGGCGACAGCGGACGAGCTGGCAGACGTCGAAGCTGCACTGAACTATGTGGCTGTTCCGCCCACCGACCCCGAGGGCCCCATGTGGGATCTGGCCAAGCTCTCGTCTCCTCCGTCTTTCCGGCCTGCCGAGGGGATCGCTGAGGAAGGCGTGGATGCCGTCTTCTATGATGGCCGTCCGTACAGAGGACGGCCCACCGAGGTGTTCGCCTGGCTCGGGATCCCGGATGTTCCAGCGGATGACAAGGTCCCGGGGATGGTCCTGATCCACGGAGGCGGAGGGACGGCGTTTGCCGAGTGGGTCCGTCTGTGGAATGGCCGTGGCTATGCTGCCATTGCCATGGACACCTGCGGCAGCGTCCCTGGAGGCAAGCCGGGACAACGGCCGCGTCACGCCAAAGGAGGACCAGATGGTTGGGGAGGGTACGGCCAGATCGACCGGCCTCGCGAAGATCAGTGGGCGTACCATGCCATCGCGGACGTCATCCTGGCCCACTCCCTTCTTCGCTCACGGCCGGGGGTCGACCCTGACCGGATCGGGGTCACGGGGATCTCGTGGGGGGGGTACCTGTGCAGCATGACGGCCGGCGTTGACACCCGGTTCCGTTTCGCTATTCCTGTCTATGGCTGCGGGTTCACCACGGATCACAATTTTGCCGGGAGCGTGACTGGGCTCGGCGAGGAGCGGGCTGCTCGCTGGATGCGCTGGTGGGATCCATCCGCCTATTTGGCTGAAGCACGGATGCCAATGCTCTGGGTGACCGGGAGCAACGATTTTGCCTATACCTTTCCTGCACTTCAGAAGTCGTACCGCCTTCCCAAGACATCCCGGACACTCTGCATTCGGCTTCGTATGCCGCACGGACACACTCCCGGCTGGGCACCAAAGGAGATCGAGGCGTTTGCCGAGAGCGTCCTGAACGGTGCCCAGCCGCTGATCCGTGTCACGGAACAGGGATGCGAGGACGGCAGTGCCTGGACCACATTCGAGAGCGTGTCTCCGGTCGTCAAGGCGGAGCTCAACGTCACATTCGACACAGGTCCCTGGAAGGAGCGGAAGTGGAAGGCATTGCCTGCAAGACTCGAGCAACAGAAGGCTTCTGCGCAGCTCCCCGGCGGGACAACCGTCTACTACCTCAATCTGACGGACGATCGCGGCCTCCTCGTGAGCACGGAACATGTGGAAGTGATGTCAAAGTAAGGAAGCCGCGGGACAGGGAGACGCCCTGGTTTGCTCCTAGGGAGGGGAGGAGGCAATGCTATTAGCTTTCTCTGCCCCCCGTGTCTGGCCGAAGAGTCGCCGGGTGGCACCGCCTCCCACATTGTGTGCTTCTCGAGAGTGGGAGGGGCCGTTTCGACGCGTCCCACGGCTGTGGGACTTGCTCAAGGCCCTGAGCCTGGGCGAAGGGCTGCCATGCCGCGACTGTCTCCAGAGAAAGCTAATAGCATTGTGGGGGGAGGAGGCGAATGCGGTGGGGTGCTCTGGACGTGTTTGGGATTGAGGGCTGCGCAACTTCTGCCCACACCTCCCGGAGATCTGAGCAATAGCGCGTCGACAGGGCTTCCTGAGTTGGGCGGCCACGAGAATTGCGAACGCGTTCCTTCCCAGGTAGTTGGGGGAGAGACCGGGCGATCTGGTGCGAAATCTTCTTTGTCTCCTCATATGCACGTGATGTGCACGCAGTGCAACCAACCGACCGGCTCCCGCCGGTCTCAATCGAGGAGATGTGAGATGAACCTGTTACCCAAGACGTCTGCAGCACTTGTGACAGCCCTGTTGGTGTGGGGTGCGGAAGCGGCAGCACGTTCCCCAAGTCGCAATCGGCATCCTGGGCCCCGACGTTCACCCAAGGTGGCTGTGAAGCCGGGATCCCGACATGTGCGCCTGCCCGGGGCTGCGGTCCGGATCACGCTCCATGGGCGAGCCTACTATTACCATGCGGGCGGATTCTACGTGTGGGGACCAACTGGTTTCGTGGTCGTTGGGGCTCCTGTAGGTGTCGTCGTTCCTGTGCTCCCGTCCCGCCGGCGCATTCTTCTCGTCGACGGCGCTCGCTACTACGAGTGTGATGGCGTGTACTACCGGCGAGTGTCCACTGGATATGTCGTGGTGGACAAGCCTCTCACGCCTGCCGTTCCCGAGACGGTGACGGCTGACTTTGCAGGTGAAGACGTTGACGGCCCACAGGCGCCAAACTCTCTGTGGACCGTCTGGATTACCAACCCGAACGGTTCGAAGACACCGGTGACCATCAGGTCAGCCGAAGGAGGGCAGTGGATTGGCCCGAGCGGCGAGTACTACGACGCCTTCCCCACGGCTGAGCAGTTGCTGCCCGTTTACGGTCTCGGAGGGACGCCAGCGGAGGAGACACAACGCCCTGAAGAGAAAGTCGTGTGGATCACCAACCCCAACGGGTCGAGGTCTAAGGTCGTTCTTACGGCCGGTCCGGAGGGAACATGGGCTGGCCCTGGCGGCGAAGTCTATGACGCTCTGCCGACCGAAGAGCAACTCCAGCCGGTTTATGGCGTGGATGGGTAGGTAGAAATGACAGGGGGAGGTCCTCGCCGCAACTGACTTTCCCTTGACACTCAGGCTGTTTGCTGGTAAGATCACACTAGCCCCGACACATGTGCAGGTAAGGCACGGGCACCCCCACCCAAGGTGGAGGAGCATGGGACTTTGGGGCATTTCGCTCTGAAGTGGATACCGACTGGCGACCAGTCTGAGATGGAGAAAGCCCGATGCGCAGGAGATTTACCCTGATTGAGTTGTTGGTTGTGATCGCGATCATTGCCATCCTTGCAGCCATGCTCCTGCCGTCACTTCAGAAGGCACGCTCCAAAGCCTTGCAGTCGACATGTGTATCGCGAGTCAAGCAGCTGACCCTCGGTTTGCACATGTACGCGGACGACAACGCCAATTGTTTCGTGCGTGCGGTCCCCATTGCGGGGATGCCTCGTGGCAGCCAGAACAACAATGTCAACTGGTGGCGTTTCTATGTACATCCCTATATCAATGACTGGAACATCTTCCTCTGTCCTGTGGGACAAAGGACAGCGGCGAATGCTGCTGACTCGCGTCATCAGTTCCATCGCACCTTTGGTTACAACACCAATCTGGCCAGACTCATCGTGAGCATCGGGAACATTGGGACGATCCTGGCCGTCTCGGACGCGTCTCACTGGAATGCCAACGGGTGCAGTGGTCGGTCTGCCGCGTGGGCCTCTCTGCACAACCGCCCCGGTGGCTGCGGTGCGAACAATTCCAGCAACTGGGTCAACCAGTCGACGCGACATGGTGGTGGCACCAACGTCGGCTACGGGGATGGTCACGTGGGTTGGGTGTCGGCCTGGCAGATCCACAACACTCCGACCATGTTTACCGTGCAGTAACCGAGAGGCGTTGCTCCGCCCACTTCAACCTGACTTCCGTCTTGTGTCCACCGTGCTTCCTTCTCCCTCGGGCTTCCCGGGGGTTTCCCTTTCTGTCCGGTGTGGTACCTTGGGTCCCCGAACTGGCAAGTCGTGTGCAGATGAAGGCTCAGAGCAGGAGAGGGCAGATGATTCGGTATAGCGAGAATGCATCACAGGCTTCCTTAAGCACCGTTACAGCCGAGGGGATCCGCATCCACGAGAGAGCGGACGACATGCCGAACCTGCCGATCGGCCGCTTTGCGCGTATGCCGACGGATGAGCGTATCTTCGCCCTGGCCTGTGGCTTCCCGGCTCGCGGCGAACCCGGGGCCGTCTTCGTGAGTTCGGACGAAGGCGAAACGTGGGTGCCCACCGGGGCATTCAGTCCCGATGGTTCGCTTTTACCCACGGATAGCGGGGCGTTCACGATCACGGCTCAGGGCACGCTGATCGCGGCTTTCAGTAACGGTGCCGAGAAGAGCGCTTTCAGCTGGGATCCGGTGCTCAAGGACTGCCCCGGAGCGCGTCTCCCAACCTATGTAACGCGCAGCCTGGACGGCGGCCAGACCTGGCAGGACACGCAGAAGCTCCACGACGAATGGACCGGAGCCAATCGCGACATGCTCCAGGCACGAGATGGGCGCATCGTGTTCACCTCCATGAAGCTGCTCCACAACCCGGGGCGTCACAGCGTGCTGACCTACGGTTCCGATGATGAGGGAGTCACGTGGATCCCCAGCAACGTCATCGACCTGGGGGGCAACGGTCACCACGACGGGGTCACCGAAGCGTCGCTGATTGAGCTGAAAGACGGTCGACTACTGAAGTACATCCGGACGAACTGGGGGCAGCTGTGGCGGGCCTTTTCAAGCGACGGGGGTCGGTCCTGGCATCCGCATGGGCCGGCGGGCATAGATGCCAGCAGCACGCCGCCATTCCTCGAGCGTCTCAGTGACGGACAAATTGCGCTTCTGTGGAACCGGCAGTTCCCGCAGAATGGAGAGAGTACGCCATGGCGAGGAGGCGACGGGATTTGGTCTGCCACCCCCGCGAGCAACTTCCGCGGAGAGCTTTGCCTCAGCTTCTCCGATGACGAATGTGAGTCCTGGTCTCCCCCGGTTGTCATTGCCCAGCGGGACGAGGGCGAGGTCTGTTACCCCTATCTGTTCGAACCTGAGCCCGGGGTCTTCTGGATCATGGCCCACCGCTTCGGCTTGAGAATGCGCCTCCGCCAGGAGGACGTGCTCCGGTAGAGTGTCAGCACTGCCCGGAAGATCGGGGCCGACAACCGGTGGGAGGCCCACGTCTCCATGAAGTTCGACGGGCCAGCTTACGGGGAAGATGCGAAGGAAGACCAGGTACTTGTCGACCGGATCATCTTGATCCGGGAATGACAGGCGTTCTGGTCCTTTGTGGCGTCTTTAGTCCTCCCTCAGTACGTCGATCAGGCTCAAGCCGGTGTGGTAGCACGGGTCGGCATCGGGGCAGGCCGGGATCCGGTTGACGGGCGTCCCTGAGGCGTCTCGTGTCTGAATGGGCATGAGACCCAGTTCCGGGTTCAGGTACCGCTGCAGCGCAGCCCAACAGAGAGCCAGGGCTCTCGAGTATGTCCCCGCTTCATCTCTCCGGAGCCTGGTCAAGAGCGCGGCTGCTCGCATGGTCTCAGGGAGACTCCACCACGGCATGTCTGAGTGCACAGGTTGGCCGGTCTGCAGATCCACGAGCTTGCGGATCCCCTCCCCCTCAGGATCAAAGCCGAGAGAGAACGCCCTCTCGAACACGCCGGCGAGCATAGGCAGGAGACGCTTCTCGGCATCGGCCACGGGTTGCGCGAGGCCCGGCGTGCCTCTGCCGATCCACAGCAACCGGCAGGTCAGGCCGACGAATTCAAGAGCATGTCCCGGATCGCAGAGGACGGAGCCTTCCGAGCCATATGGCGTGCCATCCGTCCTGACGAACTCGATGAAATCGTGTTCTCCGAATTCCGTAAACCGTCCGCGGGAGACGTGTCGTCTCACGATGCGGTCGACCAGGTCTAATCCGCGGTTCCACCACTCGTGCTCCCGGGTGTGTTCGAGCAACAGGGCAGCTCCGCCGATCGAGATCATGAGGGGACCGTGGGTGATTCGGCCCGGCACATGACGCACTGGATTGGCGGGATCCATCGGTTGCTGATCCGAGGCGAATCCCCCTCCAAGAATGGTCCCGAGGGTTGTCCGGAACCCCGCTTTTCCCTCCTCGCTCAGGACGGGATCACCGAGTGCTACTCCGGCCGCGAACAGGCCCTTTGTGTAGAATATTTCAGTGAAGCCCAGCGTTCCCCGTCCGTTTCCGAGCGGGATGATCGCTCCGTCTTCAGAGACCCGCAACGGAGACCCATCTTCCACAGATACCATGAAGTGGAGACTGCCGTCGTTCTTCGCGCGGAAGGCCTCCAGAGACAACGCCAGCGAGCGCAGGAAGCGTTCGGTCGCTTCCCGAAGCGCGGGGGCACCCGGCAGTTCCCGGCAGCTTGCGGTGCGAAGCCACATGAGATGTCCCGCCAAGGCCTCCAATGCTCTTCCCTGGATCCAACCGTAGACGATATCCGGGCCGAGCACAGTGCCACGCGCTGTATCCATCGCGAACTCCGCACCCGTAATCAGGTTGATCTTCGTGTCGACGACCGGTGGTCGTCTCTTGGCCACCCACCTGTCCACCAGGAATGACAAGTTGCTGAGGACCACCTCACGGCAGCCTTCCCGGAGGTCGGCAACAATTTCAGTAGGTGCAGTCGTTTTGGTCAAGTGTCCTTCTCCTTCGGGGCATCCTGCGGCAGATCGGTGCCGTACAATAGCATTGCCGTCGTGAAGGGAAGAGGAGTCCCGCCTTGCCGAGCTGGGCTCTTCGCCAGGCAAAAGCCGGAGTGGCTCTTGAACCTGGGCAGCCTGATGCCATCTTGCCACGACCGCCGACCCGCATTTCTCATGGGCGGATCGCTATGGTGTCTGCTTCTTGTTTTGGCCGAAACTACTGTGCATCCGGTGGTTGTGCCTTGGGCGAGACATCATGTTGCAGGAGAGCAAAGACAATGCCCACCCTCCGGGTAACCTCGGGACACGCCAATCCTCGCTCCCGCCGCACGGGGCAGTAGTCACTACAGCACCCGCTAACGGAAGCAAGGCTTGACGCACCCCGAGGCTATGAGAAATGCGGGCTAAGAGCATCGCCGAGCGGAAGCCGGGGTGCCGGGCAACACCTCTGCGTCGGGCGGTGACTGCATCTGCATGATCACGGCAGTGGGGACATAACGCCATGAGCGATCTCGAACAGACCCTTTATCCGAAACCCGGAGTTATGTGCTTCGGGAGAGTTCCTTCCGTAGCGGCGCTGCCCGGGACGTTCTGGACGGCTATCCAGACCGAGACAGGGCGCAAGTCCGATCTGCTTGTCTACCGGACCACGGGAAACGACGTGGAGACCCGGCGGGTTGGCTGTCAGGGGAACGCCTACCAGCCCTGTATTGTGGTGCTCGACAGGGAGACGCTGTTTCTCACCTGGAACGAGGTGGCTGACCGGCGATGGCGTCTTCGCTCATGCACGGTGGATGCCCGGACATTTTCGTTCTCCACACCCCAGACGCTCCGCACGTCGGGCAATCTGCTGACGGCTCCGTCAGCCACCGTCTGCAGGGGAGAGGCGATCGTGGTCTGGTCGGAGCGGAGCGATGACGCAATCGGCGTGCGAATGGCCGCCCAGGATGGGGACACCTGGGCCCTCTCTGGGATCCTGTCGGAGGTTGGTGTGGACTGCCTTCGGCCCCAGGTCGCAGCGTTGGATGACGGTCGTGTGTTCCTGACCTACGACCGCTATGTCGACGGGACTTACGGCGTTGTGCTCGCGGAGATCGTCGACGGGGAGCCGCATGTCGTCCAGGTGCTCCATCGTCAGGGGGAACGGTGGCTAACTCCCAGGATTTTGGCGCATAGGGATGCCGTTTTCCTCCTCTGGATTGCTCTCAAAGAGGTCGAGGATGGCCTGGGGATCCGGGACCACGCTGCGTGTGCCATGACCGGTAGTTTCAGGGACGGGGAGTTTGCTCTGCTCCACAACCCACACCATCCCGAGGACAGCTTGATTGCAGCGGACCTGCGGGAAGGACTGCTGGCATCCGAGGCCTACATGGGGTACCACGGCTTGCGTCGAAACCCGTATTTCTCCGTCTCGGACGATGGTTGCCTTTGGTTGCTATGGGAGATGCGGGTAGAGGCGGAGCGCAATCCGAGTGGGGCGCGTTTGGTTGGGCGAACTCTCCGGGATGATGACACGTGGAGGAGCGCACAGGAGTTGTTCGATGGAGAGAACACCTACGCAGTCCCGACTCGTTTTTACGGCCGCACGATCCCAGTTGCCTTCCTGGATCGTGACGTTGACGGGGAACGTGTTGTTTCGCACGTCTACGTTCCAGTTGATCAAGGCTCCGATTATCGGTTGGATACGGGACGTTGGTCACGCTGGAAGCCTGCGACGGATGAGCCGCCGGTGAAGGATCGTGCCCCGCTCCGGGTGGGTGATCGCGAATTCCGCATGTTCTGGGCTGACACGCATTGTCACAGCGTTCTTTGCCCCGACGCGGAAGGCGAGCCGGACGAGCTGATTCACTACGCGCGCGACATCGCCGGGCTGGACGCCGTCTGCCTTGTTGACAACGACTTCTATCCCTTCAAAGCGTTGACTGAGCCGGAGTGGAACACGCACGAACAGCTGAGCGCTCACTACACCGAACCCGGGCGTTTCGCCGTCTTCCCCGGCTGGGAGTTCACCTTCCACCGACCGGATCTTGTCAACACCATGAACCATCGGGTCGTCTTCTATCCGCGCCCGGGAGGGACGCTCTACCGACGCATGGACGTCGAGTCAAACACGGACGCCAAACTTCTCGCGCTGCTTCAGGCAACCGACGCAGTCTGCTATCCCCATCACATGGCATACGAGATCACCAACGCTGAGGTCGACCGCAATGTGGAGGTGGTTTCTTCGTGGCGTGTGTGCATGGCAGAGAGCGACTTCACGGTTCAGCAATTGCTTGCTGGTCACCGACTCGGCTTTGTCGGTTCCAGTGACTCACACCGGGCCAATCCCGGACTGGGCGGCGCATGGACGGGGGTTTACGCCGAAGAACTCACTCCTGAGTCATTGGCCGATGCTTACCGTGCGCGCCGGCTCGTGGCCACTCAGGGGTTCCCCATCTGGATTGACTTTCGGGTTGAGGGGGCCTTCGTCGGCGAGGAAGCGAAGTGTTCGAGAGTACCCGTCATCCAGGCAGAAGTGCGCGCTCCACGGGCCATCGAGCGGCTTGAACTGCTGCGTGATGGGCGGAGCATTCACGCGGTCGAGAACTGCGGGGACAGTGTTTCTCTTGTTGTTCCAGACGAAGGGGTGCTTCCCGGCAACCATTTCTACTTTCTGCAGATCAAGCTGTTCGGAGACCCCTCCTACAACATCGATGCCGCTGAGAACTCCTATCGTGTGTTCGACGGCTACGACGGTCGCTATCCCCACAACCTGGCCCGAGCCCGGGGCGCCTTCGCCTGGACCAGCCCGGTCTGGATCGATATCGACGCGTGACGAGGCCAAAGGCGCCGGCCGCACGGGTTGTTTGGAGTTCTCCCCAGACGACCTCCTTCACGCTGCGAGACTCTCTGGGGTATGTGGGCAACGGCCGGAATGCGTCACGGCATTCCCGGGCGCTGGTTGCAGCATACCCGTTGCCATTCGGGACATCAAGAGGACCCTCGCGAGCCCTCGACATTCGGGGGGGTGGAGTTTACTTTGGGCGAGGGGACCGGCAGATGAACGAGGTGTGGCTCACGATGTCGATCAAGAACAGCTATCTGGCTCTGCATGTGAACGACGGTCGACTGACAGTCACTCGTCAAGACACTGGTGAGAAACTCCGGTTGGCTTGGCCAGCGATTGGGCTGGGGCTTGAAGGGAAGGCCATCTATCCCGTGGAGCCTGCGGGGCCGGTCTCGGTCTCGAAGAAGACACTGTCGCAGGTGTTTGTGGTCGACGACCTTCACTTCGAGATATCGGTCACTTTGGGGAGGAATCGCTGGTTCACCAAGCGACTAACGGTTCGCACCGATTCTCTCTCGTTGTCGACTCCCGACTGGGTTGAGGTCGACCGACAGCGCCTGCCTGCGGATGAGCTGTGTCGGTGCGGCTACGTGGCAACCCAAACGGTCGCGACACAGCAGAGCGATGAGGAGAGCTCGGGAGGGATGCCGGGGTGCGGGTATCCACTCATTGGGGAACGGTTCTTTGTGGGGCTCGAGCATCCTGCCGGATTCAACGAGGTCACGGCCACGGAAGATGGGCAGGACGTCCGTCTGTTCCATCATCCGACGTGGGAAGGCGGTGTTCTCGGCAGTGTGTCTGCCGTGTTCGGATGGTCAGATGGGGGGCGCACCACGTTCGCCGACTACCTCGACTCGATCCGGTTGCCCGTCCTGCCAAAACCGTTTGTCGCGTTCGGGACCTTCTGGTCCGATCCCTATCTCGGGGACCGGGAATACCAGGTGGCTCTGCCCGCCTACGAGGCGTTCTTCGAGGCTTTTGCGGATCTGGGGCTCGTGCCGGAGGCGTTTACCCTCGACGCCGGCTGGAATGACCGACAGACCGTTCTCGAATCCAAGCGTGATGTGAAGGGGGATGTTGGCTTGCTCAAACTGCGTCGCCTAGCCGAAGGAATGGGCAGCTCGCTCAGTCTGTGGGTCAGCCACAACGGGCCGATGGGTATTGATCCCGAGTGTCTCAAAGCGCTGGGCATCGAGGTCGGCGGGGGCGTGAGTTCGACCTACTGCGGTGAGGGTTACGGCGTGATGATGGACGGGAAGCTCGAACGTCTTCTCACCGCACGCCTGCAGGCTCTGGTTACTCACGTCGGGGCCTGTCATCTCAAGATTGACTGGGACAATGAGTGCGCCACCAACTTGTCTTTCGTCGTGAAGTACCCGACCCGGAACCATGTTCGCCAGGCAACGTTGGACGCCTTCTTCCGGATCGGGCGTGCCCTGCGCGCGGCCAACGCCGGCGTGATCATCAGGAACGGGTGGTGGCCTTCTCCGTGGTGGTTGCCTGAGGCGAATCACGTTTGGTTAGCGGATTCCGGGGACTCGGAGTTCGCCGCTTTGCCGAGCAGGACGCAGCGCGACGCGGCCAGCACGCATCGTGATCTCATGTACTACGCCATTCTGCAACGGGATCGAACACCCGTTCCGCTGGACTGCTTTGACCATCATGAGTTCCCCGACTCCCTGCGGAACCCGTTCTGTGAGGACCCCGCCTCGTGGGTGAACACCATCTGGCTGTGTTTCATGCGCGGAGCGACCTATTTGCCTCTCACGCTCATGCCCGAGTCGCTCGAGCCGTGGCAGGTGGAGAGCCTTAGGCAGATCATGCAGTTCTGTCGGGCCAATGCGAACCGGATTTTCGTGCCCCGTGGGCGCATGATCCTCGGCAACCCGGGACGGGGAGAAATCTACGGGTTTCTGCAGCCTGGAGCTGACCGGTCATGGTGCCTGATCCGTAACCCGCTGCCGATACCCCAGGAGATCCACTTTGATCCCGTGACTCTGGTGACTCACCCAGTGGTCCACGCGCTTCAGTTCTACCCGCACTACGAGACCGTCGATTTGGCTGGAGGGATCACGATGGCGGCCCACGAGGTCAGGGTCCTCATTCTGACGGCGCGTGCCGGCACCTGGAGCTATGACACAGCGCACATGGTCGAGGAGAGTGAGTCAGGTTGCCTGGCCCGGTTCCCTGCTTCGGAGACAGTCCGGTCCGTCCAACCCGCGGTAGACCCGGTACAGCGGATTGCCGAAATGGCCTGTCTCTGGAATGCCCGGTCAGAGATTCCCAACGGCGTTCGGTTCCAGTGGCACGTGCAGTCCCCCTACCGTATGCGAGAGCTGGAAGTCCAGCTCAGCATTGAGTGGGCAGGCGGAATCCCTCTCCGGTTGCAGGCGTACTCGTCTCGCTACCAGGGGGCAGCTTCAGGTTACGCGCTGCCGGTTACCCACGTTCCCCGCGGCAATCCGGGGCACGGCGAACGCATGAACCTGGACCTCTCGTGCGGAGAGTTGCCTGATTTTTACGCTATCGGCGTGCCGGACGGTGGACAGTTTACGCTGACCCTTGACATTGAGGGCGCGTCCGCCGCTCGGTTCTCGCTGACGGCCTGGCTGGCAGGCTACGAGGCGCCCTCACGTTCCGGAATCCATCGGAAGCAGCTGCCCCGAGCCTTTGCAGGCTGTCTTCCCTGTCAACACCCGCTGGGGTTCAGTCGGGTCCTGAAACTGCCGGTGATGTCGGAGTAGGTTCCAGCATGCGCAAGAGCTTGTTCTATACACTTTTCGGTTTGGGCAAATTGCCCACGAAGATGATCCCGATCCTTGAAAGAGAAGGCATCGTGGTGTCTGACGAGGGCATCCGCGGGACGATCACGCTGAGGAAGTTCCGCGCCCCCGGGCGGTACCACTGGTACAAGAAAGCGGGGTTTGCGGGGTCGGTTGTGGTCACAGAGGCGCGATTCGCGGCTTTCAGTTTCTCGCGGCCAGTGATCAACGTGCCGCTGAGTGACGAGCGCCTGAGTCAACTTGACATCTCCGTTCCCAGTGAGGGAGTCCTTCATGTGAGCTTCGATGCGGCTGCCTTCCACGACGACTGGTCTGGTTCGGTCGAGTGTCGGTTTCGCACGCCGCACGCGCAGACATTCCTGGAGAAGGTCCAGGCGGAGACTCCTGCGGCCGCGAACCCGTGACCCACACGTGCTGAGCCCATCTGGGCACAGGTTGCGGAGCCGTCCGTGGAGTATGCACAGTGTGGCAGTGGATTGGCTGACAGTGGAAGGAACGCGCCATGCAATCTGCAGATGGAGCTCTGACGGGATGCGCACCCTTGTCCATCGGGTGGGCCATGCAAGACATCACCCCAATGGGCAAGGTCCGCGTACAGGGCCAGTTCCATGTCCGTGTGTCAACGGGCGTTCACGACCCTCTGACGTGCACAGCCTTGGCCTTGGACAGCGGACAGGGCAGGGCGGGACAGGCCATTCTGGTCTCCGTGGATGGGGCGTATCTCGTGGATGAGGTCATGCAGGCTTGCCGGGGTCATTTGAGGTCGGAGCTGCCCGAACTCGCCCCGCAGGCAGTCTGCGTCTTTGCCACTCACACTCACACGGCGCCCTGTCAGCATGATTTCTGGTATCCAGAGGAGCTTCCGGAGGGCGTCCCACCTGCCTCGGAATACGCCGTATTCATGGCCCGGAAGATGGCCGATACCATCCAGCAAGCCTGGGCCGGCAGGACACCCAGCCAGCTATCGTGGGGGGCTTCGACGGCCGCTGTTGCTCACAACCGGCGAGTCCACTACGAGGATGGTACGGGGAGAATGTATGGGCCTACCGCCACACCTGCCTTCAGGCATATGGAGGGTGGCACGGACCACACGGTCAACCTGCTCTTCACGCACGATCTCGAGGGTGAACTGACCGGGATGATCGTCAATGTGGCCACGCCGGCTCAGTCCCGGGAGAGCGAGTCCTATCTCTCGGCGGATTTCTGGCACGACACCCGTTGCGAGATTCGTACACGGCATGGTGACGGTGTGTTTGTTCTCGCTCAGTGTGCCATGGCCGGCGACCAGTCTCCCCATCCCATGCTTCAGGCCGCAGCACACCTCCGCATGCTGCACCTGAAAGGACTCACGTCCTCGCCGGACCTGCCACCACGCTGTTCCGAAGTGACGTCCGCTGAGTGCCAGCTCATCGCGATGCGCCTGGCCGCCGCCGTGGATGATGCCCTCCCGGCGTGTCTAGGTGACATGCGCCAGAACGTGCCCTTCTTCCACACCTGGAGGTCGCTGGATCTGCCTTGCCGAATGGTCACCGCGGAAGAGGCCCGTCTGTGCCGTGTGGAAGCCGACGCCGCGCGTGGTCGCATGGCTGAGATGACTCCGGACCCGGTGGATCCGGCCTTTACCTCGTGCCACAGCCATGTCGTCTACAATCAGCAAGTCGTGGACCGATTCGATCGACAGGTTGATCGTCCCATCTATGCAGCAGAGATCCACGTGTTGCGCATCGGGGACGTTGCCATGGCCATGGTCCCGTTTGAGATCTACCTGGACTACGGACTGCGCATACAGCAACGGTCTCCGGCGCGGCAGACTTTCACCGTGCAGCTCTTGGGACAGGATGAAGGGAATCCGGCTCTCTATCTGCCCACCGAACGGGCCGTCAAAGCGGGCCACTATGGTGGAAACGTACGGGATAACAAGGTAGGTCTTCCGGGCGGCCAACTGCTCGTGGATGAGATTGTGCGGACGTTGGAGTCTGTCTGGGGGACAGAAGAGCGGGATTGAAAAAATGCCCGCCAAAGCACGTCCTCCCCTGACGTCATTGGTGCCCGTTTCCTATGGGGGTGAGGCATGGCCATCCTGCGGGGATCTGACTGCGCGCGTGCGCTGTACAGACATGACCGTAAGGGCAGCCATTAGGCCGCATGCGACAGCGAAGAAGGCGATTCCCACGCGCCAGGGACGTGGGGAGTAGCGGAACACCACGTCGCAGTCCCCGGGAGGTAGAGCGATGGCCCGAAAGAGCAGGTTTGCTCGGATGACCGGCTCCGGAACGCCGTTGACTGTTGCCTGCCAGCCCGGGAACCAAGTGTCGTTCAAGACCAGAAGGCAGGCGCGTTCGGCATGGGCACGGATCACGACGCCATTCACCGAGTAGTCGATGCTCTTGACGTTCCCCGGAGAAGCGCCTCCGCTCGCAGGCGGAAGAGTGGTGCCGGGGAGAGGCTCGAGCAGAGCTTCCCTGCTCAGGTCGATATCCCCCCCGCTCAGAAGGGACAACCCGTCCTTGAAGCTGTCCACGGTGCGCCACGTCGACACCAGCAGGGCACGAGGCAGGGCGTCGGGTATCTCGACGATTTGCCACAGGGGTTGACTCGGGGATGCGATGAGCTCGGCCCAGGGCGGACCAGTGATCACGCCGCGCACATTCAGCGCTCGCAGCAATCGCATCACGGTTCGGTCATCCGCCGTTGGCAGCATGTCGTGGATGTAGGAGTAGCGGCTCAGGGAGAGGCTGCTACGCCAGGCAGACTCGATGTCTGATTGCCCGAGCGTGTCCCCAACCCCGACCGCTCGGGCCAGCCGATAGACGGCAGGATCACTCACACCGTAGAGGTGGTACTGGTTCGGGCCGTAGATTGAGAGCACGCGTCCGGGACCATCGCTTGATACGTGAGTTTTGAGCTCGCCGAGGGAGGGCGGCTCGTACTGGTAGATGTCCACGCCGCTCAGGGGCTGCAGAGGCCGACCGACGAGCAGCAGGTCGATTCCGGCCAGTGTCACCAATGCGGCCATCGCGGCCAGTCTGACTCGGGGGCGTTGCACCCGGCTTAGCACTAGAATGGCCCCCGTGGCCAGGGCGAGGACAATCGCGACCCGCCCGCAATCGGCTTGAAGAAGGTCCACGCGTTCGGAGGCAACACGCGCGGCCCCGGCGTAGAGCCCCAAAATGGCCATCCCAAAAGTTGGGACTATTGCCGTTGCGCCAGCGAGCAGCAGGGCGGCTGTAGCACCAACGATCGTGCCCCAGAACAGTCGAGCTGGACGTTTCCCTTGTTCCCGGTCACGGCAGAGGCACTCCAGGCCCATGGCTCCGAGCAGAGGAACGAATGTCGTCACCCAGAGCAGGAAACGTGAGGGCCAGCGGACGCGGTCAAAGCCCGGCAGCCAGCGGTGGCCCCAGCCGTAGAATGGGAGATACGAGCCGGCGGCCAGAGCCGCGCCCGCGGCGATGGCACACAGGCAGAAAACGACTCGACAGCGCCGTTCCTGAACCTGCGGATCCGGGCTCTCAGGGAAGAGCCCCGAGAACACCATCGGGAAGCCAATCAGGGGGACGATCCCGACATACATGGTGCCGAGCCAGAATTGGAAGACTGAGCGTCCCCAATAGGCTCCCTCTCCTCCTGGGGTGCCTGCTGCCAAAGGAAAGAGCATGGTCAGGGCGTGGAATGGGTGGACCGATGCCCCCGCGATTCCTGCGTCAATTTCGCCTGACCGAATCGAGTGCTTCAGCAACTCGATGAACGGCAGAATCTGAGGTGCACAGAGCATGAGGGCCAACAGGCCTGAGCCTCCGAAGAGGGCCAAGGCGCGCGTGGCACGTCTGCGTTCTCCCAACATGATTGCCCGACACGCGCCATAGCTGAACACCGCGATGACCGGGAACAGAACGTATTGCGGGTTACCTGCGAGATAGCAGAGAGCCAGTGCCAGGGCGCTACAGAAGGCGGTGGGCCAACAGCGCCAAAACACCGATTCGAACCCCGTTCTTTCCGTTGGTTCCAGCAGATCGGCATCCAGCAAGCGGCAGCCAAGGAACATGATTAGAGGGCCCCATGCGACCGGGAAGAGGATGTTGTGGAACTCCAGCATGGCCACGAGGGTGGTGCTCAAGGCGAACGCGATTCCTGCCAACAGCGCTCCTGCGCGGCGCACTTTCCACAGTCGGGCCAGGGCGATCATCCCACACCCTGCCAGGGAGATGTGGAGGACCAGAGCCAGACGCTGGGCGCATGACACGGGCAGTGCGACGAACAGAAGGTTGGGTGGGTAGAGGGAGCCGGTGTAAGGGTCGGCGATGAAGGGGTGACCGCAGCCCGTGAAACGGTTCCAGAGAGGAAATTCCCCCGCTCTGTATGCCTGTCTAGCGGTAGTTTACTGTAGATTGGGTCCGTAGTACACCTTTCCGCCCCGAGCGCGCGCGCCAAACTCCTGTCCCCCATAGCCTTCCGCGATTGTCCTTTTCTATTGCTATCGTATTACCCTATT
>JABHEG010000201.1 GCA_018676675.1 Lentisphaerota bacterium
CCCCCGCTTCTCGAGGTTCGCGAAGCCGAACGTCCCCCGACCGTCCGGGATCAGGTTCAGCACCTCGGCTTCGGAGACGCCATGCTTCTGAGCCAGACGGAAGAGGAAATGCTTGCTGTCCAGGGGAACCCGTTCCCCCTTTTGCCGGAAGTGTGCGATGATCGCATCAGCGGCCGCCTCAGTGAACTCCCCCTGCATCGTCTCCCCGCTGCGCGTGATCGTGAACGGCCTGAAGGCGAACAGGCGCCAGGCGATCGGCACGCCCTGGGCGTCCTGGACAACCGTTTCCGCCGCATCCTGTGCGATCTCCGCGAGGTCATGCAACCCCAGTGCAATCGTGTTGCCGAAGCCCTGCAGCCACTCTGCAGCCAGACGGAAAGGGGTTGTGCGTTGGGCTTGTTCTGGCATATTCTCTTCTGGCTCCTGAACTGAAAAAGGCGGTTCTCTGTCTTTGAAAGCGGTGAAGGGGCTGCCGTCCTGGGCTAGGGACGCCAATCACTGCGCCCAGGACGGCTTTCCTCACAGTTCGTTACTCGTCGCCATCATCCTCGCTCAGCACGACGCTCTTCCTGCATCGCGGACAACTCAAATCAGGCTTGTCGTATCCCTGTATCCCCATGAGACCACAGTGAGGGCATACCGCGCCAGCGACAGCAGGCCCACTCGGCTCTGGTCTCGCATTCCAGGCATCTGTCGCGGCCTTCTTGGTGACCTCCTCGTCGGTATCGAACTCATAGGCTTTGTATGGACCTTCGCAGTCGCACTCTCGGCACGAGCCGCTCCATCCCATGAAGAACTCGTTTTTCTTCAGCTCCACCTTGGAGCTACCGCAGAATGGGCACGGCAAGAGCTCGCCTAGTACTTCATTGCCACTCGGCTTTTCCATGTGGTAGGTCCCTTTCCCTGATCCTCGTTCGCTACTCATCATCCCCGTCGACCACTTCATCAAGATTCCACTCGGCTAGAGGCTTGCCGGACGCCACCGCTGTTTCGATCTGCCGCGTGGCCTCTTCCTGCCCCAGTTCCATGTTGACGCTCGGCTCATCGCCGAACGCCGCGACATAGGCATCGAATGCCCGTTCCCACGCCTTGTTGAGGTCTTCTTTCCTGCTCATAGTCCGATCACTCCCTTCACGTAAGACATCGTGGACGGAAAGTCCTTCTCGAATTCCTGCCAGCCGTTCACGGCCGCACTGTAGCAGTTGGCGAAGGTCTCCGACGCCCCTTTGCTCCCTCCCCAGTAGCTCTTCGCATGCCCGAAACCATAGCGCCCGTTGGACATCCCGGCGATGCTGTCGAAGAACTGCACAACGCGGTGCTTTCTCTCGTTGTCCAGGTTGTCCCAGGATTCAGTGATCCCCAGCGTCTCGAGGTGCAGGTCTTTTGCCCGCCACTGGCCCTTTGCCGTCGGCATGTTCTCGGCCCCGACACGGTCAATGTACGCATCCAGGTCAGCCTTGTAGGCCTCGCGAAACGCCGGATCCACGCCCAAGCGTGTCGCGATCTTCAACCGGTGGTGAGCGTGATGGCCGAACTCGTGATGGAAGCAGGCCCGGGTTCCGGCCCAGGCGCTCTTCGTCTTCGCGACGTTCAGGAAGTTGGCTTCGGGGATATAGAAGCCGGGCTTGTGCCCTGCCAGCTTCCCCGTGGTCACGGTAGGCAAGACATCGAGCTTCTCGAGCAAGGCCGTCGGCGTCTCCTGTGCCAGCCCCTTGTGCTTGATGCCGGCGGTGGTGATGGCGTCATCCAGCTCAGCACGGCGTGCCAGGCCCAGAGCCTGTTCCCCTCCCGCTGCCTGCGACTTCTTCTTGGCGGGGCCGGCCGCCACAGCTTTCCTCACCTTCTCTCGCAGCACTGCATTCTTGATCTGGCCCCAGTCAAAGTTCTCAGGATCCCCAGCCAACGCCGCCTCGATATCAAACTCGAAGCCGCTCTCATTCGGCAGATCCTCGAACGTCTGCCCCGTGGCCGGGTTGTGGATCTTCGTGCCCGCCACTTGCCCCTTGCCGTACTCCTTGGCCTCGGCTTCGTCCGCGTCCTCGACATCGCAGCGGCACTCGAAGTCCCACGGGCCCGTGTGCGTGTGCCAGAACGGATGCTGCTTCGGCAGCACCAGGTTGTTGTAGCGGCCGTGCGTCGCGCGCTGCCGCCCATCCATGCGGGCCAAATAGCGGAAGTACGGCCACCGCTGTCGCACAGCCGGCTGCATCGAGACCTCTCGGCGGCCCACCGCATGGGCCATGGCGGAATTCTGCCTGAGAATGAGGTCCAGCCTCCGAGTGCTCGCCAGATTGGTGACCGACTTCCGAGCTTTCCACGTCTTTTCATCCACTCCGGCCGGCGGCTTCCCGGTCATGCCCACATCGTCCGCG
>JABHEG010000014.1 GCA_018676675.1 Lentisphaerota bacterium
AGCTCCCGCCGCCTCACGTCCCACTTCCGAAGTGTCTGTACAAGAATAGTCTGTTTGCCGGGAGAGCCTGGCAAAAGACATAAAGCACGAAACCGAGAAGCGTTGTGCACAAGAAGACAAAAATCAACTGGGCACAACCGTTCATCAAACAGGGAGACAGCAATGAAGAGCTTCGTTCGCGCGCTTCTTCTGGTGGTAGCATTGCAGCTTCATGCGGGCGACAAGAACTGGCCTCCTGCCAAGGTCGAAATCGCTGGCAGGACAACAGAGGTCTTTCGCCACGGCCCGAGGAAGGAATGGGGCTACAGGAAGTACCAGGATGACACATTCATCGTCGTTCACCCGAAAATCGATCGTGAGCAGGCCCCGCTCTATGTGGTCCTGCACTCCGCCGGACACAGTGTCTGGTCGGCTGTGAAGTGTACAGCCCAAGTCGGCAACCACGACATCTATCGCTCCCCGGACGATTTCTACGCGCTCTACCTCGATTGCCGCGCCAACAAGGGAGATTGGTGGTGGGGTGGCATGCACCCGCGTGTGGCAGACAGTATGGAGAAGAACTCCGGGGGGGAACTCGGGCCGACCGAGAAACGCGTGATTGGTACGGTGAAGTGGGTGATCGAGACGTATGAAATCGATCCTAATCGGGTCTATCTGTGCGGCAACTCCATGGGAGGCAGCGGCACGCTTGGCATCGGCGTACGCCACGGTGAGCTCTTTGCCGCGATCAAGGCCAACGTGCCGGCCGGAGTTGAGCACGTCTGCGACCGCATGTATCTCCCCCCGAAGGGCGTTCCGGACGGCGTCACACTGCCGGATCCGCCTGTAGTGATCGACTATTCCGGACAGAACGATCACTGGTCCAAAGGGCACGAGCGGTTTGCTCAGGGCATGAATGGACGGAAGTACCCCCTCTATTTGTACTGGGGCCCGTTTGGCCACGCCAACAACCATGCCCGGATCATGCGGGTCAACGACCTGATCAATTCCCTCGATTGGCTGAACATCAGGAAAGACGAAGCGTACGCGGTCTTCACCAACGCGTCATGCAATGACGCCCTGCCCTGGCCTGACCACCTCGACAATGAGGGGGCCGGGCAGGTCAATGCCTTTTTCCGCTGGAAGACCCTTGCGGACACCGCAGACAAGCTCGAGTTGTCACTCTACCTGGTGTCCTCCAAGGACGTGAAGACCCGATTCACGATCCCGTCCGGAGCGACCGCGGATGTGTCTGTGAGGCGGATCCAGGCCATGCAGGTCAAGCCCGGACAGGCAGTCAGTTGGAGCTTTGGTGATCTGACAGGGAGCGTGACCGCTGATGCCGAGGGGGTCATCACCGTCCCAGACCTCAGGATCACTTCCGTGCCAGCTGCACTGACCATCCTGCGGTAGGACGAGCAACGCAGGGCGTGGATGCGTGAAAATGAATGAAACACTGTCAATTCTGTTGGGCTCCCTCGCTGCAATCGGTACGGCTGGAGAAGCGAGTGCCAAGGTCTTCACCGCACCGCGGGAGAATCCCTGGCGTGTGGTTGAGGATCCGGCTGGCGTGAGAGCTCCCGCGTCGCCCTCTTTCTCGGGAATTGCGCGTCCGGGGGAGTTCTTTGTGTTCCAGATTGTCGTCGTCCCACAGACAGATGCCGGGACACTCTCTCTGGCGTTCTCCCCACTCACCGGAAAAGCGGGTGAGATTCCTGCCTCTGCCCTGCGTTGCCTCAGTCTTGGAGGGCTCAACTATGACGGCCGCCCGTTCATCAAGAAGATCCGCGTCAAGGCGGGCGAGACACAGGTGCTGTGGGTCGGCATTGATGTGCCGGAAGCCGCCAAGGGCGACTACACGGGAGACGCCATTCTTGGTCTCGGTGACAGATCAGCGACGCACATCGCTCTCGAGCTCTCGGTGCAGGGCGATGTCGTGCACGATCGCGGCGAGAGTTCGGCGAGCAGCCTGTCCCGCCTGCGTTGGCTGGATTCTACCGTGGGCAGCGAACCGACCGTCACCGCCCCCTACCAACCGGTCGAGACTGAGCGTCGGACGATCCGCGTTCTCGGCCGGGAACTCGTCATCGGGGAAAACGGTTTGCCGCAACAGATCCGGAGTTTCTTCACGCCCTCGAATACTCGCATCGGGACGATTGGCCACCCCGTGCTCGCTGCCCCTTTCACGTTGAGTATTGAGGATACCCGCGGCACGATAGACTGGACGCCCCGTTTCGGCGCCCTTGAACATGACGATCTCGAGGCCCGTTGGGCGGCTGTCCTGGAGGCAGACGGCTTACGGGCCGACATCACCGGACAGCTGGATTACACCGGATCGGGATCGCTCGCCATTGCACTGACGGCCTCACGCGACCTGGATCTCAGGGATGTCCGCCTGGATGTCCCGTGGCACGAGTCGGCCGCCACTTACGCGATGGGGTTGAACCAACGTGGTGGACGCAGGATGAACAAGCCGCTGTCCTGGAAATGGGAGCCTGAGAAGAAGCGCCAGGACAGTCTCTGGATGGGTGCGGTGAACGCGGGGCTCATGGTGCGTCTCAAGGGGGCCAACTACCGGCGCCCGCTGGTCAATATCTACTACCACTTCCGCCCGTTGCTCATGCCGGAGTCCTGGGGAAACGCGGGGAAAGGTGGCGTCCGGGTGAATCCGGCTGAGAAGGGGCAGGTGACCATGCAGGCCTATTGCGGGCCGCGCACAATGGAAGCCGGCGAAACGCTGACCTTCATCGCCGATTTCTACCTGACGCCGTTCCGGCCGATCGACACCGAGAAGCAGTGGGCCGTGCGTTTTGACCATCCACACCCCAGGCGGAATGACCCGACATTCCTGAACAAGGTGGTGGCGGAAGCCGATCCGGAACACGATGCCAATGTCCTCAACGTGCACCAGGCCCACGCCATCTTGCCTTTCATCAACTATCCCTACGCGGATGCGTACATGCCGCAGCTCCGCGCCCTGGTGAAGCAGGCGCACGAGAAGGGCATGAAGGTCAGGCCGTACTACACAACCCGCGAGATTACCCAGAACATGGCCGAACTGCACGCGCTGCACAGCCTGCATGGTGAGATCATCCAGCCCGGTCCCGGAGCAGATGCACGCACCCTTATTCACAAGCAAGGTCCCCACCCATGGCTGATCGAGAATCTCGGTCGGGAGTTCATCCCGGCGTGGGTGGACCACATCAAACTGCCCGAAGCCGAATGGGACCTGTCCGTGCTCACGACACCCGATTCGCGCTGGAACAACTTCTACCTGGAGGGGCTGCGTTGGTTGGTCGAACAGGCAGATATTGATGGCATCTACATCGACGACACCGCGCTGGACGCGCGCAGTTTGCGCCGGGCCCGCCGCATCCTCGACCGCAAGCCCGGGCGGCTCATCGACTTCCACACGTGGTGCCATTTCAATAGCCATGCCGGCTACGACAACAACCTCAATCTCTACATGGAGCTGTTGCCCTACTTCGACCGTCTCTGGATTGGCGAGGGGTTCAACTGCAACGCTGTCGATCAGGACTACTGGCTGGTAGAAATGTCGGGCTTGCCTTTCGGAGTCATGAGCGAGATGCTGCAAAACGTCGACCCCTGGCGCGGCCTGATTTTTGGTGAAGTGGCCCGCAAGAGCTGGTCCGGTAACCCGTCTGCAATCTGGCAAGCGTGGGACACATACGGCATCCAGGACACGGAGATGTTCGGCTGGTTTGCTCCCGACAGTCCGGTGAAGACAAACCATGTAGATGTTCCGGTCACGGTCTATCGCGGCACGAACTACGCGCTCCTGGCCATCGCCAGCTGGGCTGACAGAACCGTGGAGGTGTCGCTTCAGATCGACTGGCACGAGCTTGGGATTGACGAGCAGAAGGCGATGCTGTACGCGCCTGACATTCCCGATTTCCAGTTCGAAGAGGTGTGGTGCCCCGTCGATTCCCTACCGATTGCCCCCGGGTGTGGACATTTCCTGGTCCTGGATGAGACGCCACGCGAAGTCAGCAAGGCAAAGGGCGCGGAGGCCGTGCTGGTCGAAGCGTTCCGCGATCCCTTCAGTACGCCCGTTCTGGAAGCGCACTGGGAGGTCTTCGCATCTGACAAGGGCGGCGCGAGCGCACAGGCCTTCGGGGCGGCGTTTCAGGTCACCGCGCCCGCGAATGCCCATGCCGGGATCGAGTGTGCCCTGCCCGCGAAGACCGTGGCCGTGGAAGTGGAGTTCGCACCCGACAGTGACCAGGGCAAGACATGGGGGCCCGGGGTGGCACTCGTCTGGAAGAACGGCCAGACCGCCAAGCTCAACCTACGCTCCGCCGAGAGGGCATTCGAGGCACACGCCGGCAAAGAAACGCGGATCCTGAACGGGGCCTATGGGGAAATGTCCACATTCCTGCGCATTCTGCTGGACCGAAAATTCGTCCACCTTCTGGTACGGGATGGCGCCGATTCACCGTGGATTCTGCTTGGACGACTCTCGCGAAGAGGCTTGCCAGGGGCTCCGGAACGACTGCGACTGGGCAAGCTGGATGCAGGCGGGAGTTGGACGGACTACGCGGGCACGCCGGGCAGACCCGGAACCTGCCGTTTTCACACGGTCAGCGTGTTCGCGAAATGATGCCTTGGAATGCTGTCGATAGCGCCAAGAAAGGACGACGCTCTGATGACTGAGCACGGATTTCCGGAAGTCTACCCCCCGTTCTCCTGGGACACAGTGCCCGTGTACCAAATGTTCGCCGATGCGAGACTGTTCACGGAGCAAGAAGTCAGTGTGATCGCAGAGACCACCGACTTCATCTGCGTCGAGAAGCAGCACGGCATCGGAGAACTCGGTGCAGCCGACCTTGGGGCGAAGCATGCAATCCACCAGTTCAAAGCGGCCAAACCGCAGATGACGTGTCTGGTCTATCTGAATTCCGCCTACGCCTATCCGTTTGTTTCACCCTCGAAGGTCTTCGATTACCGAACTGAAATCCACAGACCCGAGAACGCGACCTACAAGTCCTTTCTGCTCACCGATCCTGAGACCGGGGAGTTGGCGTACCGCGAGAGCGATCATGTCCACTACTTCGATGTGCTCAACCCGGAACTACGGGCCTGGTGGGTGGAGACTGTTGGAGCGTTTGTGCGGGAGGCAGGGGCAGACGGTCTCTTCGTCGATCAGATACACGGGTTTTCCTGGCTCAGGCCGGAGAGGGCGGATGAGGTCGCCGAAGCGCACGCACTCATGATGCGGATGGCGAAGAAGGAGATCGGGGAAGACAAGGTCCTCCTGCTTAACAATGCTGCGCACATTCCGAAGCTCTTTGAGATCGGGGATGCGTTCATGTTCGAACACTACAATGCCGAGCTGATCTCGAAGGAGAAGATCGTTGAGGATTGGGCCCTGATGAGGACAATCGCTCAAGCTGGGAAGAGCACCGTCTGGCGAATCGGTGTCGAACATGATGACCTGTACCTACATGCCCCGCCCGAGGCCAAAGCCGGCACCACGAAGCACGCCACGCTCGAAGCAATCTCCAGAAAGCGCATCGGCTACTACCTGGCGGCATTCCTGATCGGCGCGCAGGAACAGTCGTACTTCCAGTACGGGTGGGGCTGGGAACTGAGAACGGGCCCACTGTGTGACCATCCGGAATTGAATAGACCATTGGGGAACCCCGCGGGTGACTACGTCCGCACCGATCCGGCCGGATGGACCTTTCGCCGTGACTTCCACCACGCAAGCGTGGAAGTCGATCTCGAGAAACGCGAGGGTTGCATTGACTGGAAGAGGTGAGATCCTCAATCGCCTCTTCCCGCGAGCCCGAGCGCACCTGGTATGCCGGGATAGCTTGTGCATATGTAAGTGTATTTGCGTGTCACCACACTAGGTTAGGCAACAGTGTAGCCGTCCTTCCAATGTCGTGGCCGGCGGCAACATTGAGAGACACCACCGACAAGGAGCTCTCAACGTTTGGTGTCACCACGGAATGCCCCCAACGGCTACGCAGAGAGAATCCCCGCCGAACCGCTAACCACCTACCTGGTATTGGGCAGGATGCGTCGTGCCTGCCGGCGGGTACGTGGCGCCGGCAGGTGTCTCGCCGATTCCACAGGCCACCATGTGCGGTCCGCATCGAAGAGCATCCTCCTCGACGGGCAAGGAGCATGAGAAGCCGTATGAGACTCGCCGTTCCTGCCCCACACGCCACCAAAACGACTGCTCAGGAGGTGGCAGAAGAGAGCCGCCAATGAGCAGCGTGCCGGGAACTTCGCGATGGTGGACTGGCTCGATGAAACGTGTATGGCGGCGCGCCGCACGTCCACCGGCGGGAACTGCATGGTCTCGGAGCTCCCATGCCTTCCGGAGCCGGTCCTACCTTCGTTCTGTACCATTACCTGTATTGTGGTCTGCGTTGGAAGTCAACGGTAAGCGGACAGAAATGGGGGACACGCAAAGCAGCCTCCATACCTCTCTGCCGGTTGCCAGGAACGGGCGGGAGCTACTCGCTCTTGTAGGCCGCACGGTATGTCAAGTGCACGGGCTCCGGAAGGCATCTCTCTCTGGCGATCGGTGGGCCGCTCGCCGTACAAGGGCAAGCTTGGGGTCAGTCGGAGCTCCCCTTGCCTTGCACAGCTTCGCCCACCACGGTAGCTTCGTGTCTCACAGAGAGCACGATACACTCACCGCCAATTGCCAACCAGGAGTTTTTCCCATGCGTGATTTTGTCGGAATGGAGACGTTCTTTGACGAGGAATATGCCCGGCGGACGGACCACAGGTTCCATGCAATGGCCTCTCCGCCTCTGTACTACAGGGATATGGGCGAAATCCAGAAGACATGCTCTGTGTTTGATGGCCGAGTGCCTGAGTCATCCCAGTGTGATGTCGCCTGGGTGGTCTGCCTTTACCGCGGTGGCGAGATTGACGAAGAAACGGCCGCCAAGCTCCTGAAAGCTCTGTGGAAGAACTGGCACAACCCGGCTGGACCCTCCGGGGAAGAGCGTGTCCTGAAGACCCTCGACAACGACATGGATCTGGCCAGCACGATCAACTACGGGCGTACGCTTCAGGAGCCGATGTCCAGACTGAAAATGCGCAATTCCATCCTGGAGCTGTTCGAGGATGTGTTGTCATTGATGCGTACCGTTCATGCGATGGCTCTTGAGAACCTGGACGCGCTGATGGTCGCGCATACTCACATGAACCAAGGCCAGCCCATGACCCTGGCCCACATGCTGGTGTCGGTGTTCGACTGCATTGACCGGTCGCTGGTCCAGCTCGAGCACGGCTATCACCTGGTCAACCAGAACTCCGGCGGCTGCGGCTCAACCTCGGGGACAACCTGGAATGTCGACCGGCAGCTCATGGCAGACCTGCTAGGCATGGATGGTGTGCTCGAGGCAACATACGACTGTGAGGCAACCCAGGACCACAGCTATGCCGTGCTGTTCGCACTCTCAAATCTGGCTCTGCACATCAGCCGCTGGAGCACCAACTTCTACATCTTCTGCATGGACGAAATCGACATGTTCCGGATTGAGCCGGGCTACTGTGGTATGAGCTCCTTTATGCCCCAAAAATGTGACAGTGCGTCCCACTATGAACAGGTCAGGGTCGACTGCTCAAGTGTTATCGGCGACACGTTCAAGTGCGTCATGCAGCTCAAGGGCGAATTCCATGGCGATGTCCTTCCAGCCGCCTGGATGCCGTTCCAATCCGTTCCTGCAGTCTTCAAAGAAGCGCGGATGGCAATCCGGCGTTTTGAACTGAACCTGAAGCACATACACCCACAGAAAGAGCGGATGAAGAGCATCGTGCGATCAGGCTACAGCTGTGCGACAGAACTGGCCAGTTACCTAATCAAGGAAGAAGGCTACGGCGGCAGGCTGGCCCACAGCATCGTCGCCACCATGATTCGGCAGGCACGTGTAAAGGCCCTGAAGAGCTACGAGTGTACCGGAGAGATGCTTGATGAAGCAGCGGAATTCCTGAACGTTAGGAAGCCGGGACTCTCAACCGACATCGTCCGCAAACAGCTCGATCCCGAAGAATTTCTCAAGACCCACACCCACCTCGGCGGCACCGCACCGGAGGAGACGCTGCGCCTGCTGAAAAAGCGCGAAGCGACCATGGCAGAAGCCGAACAGCGGCAGCAGCAGCGTCGGGATCAGGTAGACACCGCAATCACCAGTCTCGAGAACACGGCAAAGACGGGGAATCCCGACTGAATGCGCAGTAACCATCAGAGGCGCCCGGGGCTCAGCCCTTTGCTCGGGGCCTTTCGGTCTGCGGTCCATAACCCCTCAGTTATGTGAGGCGGCTCGACGGAGTCTCTCCCTCCATCGGGCACACATGGCTCAGAGAATCCCTGGAGGGAGCGGCTCGACGGAGTCTCTCCCTCCATCGGGCACACAT
>JABHEG010000234.1 GCA_018676675.1 Lentisphaerota bacterium
TCGTTCACCTCTGGTGTTGTCGTTTGCAGCCCCAACGGGGCGGCCTCATCGTAGCCTGGGGCACTCGCCCCAGGTCAACGGGAAAGCAGCCGTTGTGCCCTGACGGGGCACTTCATCTCTTCCAATCACTTCGGCAATCGATGCACGTCTGTGATGCCGGCGGTCAACCGTTTCTGGTTGGTCAAGATCGTGCCACCTTCCATGTGCAACCAGGGGTCTTGCCCTGACGGGCGCCGATTCCGATCCCGATAGCGATGGCGATTTCGGGGAAGACAAGAGACAGAAGAAGCCAACCAGAAGATTGTGTGGGACCATCGGCGGACGCAGAACGCGGAACGGGTCGAGACTCAGACCGTGTCGGCCTGTTCCGAGTGGATCTTCTCGAGCAGCTTGACCAGCCCCCCTTTGCGCGGGACCATTCCGGCAGAAATGGATTTGCCGTCCAGCAGGACCATTGGCGTCAACAGCGCTCCGTAGGATCTGGCCTCCTCGGTCGCGGTCGTGATACAGCGTATCTCGACATCAAACGCCACGGCATCCACTGTTTCTCGCAGTACGTCCTCGACCTGGTGACACTTCTTGCAGGGCGGGTCGTTTCGTATCAACAGGAACTCATGTGCCATCCGGTCCATTCCCCACTCATGGTGTATCGGTCTCAATGAAACACGGGCAATCGTCACCGCAGGTCCCGATGTCTTCGGGAGCTGTGACCAGGCGGATCGTCTCCACCGCCTGAGTAATCCGTTCAGCTGCGAACTCCGCATCGTCCAGGCTCACAGATGGACCAACTGAAATCCTGACTGAACAATAAGCGGCCTGATCACTCAATCCCATGGCCCGAAGGACGTACGAGGGCTCCTGCGTGTGACTTGCGCAAGCTGATCCCGTGCCCAGGAAGACACCTTCTATGCTCAGGGCCATGCAGATGCTCATGGCATCGGCATACAGGCAACACAGGTTTGTCGTGTTGGGCAACCTCGCTTCAGGATGCCCATTCAGACGCGTCATCGGCATGTTCGCTGCGAGTCGATCAAAGACGTCTCGCACAGCACGGCAGTGCGCCGTGTTCGCCTCCAGATCCCGCAGAGCTGCCTCAGCGGCTTTCCCCATGGCAACGATGCCGGGAACATTCTCCGTGCCGGCCCGGTATCCACCTTCCTGGTGGCCTCCCTGCTGAATCCATTCAAGGGACGAGGGATCCCGGAGGTAAAGCCCGCCGACGCCTTTAAGAGCCCCGAACTTGTGCCCGGAAACTGAGTACGAATCACAGCCCAGTGCTTCCACATCGACAGCCAGCTTACCGGCTGCCTGGACGCCATCCACATGGAACAGAATGCCGGCATCACGAGTGAGGGAAGCAATCTCCTCAATCGGCTGCACGACACCGGTCTCGTTGTTCGCATGCATGACCGCGACAAGGAACGTCTCGGGACGCAGTGCCTTCGCGACTGAGTCGGGCCTTACCTGGCCCTGGCGGGTGACCGGAACGGTCGTGACAGACACCCCCTGCCGCTCAAGCCACGCTGCTGTTTCGCGAACGCAGGGATGCTCAATGGCGCTGATGACCACGTGACCTTTGGGACGCCCGTTGGCCGCAAAAAATGCGCCCTTGATGGCCAGGTTGTTGGCTTCCGTCCCCCCGCTTGTGAACACCAACGAGCCCGATGTGCAACCGATCAGGTTCTTGACGGCACAGCGGGCTGCTGCCACATCGCGCTTGGCTTCCTGCCCCGCCATGTACGGCGCGGACGGGTTCCCATAGCGCGTGGTCAAGAACGGTCCCAACGCCGTAGCGACATCCGGGTGTACAGGTGCTGTGGCGTTATGATCGAGATAGATGCGTCGCTGCTCAGACATATCAGTGCCGGTGCCTCAGAACGGCACGCGGACGTTTCGCTATTCCATCTTCTTCATGATTTCCTGGCGCACGGCAGCTTCCAGGTCGTCCTTGGTCCACTCACCGTCAATGCCGCGTACAAACAGCACCTTCGAGGTCGCGCCACCGACATCGAGATCAAACGCATTCTTGTCATTGATCACGACCCCGGCGCAGACAAGCCCGGTGGCATCCCGCTGCTTCAGGCCTTCCTCACGACGCCAATCCACGATCTCAACCTTCACCTGGCCGGGGAACATGTCGACCAATCCCTTGACTGCGGACAGCGTGTCCTCATGCCTGCCGGGATAGAATGCCCGAACCGTGACCTTTGCATCCTCCGGACCTTCCTTGAAGTCGCAATACTGAACCGACGCTGTGGCGGGGATACTGGGCGTACCCGGAACCGATCCACCGGCCTGCTTCTTCTTCGAGCAACCGGCCACGCCAAATGCCACACACGCTCCAACCAGAACGAACGTGCCACGCCGAACAATCTCGCTTTGCCAACCTGTCATTTTACTCACTCCCTCGTTACGCGCCCAACGGACCAGTACCTTCCGAGGCGGCCCACAGACGCTGCTGATGTCTTCTATCGCTTACCTGTTTCAGATCCACTTTGATTCAGTAACGGACTCCGCTCACTCTACCGGCTTAAGCCCGACGCGTGACAGCATCTCAAGGACGTCCTTGCGCTTGAGAAACGCCACGACCTTACCGGCCGCTTCGGGAAACTCAGAGCCCTTCAGTACGCTGGCATATGTCACCGCCCCGCCATAGGTGTCCTTCGCCAACACTTCCACCGGCTTGACCTTGGAGTACTCTGCCTTCTCCGGATCGCAGGGGATGGGGCAACCCACGTACGCAAAACTGGCATCCGTACGCCCGGCAGACACTTCCTTGTAACAGTCCTTGATCGTGGGCAAATACGTGATCTTTGGCGAGACCTGCTCCCAGAGCCCGAGTTTCTCAAGTGCGGACTTCGCATAGAAGCCCACTGAGCTGTTCTCGGGGGGCGTCAGCAAAATGCTCTTCACTTCCGGTTTGGTCAGGTCTTTCACACAGCCAACCGTACCGAGACGCGACACGTGAGCACAGAGGGCCAGCTCGAACGTGCCAAAAGGCTTGGGCGCATCCGGAGCAACCTTCCCTGCCTGAACCAGCAAGTCCGTCTCTATCTTGCCGATTGAGAAATGGACATCCGGGGCATCACCCTCCTTGGTGATCCGGTCAGTCAGAGCGTCTGCCCGGTCAAAGATCAAGTCAAGGGTAATCTCCGGGTTCTCCCTCTCGAAGAGGCTCCTCACGTTGAAGAACGGTCCCATCATGCCGCAAGGGACAAAAAGCCGCAATGCGGTCAGCGCGGGAACATCCTTACTCTTGAGCAGGTCCTGCCCCGCCTTCGAGAGCAGGTAACTCACGAACTTGTCCGCCAGAGTCCGGTTCTGCGAAGAAAGTAGCGGTGCAATGCACGCGTACGCGGGGCCATACGTATTGAACGGGACCTTCTCCAAAATGCGGATCTTTGAGTACTCGAGCTTGTCGGGAGCGGTCTTCAGCGGGCACGAGCGGTAGGCGAAACTCGCCTGTGCTTTCTCCCTGGCCACGTGTTTGTACGCCGTGATGGGGTGCTCGGTGAACTCAGTCTTGTCCTTGATCTTGTCCCAGAGCCCGGCCTTCTGGAGAGCCTGACGGGTGTAACGGCCAACCGAATTCTCCTCAGGCTCAGCAATCGAGATGACCTTGACCTCCGGATTCGTGAGATCCGCCATGGTCTTCACGTTGCCCGGATTCGCCCGGGGAGCGAACAGGGTCAGCTCGTACCGCGCGAAGTGCTTGATATCATCCGCCCGGACCCGTTCCTTGGCAACCAGCTTGTCGACCTCAACCGTGCCCGGTGAGACGATCAGGTCGGCGTACTCACCTTTGTCCATGATGCGCTTCACCAGGATGTTGGCATTGTCGAGTACGATGGCGACATCCGTCCCTGGATTGGCGGCCTCGAACGCCTTCTCTGCGGCCATGAAAGGCAACTCCATCCCGCACGGCACATATATGGTCAGCGGCCGAGACGCGACGTCTTCCCGTCCCGGGGTCTTTTTCCCGCAACCCAGGAGAAGAACAGCGACTCCCACACCCAACAGTCGGTAGCACATGTTCAATCCGTTCATTTGTATTCGCAATTGCATAGATAACCACCCCAGCTTGAGCCAAAGAACACACCAAAGACTGTAGCAAGACACACGAGAACAACAACATACGTCAACAGCTTCCGAATCCCAATTTCACGTCCGACAATCACCATCCCCGGCAGACTCAACCCCGGTGCAGTCAGCAGTATGGCCATGGCGGGCCCTGTACTGATGCCCATCACCTTCAGGAGTGCTTTGGTGAACGCTGTCTCGGTCATGATCGGGAAGTACATCAAGGCCCCCAGGAGCGAGGCCCCGCCATTGGCCACCACCCCACTTGATCCGGACATCCATCGCGTCGCGGTCAACGGCACCTTCTGGGCCACAAAGCCAATGGCGAGAACAGCCGGCACCAGGATGGGAATGACCCTCAACACCAATCCCCTGGTTTCACGGAGCCACACCACGCATTGATCACGATCGAGCCAGTAGTACGCAATCGCGGACACAGCTGCCACCAGCGGCAGGGTGATCAACGCCCGCAGGCCAATCCCCATCTCGATCGAGCCCACGACGAGGATCGCCAGAAGCAGAGCCGCGAGGGTCAGTGCAGGGCCCACAGGGGTATCATCGCCCATCGCTTCGGCCATCGCATCAGGGCTATCTTCGCTCTGTTTACGGCCGAAGACGCATGCCATAACGGCTCCCACGATGAGCGACATGACCGCCACGGAGATGACCCGCCAGATGCCGATGCCGAGGCCAATGACCCGACATGCAAAAACCATGCTGACAACATTGATCGCGGGACCGGCGAAAAGGAACGCAAACGCCGGACCAATCCCGGCCCCGCCACGCCAAACGCTCAGGAACAGCGGGACCACGTTGCAGGAGCACAACGAGAGAACCATACCGGATCCCACAGCCGCCCCGTATGACACCGGCTTCGGAGCCTGGGGGCCCAGATAGCGTAGGAACAGGTGATTGGGTACAAACGCCTTTACCGCTGCCCCGAGGAAAAAAGCGGGGAGCATGACGATCACGATGGCCCAACTCAGAACGCAGCAGGAAAAGATGTCCAGAACACCATCGATCGTGGCCGCGCTCAACGAAAAATCCACGGTCGCAGTACCACCATTGCGCAGGATCTCCTGCGCGATGGATTCCTCTTCAACCGTGAACCCTGCAGAAATCACGCTAACCGTGAGCTTCTCCAGGTCCTTGCCGAGGGCCCCAGGCACAAAGCGCAACTCGTACGTTCCCCCCTCACCGATGTCAGAGGTGACGGGTACAAACTGGTCGTCGCCTCCCGGCAACCGCACCTCCACGATCCCTTCCCCAACCACACCGCCGATCACGGCCCGGCGAACATGCCCCGTCAGGACGACCTCCATCAGACCGGGAGTCGCTGTTATGTCCTCCCCAGTGCCTGCCAGCCCGGGAATCCCGATGAGTATGGCCAGAAAGAAACCCAACCCAAACGCTCTGTTGTCAGGCCAAACTGCCATTCACAGGTCCAATACTATAAGGAATTCGCCTGGCGACCCAACGAGCTACTCACGGCGCAGGGCGGGACGGGGGTGCCTCAGGCTTTGTCGCAGAGCCCTCATCCGGAGCGGCGATGGCCGGAAGCTCCGGCGGAGTTCCGCCGGAGACGGCAGCCAGCTTACCGGACACAACAGCACGAACATCGCTGAGTTCCATGGGGCCTTCGAGCAAGACCTTGCCGATAGCCCCGCCCAGGTCAAACCGCGTATCGCCATCCACGATAACGGCAGCACACTTGATTCCGGTTCGGGTCATAATCATCTGGGCGTCGACGCTTTTCATATCGAAGACGCGCACCGACAGCTTCTTGCCATGCATCCGAGCAGCCTCGATCAGAAAAAGTCCCACGGCATCCTGACAACCCGTGGAGACCGGCAGCATCGCATCCACCTGAATAGGAGCCTTCTCGCTGCCGACGCGAACGCCCACCAAATCCCGCAGAACAGCGGGCTTCCCCCCTGCCCCCAAAGCGCCCTGCCCGCCGGGACGATTCGCGGTGAAGAGGAAGACCAGCGTCGCCATCGCAGCCAGCACGAGGAGCACGATAGAGACCCACTGCTGTCGGCAGGCGCACGGGGGAGAACTCGGTTGTGGTGTTTCGTCGTTCATACGCTCGCTCAGACAGAGACTGTGTAGGTTTGTTCCGCCCGGAGGCAGACCGGTCACTTCTCTGAGTATGCCGACAAAGCGCCTTCCGCGCCAGCGAATCATGAGCCACAGACTCACTATTCAAAGTTATTTCAAAGACTACCGGACTCTCCGGCACCGAACAGAGCTATCATGCTAGTTGTGGCGCGACTCGCGGCTGTCCGGTGGCCGAACAGAGCCGAGGCGATCGGTCGCGGCATGGCAGCCCCTCCCACATTGGAGGATGGCTCCCTCAGCACTGGAGGCGGTGCCACCCGGCGACCTACCTGTGTCCGGAACCGGCGAAGTTACAGACGAACGGCCGCCTCTGCCGAAGGTCCGGCAGACATATCAGAGGATGTAACTTGCCTCCAGATGTATGGAGCGCCGGTTCTCCGTAACCGGCTTGGCCGCATGCGGAGATGCGGCACCTCCAACGGTGTATTCTGGTGAAGTTACAGACGAAGCCGTTGGAGTTGGGCTTCACAGAACAGACCACGACAGTCAGGGACCGCGGACATGCAGCAAATGCCCCCCAAGAAACACAGCAGGCAGGAACGCTCCAGTGCGTACGCCCGAGGCCTTCTGTGGGGCGTTTCCCTCGCTCTCCTGGTCACAGGATGCAGCAAGCGCGAATCTCCCGAGGCCGACGGTGCGGACGGCACTCCGGGCCAGCCTTCGGGGAGGCTCTGGATCTACCACGCCGCAAGTCTCTCCCGGCCCTTTGAGGCACTTGAGAAGGCGTTTGAGGCCCAGTTCCCCGGCGTGGATCTCGTCCGCGAGTCCAGCAGCAGCCGCATGGCCATCCGTAAGGTGACCGAACTGAACCGCAAAGCGGGAGTAGTCGCGTCTGCGGACATCGCATTGCTCCGGGAGTTGATGATCCCTCAGCACGCCGCCTGGGGGCTGGGGTTTGCCCGGAACCGGGTGGTGATCGCCTACACGAGCAGAAGCCGGGCGCGAAACGAGATCAATGCCGACAACTGGTACGACGTTCTCCTTCGGGATGATGTCCGCTTCGGCTACTGCAACCCAAACATGGCCCCGGTGGGTTACCGGACGCTCCTCACCTGGCAGCTGGCCGAACAACACTACGCGCAAGGACTCAACGGACGCAAACTGGCCCAGGAACTAATCGACAAGTGCCCGAAGAAGCACATGCGCCCCCACTGCAACGAACTCATCCCTCTCCTCGAATCACTGAGTCTCGACTACACGTTCCAATACCGCTCTGTCGCCCTTCAGCACCATCTTGAATGGCTCCAACTCCCCGACGAGGTCGATTTGGGCAGTGAGACTCTGTCAGATACGTACGCTCGGGCGCGCGTCGAGATTGCCGGTCCGCGAAGGGACGAGACGATCACTCGAGTCGGCAAGCCGATCATCTACGGGATCACCATTCCGAAGAGCGCCGACAACCTGGAAGCCGCCCAGGCCTTCCTGGCGCTGCTCCTCAGCCCGGAAGGAAACAAGATGATGGTCGAGAACTTCCAGGAACCAATCTCCCCTCCCCTGTGTGATGCCCCGGCAAGCGTCCCTGCCCCTCTTCGCACGTTCCTACAGGAGAAGCCCCAGTGAGTAATGCCTCTTCCGGCAGAACAGATCTCAGAGGCCCGTTGCTTGCCGCCTGTGCCTTGCTGATCCTCCACGTGATTCTGGCCAAGTGGCTCGACCCCGGTACAAACGTCGCCGTGGCGTGCACGAACTTCTTTGCCCTCTGGCAGTACATCGAGGTCAATCGCCTGTGGAAAGGACGGCGCACGTTGGCCTATGTGGCGGGGTATATGGTGCTCTTCGTGCTCTTCGTGGCCATCGCCAAATCCCCACTCCTTTTTGCCGGGTTTGGCCTCCTCTACGCCGGATGCTTCCGCGTGCCTTTCCTGCTGGGCTACCTCGGCATCCTGATCTTCTCGGTCGCCGCGATCACCCCCTACTACATCCAGGCATCCATCCTTCTCGGACTGCTCTACACCATCGTGGCAAACATCTACCCGAAACGCCTGGCTCGATTCCAGTTGCTCTGTTTCGGGATCGGCTTCATTCTGGTCATCAGCGTGATGCTCCCGCTCCTCTACCTCTGCTTCCAGGTGACCCCGCAGACCCTGATGGTCAACGCCAAGGATACGCAATTCGGGCATGCATTGCTGACCAGTATCCTGACCGCCAGCATCTCAACCGGGATTATCCTGCTCTTCGGTGTCCCTCTCGCCTACGCCCTCGCCCGGCTCGATTTCTGGGGCAAAGGCTTCGTAGACAGCCTGATCGATCTGCCGATCGTCATTCCCCAATCTGTAGCCGGTATCGCACTACTTGTCTTCCTGGGGCCAAAAACACCGGTCGGACAGTTTGTGGAAAACACGTTAGGCGTGGAGATCGCCGGCAGCACCCTCGGGATCATCGTCTGCCAGGTGTTTGTGAGTTCCCCATTCCTCGTCCGCAGCGCGACCAACGCCTTCCGAGACATGGGGCCCGCCCTGGAAAACGTCAGTCGCACGTTGGGCGCCTCCCCCCTCAACACGTTTTTCCGCATCTCGCTGCCTATGGCGTCAGGAGCCATTTTCAGCGGCTGCATCCTGACCTGGGCCCGGGCCATCTCTGAAGTCGGCAGCCTGATGGTCCTGGCCTACCACCCCTTCACCGTCTCCATCTACACGTACGACATGTTCGTCCAGTACGGGTTGCAGGAGGCGCGTCCTGCCGCGGTCCTCCTCGTCATCGTCTGCCTCTGGGGCTTCCTCGCTCTCAGATGGCTGCGCGGCATCTCCCTCGGCCCGCTTTTCCGGACGGCCTCAGGAACAGCGTCATGATCGAACTCAAGAATCTCAGTAATCGGTGGGGAGACTTCGAACTCCAGGATGTCTCCCTGCAGGCCGAACGTGGCCAGTACTTCGTCATTCTTGGCCCGTGCGGCTCCGGCAAGACGCTCCTCCTGGAGGCCATTGCAGGTCTCCACCAGATGGCCAGGGGCCGAGTCCTCGTCGACGGCCAGGACATCACCGAGCTCCCGCCCGAGAAACGGCGTATCGGTCTCGTCTACCAGCAGTACGCCCTGTTCCCGCACCTGTCCGTGCGCGACAACATCGCCTACGGCCTGTCATACCGTAAGGACCTGGCCCGGGGCGAGAGAAAGCAGCGTGTCGACAAGATGCTTGAGCTTCTGGACATCGAGTATCTGGCCGACCGAAAACGGCCGGTGGGGCTCAGCGGCGGCGAGGCCCAGAAAGTGGCGCTGGGTCGAGCCCTCGCAATTGAGCCTGATGTTCTCCTGCTGGACGAACCCATGTCCTCCCTCGACCAACGGGCCCGGTCAACCGTGGTGACCATCCTCAAGAACATCACCAAAGAACTCAACGTACCGGTGGTTCACGTCACCCACGATTACACTGAAGCCGCCACGCTGGCCGACCAGGTGATGATCCTCAACCGCGGCCGGGAGGCCCAGACCGGAACCGTGGAAGATGTCTTCTGGAAGCCGAAAAGCCGATTCGTCGCAGACTTCCTTGGGGTCGAGAATATCTTCGAGGGAGCATGGACGCAAGGAGAAGATGGATCCCCGGCGCTGAAGACGACAGACCTCGAAATCACGGTCCCCGGTAGGGAGTGTACGGGCAACGGTGCCGTCTGTGTCCGCCCGGAGGACGTGCGCCTGGAAGCTGCCCCGGAGAGCCGAAATACATTCGAGGGGACAGTCCGGGAAGTACTTGACCAGGGATTCACAATCCGGCTGCGGATCACCGTGCGCGACACGAACGTTACTGTCCGAGTCCCCCGCCGGGAGTTCACTGAACTTGGCGTGAATGTGGGCACCAAAACGTACCTTGCGCTTCCAGAACGCCAGCTACATATCCTCGAGGGATAGTCAATGAGCTTTACCATCCCCCTTTTCAAGATCGTGCAGCGGCCCCTCCTGCCGATCGCGGGCAGTTGGGTTGACACCGCCCCATTCCTGATCTTCTTCATCCTCTTTGCCCTGATCTCGTACCTCATACCTCGCCTGCCCCGACGCATGCTCTGGGTCCGACGCGTCTCTCAAGTTCTCGCTTCCTTTATCTTCATTATCTTCCTCCACCGCTGCCTGTGCGTCATGCGAGGTTGGGTGTTTGCCCTCAAGACGGTCGGCCGGAACGACATCATCGCCTTTGGATATCTCTGCATGTTCGCCCTGATCGTGGCCTTTACGCTCACGGTCGGCCGCGTATTCTGCGGCTGGCTCTGCCCCCTTGGTTTTTTCAACGAGGTCATCGGTACAGTGGCCGCTCGACGGGCGAAGCTGCCCCCGGACGTCGCCAAACGCTCGGGGCGCCTCATGCTTTCCGGAATCTGCCTTCTCGTCGTCTGGCTGGCATTCTTGGTCCGGCCAAGCACGCAGTTCCTCTCGGAGAATGCGGCCGCGATCTGGGGGCTGGCCTTGCTCGTCTTGCTCTTCGCCGCTCTGCGACGGGAGCCCAATGACTTGTCCGTGAAACGAGCCAAGTATGTCTCCCTCGCCCTGTGGATGTTCCTTTCCGTGGTCGGAGTCTTCGTGACCAGTCCATGGTGCACACTCTTCGGTGACGAGGTGGACTACTCGTCAATCGTCGCTCTCTTCGCCGTACTCTCGGGTGGCCTGGTCCTGTCCATGGCCTGGTGCCGCTATGTGTGCCCGATGGGAGCTGCGCTCGGGTGGCTCGCTCAGTTCGCCCCGCTACGCATTACCAACCGCACAGCCTGCAGCCAGTGCGGCAAGTGCACAAGCATGTGCCCGATGGGAGCTCTTGACGACGGCCGCGTGGACCAATCGAGCTGCATCTACTGCGGAAAGTGCGTCGGGACCTGCGGCTTCGAATGGGAACGCGTCACCCCGGAGTCGGATGACCCGCCCTCGATCACCTCCACACCTCGGGAACCCGCGGTATGAAGCCAACCCAGCCCCACACACCATCCTCGCCTGCGATGTCCGCAAGGCAAGCCCTGCATATCGCCGCCGTAGCGCTCCTGTGCGCCCTCTCCGCCCACCACCAACCGGCCGGTGCCACAGGCGGGGAAGCAGACCCGGGAAGCGAGACGTTCGGCTGGACGACATTCCACGGCGGCCCCAGGCGGACAGGCATCAGCTCGGTCAATCTCACCGCCCCCCCTTTCGCCCACCTGTGGACGTTCGACCTGGGCCAACACACTTGGAAATACTGTCAGGGGGCCAGCGTCTGGTCAGCCTGTGCGGTGGCGGGAACGGTCGATCGCGTCGTGAGGGTCTTTATCGGTGCCTACGACCACAACATCTACTGCATCGACGCGCGGACGGGGAGCGAAGCCTGGCGTTTCACCACCGGCTGCATCGTTAACGCAGCCCCGACGTTCGCAAGGATCGGGCATCGTCCCATGCTGTTTGTCTCGTCGATGGATCGCACGTTCTACGGACTGGATGCCCGAACCGGCAAGAAGGTCTGGAGCTTCGAAACACAACCGTGGACCTACACGGTGGGCGAGAGCGTAGCCGGCTCCGCAATCATCGCCACGGTCGCGGGCAGAAAGGTGATGCTGGCCACCATGTGGAACGGTGATCGGCGTCCCCTCAGGACTGTGCAAAGCGGCGAGATTTTCGCCTTCGAGCCAGCCACGGGCGCACTGCTCTGGCGCCACGAACTTACCTCGGCAAACCTGACCTCACCGGCTCTGATGGATGTGAACGGCACGGACATGCTCTTTGTCGGCAGCGAGGACGGCGCACTCTATGCATGCAACGCGGAAACCGGCGAGCTGCAGTGGAAACAGACGACGGGACACCGCATCGCAGCGACTCCTGTCTGCGTCAAAGTTGACGGGAAACCGGTCGTTATCATCGCCAATGGGTTCGGCATGGTGCGCTGCGTGAGCGCTGCCGACGGTGCGCCGATCTGGAAGTACAAAACCGGACATGAAGCCTTGTCAACGGCCGCCGTCATGAGCGTGGATGGCAAATGGGTGGTTTTTGTCGGATCATCAGACCGATGCCTCCACTCGATCCAGTTCCGGACAACCCGGACAGCCTGGAAGTTCCAGACCGGGAAGCATGTTGTGTCGTCCCCGGCTGTGGCCCGCGTGCGTGGGCGACCGATGGTTTTCTTCAACTCCCTGGACAATGCCCTCTATGGGTTGGACTGGGAGCAGGGCTGTGAGATCATGCGGTTCGAAGCCGGGGATATGCTATGGCCGTATGAGACTCGTGGACAGAGCGTCTGGTCGTCCCCCTCGATTGTCGAGATCGATCCCGAGACCCATCTGCTGCTCTATCCTGCCCACGATGGCAAGCTCTACGCCTTCACCGACAATCAGAAGGCTGCCAGCGGGTCAACCAACGCCGTCGTGTCTTCCTTCTCCGTCGATCCGAGCTCCAGGGCGTCCTCTGCGCCCCCGCCAAACAAGATCGTGCTCTACGTGCCACCCACCATCGCGATCCTCCTGATCATCGCCGGAGCCCTTCCACTGCTGAAACGCCCACGTTCCTCAACTGCTCAGGCGTAGACTCGCTTCAGTCTTCCCGCACGCCCCTCTGGGCGGTGTCGTCCCCTGCTCAAGTACGTCGCACGGCCCTCCGGGCGGCATCTTCCGCGTGGCGGTCGGAAGCCGCCCGCCGTACAGGAATAGAAGCGGCATCTTCCCCAAGTACGCCGAACGGCCCTCCGGGCGGCATCTTTCGCATGGCGGTCGGGGGCCGCCCGCCCCAGAAGAGCACACCACCAGTCCCCCTGCTCCGTCCCCCCAGGAAACTCTGAAGCGTTACTGCGCTCCCCATGTTGACTTCCCCTCACTCCTGACTATCATGACTCCGCGAACTGGACGCGGCACGGCATCCGCCGATCTCGCGGACCGAAACTGGGCATAGGCCGAACAGAAGGAGACGGTCACGTGGTTAAGGGGCGCGCAATTCGATTTGGTGCTATCGGCTGTGGCGGAGCGGGAACTCACCGAATCCGGCAACTGGCAAACCATCCCATGGGGGTCGAGATCGCGGCTGCTGTGGATGTCGATCCAGCCCGCCTCGACAACCTCGAGAACGTCCTGGGAACAGCGTTCGCACGCTACGACACGGAAGACGGTTACCAGCGGATGATCGACGAACTCGATCTCGACGCGGTCGGCGTCTTCACCCCGCACACGCTGCACTATGACCACGCAAAATACGCCCTGGAGAAGGGCAAGCATCTGCTCATCGAGAAGCCAATGGTCTGCGGTACCGGTCCATCCATGGAAATCGCCCAGCTCGCCGAAGAGAAGGGCGTCGTCTCAGTGCTCCACTACCAGCGGCACTACGAACCCCAGTTCATAAAGGGACGTGAGCTCATCCGTAAAGGAATCATCGGCGACGTCACCAGCTTCTACGTCTACATGGCCCAGGACTGGCACGGACGTACCTGGCGAGGCGACCCAAAGTACTCCGGCGGAGGACAAGTCAACGACTCCGGCAGTCACTACCAGGACATCCTCCTGTGGATGACCGACCAGCTACCGAGAAGCGCCGCCGGACATGTGGATCCTTACTATCACGGCGAAGAACGCCCCATCGAGATCAACGGTTCCTTCAATGTCGAGCTCGCCAACGGAGCGGGTGGACGCGTTCTCATCATGGGCGACATCATCGGTGGCTTCACCGACGACGTGCGCATCTGCGGCGACAAGGGAATGCTCATCTTTTACGGGACTGAAGTCTGGTTCAAGCCAATCAAGGGAGAAGCCAAGAGCTTCACTGCAGCACGCCCGAAAGGCTACCCTGAGAGTCCCTGCGACAACTTCGTCAAACTCATCCGTGGCAAGGCCAGGATCAACCGCGTCCCCTTGATCTATGGAGCCCGAGTCGCCATGCTCACGGACGCCATGCTCACGTCCGCCCACAAGAAGGGCGGACAGTCGGTGGTCTGCGAAGATCTCCTCAAGAACGCCGGGTACAGTCTCGATGACCTGAAGGTCGACTGACACCGCCCTCAACGTGAGTAACAGTGTCCGGAGCGCCTCCGGACGCTGAATGAGAATACACTGGTAATCTGGAGTGCCCTGAATGACAATGGAGAAGCTCAGAGTCGGCTTGGCTGGTTGCGGGGGGATCTCAGGCGTGCACTTAAGTGGCTGGGACAACATGCACCCGGACTGCGAAGTCGTGGCGCTCTGCGATATCAAGGAAGAGGCCCTGAAGTTCCGGGGCGAGCAGTACAAGGTCCCAGCGGATCAGTGGTACAGCGACCATCGGGACATGTTCGAAAAAGCCGATATCGACGCAGTTGACGTCTGCACCCCCAACCGAGTCCACGCTGAGATCTCAATCAATGCCCTCAAAGCAGGCAAGCATGTGATCTGCGAGAAGCCGCTGGCCCCGACGCCGGATGAGATCCGCCGGATGATCGCGGCCCGGGACGAAGCGGGCAAGATCCTCATGACGGCACAGCACCAGCGGTTCATGCGGTCCAGCCAGCACCTGAAGGCCTACATTGACACCGGAGCCCTCGGAGAGGTCTACTACGCGCGCGCCCATTTCCTCAGACGGCGATTCATCCCCGGACATCGAGCCAAGGGGAAATCCTTCATCTGCAAGGAGTATTCAGGCGGCGGTCCCTGCATCGACATCGGGGTGCACATCCTTGACCTGGCCCTCCACTTCATGGGCTACCCTGAACCCGTCTCGGTGAGTGGGATAACGCCATGTAAACTGGGAAAACGTGAAGACATCCGCGGATGGTGGGGCGAATGGGATCGGGACATCATGGATGTTGAGGATTTCGCTGCCGGCTTCGTGAGGTTCAAGAATGGTGCTGCACTCTCTCTCGAGTGCTCATGGCTTCTGAACATCAGGGAGAAGGAATATCAGAAAATCACTCTCTGCGGCACCGAGGCAGGCGCCGAATGGCCTCAACTGACCGTCCACGGCGAGACTGCGGGATCGGTCACCGATACGCAACTCACCTTCCCCGACGACCGCATGGACGGACACCACGTCGAACTTGACGCGTTCGCGGACGCCGTTTTCGACGGCATGCCCTCCCCCGTTCCGCCGGAGCAGAGCCTCAACGTACAACGCATTCTCGACGGCCTCTACCGCAGCTATGAAGCGGGTCGTGAAGTCGAAGTGTGAGTCGGAGAGTCGCTCGCCGGGGCATGATCGGCAGCGTCTGACTGCAATGAAACGTACGTCCACATTCGCCGCTGCCATTTGGTGGGCGCTGACCTCGTTTGCATGGTCAACGCCCCTGGTCGACCTGAGCCGTCCTACCCCACGCCACGCAGCGATGGCCTGGGTTCCCTCGGGCGCGGCGGCCCCGGCCCAACCCGTTCAGGCCGGCTCCACGGCAGCCATCACCTTCACCTGCCGCTTTGCCGCATCAGACGCCAAGCGGGCGTCCTGGGACGTCCCCGCCCGTATCGATCTCCGGCTGGCTCGCGGGATTCGCCTCTCGTTCTACAGCACCGACCTCACCGGGGCGGGGTCGCTCTTTGTCTATCTCCGCAGCGGAAACGGATGGTATGCCATGCCGTTCGAACCCCGCGGGGGGGGACAGTGGGAGACGATCGACCTGCTGAAGGTCCGTTCCCGGACTGAAGGACAGCCCCTTGGGTGGGGGCAGATTGACACCATACGGCTATCTGCCTGGCGGGGGCAGCCCAGGAACACTACCTTCACGATAGCGAACATCTCCGCGATCCATCCCACGGTGCAGGCAGCCATCGTCCGGGCAGTCTCAGCCCGTCCTCAGTTATCGGAAGGTGATGCACGAGGCATCTACACGTACGCTGAAAACGTCGCCTTCGGGCTCGATTCGGCAGGCATCAACCCAGCGCTGCTCGACGACACCGACATCGCCCCCGGTCTGCTGGACGCACTCAAGCTCGTTATCCTCCCCTACTGCCCACGGCTGGCGCCGACGGCGATCGCAGAGATCTCCCGCTTCTCGCGGCGGGGCGGACATGTGATCGCCTTCTATGACCTGCCGCCGCCCATCCAGAAGACGCTTGGTCTCCGCTTGGGAGCATACCGTCAAAGCGCCACGTTCAGGAACGGGATCCGGGGCTTTCTCCCGCGTGCAGACGAACTTCGCGGGGCCCCGCCCAGAGTTGGTCAGGCCTCCTGGAATGTCATGACGCTCAAGGCACGTGCGCCAAACGCCGTCGTCGGTGCGACCTGGGAGGATGGACAGGGGAGGGATACAACCGTGCCCGCCCTCCTGCTCACGCCGAACGCCGCGTGGATGTCACACGTGTATCTTGGGCAAGACACCGTGGCAGGTTCACAGTTCCTGGCCGCTCTAGTCGCTCGGGCGCTCCCGCAGACCTGGGCGGGGATAGCTCGCGCCCGCCTCCAGAGACTCACAAGCGGCCTGCCCTACACGAGTTTTGCCGACGCATGCGCCAAGCTCAGGCCACGTGTGGCGACGGCCCCACGGGCGGCCGGGACACTGACCCAATCGATCAACACCTACAACAAGGCGGTCACAGAAATCCAGCGAGGAAATGCGGTAAATGCCCTGCCCCTGCTTGAGAAAGCCAGGCATGACCTCAGTGCCACCGTGTGTGCCCTCGAACCAGCGCCCCTGAACGAGTTTCGGGGAGTCTGGTGTCACCGTGGGCACGGCGTTGCAGGGATGACCTGGGAGCAGTCTGTCAGCCATCTGCGAAACTGTGGTTTCAACGCCCTCCTGGTTAACATGGCCTCTGCAGGCCGGGCAAGCTGCCGGAGTACCCGTCTACTGCCAGGCGAGGATGGCGTCGACCACCTGGCAGCCTGCGCCTCAGCCTGTCGCCGGCATGGCGTTCAGCTGCATGCCTGGTTTGTGTGCCTGCGCATCGAGCCCGCTGACCGCAGCGCCCTTCTGAAGCGTGGCATCTCCCTCGGTGCCCAGCAGACAACCCCCGAAGGCAAGCTGCTTCCCCAATGGCTGTGTCCCTCCGATCCCCGCAATCGCCAGCACCTTGTGGCGATCACGACAGAAGTCGCCCAGCGCTACCCGATCTCAGGAATCCATCTGGACTACATCCGCTATGCCGGTCAGCAGACCTGCTTCTGCGCCGGATGCCGACGGCGCTTCGAGGCCCGAATTGGCCAATCGGTCACGAATTGGCCGACCAGCTGCACGACCTCGTCCACGATCCGGTCAAAGTGGCTGGATTTCCGCCGCGACACCATCACCTCGCTGGTAGCCGAGGTGCGCGCGGGGCTGCAACGAACGAGCCGCGGCGTCAAACTGTCAGCGGCAGTCTATCCCCGAGAGGCCACAGCTCGCGACAGCGTCGCTCAGGTGTGGTCGGAATGGCGCAAGAGGCGGTTGGTGGACTTCGTGTGCCCAATGAGCTACGCCGACTCAACCGAGGCGTTTGGTCGCCTGGTCCAGTCAGCGGCCCCGAGACAGGCATTGTCCGTGGTGCCGGTGTTCCCCGGAATCGGAGTGAGTTCGCGCAAGCTGGACGCCATCGAGACCCTGATGCAGATCCGGATGAGCCGGCGACACCAGACCGGTGGCTTCGTCCTCTTCGAATACAACCGCCAGACAGCCGAAGACATCCTCCCCATGCTGGCCCAGGGCGCCACAGCCACCCGCTAGCGAGCAAACTCCAATACAGTCCCGTTCACCGCGTAGATCCAGAATGCCTGTCCGTTGCCGACACCATCGCCAGGTTGAAGCTGCCCGTACACCTGGACCGCGGCATCCCACGACCAGGCAGGGAAGAAGACTGCCGGATTGTCGATGAGCACGGCGTCCCCCGGCAGACCAACCAGATTCCACCCCGGTTCCAACTCAACGGTTCCTCCGAGAGCCGGCAACCCAGCGACCGGGACGACGACCGCTGCATCGCAGTAGACCCAGTACCCCACCAACGGCTCAACCGTCGTGACCGTCGTGTACCTCTGCTCCCCGGGCAACCAGGCATACACCGCATCGGTATGGATACTGCCCAGAGGGAAGACGGCTTCGACCGATGGATCGACCGGCTCGACGGGTATGGAGATCAGGTTCCAGCCAGCCTGGAGATCAAGATCAACGTTCAGGCGCTGCAGGACGGCGAAATAGCGCGTTGTTGGGCGAGCCGGTTCAAGTGTCAGCTCGGTGGTTGTGAGCATATCCACGCGACTCCCGGGGATACAGGCCCCCGCAGGTTCCGCCAGCTCACACAAGGTCAGTCCATCATCAGGAACATCCGTCGAGTCCCAGCTCAGGTGGACCGATGTGTCGGCAACCGTCACCTCGAATTCCCATCCCATCGTGTCCGAAGGCCCATGCATATCACGCCGCAGACGCCCTGCATCACCGATGAACGCAATCGCGTCACCTGCCTCAGCGTCGACATCATAGTCGCCATCGAAGGCCTCGGTCGCGGCCTCACTCACACCAAACGAGACGGCGCCCGGGGCCGCCGCATCAGCGGCAATCTCAACCAACCAATCCGTGTAGACAAAGACAGAGACATCCGCCTCAGGCGAGGCACTCCCGGCCAGATCGCTCACCTCGTAGGAAAAGGTATCTATTCCGCCCGCGGAACCAGCTTGGTATACCACCTCACCAGTGCCCTGATCAATCACCCCGAGTTGCCCCTTCGTTGGGGCAGCCGTAACCAAATACGTAAGGGAATCCCCGCCCTCACCAACATCGGGATCGGCACCAAACAGCTGCACCGTGACGCTCTGCCCGGCCTGAACCACCAGCTCACCCACATCCCCGGCCGTCGGCGGTGTATTGCCAATCGTGACACTGGCCGGCGCCGTGTTCGCACTGGTTGCGTCGGGGCCATTCACATCGTACGGATCGGTCACTGCAGCAACACTCACATCCCAAACATCATCCTTCGTGGTGTGGCCACTGCCCAATGTCACGCCACCGACCATCACCACGGGGTCACTGTCCCGCAACGTCCAGATTACCAGATAGTCAATGATCAAATCGGCATCAGGATCCACAGCGTCTGTGTCAACGCTCACCATGACGTCGTCACCGGTCAACGGAGCAGTCGTGCTCAGTGAAATCGCCGGGACGCCGGCAGCTTGATCCACATCGTTCACTGTGATATTCCACTCGGCGTCGGCAGTAGCAGGTTCACCCGCTGAGTCGGTGATCGTGCAGACGAGCGTCTGGGCGAGACTCTGGGCCGGATGATCGACCACATCAACGTCAAACGTATGGGTGTAACTCGCCGATTCCGCCCCCAGGATCGCGTCCCCGCCGTTCAGACGCCACACATACGTGTACCCGGGCACACCGTCACCGGCGATGACGCTGAATGTCTGCTCAACACCTTCGTCCACCGAGGCCGGGGAGGCGGGGGTCTGGTCCTCCACGGCAAGAGCCGCAGTGAAATGAGCCGTCACGACCACATTCTCAGCAGGAGTTACGGTCGTCTGGGAAGCTGTCGCCTGTGCGAATGCGGCATCCCCGTCGGCCGTCCAGTTCACAAACTGCCATTCGGTATCCGCCGTGGCCGTGAGATCGAGACTGGGCGCATCATCCGTGTCCACCAACGTCACCGTCGATGGTGCCGTCGAACCGGATCCATTCACCGCAAAGGCGACGCTCACATCGTCGTCCTGTTCCGTCGCCCCGAAATCGGCATCCGCGATGGGGTCGGCCCCGCTCGTCCCGGCTACGGTGAGGACAGCGCTGTCCGAACTGGTATCATCGTCATCCTCTGCCGCGGACAGGGTCACAGACTGCCACTGGTCCCAGTTACTGTCGTCAAAACTCAGTGTGTCTCCCTCGTCGGGAACAACTCCCAAGCTGGTGTCACCTGAGCTCCACGCGACGGCCACCCCCAACGGCGCCGTGGGCACCCCGGTCAAGCGTACGCGCGTCGTCCCCGTGCCACCTTCGGGAACAGCCACCGGGGTCGTCTCGATCTCGAAGGCTATCTCAGGACCAATCCCGTAGTAGTGCGTTGCACCGGCGGGCACAGTCAGAGAGGTCGCCGTGGACAACGCGAAAGCGGAGCCGGGAACAACCTCACCATCTCGCCCCGTCAGCTGCCAGGCCAACAGCGTCACGTCCCCCGGGAGCTCAGCCGGATCCCAGGAGATCACAATGTCGCGACTCGCATCAGCCGAAGCTTCAATCTGCCAATGGCGTCCGGCAAAACCGCCACGCACATCACGCTGGAGGCGCTTCAAAGCAGGCTCGACCCCCTCCGGAGCCAGAAACACTGCCTCACCGGAGCCAGACGGAGGAGGAGGAAGAATGCTCCCCCAGCCAATGTCAAAGGCCGGCGTTGTCCCCTGCTGGATGCCCAACTCAAGGGCAGCGATGGAAGCGCCGGAGAGGTCAAAACGGAGGAGATAGTCCAGCACGATGATGTCGACTCTCACGGCGCCCGACAGAGCGTCTCCATCATCAACTTGGTACGCAAACGAGTCGGTACCGGTATACCCAGGTATGGGCGTATAGGTGAACGTGCCAGGGCCACGCTCGGCCTCAGCCAACGCACCATGTTCGGGAGGCGTCGAGATCGTGAACGTCAGTGCGTCAACGCCCTGATCGACGTCGGGATCCGAAGCGGTCAGCTCGATCACGCTGAGCGTGTTCTTGTGGACGCCGACCTGGGGAACAGTGTTACCCTCCGGTGGCGTGTTGGCGATGGTGACACTGGCGGAAGCCGCCTGCGAACTGGTCACGTTCTCGCCGGTTGCGCCATAGGGATCAGTGACAGCCGCAGCAGTCACGTCCCATGTTTCGCCCTTCATGGTGTGTTCGCTATCCAGCGTGATTCCATCGACGGTCACCACCGGCTCACTGCCCCGAAGCGTCCACGTCACAGCGTAATCAATGACGGTATCGTCGTCCGGATCCACAGCACCAGTCGTCACACTGAGGACGCCATCCTCACCGGTCCTTGGATTGGTGGGGGCCAGAGAAATCACCGGAGGGCCCGGCTCGCGATCAACATCCTGGACGGTAACACTCCACTCAGCGTCAATCGAGGCTCGCACGGGGTATGAATCGGTCACGGTGCAGACCAGCGTCTGGTCCACCGTGCCCTCCGGATGAACAACGACGTCCGCCCCTGGAGCGTGGGTGTAGGATACGCTCTCCTCCCCATCGATCGGGACATCGTTCAGGGTCCAGACGTACGTATACGGAGGAACACCCCCCGACACGTCGATGGAACACAGTTGTTCCGTCCCTTCGTCCATCGATACAACTTGAGCCGTTCCCGGGCTCGCCAGGTCAATGACCAGGGCCGGCGGCTTCACGTCGATCGTAGCGGCGGCACCGGCCATCGCTACCGGCGTTCCGGCATTGGTACCCGAAGGACGGTCGATCCGTACGGTCCAGGTGTCACCAAACACGCCATCCACCGGAACCGTCACCTCAAGCGAACCAATGACCAAACTGCCAGTCACTCCGCCGCCAATGTCAAATGCCCAGCCAACCAGGACCGCTCCCGGCACCGTGGCGTTGTCATTGAAGTCCGGGTTCGCTGCCAGTCCCGGATCCTTGACGAAAGAAACGGCAGAGACGTCAGTTGCTTCACCATTGGCAACGACCGAGGCGATGAATTGGAGAGTCGTCAACACCGTGCTGCCGGCTTCGAGCGAAATCGGGATGCTGACCACGTTACCGGCCTCCTCCTCGACATCGCCAATCGACAGTGTGGCATCGGCCGGGGGGGCCGTCTCATCCGGCGCGGGGCTGTCTCGAGATTGCCGTCCGCCGGCAAGCAATCGACGGCGTTCATAGCGAGGGAACAACGACACGGGCAGCAGGGAACGTCGGAACGTGAGATCGATATCGGACTGGTTCACGGCTCCGTCGCCTCCGGCCGTGGGCGGTGAATCCTCGCTGAACGCATTGGAGGAATCCCACCGGTCAGTGCCGTTCGTCGGCACGGGATCACCCGGTGCGGGGATGCCGAACTGCCAGTAGCGGAGCGCGCGGACGTCCGCGCTGTCCAAAACACCATCGCCAAAGCCCCCGCCCGATTCGCTTCCCCCTCCAGGGACGACATCGCCGACCAGGTACCATGCGGGGCTTACCGTGACCGTACCTTCTCGGCCAACCACATCCAGAGTCGTGCCGTTGTCCGTCGCACTGGAAACGTTGACCGTGATCGTGTAGGTCTCCCCCTCCGCTGCCGTTCCAGGGATCGGGACGGAGACGGTCCCAAGCGCCGTTCCCGCTCCGCTTAGTGCGAGCCCTGAACCGGCCTGCCAATTGAGCAGGATTGTTCCCGGCAACGCCGTGTTGTTGTTCAACGACAACCCGGGAAGCCCCCCCGCCGGGGTGAACGAGGCCAGATCGACCAGGGCCGCTGCCCCCCCAACAGGCGCCACCACAATACTGAAACTGAGCTCCGTCACCGTTGTGCCGGGGTCTACATCAATCGAGACGGGCACGTCAGCGACAGCGCCAAAGGGACCATCCACGGCAGCCTGTGGAGAAACGACTCCATCAAGCGAGAACTCAAGCGAGAACTGGTCGGCAGCAACACTCGGGTTGCCAGCCAAATCGTCAACCGCACCTGCGTCGAGATCGACAGTGACGTCGCCCTCGGCCGTGGCGGTGATGTCGACCGTCCAGGTCTCATCCGGCGTCACGACCTGCAGATTGCCCGCCGTCCCGTTTACCACGAACAGATATTCGAGAACGAACTCCTCCACAACTTCCGAGAACGTCACCGTGAGCTCAAAGCTCTGGTTGGGCGTAGGGTTCGGTTCCGTTGAGGTGAGTGTAACGGTCGGGGCCTGGCGGTCAAACGACACCGTCAGTGGCGTAGCTGCCGTGCTGGTGTTACCAGCCAGGTCATGAGCGACCTCGGCATCAATCGAGGCCGTCACATCACCGTCCACGGTAGGATCGATTGTGGCCGTCCACTTCCTCCCGCTCAGCAGGGCATCTTCGACCAGACCGACAACCGCGCCGTTAGTGACACCGATGTCACCACTGACAAACTCCTGGACCACTTCGGAGAAGGTGATAACGACCTCGAATTGCGCGTCATTGCTGGGACTGCTCTGGTCAGTTGTGAGGGTGACGCTGGGGATACTCGTATCCACCACGATGCTTGCGTTGATAGAGAGCGAGCCGGCGGCCCCGGGGGCGGGAAGTGTTCGAGACACATCAGAGTCTGTTGCCTCGATCCCTCCACCGTTAAGCGTGAGAGCACCCGTATCGCGGTACTCGAGGCGGCTGCTGTTGTTCCCGGCGGCAACCGTGAACGCAAAGGTCAGTGTGTCCGTCCCGCTGCCGCTCTGGTAGTGCGCCACGGCATCATTGGCCCCACCTCCAGTGCTCAGCGTCAATGCCGGTGTTCCCGTCACTTCCACAGCCGTATCAAACTGCACCAACAGAGCAATCGCGTCCCCCTCCTTGTAGTACCCGTCCGGTGTCGAGGCGCCATCGTTGTCCACCGAGACAACGCCGGGAAGTGGGTTCACTGAGATCTGTCCGGCAACTGTGGACACGGTATCCGCCAGGGAGTTGGTCAAATCGGCTCGCTGGTCCAGGTCCGGGTCGGCATTCCGGGGGAACGTGAGGGTGGAAACGCCATCTGCGACCGCCTGGAGTTGGAAGGTAAACGTCGGGGCTCCAGTCGGGGCAGCGGCCACGGCCGTTCCCCCACCAAAGGCGAAGGCTGTCAGGGTCAGGATGGAATGTTCGCCGTCCTCCTCCGTCAATTGAGCATCGAACCACAAAGGCGAAACACGGGGCTCGACGCCTTGCGCACTGCTGGTGACGTACTCAACGACAGTCGGGTCGAAGGCCACTCGCACACGCAGCAAGCTCAGGTTGTCCGAGTTGGCCACCGTCACCGTGACATCCGCCACGGAGCCATCGCCTTCGGCTTGGATCTGGTACGTCCCGACCGACAGCTGCGTGGATGCCCACAGAGGTGCACTGACCAACAGCGCCAAAGAGGCGATACGGGTCACACTTATGAGAAATGACACGGATTTCGTTAACGCCGCATGCGGGCGATCAAGCGTGCGCGCCTGCGAGGAACATCGCCTGCGAACCATAGAGAACGCTCCTAACTGCATATCGCTCCCGTGGAGGGAACGGAGGTGGGCTTCCTGCCGCGCGTGCCGGTCTGACACCGGCGCGCGCCAGCGCTGCGAACAGACACCCGCCCGATCACAGCACGTTGTATGCCACAACATACCCCAGTTGCTCCTTTGAGGCGAGCAGAAATGGCCGGACTGAGCCGCGTCCCGACGCCGCGGGGTAGGCGGTCTGGCCTGCCCGTCCGAGCCGCGCACAGCGTGAGCGGTCTTCCTCCTGTCGGGCCGAGAAGAAGCCCCCTTCCGGTGGTCAGGGCTCTGACGGACATGAACTGCACACGCGAACAGCGGAGGCTGAAGCAGCCCCTCACCATGCTGGATGTTCCCCCCGCGAGCCGTATAGTTGAGTCCCGACCGCGACCGAACGGCCCTGCGCGCCGCTCCCCGGACAGTAGCGCCCACACCGAAAATCTCTGCCATGCTCACCGACAAGAAGATCCTGCCCAAACTGCGCCACGTCCAGGAGCGTTACACCACCTACCTGTTCGAGCCTGTTTCAGAACTCCGGGTCAAAGCAGTGGAGACAGCCGAGCACCTGCGTCTTCCTCCGGGGGATCAGGCTGACTGGCAGCCCGTGACCAGTGGATTCTCCTGGGGCGCTCCATGGGGTTCAGCGTGGTTCCGAACCCGAACACAGCTGCCGGAGAGCTGCTCAGGAAAGCGCATCTACATTTGCGCCGAGACGGGCGCCCCGGAAGCGATGCTGGTCGTTGACGGCACCCCAAACGGCGTCTTCGATCCGAACCACCCCGTCGTTATGCTGACCTCGGAAGGGGATACTGAACACACGTACGACATCGCGATCGAAGCCTACGCCGGAACACCTTGCGTTGGTTCGAGCCCGAATGCTATTGCTCCCCCGAGGGACGAGGAACGACCGGCCCGCTTCCGCCGGACATTCCAGCAGCTTTCACTCCTGCTGGCCCGGGAAGATGTCATCGCTTTCGTGTTCGACCTGAGAGTGCTTTTGGATCTCGTGGAGACGCTCCCCGACCACAGTCTGCGACGCGGCCGAATCACCAGCGCACTGCAAAAAATCTACACCGCAGTCGATGCCATGCCGGGCGAGACAGAAGAAGCGCGTTGGCGTCCGAAACTTGCCGCAGCCAGACGTCTCATGCAGCCGTTGCTCCGGGCCCGGAACGGCGACACAACGCCGACAGTGGGTATTATTGGCCACTCGCATATCGATACAGCATGGCTTTGGACCATCGCCGAAACAGAACGCAAATGCGCCCGGACGTTCTCGTCAATCCTGAACCTGATGCGCCAGTACCCGGAGTTCACCTTCATCCAGAGCGCCCCCTGCCACATGGAGATGGTGCAGCAGTATTATCCGGAGCTGCTTGACGCCGCACGGGAAGCTGTGGCGCGGGGAACGTGGGAAGTCAATGGCGCCATGTACGTCGAGCCGGACTGCAATATCCCTTCCGGAGAGTCGTTCGTCCGCCAACTCCTCTTCGGCCAACGCGCCACTGAGGCCCTGTTCGGCGTGCGCTCAGACACCTTCTGGCAGCCCGACGTGTTCGGGTATTCGGCGGCCCTTCCGCAGATACTGCAGGGCTGCGGAGTCGAGTTCTTCCTTACCACGAAGCTCAGCTGGAATGACACCACCCGACTGCCTTACGACACCTTCACCTGGAAGGGGATCGACGGGTCAAGTGTGATCACCCACTTCAACAAGATCCACTGCTGGCCAGACCCGAAAACCCTTGCCAGCCAATGGCGAGACGTTCAGCACCCAGATGTGCAGGATCGACACCTTTGCTCGTTCGGGTTTGGCGATGGCGGCGGGGGACCGCAGTTCGAGATGCTCGAAGTGGCCCGCCGTGTGGGCGACCTCGAAGGATGCCCAAAAGGAGAGTACACCACGGTCAGCTCGTTCATGCAGGGCGTCCGCGATGAGCTCGACTGCCTGCCGGTCTGGAATGGAGAGCTCTACCTCGAGTTGCACCGCGGCACACTGACCTCCATTGCGGGCGTGAAGAAGGGCAACCGGAAGTCCGAAATCGCCCTGCGTAACGCCGAACTGGCCTGGACACTTGCCGCCTTGCAGGGCGCAACATACCCCACTGGAACTCTGAACGGACTGTGGAAAACACTCCTGATCAACCAATTCCATGACATCCTCCCCGGCAGTTCCATCCCCGCGGTCAACGACCAGGCAATCCGCGAACTGAGCGCGTGCCAAACCCAGGCTGCCGAACTGGCTGTCCAGGGCCTGCAAGAGGCTCATCCTGCGGACACTGGCGGCTCTGCCGCAGTTCTCCTGGCCAACTCCCTGAGCTGGGACCGCACGGGGGAGTGCGTTGTCCGAGACATTGCCGACGATCACATACCCGCGATTGGCGGGACATCATGCCAACGGATTGTGGAACTCGATGGGACTCCCGCACTGGTTGTGAGTGGGCTAACCGTTCCGGCGCTGGCAACCCTAGTCATCCCACTGACCACCGGTGAGCCCGAAGAGACCTCCCCATTCAAGGTTCGGAAGCAATCCCTGGAAACACCATTTGCCAAGGTCCGCTTCGACCGTTTGGGCCGAATCGCCTCGTTCGTGGACAAGCGCACCCGACGTGAACTGGTGACCAAAGGGGGGGGCCTCAACACGCTCTGGATTGGCGAGGATATCCCCGCTAATTGGGACAACTGGGATGTCGACTATGACCAAGCCCTGAAGATGCAGGCAGAGACTCGCTTGGTCGCTCGAACGGTCGTCGCGGACGGCCCACTCCAGCTTCGTCTGCAACTGGAATACGAACTGGGGGATGCCTCCCGGGTCGTACAGCATGTCGTCTTCCACAGCACCACCGCCCGTGTCGATTTCGAGACGGCAGTCGACTGGCAGGAGAAACACAAGCTGCTCAAGGCCGGCTTCACCGTCGATGTCCTTGCCGCAACCGCCCGACATGAGATCCAGTACGGACACTTGGAGCGCCCGACCCACGAGAACCGACCGGCCGACCGCGCTCAGTTCGAGATCTGTAACCACAAGTGGACTGATCTCTCCGAGAGCCGCTTCGGGATAGCCCTGCTTAACGACTGCAAGTACGGGCTCAGCGTCAGAGACGGAGACATGCGCCTGACCCTGCTCAAGTCGGGTACTCACCCGGACCCGAGAGGGGACAACGGTCAACACGCCTTTACTTACTCACTGCTGCCGCACGACAGTGGCTTCAGTACAGAGTCGGTCATCCGGCCGGCCTATGAACTCAACATGCCCGTGCTCGCGACGCCGACGACCGGCGTCCCCGCCATCGGGAAGAGCCTCGTCCAGATCGACCAGACAAACGTGATCGTTGAAGTGGTCAAGATGGCCGAAGACGGAACCGGCCTGGTCATTCGGCTCTACGAAGCCGAACGCAGCGGGACCTGGTGCAACATCGGATTTGCTGGAAATGTGGAACACGTCGCTGAGACCAACATGCTCGAAGAAAGTGGGAAGCCTCTGACGGTGAAGAACTCGACCGTGTCCCTCTACTTCCGGCCATTCGAGATCAAGACACTCAAAATCAAGACAGGCTAAGCAGCACCACCAACCGGGAGCGCTGATGATGAAAGACAGATTACACGATGCTCTGCGGCACAGCACGGCCGATTACGCGGAGATCCGGTTCGAGCTTGAGGAGAACACATCCCTCGCCTACCGCGGCCGCGAGATCGAGAACGCCAGCCGCAGCACCTTCATGGGGGGAATCGTCCGAGCCTGCACCAAGGGAGGATGGGGTGTCGTGACCTTCGACTCCCCGGAAGGGCTGGCAGACCACGTTCGGGAAGCGTGTGCATGCGCAGCGTTGGTGGGCAGAGAGGTCACCGAACTGGCCGAGGTCCCGCCGGTTGAGCAGGAACAACCCGCGCAAATGCAACGGGACTTCCGAGGCGTATCGCTCGACGAAAAGCTCAAACTGATCGATGGCTACAACACCATCCTCCTCACATCCACACCGGCCATAGAGACGAGTACAGCCAGCTACAGTGACGCCTTCCGAACCGTCCACTTCGCCTCCACGCGCGGGGCGTACTACATGGAGGAGCGCCCCCGAATGGTCTGTCGCCTACGGGCCACAGCGCGGGATGGCAGCCTCGTGCAGAACGCACACAAGAGTGTCTCATCCACCACCACCTATGATGCGGCTCTCGGCCTGGAACAGACAGCCGAAGAGGTCAGTGCGCGAGCTGCCGCCCTGCTGAAGGCTCCCAAGTGCGACGGTGGGCCGAAGACGGTGATCCTCGACCCGGAGATGGCCGGTGTATTCATCCACGAAGCCTTCGGCCACCTGAGCGAGGCCGATTTCCTCTATGAAAACGCCAAGATGCGCGACTTGATGCATTTGGGCCGTGAAATCGGTGTCCCGGAGCTCAGCGTCATCGACGATGGCGGCTACCCCGACCTGATCGGGACACAGGCGTACGACGATGAAGGAACACCGACCGGAGAAACGCACCTGATCACAGATGGCGTTCTCAGTGCACACCTTCACTCCCGGGAAACTGCGGCGAAGATGGGCGAGAAGCCCACCGGCAACGCCCGAGCCATCGGCCGAGGCGTCCCCCCGATCGTCCGCATGACCAACACCTACATCGCCAACGGCGACACTCCGGTTGAGGATCTCTTCGCCGGAGTGAACAACGGCATCTACGCCTGCGGCATGTTCGGCGGCCAGACAGCCCTGGAGATGTTCACCTTCTCCGCAGCCTACGCCTACCGCATCGAGAACGGACGCAAAGGCGAACTCCTGCGAGACGTGACCCTCACCGGGAACGTCTTCGAGACCCTCAAGGCCATCGACGGAATCGCCGATGACCTGGTGCTCTGTCGCATTGGAGGAGGCTGCGGGAAAGGCGGACAGGCCCCGCTGCCGGTGTCATTTGGGTCACCCCATGTACGCATCCAAGACGTCGTCGTTGGCGGAAACTGATAGAGAGGGGAACTGCAATGAAAACACCAGTGACACAAGAGACTCGAGATCAGATCCGCCTCGCTGTGGAGCAAGCCTGCCGATCCGGCGCGAGCGCCGCCAAGATCGGCCTCTCACACCAGGAAAGCACCGACTGCCGGTTCGAGAGCGGACGGCTCAAGCAAGCGGGGGCCAGTGAGAATCTGTGGTTCGGCATCACGGTCCTCGTCGATGGTCGGGTCGGCAACACCAGCGGGAATCGACTGCAGGACCTAGGCGACCTGGTCGAGGGCGCCATCGCCCTTGCCCGTCAAGGCCGACATGCCCATTTCGACGCTTATCCCTCTCCCACGGACGTCCCCGACGTCCCCCGCCATGCAGCGAAAACCGTGGCGATGACACGAGAGGAGATGATCGAGGCGTGCACCCTCATTGTGGACCGTTTCAGGGACTACGACTCCGGCCTGGACATCCACGCGGGGTGCGGGAAACAAGAGACAGAAGGGCTTCTCGTGACAAGCGGCGGCACTGATCACGCATCCAGGGGTACGAGTTGGGGCCTGGGAGGCCATGCGCAGCGCACCGAGGGCACAGACATTCTGTCCGCGTCCGATGGCCGAGGCTGGGGCGATGCCGATCGGTATTTCGACCCGCAAGCCATCGTCGAACGCGCTCTGGAGTACCTGCGCCTGGCTGAAGAGATCGTTCCCGCCCCCGAAGGCCGACTGCCCGCAGTCATTCCCCCGGAAACGCTCGGCATGTTCCTCAGCCCCGTGTTCATGGGCATCAATGGCAGAAACGTCGCCAAGGGAGACTCTCCCCTCGCCGACCGCCTGGGAGACCGCGTTCTCGCCCCTGCCATGACCATCATTGACGACCCGCATGTCCCGTTTGCAGGAGGCAGCGCTGTGATCGATGGTGATGGAATCCCAACCCGCAGGCAGACGCTCTTCGAGAACGGCGTGCTGAAGCGTTTCCTCTACGATCTCGATTCCGCCGGCCTCGCCAACGCAAAGCCGACCGGAAACAGCGGGAGCTCCCCGTGGAATGCCTACCTGCTGCCCGGCGATTCCTCAAGCAGCGATCTGATAGCAGACATTGACGACGGTATCCTCATCCGCAGCCTGCTGGGCTTCGGGCAGAGCAACATCATCAACGGCGACTTCTCCTGCAATGTCGGACTCGGTTACCGAATCCAGAAAGGCAAGATCACCGGACGGGTCAAGAACACCATGGTGGCGGGAAACATCTACGACCTCCTCGGTGGAGACGTTACGCTCAGCTCCGACATGAACTACACCGGACGCCTTCCGTATGCGGTCTGCCAGAACATGAGCGTCAGTACACAGCAGTGAGGTCAGTCCCCCGAGGCGCTCGCGAACGCGCTCAGATTGCCGTCGAAGTCATAGACAAAAAGCATATTGCCTGAAACGACTGGTGAAGACTTGATCGCCAGGCACAGAGGATGACGCCAGACGCGTTCGCCAGAGCGCCGATCGAGGGCAACCACATCGCCGTCATCACGGCCGACAAAGAGCAGCCCTCCGGATGTGAGTGGGGTCGATGCCCCCGCAAACACCTGCCGTCGATTGCTCTCATCCGGCTCTCGCAGGGCCTCGTAACGCCACAGTACTTCGCCGGTCTTGCCGTCGATCGCGCTCACGCGCTGCCCCCCCGCATACAGAATACCGTCCGCGACAGTAGGGGTCGGCACGACACCGTACACATGGTCCTTGACCCGCCAGAGCTCACGGCCGTCAACGGCATTCAGGGCCGCCACGCCATTGTAGCCCCGCACGTAACAGATTCCGTCCTTGACGGCCGCCATCGCGACGCCGCGGCCCGTCAGCTCCCGCAGCTTCGTCTCCCAAAGGACCTCCCCCGTTTCCCGATCGCACGCGAACGCACCCCAGAGCGTAGCCAGCCAGATCCGGTCTTTCCCGGGGAACGGGCCGCCAAAGTAGTCTCTGCTCGGAGGGCCCGGACGGGACCACTCGGTCAACTTCTTCCCGGTCGCCGCGTCCAGGATAGTGAGGGGACCACGCTCACAGTAAGTGATCAGCTTCCCCTCGTGCAGATGCGGAGCGCACTTCGTGTCGTCCGATCGTGCGTGGAACCCATGCGGGTAGGCACGCGTCTGCCACTTCACGGCACCGGTCGCAGCGTCCAGGCACCATGCCATACCCTCGTGCGTCTGGGCAAAGACATGTCCCGCCGCTGCGGCCAAACTGAAACGGACCGGAGAATCGACCTCGGTGCGCCAAACCTGGGCCCCCGTCCCTGCATCGTAGCACTGAATGCTTGAAGCCCCGTCACCAGTGTTCATGTTCTCCGGTCCCACGTACACCCTACTGCCGAAGACAATCGGCGACGTGGCCCATTGGTTACGCCCGCCAGTCGGCACACTCCAGACCAGGTCCAGGGGAGCAGACGCCTTCTCGTCTGCTGCGCGTAGACCATCAAGGCTCCGGAAAAAGGCAGGCCAGTCGGCTCCGGGCCGGGGTTGCGCGACCAGACGGGAGGCCGCCCTGAAACGACAGGTTCGAACCGGCCACACCTCGGATCTGTCGTCGCGCACCGTGACGCGACACTCGTAGGTCGCCGGGGGCAGCTGAGTCGTGTCCCAGTCACTGCCCCAGGTAAACTGCCCAAGCTGTCTGACAACCGGGGCGGCCACGACACGCTCATCGCACACAATCTCTGCCGTGACGCCAGTGACGCGAGATGCCGTATCCAGAGCCGCAACGCGGAACGGAACGCGGCCACGCGGCACGTGCTGACCGTCATAGGGCTGTATGAACTGAACACGCTGGTGCTGACCAGTCGGCCGGATCTCGGTCTGCAGAACTCCATCCTCCAGCCGACAGAACCGCATGGCCCGGGTATAGGAGCCCCAATCCCGACCGCGGATCGGGTTGGTACACAGATAGGGAACGTCCTCATGTCGGAACATGTAGTTCTCGTGCCAGTGCCCGTAGAACCCGGCGACCTGCTTGAGATCTCCGCGCCACGTCGCGAGCCGGACCGGGTAGTGGCCGATCCCGATCACTTCCGTCCCGGGCTCAAGCAGGTCCAGATCAGCCTTGATCCACGCCTCCTGGCGAGCCCGGCCCGCGTCGCTCATATAGCCGACGCTGTTGGTTACTACAAAGTGCCGTCCGCCGTAGTTCCAGGAGTAATAACTCGGACCGCAGAAGAGATTGAAATGGTGCACGCTACCGCGTCTGTGCTCTGTTCGGGCCAGGTAGTTACCACCGTGGCCTCCGAACACGTGGTAGTTCGGCAGCTTCATCGCAGCCATAGCGTCCGCGTAGAGTCGCCATTCCGAGAGCCAACCGGTCATGGTCAGGTCACCGCAGATGACGTGAAACCGGGGCTTCCCGGTCGTGCGGGTGATCTGGGCCATGTCTTCGCGCAAGAGGCGTCCCTCCTCTGCTGAGGCAAACTGACTGTCTGCGGTCACCAGAAACGAAAAGTCCTGCTTGAGTGAGGCCGGATCACGTTGGAGCCCGAAATCGAACGTATACTCCGTTCCCGTGCCGTCCTGGTCGATGAGCTGATACCAAGGCGAGGTCGTTCGGAAGCCGTTTGGGAGAGTGACGTAGATGAGTCGGTACTCTTCAACATTGAACTGGAATCGGTAGTCCCCTTCCGCCCCGGAACGGATGATCGTCTCACCGTTCGTGACCTCGACATCCCGGAGCCCTGATTCATTGATTTCGCGACGACCGTTACCGTTGCCGTCCTCGAACACGATACCGGTCACCACCACGTCACGAACGACGGGCTCAGGTTCCCGAAACTCGTGAGCGCCCCGGGCGGAAGGTCGCGCATTGAAGCCGGTCATCCGGTCCTTCGGCTGATACGGCCCGGTTGGGAACTGCGTCCGCGCAATGCTGCTGACCCGCAGCTCGTCGATCATCCCGCACATGCCACGGATCTGGCTCGCGCGCAGGTCCGAGTCGTGGCCGACAACCGCCTGTTCCCGCCCCGCCGGCACGCTGCCCCGGACCGCCGTCTTGCCTACCTCGGAGCCGTCACAGAAAAGGCGGACAGTCTCTCCGTCGTACGTGAGCGCAATGTGCTGCCACAGGTCGACCTTCAGGCACGGCGTCGACCAGACCTCCACCCACTCGGACTCGGCAGGCTTGAAGCCCGAATAAATCTTGTCCTTCTTGGCCACGAACGAGAAGGCGCTTGGGTTGAGAACATAGAATTGCCAGCCATCCACGTGCGCGTGACGCACCCACATCTCAACGGTGAAACCAGGCCACGACGGCTCCGGGGTACAGCCGTTCATCCAGATCAATCCGTCAGCATCGCCTCGCCCATCACCCCCGCCGTCCTGGTTGATCCCGTCAAAGGCCAGGCACCCCCCGAAGCGTCCATGCTCGTACCACTCCGGGTTCCCCGGCCATGTCTCGAGCATTGCGTCGTGTTTGCCTGCCGCCGAGTCCCGAGCCACCTCCCCCTGCATGTCATCAAAGTGCAACAACGCGACGGTATGCTCGTCGCTCTGCGGCGGGATGCCCCCTTCGGCACGCCCCAGTCCGGCCGACCACAGGGCCACGACGAGACACGAGAGCCCCAGCACACGCCTCCCTGCTGAGGCACTGCTGCCAGGTGCGGTCCATGCGACGGTCATAGTCATTGGCTCCTATGAAGAAGGCGAGCCCAGCAGCCCGAGCATCGGCTGCGGGACCATGCGTCACCACACCTACTTGATCGTGTCGCTCACCGCCGCACTCATGGAGGCAGGAAAGGCAACGATCAGCATACGTTTGACGGCCAGGAGAGTGTCCGTTGACCAGGGACACTTCTGAATGATGGTCAGCAGAACTCCCACGACAACCAGCGAGAACAGGTATATCGCCAGAACTCTCATGCAGTATTGGCCAACGTGTCCCTTGAATGAGAAGCGATAGAAATTGAAATAGACAAAGAGGGCGACGAACAGGACCGAAAGTGCACTGAGCATCAGTACGTTCGCGAATGGCAGGTTCTCGCCGAGGTTCCAAGTCTCCTCAGTGAAGGCTACGGGTACGGCAAGGAGGGAAGCCCCGACAACCACCTGCATCATGTCGCGCGGCCGGAACTCCACCATCACGGGCTTTAGCGCATAGTCCAACACCTTGCCGGCACTGTCGACTATCGGGACAACCCGGTGAAGGTACCCGCCTATGCGTTCGACTGTTGATTCGGGCGATTCGTCTGACATTGTCTCTCCTCTCTGACCTCTGACTCACTGACAATGCTCTGCGCGTTGACCGCGCTGCCGGCCCCCTTACGGAACAGAAGGAACAAGCCGATCCCCGTCATGACCACCGCCAGCGCGGAAGCCAGAATAAGGGCAATCAGTGGTGCCATCATCTCACAGCCACACACGGACGCTTTGAATGACATATCTCCGAGGAACGGGCGAACAATCCTGACGGCGGCGGCCTCATCGCGCTTGCAGGGAGCACGTCCAGTCGCGCCTTCCTTGAAGATGAGAAAGGCGGTCATGTCTCCCTGGACGATCTTGACATCCGCTCTGCCTGCGTCGGTTGCCCGTATCTGCTCGCCGTTGACGACCTCGACTCCGTGCGCGAATCGATAGCTGACGGTGAGAACGGAGGAATTGCCGACATCGCCGCCATGAAGGGTCAGGAGAACATCTTCCACAGCAGAGCGATAGGCCTTCCCCATCTGAATTTTCTCACGCAAAGCGACCGCAACAACGGCCACGGACAGGATGAGAAGGCAAACGCCGATTGTCCTGCTGATTCTCATCATACCGTTCCGCCACGGTGGGGAAAGCGAAAGGAGGCCGAGGTCCACCTACATGCCATTGACGCGGGCTCCGCCTGACTCATTCCGTCAGCTCAGGCTCGTCCTCTTTGGCGTCCCATTCAGCATCGAGCCCTTCCTTGATCCGAGACAGCGCGGTCTCGTAATCCAAGCCGGAGTCCTTGTCATACCCCTTTGCGATGAGTTTGGCAAAGTCCACCAGCACCAGACCCCAGGTCGCAGGATCGTCCCAAAGGTCCGATCTGAACTGTATATGCTGCCCTTCACTGGTTGCCCAGATACGCGCCAGTTCCAACGCCTCCTCATCAGCCAAAGCGGGGGAAGGCACGTCCATTTCGTTCACATGCTGTGTCATTGCGGTAGTGTCCTTGTTCTCACGCCAGCGTTCGAATTTGAGTATCCCCCTTCGGTAAGATAGTGCTTGAACGGGAAACCGGCGGTCGAGGCTTGCCCTGCTCAACAGAAGGGGCGCCCCTCCTCCAACACCATTTCCGAATGGCGCCAGGATAAGACCCCAACGCCCCTGTGTCGTTGGTGAATGAGATAGTGCCCGTTCCCCCCATACGAGACCGTCGGGGGCCCCAAAATTCACGTCCGGGTTCTGCCTCGCTGCAAGTACCAAGCTGCGCAAGTCAGTGTACGCCCTGACTTCGACAGCTTGGCACTAGACCTCCGGGGAAGCAGATGCGGCGTCTGGGGGATCGGTCTTGTTGGGTCTTCCCCTTCTGTCGATGGCTTTCTTGACCAGCCATCCCACTGAGGCGGCCAGAACCGCTGGTGACGTGTGTATGGCCAGTATAAGGAGCACGAAATGCAGAGGTGCCGTCTCCATCTGATTCGGCGCGGGTCGAACGTACAAAATGAGACACTGCCCGGCATAGAGACCGGCGATCCCCACCCAGGAGTGCCTGCCGCCCAGAAGTCCCAAGACCAATCCAGCGACAGACATGACAGCCCAGTACAACGGCAGACTGTAGTCCCAAGGCTCGTATCTCCCGAACAAAACAGGAGACAATAGCCAGTAGGCGGCCCCAACGACAAAGCTCAGCGGAAAAAGGTGTGCCGCGATCTTCTGTTTCATGTCCGTTCCCTCCTGTCGACTCAAACGGCAACATTTGCGCAACCGTTAAGCAGGTGAAGACGTGCCTGGTTGGGCACTGCGGTCAGACGGAGCCCACAGGCATCCATCTCCCGTGCCTCATTCATTCTTGCCCAGTCTCCGTCATCGGTTTGGCGGTCGGCCGCCTGCAGCCCCGGTGTCCAGCGGAAAGATGCGGACGAACCGGGAGTTACCTATTCCAGTTCCCGCACTCGCACATTCCTGTAAAGGACGCCGTCCTTCTCGCCTTGAAGACAAATCTGTCCAGAAAGGTGCTCCGAGTCCTCGAACTGCAAGACCTGTCTGTCGTCAAGGTGTACAACGACTTTCGGGCCGCTAGCGATCACCCGGACCGCGTGCCATTCGCCGACACTGAAGAGGGCATCGCCTCCGTAAGGCTGCGGCTTGACCGGGAAGTGAATGTGGCCATGCTTGCGGTCTGATGCCCAATCGACGTCAAGTTCGTACCCAACTGTCCAGCTCCTGACCGCGTTTGAGTCGCCACGGAGTTGGATACCCCCTTCCCCCTTTCCCCGGAAAAGGAATTCGAACTCAAGAGTGAAGTCCGAGTACTGCTCCGGATACGCAACGATGCTGTTCACCCCTGAGTAGGCTCCGTCTTCCAATATCCACGGGGAACGATCTTCGTATCCCCGGGCGAGAACCCACTTGGCCACGTTCTCAGGAGAAAGGAGTTGCTCCGTGGGCGACGCTTGGTGGAATGACGCACATCCGCACACGGCGAGCCACAAGCCGATGGTGCAGAGCAAGGCCAGCTTCGGTTCCCTCGGTCCGGTCATTCTGTTCTCCTGCCACGTCTCGAGAGGAAGGCCGTGTGTCCTCCTTCTCCGTCCGGGATGAACTGCTTCCTGACGATCTGGAAATCGAGATCTCGAAGCCACTCTCCATATGTGTCCTCGTCAGCATGGCTCCAAGACATGGTCCCGCCATTGACCCCGAGCCAGTTTTCCTCCGTTCCCGTCCACATGCGATGCCCAACCGTGCAGAGCAGCCAGCCGCCTGGCTTCAGCCAAGTCGATATCAGGCGGAATAGGCCCCGTTGTTCCTCAAGAGGGACGTGAATGATGGCATAAAGCGATATGATGGCGTCAAACCCCGCCGTCGGGAAAACGGTACTCGTCATGTCCGAGCAGATAAAGTCAGCTGAAGGAACAAGCGTGCAGGCTCTCCTAATCTGCACGGGCGATATGTCGACCCCGGTGACGTGGTGGTGACGGGCTACGAAATCCCGTGCGACAGGAATCCCGCACCCACAGCCCAGGTCAAGCACCCGACTCCCGGCGTCGAGGTGTGAGAGCAGCAGGCCAACCAAGTCGCCGTAGCAGGGATCGCCGTCTGTATCGAGGGCATCCCCCCGATACGCAAACGAAACCACATCATGTCCGTCGCGGACGATGTCTTTGGGGGTCGTCATCTCTCTGCCGTCTGTCCCAGTAGGCGGCGGCCCGTTCGTGGCTATTCGTGGCGGGAGGCCGGCGGCGTCAGTGCCCGTTCTCCTGCATTCTCTGTGGGCGTCGGACCAGGAGGTAAATCAGCGCCCCGATCCAGTGAGTCAGGACTATGATCAGGATCCAGACCAGCTTGTTGTTCCCCTCATCAGGTTCCTTCGTAGCACAATCGACAAGCATCCAGACCCACAGGATCATGGCCCCGATTGCCAGGACGCCGCAGAAAAGAAAGAACAGTATCGGGATAAGAGCAACCAAAGCACCAGAATTGTCCATTGTCCTGTCTCCTCTCGATGGTTCCGGCCAATCGTTGCGGTCAGCAGCGACGGTTAGCGACCCGGTCCGCTGGCTGCTTCAACCAGGCGGTCTGCAATGGCGGGTCTCACTCCACTCTCTTCTCCAAGGTATCCCCTAACCCGGCTCCCGGCCATGTGCTCCGAGATCAACTCTACTCTCTCGTCAAAACCAGCCTCTTGCCCTCGGCACGGTAGCTCTTGAGGCTGTACGGAGGGAGTTTGATCGTTAGACGGCCGGTGTTCCGTACGTCAATCCTGCCCGCGCTTCTCAGGTCGACCAGGGCCGCAAAATCGCCCTTGACCTGCAGTGAGGCCACTGCCGCCTCACCACCGGTGTTTGCCGCGTAGAAGTAGAGCCCATCAGCGCCCTGATGGTAGCGTACCACTACGTCGCTCTCGGGCCCGGATGCGAGGTCCGCAAAAGGGACGGCAGGCAGAGCTCTGAACGCACGTGCGAACTCCGCGAGCGGGGCCTCGACACCGTGGGTCCCGATCAGGAACCCGCCCTTGGTGAACGTCTGGACATCAGAGAATCGCAGAGCGGCAAGGTAATGCTGCATGAACTGCAGCGGGGTCGCGTTCAGGGTCGACACACGCCACCCCGTCTCGTTCAGCCAGGGAGACGCGGTCTTGCTCTCTCCACGTCCAACCGAGTCCTCCCAGTAACGATCGTGCATATTGACCCAGCCCGTGCCGGCGGCCGAAAGCGCGGCAAACGACTGTGCCTCAAAATGGCGCTGTCTCTGACGCTCGCGCTGATTGCCTCCTTTGTGCGATCGGCACCAGCGGTAATCAGCCGGGTAAATCGTCTGCTGAATGACGATCCCGGGATCATCCCGGAACAAAGCCGGATCCAGACCAGCTTCCCGGTTCATCCGCGCCACGTATCCCGGTTCCATATATGACGCATCCTCCCAACAGTCGCGGATACTGGGCCGGTAACTGTTGACGATCAGCTTCAGATCGCCGCGTGTCGCCGTGATCCTGTCGGCGATCTCCCGATAGAAACCGTGGATGGCCCGACAACGCCAGGCGAGCCAGTCCTCCCAGGCATTCTGTTTCAACCACGCATAGCGCTTGCGCACTCTCGACGCATCAGCACGGTCCACCGGAATCGCGATCCCTGTGTCCTCCACGAAAGCATCGATGCAGTAGTCGTTGTAGCCGGCCTCCTCATGGCCGAACCAGAGCGCCACATGTCGCGGCAAATGGAGGCATATCCCTTTGAGGGACGGGTAGCCACCGTACAGCTCAAGCATCTCATCGAACAGGGCCAGGAAGGCCTGACGCACGTCGGGGTGCAGGGGGTTGTAGTTGGGCGGCGTGCCATGCCATCCTCCCATGTTCGGCATGCCGTCAGCGAAGATCATCAACGGCGATCCCGGCATGGTGTTGGAAGCCATCAGTTCCTCGGTGCACTTGTACCTGGTCAGCGTCGACAGATCATGGACGTTCAGCGTAGGAATGAAACTCAACCCGCGGTCAGCGAATCGCGTCAGGATGTAGTCGATGAAATTGTCGGGATGCGTACGGGACATGGCCAACTTCTGGCTCCGGGACGGGTAAAGCGGCCCGTGGTACCAAACCCCGGGATACATGAACAGATCCTGGCCCGAGTACTCCATGTAGTCCATCAGACGACTGATCGTCTTCTCGAAATGGGGCATGGTGTCGTGCCCGCCGAAGTCGTAACACAGCGCCGGGTCCTCGTAGTAGACACCCACGTGTCGACGAGAGCCGTTGACCGGTTCTGCGGCCGTCGTGAGATTGTTCGGGAGCCGTCCTCGCAGGCGGAAAACACGAACCGCAGAAAACGCAGCCGGCCGCCCTTTCTCCGCCGTCATGAAAATCAGCGCCATGTCTTTCGACTTGGCCCAAAGCACGCAGCGATGGGTCAGGATGCGGTTCGAGAGCGGGTACTCGTCGCCACAGTAAACGCCCGTCTGGAGTTCATACTCACCGCCGTTACCGGCAACCGTTTGGGCCAGGATCTCCATCGTCCGAGGCTTGTCGTCAGGATAGTCCACCTCGATGACATACGGTGCATCCGCCTCAGGCAGAGCAAGCCGGACCGCGTACCGACTGCGTTGCGCGGTCTCCATCTCCAGGTATGGCCCGAGGTCGGACTCAACCACCCGCGGATCCCCGACCTGAGCCGTACGTTCCTCCGGCAGTGGCTTCGCGGCGTCGATCGTCTCAAGCAATTCGATGTCCAACTCGATGGGGCGTGCCCCTGTCGGTTCCGGCGGAACGGCGTAGAACGGCAACACCGCGGAGCGCTCAGCATCACCCGCCAACCAGGCGACCTCAATCACGTGTCGACCGGGCTTCTGTGGCACAAACTCAAGCCGCATCGCAGCAGGCTGGGTCCCGTCCCCCAAATCTATCCGCACGCCCTCTCCGCGACCCAACACGGTGGCGTCCGGTCCCAGCAGGCGCCAGTCGACCGTTCCCTTGTGCGGCCGGGTGGCCCGAGACCGGATCTGCCAATCGATGGTCGCAGGCTTGCCGACCCGAACATAGGGCGTTCCCGGCTTCACAAACTCCGCGACCAGGCGAAAGACGGCTGCGAATTCCGCACGCACATCTTCAGCGCTGAAATCCTGGTCGTGGATCCGGAAATCGTCGATCCAGCCCTCGGCGCTCTGGCCTTGCCCACTTGAACCAATGTGGAAGAAGGGGAAGGTGTCGAATACGGTCCAGGACGTCGGGAGTACGGCAGAACTCCCGTCCCGGTTGACGCCCCGCGGCTCCCCGTCGATGTAGATCTGGGTACCGGTCCGGTGGTTCCAGGTTGCAGCAATATGATGCCAACGATCCGCTCCCCAACCAGTGATGTTGTGGGTGGTGTAGCTATCCCGCAGATTACTCACGTCAAAGCGCAGGCGATCGCCCCAAAACCACAGCCACGTCATATTGGACCCGTTCCGCTCCGCCGGCCGGGGCGCTTCTACAAAGCAGCAACGCCAGTACTCGCGATCCATCTTGTCTGCCAGAGCAGCAGGCGTCCACAGCGGCCTGTACCAGAACGAAATCGTGCCCGCCTCCTTCCGGATGTTACCGGGCCGAGCGAATTTCAGGGCGGCTCCAGCGACAAAGACTCCAGCCTGTCCATTGACCCCCGGGGTGAAATCCACACCCTCTTGAAGGACGGGTTCCCCGTTGCCACCAGCCTGAGCGGCCGTGCACGTGCCATCAAAGGGGAGATGGAAGAGGAGTTTCGGTTCCCGCCGTTCGGATATCACGGCCGAGACCGACGGAGAGTGCGCAGGCTTTGGAGCCGGGGCGATCAACAGCGTTCCCGCGTAAGCAAGAGCGACCTCGTCAGCCGTCAACGGCCGAGCGTAGATTCGCAGCTCATCGATGCAAGCCTCAGCCGCCTCTGAACTCCGCTTTCGCCGACCGACCAGAAAGCGCAAACCGGCCCGGGAAATCCAAGTCGACTCACGCTCCCCTTTCATCTCACCATCCACGTAGAGCGACGTGCCCCGCCCAACGTCCCAGTTGGCAACCACGTGGTGCCAGGATCCCTTCTCCCAAGCCGCGATGCTGGTGCAGATGTAATGGTCCTCCGGGTCGCGCACGTCAAAGCGCAGTGAGCTGCCGATCTTCCAGATCCAGATCGTGTTGATGCCAACCTTGGCCCCCTCGATTTCGTCACAGACGAAGCCCTGACGCTTCTGGTCCCCCGCCTCCCATCGGGGCTGGATCCAGAACTCGCAACTCCCCCGATCCTTGGGCAAGTTGTGCGAGGCAAGATATGCTGCGGCCTGAGAGGGTGCGTCCACGGCCAGGGCTTTCCCGACACGCCCGGTCGTGAACGCCTCCTGCCGTGCCATGGCCATTGCCGAACCAGCCGATATCTGCGGGTCAAGGCTCCCGTCAAACGAACAGGAGAATGTGCAGGGGACGGGTCCCGCCGCCGAGGCCAGTACCCCGAACAAGGTGATCCCTAGGGTCAATGTGTGTACCACCGAGATGGTCATCAGCAAAAAGTCCTTCTGTCTTCACTCACAGAGCCCTGCGCGAAATTCACACTGCAACGCCTGTGTGATAGGGCGCGCTCGGAAGTAGCGGACGGATCTGTCTTTCTGGAGAGCCGCCGTCCTCGGCGGTTGTGCGTGCGGACGGAACTGAAACACGGCGGAGACCGCCGCTCTCCAGGACGGCCGCCATGAGGAGCTCGACTTGTCGTGATTCCGGGTTACCTGGGGGCATCCTCCCCCCACGCCGACCACACCTTCCCCTCCGGAAAACGGTGCGACGCCACCGATTCCGGCTGCATTGCAACGCTGAACCCGGGCTGTTGCGGGACAGCATAGCGGCCGTTCCTCATCCTGACAGGATCAAGGAAGTGTTCATGCAGATGGTCGACGTACTCGATCACTCGGTTCTCCAAGGAGGCGCTCACACAGAGGTAGTCGAAGATGCTGAGGTGCTGTACGTACTCGCAGAGCCCAACTCCACCGGCGTGAGGACACACGGGTACGTCGTACTTCGCAGCCATCAGGAGAACAGAAAGGACTTCATTGACGCCTCCCAGACGACACGCATCGATCTGGCAGAAATCGATCGCATCAGCCTGGAAGAACTGCTTGAACATGATCCGGTTGTGGCACTGTTCCCCGGTGGCGATCCCGATCGGGGCGATAGCCTCGCGGATCGCTCGGTGCCCTAACACGTCGTCCGGACTGGTGGGCTCCTCGATCCACCACGGATCAAAAGCCGCCAACTCCTTCATGTTGTGAATCGCTTCCCCAACATCCCACACCTGGTTCGCGTCCATCATCAGTTTCCGGTCAGGACCAAGCACGTCACGCAGAATCCCGGCCCGGCGGACATCATCCGACAGGTCACGCCCAACCTTCATCTTGACATGGGTCAAGCCCTCGACCATGGCCTGCTGACAGCGCTCACGCATCTCTGTGTCCGAGTAGCCCAGCCATCCCGCGGACGTCGTGTAGGCGGGATAGCCGTCCGCCAGCATCTCGGCTTCACGTGCTGCGCGACCGGGTCGCCGTCGTTCGAGCAGGTCGAGGGCCTCATCAGGTGTCAACGCATCCGTGATGTGCCGGAAATCCACACAGGCTACAAGCTCATGAGGGCTGAGATCGGCCAACAACTTCCAGAGCGGCTTCCTCTCAGTCCGGGCCCAGAGATCCCAAACTGCGTTGACCACCGCCCCAACGGCCATGTGCACAGCCCCCTTCTCCGGCCCGATCCAGCGGAGCTGGCTGTCCCCGACCAACCGTCGCCAAAACGCCGCCATGTCTGCACAGATGCCTTCGAGACTCTCCCCCACCAGCAGGGGAGCGATGGACTCCACGGCCGCGACGCAGATCTCGTTGCCGCGGCCCAACGTGAACGTCAGTCCGTGTCCCTTCGGTCCGTCCGCCCTATCTGTGTGGAGCACGACATAAGCTGCGGAGTAATCCGGGTCCACGTTCATGGCGTCGGAGCCGTGTCGCCCCACCGATGTGGGGAAACGCACGTCCAACACCTCTACGCGCGTAATCCTCATAAGGCTACTTCCCCGCGCTCCAGCCGCCGTCGATCATAAAGGTCGTCCCGGTGACAAAAGCGGCTTCATCGCTGGCGAGATACACAGCAGCGCCGGCCACCTCCTCGGGCTTGCCCATGCGTCCCAAAGCCTGGGTGGCGGACATCTCGCGGTACGCCTCCTCCGGGTCGGGGTACTCCTGCAGGCGCAGCTGTACAAACGGCGTTTCCACCCGGCCGGGACAGATGCAGTTCACCCGTATCCCCTGCTCCGCGTGGTCCAGAGCCATCGTCTTGGTGATCCCCACCACCGCGAATTTCGACATGCAATAGGCCAGGCGGTCACGCACACCAACCACGCCACCGATCGACGCCATGTTGGTGATCACGCCGACGCCACGCTCAATCATCCCGGGCAGAAATGCCTTGCTCATGTTGAAGACCCCCAGAACGTTCACGTCATACATCCGCTGCATGTCCTCAACACTGGTCTCCAGAATCGTCCCCACCAGCCCAATACCGGCGTTGTTGACCAGGCTGTCCAGGGCACCAACCCGTTCCGCTACACTCTCACAGGCAGCGGGGTCCGCAACATCCACCTCAATGAAGGACGCGCTGCCCCCTGCTGTGGTAATCTGGCTCACCGTCTCCTGTCCGCCCTCCGGGCAAACATCCGCCACCCAGACCATCGCTCCCGTCTCCGCAAAGACCGCGGCAATCGCCCGCCCAATCCCGGAACCAGCCCCCGTCACCAACGTTGTCTTACCACTCAAATCAAACATCTGCATCGCCCTTCAAATCATCGCCCAAGAGAGTTGCCCAGAATGAAACACCCTACCATGTCCCCGTTTCCCGCAAACGCCACGCGGAACACCGCCAACAGGCCCCCTTCCGGCAGAGCCCTGACCAGCGGGAGGGGTTGCCCCCTTCCGGCAGAGCCCTGACCAGCGGGAGGGGTCTTCCTTGGAGAAGCGTGAGAGCGTGGACCACCCCGTCCGGTTGCCCATCCCTGGAGGAGCCGGTTCTCCTACCGCAACCGGCCGGAACGAAGCAGGCCGACCCGACGTCTCGCCGGATCGGCCCGCCGCGTTTCTTATCAAAGAACAATCACTCGACCGCGTCCGCAGGGCGAGCGACCTTTGGGCAGCAAACCCAAGTGCGCCCACAACAGGCAATACCCACGGCAACCACCAGCACGACGCTGCCGATCACGGACATGGCAGCAGGCAATCCCCAACAGTCGCCGGCCATGCCGGCCAAGGGAAGGACCAGACCATACGCCCCTCGGTTGCCTATAGACACGAATGAGAGAAGCGTCGCCCGTTCAGAAGACGCCACGACCTCATTGACCCGCCGTGAGAGGGACACCACCAACCAACCCCGAACAACCTGCTGCAGGTACATGAACGGCAACCCCGCCATCCCCGCTGCGATTCCCATCCCGAGATGGCTCGCAGCCAACACCAGCAGGGGGCCTGCGCCAAAAGGCAGGCGATCGAACCAGCTGTCCAGCTTGGCAGACCGATGAGACGCCGCTCCGGCAACCACGTGGAACGAAGCAAAGACCAGCCCGAACCACCGGGGCCGCACGCCGCAGAGGACCATGTACGGCTGGTAGAACCACAGCCCAACCTGCGTGGCAGCAAAGACCAAGGCACTGCCGACCAGCAGCCGGACAAGTGACCTGTTGCTGAGCAGATTCCGCCTCAGTATTTCGACCATGGAAGCTGGCGCCGCTCCACCGCGCTCCTCACTTCTGTGCTCGTCCGGCGCATCACCTTCCAGACAGACGGCACACAAGACCGCCAGCCCCATCAAGATGCCCCCAAGCCAGAAGGGCGCACGGTCATGCAGCTCGTAGAGGACCCCGCCGCAGACAGACAGCACGGCGTAGCCGCCCATCGAGTAAGCCTGCGATCGCCCCCACAGCTCCTCGTACCGGCTCTCTTGACCGTTCTCCAGCAGCAGGTCATACAACCATGCGGAGTTCGCCCCCGACACCATTGAGATGCCAAAGGCGAAGCACACTTCACTGGCTAGGAACCACGACCAACCGTGCGCAATGACGTAGATCGCCGCACCCAATGCTGAAGCGATGCTCCCCAGCAGGATCACGCGCTTCCTCCCAAGCCTGTCCGCGGCATAGCCGGAGGGGACCTCCAACACCACGACCAGAAGACAAAAGATAGCCTGGAGCAGCGTCACATCGGTCAGACTCAAACCGTGTTTCTGCCAGAACAACACGATGACAGGTACGCAGCATGAGAGTCCGCCCGAAAGGACGCGGAACGCACAGAAGAGTCGTATCTGTTGTTGTAGTCTCCGCTCAGCCATCGCCGGGCCCTCCCCTCACGAGTCGCCGTTGGCAGAGATCCGCGAACTGCGGATCCTGAATACGAGCCTGAACAAGTCTCGCGGAGTTCGCAGTTACGGCCAAACTTCTACGGGGCTGGTGCGTCTTCATCTTCACATTCTCCTTCTCGTTCTGGGGTTCCGGTTCCGGGGCAACAAAAAAGGCCCGCCGCGATCACTCGCGGCGGGCCTTTCGGAAACGTCCGGACAGCTTACGTAGCAGTCAGCGACAATCCGCGCGAGCAAACAGACCACGGCGACACGTGGTCGTACCCAAACCGGGAGGTAAGGGCACAAGCATGGGCCATTGTCTTTTGCTCAAAGCGGTTCATGCGACTGTGAACGGTCCTTCTTGCTGGTCAGTCTCGTATCTAGCACAGCTCAAGTTACATGTGCACCCAAGGCAAGTCAACTGCCTGGACGCCCTCACGGTAACCCCGGGCAGACTCGCCCCTTGCACTGAAGCCACGCACTCGTTACGTTCGCACAAGAACTCCCGCAACGACACGCCATCCCCAGTTGAAGAGAAACTCACATGCACCGACAGACCTGGGTCCGTTCCCTTGCCGTCCTACTTCTGACCATCTCTGCGATCTCCGCATTCGCGGACGATGGCTTCGAGAACCTGCTGCCCGAGCCATCCTTTGAGAAGGACAGCGACGGAAACGGCAGTGCTGATGGCTGGAACATCAACATACACGGAGGCGCTGAAGGGAGCTTCAATCTGGACGCCGCCAACACCAAACACGGAGACTGCTCCCAGCACATCGTCCACAGCAACGACTCCGGAGAATGGGTCCGCACCTCAGCAGAGCGAATTCCCGCGAAAGGGGACAAGACCTACCAACTCGATGGCTGGGTCCGAGCCACCGGGACGTGGTCGGTCATCTTGTACGAGTTCCCAAAAGGGACCACTCAGAAGTACATCTCACACAACATCGCCGGTGGAGGACAAACCGACTGGAAACGCATCGGGAAGACGATCACCACCAAAGACAACGCGGGGTCCTTCAAGCTGTCGCTCATCACCTCAGGCAAAGGTGAAGCGTGGTTCGACGAGTTCGTCCTTGGATTACTGGACCAGATTCCTGCACTGCGAACCCCACTGCTGACGTCTCAGCCGACCATCGACGGCAAGACGGACGATGACGCTTGGCAAAACGGTGCTCAACTCGAGACTTTCTTTGTCTTGGGTGGGAACGGCAAACGCGCTGAGCTCGGGACTACGGCCCGAGTCGGTTTCCGTGACGGCAAGCTATATGTCGCTTGGCAATGTGTGGAGCCGGACGTGAAGAAGCTCAAGACCGAAGGCACGCCAACCTGGAGCGATGACACCGTCGAGCTCTTCCTTGGCCCGGGAGACGACACCGATGGCTACTGCCAGTTTGGCCTGACCCCCGCCGGGGGAATGCTGGAAGGACACAAGCTGAACCGGGTCGCCAGCGGCTTCTACGTCGATTGGTATTCGACAAGCACCACGCGCAGCCAGCTACCGCCGCTACCGTGGAAAGGCGCCGCCGCCCTTGACGCCGACTCGTGGACCGGTGAGATGGCCATTGACGTAAGCTCCCTGGCCGAATATCTGCGGCCAGGGGCCATTTGGCGGATCCAGTTCGTCAGATCGCGCAAGATCGGCGATGGGGAACAGAACAGCTGCTGGTCCTTTACCCCGGGGGAAACGTTCCACCTTCCTGAGCGCTTCGGGCGAACGGTGTTCCCGATTGGCGCGACCGGGGTACATGCCTCCATCCCGGCGCCGAAGCCAGTACCACCAACGGATATTCGGATCGTCCCCCGGCCACAGCAGATGACACGAAGCAAAGCCGATTCCCGAAAATTCGGCAACCGAGTAAGAGTCGCTGCCGCGAACACCGCACAAGCCTGGGTGGCTCTGCGCTCCCTGCGTGAATGCCTGGAGGGGATGGGACTCCGCCGGCTCGAGCACCTTCCTCTCGCTCAGAGCGGTGAGGCCGACATCGTGCTGGGAACGCCGGACGATGCCCCACTCAGCGAGATCTCACGAGAACTCACGGCCGTTCACGGTACGCTTGAGCCGTGGCAGCGTCGCGAAGCGTACACTCTGAACAGTGAGACGACCCCCATCACGATCTGCGCGACGGGTGACCGTGGTTTGCTCTATGGCGTGCAAACGCTCCGTCAGCTCCTGCACGATGACGGCAAAGACGTCTGGGTACAGCCGGTCCAGGTCACGGATTGGCCCCAGCTCGAGTGGCGCGGCTGGCACCTCATCGCCCCCGCCACAAGCTCTGCAGTTGACGATGCCAAGCGCATCGTCAAGATGATGGCCGCCCTCAAAATGAACTGGATCGCCCTGCAGATCGACAATCGTCTTCAATACACCCGCGACCCCGGATTGAGTGCGGAGAGAGCTCCCAGCAAACAGGAACTCGCCGGCCTGGTGGAGTACGCGGAGAAGCACCTCTTTGAGGTGATCCCGATGACGCAATGCTGGTCACACTTCAGCTACTTCCTGCGCGGCGACAAGTACCGTCACCTGGCCGAAGTCCAAGAGCCCGATCCCAAAGCCCGCTGGAAGTACTGGAACTACTGCCCCCGCCACCCCGAGACACACAAACTGGTTTTCGGCCTGATTGAGGAGCAGCTCGAGTGCTTCCCCAACGCCAAATACTTCCACTGCGGCTTGGACGAAATCACCTTTGAGCCCATTGGGGTGTGCGAGCGCTGTAGAGGCACGCCAGGCGGGGACCTCATGGCTGAGGAAGTGAACCGCCTTCATGAGTTTGTAACGTCCAAGGGGCTCACCATGTGCATGTGGGGCGATCAACTGCTCGTCGAGCACAACGGCAAGCCGCCCCACAACACAGCCGATGCCCTCCCCAAGATCCCGCGCGACATTGTGATCTTCGACTGGCATTACGGGCAAGGGAGAGCGTTTCCGTCCGTGCAGTTCTTTAAGGACCACGGCTTCCCTGTGGTCGCCAGCGGCTGGTACGAACCCCTCAATGTCGTGCCGTTCAGCCAGACAGCATTCGACCAAGGCGTCATGGGCTACGGTGGGACCACGTGGTACTCGATCGAGCGCATCAGGAGAGAGGTCCGACTCCTGACAGGCATCCCCCTCACCGCGGAGAACACGTGGTCGCCCGGAAAGCCCACAATCGATGCCCTGGACTACCATCCGCCCCAGATCTTCAGAGACCTCTGGAGAACGGAAAGGCCCAAACCGGCCAAAGCCTACACCCCAATCGATATCGGCACCTACGCCAACCGCACGTTTGCGGACAACGAAGCACGAACTGGATGGCTCGGGCTCGGTCCGGAACACGATCTCTCTCTCATCCCAACCGGGGAGCAGTGGTTTACCGGCATTCCTTTCCGCGTGATCGACCCGGAACGGAAGCAGGTCGTCGTTCTGGCCCAGGAAGGAGACAACGGACACGCCTTCCCGGAACGCGCATGGCAAATCCCTGTCAATCTGCAGGCGAACACTCTCGCGTTCCTGCAGACGTGCAGTCGTCCAGAGGCGTTCTCGCGCCATATCTATGATCGACGCAAGGTCAACCCAGGCAAGATCGCCCGTTACGTCGCGTACTACGCAGACGGTGAGACGGCCGAAATCACCCTGAACTGGAATCTGGAAATCTCAGACTGGAACAGCCAGCTCGGCAGCGCCTACGGACAGACAGCCTGGTGCGGGACGACCCCCCGCGGTGCAGCCGCACGAATCGAGGTCCTCCTGTGGAACAACCCGCGCCCGAAGGTCCCAATTACAGCCATCGACATCGTGTCCCTGAAGTCAACCGTCCGCCCGATTGTCCTCGCCATCACCGCCGTGCAGTGAGCTGAGCCGGAGGCGTCCGACCGAGCCGCGACGAACGGGAGCGATCTTCCTCTCTGAACTGAGCCGCGCACAGCGTAAGCGGTCTTCCTCTCTGAACCGAGAAAAGGCCCCCTCCCGCTGGTCAGGGCTCTGCCGGACACAAGTCGCCCACGCTGTGAGCCGTCTTCCCCTTGTCTGCGCCGCCGCGCCACTTACAGTAACTGGATGACATCTCTGGTCTTTCCTGCCGTGCGCGGAAGCCAGCTCGGGCAAGGCCCGATCAACCCTTTTCCACCTGACTCCTCGGAGCCCTTGATGAACCTGCGTGATCATCCCCTGTTGATCGTTGACGGCGCCATGGGAACGAACCTCCAAGCGTTGGATCTGCCCGACTCCGTATGGGGCGGAAACGACGGCTGCAACGAGTTCCTCAACCTGACGTGTCCGGAAGCGATCACCGAACTGCACACCCGCTTTGTGGAGGCAGGGGCGATGATCCTGGAGACGAACACGTTCGGAGCAACCCGGACCGTCCTGGCCGAGTATGGCCTTGAGAATGAGGTCCAGCGCATCAACCACGCTGCCGTCGCCAATGCCAAGAACGCCATTGGCAATCGCGAGAACTGTTACGTGGCCGGATCGGTGGGCCCAACGACGAAGCTCGCCAGCCTGGGACACATCACGGTCGATGAGCTCGGCCACGCCCTCCGCGAGCAGATGTCGGCGTTGATCGAGGCCGGCGTCGACGCGCTCATCATCGAGACCTGCCAGGACCTGTTGCAGGTCAAGACCGCCGTGGTCGCATGCTTTGAGGTCCTCGCCGAAAAGGGTCTGGATCTCCCGGTAATGGTCTCGGTGACCGTCGAGCAGACCGGCACGATGCTCGTGGGATCAGACATCGCCGCGGCCGCTGTCACGCTCGAGCCATTCCCCGTCTTCTCCCTGGGGCTCAACTGCGCAACCGGGCCGGCCGACATGGTGTCCAAGATCCGCTACCTGGGCAAGAACTGGCCACACCGCATCTCGTGCATACCGAACCAGGGCCTGCCCGAGATCGTGGACGGCGAGACCGTCTATCCCCTGTCGCCTGAAGGCTATGCAGAACACATGAAGACGTTCGTCACAGAATATGGCGTGAGCATCGTGGGTGGATGCTGCGGCACGACCCCCGAACACACCCGTTGCCTGGTCAAAGCCCTGAACGGCGTGGTCCCGCAGCCGAGGTAGAACCTGCCCCGCCTTCAGTCACAAGGGCACCGGCACCCGCTGCAGCCGCGCACGCCGAACAAGGAAAGCGCATGATTCCATCTGTCGCCAGTCTGTTTCAGGCCACCGAATTGGGCCAGGATATCCGCCCTCTGGTCATTGGTGAACGCACCAACGCGAATGGGTCCCGGCGATTCCGCGAGCTGCTCCTGAACGACGACTATCAAGGCTGCCTTGAGATTGCGCTGGAGCAGGAAGCCGCCGGTGCGCATGTCCTCGATGTTTGCGCGGCCTATGCCGGGCGAGACGAACTCCGTGACATGACCGAGCTGGTGCGCCTGTTCGCGGGATCCCTCCGGATGCCCCTCATGATCGACTCCACCACGCCGTCCTGCATCGAAGCATGTCTGCGCATCTACCCGGGACGCTGCATTGTCAACTCAATCAACCTGGAGGATGGCGGCGTCAACATCCGGAAGGTCTGCGCCCTGGTCAAAAAGTACGGCGCGGCGGTCGTTGCCCTGACCATCAACGAGAACGGCATGGCGATGACGACGGAGGACAAGGTCACCACTGCCAGGGAAATCCACGACATAGCGGTCAACGAGTTCGGACTCCGCCCCCACGACATCCTGTTCGACCCACTCACCTTCACAGTCGGAGCCGGCGACGAGACATTGCGCGACGCCGCCACTCAGACCCTGGATGCCCTCCGCCGAATCAAGGCAGAGCTGCCCGGTGTCTTCACCCTCCTCGGGGTGAGCAATATCTCGTTCGGTCTGAGTCCTTACTCCCGGCGCCTGCTCAACTCCGTTTTCCTGCACGAAGCCGTTGAGGCCGGCCTGGATGCGGCTATCATCGATGCGGCCAAGATCGTTCCCCTGGCCCGCGTCAGCGAGGAAGACCGGGAAATGTGTCTCGACCTGCTTTTTGACCGCGTGAAAGACCCCGAGCAGGGCCCGCTGATGGCGTTCATCGAACACTTCACCGAAACAGACGGTGAAAACACCGATGATGCAGAGTCGGATGACGACCGGCGACGGCCGGAGCAGGTTCTCGTGGACCACGTTGTCGATGGCCGCAAGGAAGGGCTGGAGGACCAGCTAAACATTCTCCTGACCCGGAACACGCCACTGGCGATCATCAACGATCTTCTCGTCCCTGCCATGCGGCACGTGGGTGACCTGTTCGGGCGGGGTGAGATTCTCCTGCCCTTCGTGCTCAAATCCGCCGAAGTCATGAAAGCTGCGGTCTCCTTCCTGGAGCCGCTGATGGAGAAGGATGAAAGCGAAGCCGTGACCAAGATCCTCCTGGCCACGGTCCAGGGCGATGTCCACGACATCGGCAAGAATCTGGTCGAGATCATCCTCAGCAACAACGGCTACCAAGTCTACAATCTTGGGATCAAGATGCCGGTTGAGACGATCATCAAGAAGGCCCGCGAGTATGATGTCGACATCATCGGACTCAGCGGCCTGCTCGTAAAATCAGCCATCGTCATGCAGGAAAGTATGCCCCAGTATGAAGCTGCCGGCCTGCAAGCCCCCGTCCTTCTCGGCGGGGCAGCCCTGACCCCGAAATTCGTGGCCGAATCCTGTGTGCCTCCCTACTCCTCCCCGGTCGTGTACTGCGCCGATGCCTTTGCCGGCCTTAAAGCCGTCCGTGAGTTCGAAGCAGGCACGCTGGCAGCGACGACTTACAACGCGTCGTCAACCCCGAAGCGCATGAGACCCGGAGCAAAGACGGCCGAGATAGACCGCACGATCACCGTCCCGTCAGTCCCTTTCACAGGCGTCCGCCACACGCGCGACATCGATCCGGCTGTGCTCTTCCCATTCATCAACGAACAGGCGCTTTTCCGCGGCCGCTGGGGCTACCGCCGTGGGAAGATGGGCGCAGAAGAGTACCGTGACCTGATCGAGAAGGATGTGCGCCCCCTGTACGAGGACTTCAAACGGCGTGCGGTTGAGGACGCCCTCATCCAGCCCCAGGTCGCCTACGGCTATTTCCCCTGTCGAAGCGAAGGCGACGCCCTGATCGTGATCGACGGTACTCAGGAACACGTCTTCACCTTCCCCCGCCAGGAGGACCCGCCGCATCTCTGTATCGCCGACTACTTCAGGACCGCGGAAGAAGGCGGCGATGTCGCCGGCTTCTTTGTCGTTACCATCGGGCCGAACATCAGCGAGGCAACGCATGAACTCTACGACGCAAATGCCTACCACGATTACCTGATGCTCCATGGGTTCAGTGTTGAGATCACCGACGCCCTGGCCGAATACTGGCACGAGATGATGCGGGAAGAGCTGGGATTCGTTGGTGACAGCCCCGACACACTGACGGGCTATGCCGTACAGGAGTACCGTGGCTCGCGGTACGGATTCGGCTACCCCGCCTGTCCTGACCTCGATGCTCACAAGCCGATGTTCGACATGCTCAAGCCGGAAAAAATCGGCGTATCTCTGACCGAACAGATGGAGATGGTTCCGGAGCAGACCACATCCGCCATCATCGCGCATCATCCACAAGCCAAGTATTTCGCAGTGTAGGAAAGTAATGACATGCGCCATATCTGCATCAACTGTGGCTACATCTACGACCCGAAAAAAGGCGACCCGATGAACGACATCCCCCCCGGGACAGCGTTCGAGGACCTCCCGGACGAGTGGGTCTGCCCGATGTGCTACGCCACAACCGAGAACTTTGACCCGCTGGACTGAAGCGCATCCCTCGAGGGTAGATGTCCCCAGCGACCGCGATTGACAACGCGCATCCCTGGAGGATCGATGTCCCCAGCGCCCCCAATTCACAACGAACGTCCCTGGAGGGTCGATGCCCCCAGCGACCGGGATTGACAGCAACAGGAAGCTCAGGGTGAACTCCTTCCTCAACGCCATTCGAAAAACGCCGCTCATGTTTGACGGCGCTATGGGAACACGACTCTACGAGAAGGGCGTGTTCATCAACACTTGCTACGACGAGCTCAACCTGACCAACCCCAAGCTTGTGGCCGAGATCCATCAGGAATACCGCGATGCGGGAGCCGATGTGATCGAGACGAATACCTTTGGCGCCAACGCCATCAAGCTCGCGGAACACGGCCTGGCCAACCGGGTGAGGGACATAAACCGCATTGGCGTGGAGCTCGCCCGTAAAGCCGCCGGAGCCGACGCCTACGTTGCCGGTTCGGTAGGGCCGACTCTTCGTTTGGGACGCATGTGGCAAAGCGGCAAGACGGAGCCCATCCGAGAGGCCTTCAGTGAACAGATCGCCGCCCTGGCTGAAGCAGGGGCTGACCTCCTCATGCTGGAGACATTCGACTCCCTGGCCGAGCTCCAACTGGCTGCTGGGATTGCCGCGGAAGCAGGGCTTCCCGTCATCGCATCGTTCTCGGTCAACGCTCAAGGGGATACCATCCGACAGCGATCGGTGGAAGCCATGGTGTCTGTTCTCAGTGACAACAGCGATGTGGATGTGATCGGCCTGAATTGCGGTGTAGGCCCTGCCGCTGCGTATGATGCAGCCGTTCGGGCCGTTCCTCTCACCGCCAAGCCATTCATCGTGATGCCGAATGCCGGGATGCCCCGCGAGGTCGAGGGACGGATGATCTACCTCACCAGCCCCGAGTACTTCACCTCCTACGCCAAGCGCTTTGTCGAGCTGGGGATCCGTGGCATCGGCGGGTGTTGTGGAACGGGGCCATCGCACATCCGTGAAGCAGGCAAGGCCATCAGGTCACTCAGCGGGGTGAAACGCCACATCACTGTCCAGAGCATGCCGGAAACCGACATCATCGTCGATGTTGTCCCCCCCGAAAAGCGTTCCCGGTTCGCGGCGCGCCTGGCTGCGGGGCGGAAGGTGACTTCCATTGAGTTGCTGCCGCCCCGCTCGTGTGATCTCGGCCCCCTTCTCGCCAAAACACGCGAATGTCACGAAGCCGGGATCGATGCGATCAACATCCCGGATGGCCCAAGAGCAAGTGCGCGCGTTTCGCCCATGATCGCCGCCATGGCAATACTCAACGAGGTCGGTATCGAGCCTATACTGCACTACTGCTGCCGAGACCGCAATCTCATCGGGATGCAATCCGATCTCATGGGAGCACAGGTTGCCGGACTGCGCAATATCCTCATCATCACCGGTGACCCTCCGAAACTCGGAGACTACCCCGATGCGACGGGCGTCTTCGACGTGGACTCCATCGGGCTCACAAGAGTCGCCGCGAACCTCAACCACGGGATAGATCTGGGCACCAACCCTGTCGATCCGCCCACAAGCATTTTCATCGGTATCGGCGCAAACCCCTGCGCCCTCTCCATGGACACCGAGGTCGAGCGCTATGTCGCCAAAGTTGAGGCAGGTGCGCACTTCGCAATCACCCAACCCATCTTTGATCCGGAAGCCTTGCTGCGTTTCCTGGACCGCGTCGAAGCCCATGAGAAGACCATCCCGGTGGTCGCCGGTGTCTGGCCATTGGTGAGCTACAAGAATGCGGAGTTCATGCGCAATGAAATCCCCGGCGTGGAAGTCCCCGACCACGTGATGGAGCGTATGAGTCGCTGCCGTACGAAGGAAGAAGGCATTCAGACTGGGGTGGAGCTCTCCCGTGACATCTGTGCGGAGATCGCAGACCGGGTTGCCGGATTCCAGGTCAGCGCCCCATTCGGTCGGGTCCAGATCGCGCTCAGTGTGCTGGAAGGCTGATTACTCGGCGACGCACTCGATCCCGCAGAGAATCGGGGGATGCTTGCTCCCCACAGACGCCGTCAGGTCCACGCGCAGAGCTGCCCCGACGTTCACTCCCCGGAATGTCCTCGTGATCGCCGTGCGCGCCGCGCCGGCTGAAGTTCGAATGTCGAAGGCCGGCAGTACGGTCTTCCCCTGCAGCGCCACATCGAACACCCGTCCCTTCGGAGCAACGGTGCTGGGCTCAGCAAAGACCAGGCGCACCGTGTAGAGGACCTCCGTATCAACCCCGTCGTCGGCCAGTTTCAGCGTCAACTGCTGCAGCCCTTCCACCCCGGAAGCCCCGACCCAATTGAGCTCCGTCGAGGCGGATGCCGAGGCATGATGCCGAAACCGCGCGAGTTGGTCCGGCGTCGTTGTGACTGTGGGATCCGGTGATGGCCCTCCGACGCTGGGGTAGTCAAGCCAGAGCGTTCCCGATTCCAGACGATCACCCGGAGCGTTGAGATTCAGGCCGACCCGGCGAATTCGTCCCGTCGCCTTCTTCAGCCCGCTGAACGTCCACGTCTCCACATCCGCCATTGGGACAAGAGCCAACGACGCCTGGTTCTGATAGGCACAGATACACGTGCGCGTGTAGTCCGGGGCATTGAGTACGCCGTCGGCCACGATCAAACTCGATGTACACCCGGACTTGAACCCACCCAGATTTGCCGTACCGCCCACTCCCAGCGGGGTTGCGTAGCCTGCTGCAGCCGAACGGAACGTGAGAAGGTGCTCACTGGCAACAATTGTGTTGCATCCGTAGTTCCGCTTGAACTGCCAGGGCACGGACTCCCCAGTCAGCGGGTGTGTTACGCTTACCGGCTTACCCGTCTTCAGCTCAAGGGCATTCGATTGGGTGATAATCGCGTCGTGGTACAAGAGGCAGGGGCCGGTGTAGCTCAGCTTCAGATCCTGCCAGAGCACCTGGCCATCCTGTGCCTGATAAGCCACCATCCCGGTCTTCGTTTCGTCGTCGGCTCGGTCGCGGGCCGCGCTTCCCGCCTGTAACAGGACATCGTGCTCCTCAGAGTATCCCAACCACGTCCCGAACACCGCCTCGGTCGTCTGCCAGACAACGTTCCCCGTCCGTGCTTCGAGACAATAAAGAGTTGGCGGTTCGGCCGGCGCAAAGCCACGACGCTTGAGGTAGGCCAATCGAGGTGTGCTCAAGCCATCGATGCAGAACACACGCCCTGCGCCGGCAACGACGGCATTGTGGCGAAACCCATACCGGGCCTCTCGCGACCAAAGCCGTTCCCCCGTGTGGCGATCCATCACCACCAATTGCCGACTGCGAGCAGCGTACTCCGTGTTCACCGTCACCCCCGGAATCTCCGCCATCGTGGGGCTCACAGGCTCCGGAGCCGGCTCCTTACTCTCGCCATCGTTTGTCACGAGTCGCCCCAACACATAGGGATCCAAAGTGAAATCGCTGCTCTTCAGGCTCCCGTTGTGCCCCTCCAGAGCAAGGACGTTTTTTCCCTTCTTGAGGACGAATAGCAGGTCTGCACCGTCCAGGGCAATCTTGGTGTAGGTACCCCCGGCTTCATGCCCTCTGAGTTTGCTGGCCTTGGCTCCTCGGCCTTCTCCAACGCCACGTCGCGCGATTTCCTCCCCATTCAGGTAGGCGATGAAGGCGTCGTCATAGCGGACAAGCAGAATCAACTTTTCCAGAGCTTCCGGATCCTCTAGGACGAAACTGCGCCGGATATACACCGCAGTGTACCGTTGCCGCATATCCTTGAGCTCCGTGTTGTCATCCTTGTCCCCGTACCCGAAACCGGCTTTCCCCTCGGGCCACATGCTATCATCGAACGATGTACCCGCCCATTGCTCGGCGGGATGGCTCCCCCCCAAATAGCGCCATGTAGCATGTTGCGGGATGAGCGGCTCAGTCCCCTCTTCATCATCCATGGCCTTGCTCTCGTCAGTCTCTCTAATGCCAATCGGCATGGCTGTGGCCAGAAGCAGGTCATCCAGCACGGCAGCAAAGCCCCAGCGGGGCTGCTCTCCCGACGCCCCAACCGGCAGTGTGAACCGGCGCCTGGTCTTGCCTGTAGCGGGTTCGAGGAGTTCACACCCGTCCGGTAGCACGGCGTAGACCGTATCCGGCGTAGACACGTAATTGCTGCCAATCTCATTCGCCCCGGGCTGATGCCCCGTGTAATCATGAAACGTGCCGATGCCGGGGAGATTCCGTTCCCACAACAGGCGTCCCGTGTAGACATCGACCGCCCGCAACAGGTCGCGGCCCTCGATGAACACCCGTCCACCGGCGACCTGCGGCGTCGGCCCATGTCCATGTCGAGGAAGAATCGGGTCATTTGGTGGCCCCCCGAACCAAAGCAGCCCCAACGGCCCGCGAACCCGTTGGTCCCGGCTGGTCAGGCTATTGGCCACATCAGCGTTTTCATGAGTCCACGACGCCGATCCCGGGAGAGGCCCAACCCGGCGGACCACCATGAACTCCCCGTCACGAGCAAACGAAAGCGTCTCGACACCTGCCTTCGCGTAGCATGCCTGAAGGGCCTCCTCACTCCCCGCGGGAACGGGCCACAGAGCAGTGCCTCCGTAAGGGCGCAATGCGTCAAGCAACGCGTTGCCCGGGGACCTGCCCTGCACAACCGCGGCGGCAAGGGCCTCGTCGAGCACGATCAGGTCCGCGACATAGGGGGGAAAGGAGAAACTCAACGGATCCCCGGCCCAAGCCGAAACACGCGTCCCATAGAGTCCTGCATCGTCCATCCTGCGGCGAAACGCATTCACTGCAGCGACATCCGCATCAACGACCATCACATGCATCTCGCTGCGAGCCGCCAGAGCTGCGGCCTGTTCGCCGTCTCCTAACCCCAGACACAGAGCGTAACCACTGCGAGCTCCGCACAGACCGAGCACACGATCCGTGGCGGCCTGTCCAGGCTGCGTTGCCGGATCAGAGGGCTTCCGAGGGTAATGGAGAGGCCCACGCTCCCCTGCTCCCAGGCAGTAAAGCCGTCCTTCCCGGGTCACCACAAAGAGCCTCTGATCTGCCGCCAGCATGGTCCACGGGGTCCCTTCCAGTTCCGCCTCCCATACCACCTCCATCGCCGGTTTGCCGTTCTCGGCGGGGTCGCTCGAGATGGCCAAAATGCTCCCGTCCTCGCTGAGGCCGTAGAAACGCCCCGCAGCCTTGATGAGCAGTCGTTCAGGGGCTGGTTTCAGCTTGACCTGCCACAGTCTGGAGAGATGTGTACTGACCAGAATGCGGCCGCGCTTGTCTCGCCTCTCCACTCCCATCAATGGCTCCCCGAACCCGGCCACGCCGCTCCCGGTGCAAGAGTAGACGATTCCATCCGCCAACATGGCCGGACCGGTTCCGGACAGCCCCTTGCCATCTGCGGCGTTGTAGAGAGCGTGGCCGTTCATGAACCAGTCATCTGCGGCTGAGACACCATATCCACCGGCCTGCTTGCCAAACTGACGGCTGGCCAAATCGCAGTACAGGAAACGCCCCGTTTCCCGCTCATACCCTCCAGGTACGCTGCGCCCGCCGGCCACGAGCAACCGGTCCGGCGTAACCGCGATGTATCCCTGGGGAGCCACACCAGCAAAGGCAGGGCTGAAATGCGGCTGACTCAAGTAGGCTGACCCGCTGCCGCTGTTCACCCAGATCTCCCCCCCATCTCCAGCCCGACGAGCATGGATAAAGGTGCCCATGAACGGCCAAATCCCGGCGGCAAAGTAGATCGTCCCATCGTACACAACCGGCGCTCCGCGAACAGGCCACATACTGATCAAACGATCATTTCCCAATACAACTCGTGCATCTGGACCGCCTCGAACACGCCACACCACGGCACCGTCCTCTGCCCGCAAGCACGTCACCGTTCCGTCATCAGATCCGAACGCAACCTTGTCGTCAAAACAAACAGCAGCAAACCGCAGCGGCCCATCGGCATAGTGACGCCAGAGCTCTTCTCCCGTCTCCGTGCTGTAGGCGGTCAGGCGGTCCGCCACCATCGAAGGGACGAACAGACGTTTGCCGGCCACAACCGGTTCGTAAGAGACGTCGAACTGCAGTTTGTCCTGACTCTGAGGCCACGCTGCTTGCGGCGGGCGCAGGTCACGACTCCAATGAACCTGTAGCGTGTCAGGGAGTGAATGCGCGGTGACGCCGGTATGTCCGGCATTGCCCCGCCACATCGGCCAATCCTGGGCAGCTGTCCCCCAAGCCCAACAGAACAAGAGTAGACCGAAAACAGTCGCTTTGCGCTTGAGTGTCTGCGTCATCGTGAAGTACATCTTTCCATCATCAGAAGGCGGCCACGGGAAGTAGGATCTGAGCATCGCGCCGGGCCGCCTGCAAAGCGATCTGCCACAGCGAAATGTCGGCAAGCCGGGCGATATCTGTAGCCCCACCGCTCTCGAGAGCCGCGATCTGCGTATCCCCGGTCTTATCGTACGCAACGCAAGGATAGGCCACCCGGATGGCCCCCTGTCTCCCACTCCGCTCATAGCCATAGGTCATGAGTGTCGGTTTCTTCTTCCACAACGTCTTCAACAGCTGCCGAAGACCAGCCTCGTCCGCCACGGTGAACGTCAGTACGCCCAGACGAGGCAAGTCCCGCAACAGGGCAACTGCATTGACATCGCCTGGCGGGATGGCCCGCAACACAAGCTGAGGCGGCAGGAGGACGACCTCGGACTCGGACACTCGCAGGATCTGCTGAGCGGCCCACACCGACAGCTGTTCCCGCGACAGTCGCCCGTCGATTTGAGCCACAGACTCCGTCTCGGAAATGGCCTCTCGGTAGTAATCCCGCACGGCTTCAACCCGTGTGTCTTTGGCCATGGTCTCCGTCATGTTGATCAGACGAACGCGACGATCCGTGATGCGCTGCCCATCCCAATGCAGCACCACCTCTCCCACACACTTGGCCACCGAACCGGAGTGCTGGATCAGCGTGTCGCTCTTCGGCTCGATGACCGGCTCGGAAAACGCGGCATGGTCGTGGCCTCCGATGATCACATCCACCCCACTCCCGGGGCCGTCAGTGGCGAGTGCGGCAGCAATCTGTTTATCCCGCCGCGTCCCCACGTGAGTGACCAATACAATGATGTCCGCTTCCTGGCGCAGCTTGGGCAGAAGCGGCGCCACGGCCTCATGGACTCGCTTCACCTTCAGTAAATCATCACAGCGATGGTTGCGCGCCTCTGCAAATGTACCGACGACACCGACTCGCACGCCCTGGAGCTTGAACACCCGGTAGGGAGGCGCATTCCGCGGCACGACTCCTTCCGGCCAGATGGCATTGGCGGCCAGGAGCGGGACCTCGAAACGGTCGACCAACTCAATCAGCCGGACGGTCCCGAAAGAATGCCCATGGTTGCCGAAAATGCGGGCGTCGTAACCAGCCGCCTGCATGATCGCGTTTATGGCCTCCCCACGCGTGGCCATGAGTGCGATCTCTCCCTTGTTGTACACATCCCCAGCATCAAGAAAAAGTACGTTGGGATCCGTCTCTCGACGCTGACGCACGAAATGCGCAACCCGGGAAAGATTTGCCGTGTTTTCATGGATGTCCCCGGTGTTGTAAAGCGTCACCGTGACAGGCTCAGCGGCATGAACAGAGACAGTAAGAGTGAGGAGAGTAACGAGAAGAGCAACGGGCCACGAACAGCCGTGTGCCCGGCCTGTCCCGGGAAACAACCTGGCACAGGCACCAGCCAGACACGCCTTGATCTTGCTGCTGAGAGTTGGTTTAGTGTCTAGCATCGTGTGGTACCAAGGCCTGTTGTTCGTCTTCTGTACGGCGGATGGCCCCCCAGCCGCCATCTTCAGGAGCCGCCCGGGGGCCGTGCGGCGTACTGGTCGTCTATTGTACGGCGGATGGCCCCCCAGCCGCCATCTTCAGGAGCCGCCCGGGGGCCGTGCGGCGTACTGGTCGTCTATTGTACGGCGGATGGCCCCCAGCCGCCATCTTCAGGAGCCGCCCGGGGGCCGTGCGGCGTACTACCTTAATCCACCCGCACCAGGGCCAGGTAGTCCAGATTCAAGCCGTTACCATCGGTGTTCTCAAGCCGGACGGTGTAGTCGCCCGCCGGCAGCGCAAAAGGAGTATCATCGCCGTCGAAACGGACGTGTTCCCATTCGTGGGCCACGTTGCCGAATCCGCCGGTGCTCGGGAAGCTGCGGAGGCCATAATCCCGATTGCCGAAGGATAGACGACGGGTGACCTTCTTGGGCGTGGAATATCGCACCACGAGTTGATACATGCCATGCTCTGCAACGGTCATCTTCCAGGCCAAAGTGTGCTTCTTCTCGTCCCAATGGCTAATCGCCTTCCCGCGAACACCACGCTTGTCCTTGCGGATCTGCACCTCGCCGCCGCTCTGTTCGGCAATCTCCTCCGCTTCGACAATGATCCCTTTCTTGAGGAACCCGCCGGCAGTGCGAACCGGGACCTGTCCGGTGAGAACCAGTCCGTCACCGGCCTCCAGAACAACGTCCACGGAACCGTCCAACGGTTCTTCACCGCGGCTGGCGAGAGCCAGGTCCTTCACCAGCCGTTCGCCTGGCTTCAGCGCCACGTTCAGAACAGCAGGAGAGACCGACATCCCCTCGCTGGCGATCAGTTTGACGGAACCGACAACCGGCCGGTCAAGAGGCGCCGACACGACAACCCGGCACGTGCCACTTCCCTCGCCCTCGCTTCGGTAGCTCAGGTTCAAACCTGGAGAGACGGCTTCAGGGTTGTAGGACAGCGTGAGAGCCTGACTGTAGCCCATCGTGTTCATTCGCATGCACATCGCGTAAACGGGATCCTGCATCAGGCAGACACGCCGATCCGCAGCCGGGATTGTGGTGGAATAGATGCGCAGTTCCCCGGCAACCGACGTGATCACTTCTTCGCGCCAATCGCCTATAACGTCCGCAATCACCTTGATGCTGCCCTCGATGCGCCCGCCTACCTGGCCCCCCTGATAGTCGTTCATGCGCCCACCAACCAGTTCACGCTGCAGGTCCGCGTCCCACCACCCTGTGCGAATACTGAAGCCCGAGGTGCACTCCTCACCTTTCTTGAGAACCGTCCCATCGGCCGCAAAGAGCCAACGATTCTTGGTGAGCTTGTGTCCGTCCGCATCGGCCCCGTAGACTTCCATCCCGGGGACAGTCGGGTCAATGTCCGCACACATCCCTTTTCCGTGCACATGCCCGGTGGGATGGTCGAGTTCCCAAAGCAACTCCCCGCTCGCGGCATCCGCCAGGCAGAGCCCTCCGGTACGCTGACGCGTCTCCATGACGTAGGCCAACTCGAGCCCCGGCTTCTGAAGGTCCACATCCGTGAGGTATGCCGCATCCGGGTGCCCTTTGCCTGTGCTCCACAGGGGCACCCCGGTGTCGTCCAAGACAGCACTGCCCAAAATGATCTCATCACGACCATCGGCATCGACATCGTGGCACAGCGTGAAATGCGCTCCCTGGCCCCAGTAACGACGCCCGTATTCCTTGTTGTCGTACTCCCAGAGTGTCTCGAGCTTGCCATCCTTGAGTTGGAAGGCAAGCACGAACATCCGGTTGTAGGTGCCACGCAGCGCGAGCAAACAAGGCGTCTTGCCGTCCAGATAAGCCACGGCAATCTGATTGCGTGAATAGTAGTTGTACGAGGGGAAAGGTCCGCGCGACGGCCAAGGGGCACGCGTGATCTCCTCGCCGGTCATACCGTCCCAGACCACGATCCACTCCGGGCCGGTGGTCACCTTCCCTTCCTCGTCACGGGGGTCGCCCTCCTCACCGATTTTCGCCATGACCTCGGCTTGGCCGTCACCGGTCAGATCGGCAGCGACCCAGGGGGAGTACCAGACGCCCCGTTCGATGGCCCAGCCGAGATCATTGGTCCACAGATGCGTGCCATCGTTCAGATAGGCCTCGATCTTGAAGGTCTCGGTCGACTTCTTCCAGTATTTGTGCCAGGGATCGACATTCCCCGCCGGGTGCTTTATCACGATATCGAATGCCCCATCTCCATCAAGGTCCGTGAAACCCGCGATCTTGAATTTGGTCGCTTCATCCTTCAGCTTCATCGCCAAGTAAGGGGAGCCGTCAGCGTTTGCAGGGGCGACGGCGAGCACGGCTTCCCCGGCCGGGCCCGCTCCGGATGTGGGAGTAACCTCGTAGATAGTGGTCGGGTCGGCCGGGCCCGTCCTGTCCGGGAAATCACAGGTCCGGGTGATCGGCTTCGCATTGAGTTTGGTCCGTTTACCGTTCACTGAGCGGAACACATCAAAGCCGACACCGGGGGGATCGATCTTGAGCAGGCGCCAGCTCAGATAGACGCCATTCGCGGTCGGCAGAGCCGCAAGTCCACGATCCACCTTGAACTCCGTGCGCGCTGCCGCCCAGCCCTTGACCTTGGGTTTGGCCGGCCACACGAGCTTCTCGGCTCTCAGTGACACATCATCGATGAAGACATCCGTCTTCCCTCGCCCGACGAACCGGACATAAACAGTGTCGATTTCACCGTGGACCTGGCCATAGCCCTTGATCTCCTGCCAGCCGGATGGGCCATCCTTCATCCCGCTCCCACCAATGGACCACGTCACCGTCTTCCCCCCGCGACACCCCACGATATCCACCCGCGCCATATTCGTGCCGTTCGACTTCACCCAGGCCCGAACAGCAAACTCCTGCCCCTTGGCGACAGGAAGACGTGTCCCGCAGGAAAATGCCCAGTCCTTCTCACCTTCATAGGCAATGTGCACGGCACGCTTGCCGCTGTGGGCATCCTCGACCGAAACAGCACGTCCCTTGTTGTCGCGCGACCACCACGACCATCCCGCTGCCTTGCCCTGTTCAGTCGCCTCAAAGCCGGGATTCCCGACGCCATCCTCTACGGCCATGGCGCGCGTCAGCACGACGCGATCCAGATACGTAGATCCCCGCTGCCCCTCCTTCTTCATGGCATAGCGATCATCAAACCAGAACTCAAGAGTCCCGTCCACCACTTGGTTGTGAGCGGCGCGGCCCCCGCTGAAGCGCTGCCATGTCTTGCCGTCAAAGGACAATCCGCCCACGCGCCCGGGGCCGAGGATCTCAACGGTGTAGACGCCTTTCGGGACGTCCACAATGCGCAGGTGAAGCGGGGGTGCCCCCTCCTCCGGCGTCGCACGGTCAGCCTTCACCACGGGGCTCTGCAGTACCACGCCACCGGACCACTTCTTCATCGCATCCTTGTCAGTGCTCCACAAATTCCAGTGCCGATCCCCGAATGTGTCCTTTTTCAGCGCATCTCGATTGACGACCAGATTCTCGGCCTCGTAGGAAAGCTGAGCAACAGCCCCAAAGCCGATACACGTCAGAGCAACACAGAACCGCAGCGAACGTCTCAGTACCATCGACCGGTCTCCTGAAGTGCTAACGATGGAAAGTGCGAAACACAAAACGTAGCCGTGCCCGTGCCCGAAGCCAATCGCCGGAAGGAAGATGTGCAGGCCTGGTTCTCGTCCTGACGGACAGGTGTGTGGGCGGGAATGCGTTTCCTGCTCGCGTCTGAGTTCCGCGTTCACGCGGAGCCGAGTGGAGCGAGACGGCCCGTCCCGAAGGGCGCATGCGCGTCAAGCTAAGCTGTAAGTCATTGCGGCAGAAGAACCGGGGCTCTTCCCCATGCCCCGCTGGGGGACCGGTGGCTCCCCCATACCCCCACATGCTGGTGTCGCGAACGAAGGTGACGGCGAACGTGCCTGGCGGCGGCGGGCCGCCAAGATGGGCCACGGAGGATGCATCGAGGAAGAGGTCGCCGGATGGCACCGCCTCCCACATTGAGGTCAGACGCAGACGGTCGAGGACTTCGTCCGCTTCTGGAAGCTTGGTGGGCCGCTGATCCCCCAGCGGGCAGCCGCATCAACCCAACACACATGGCATCCTCACTGACAGCATGCTGCGTCACGACTAACCAGAACTCAACCGTTATCGGCTACGTCGTCGCCCGTCGCGCGAGCATCGGCAACGGTTTCTCGTAGGGCAGGCGGCGCTGTCGCCTGCCCTACGAGAAACCCATACCTGGGGGTTCGGGGGAGCGCGGTCGCCCGACTGGGGTGTGGGGCAAGCAGCCCCAGCTTGGTAACCCCATCAGTTGGTCGTGGCTAAAACTTGCAGGCCCGCATGGTAGAAGAGACTGGCTGTTGCGCCGGTCAGGAGGCAAGCCAGATTGGCCGCCACCAGGGCGCGAAGCCCGATCTTCCCGAGCACATCCATACGGGAGGGCGCGAGTGCTGCTGTTCCCCCCACGAAAATCGCCAGCGATGCGATGTGAGCAAACCCGCAGAGCACGTAGGACACCACCAGCACGGAGCGCGGCTGCAGCGCCCCGTTGCGAATGAGTTCGGCTAGTCCGAGATAGGAACTGAACTCAGTCAGAACGAGCCGGTCACCGACCAACTGGGCCACCGTGAGCGCATCAGCGTGTGGAACGCCGATGGCACAGATAAAGGGGTAGTAGACATAGCCAAACAGCCCCTGAACGGTCCAGTTAATGTCTACCCCAAGCCACCGATTTGGCCACCCGCCAACCGTGCTCAGGAGAAGGTTCAGTACGGAAACGAGCCCAATAAAGGCAATCAGCGCGGCACAGACACCAAGGAGGACCTTCATCCCTTCGTTTGCGCCCCTCAGGATCGACTCTACCCAGTTGTTGCAGCGCTCGTACTCCGGTTCCACCACGCGCCCCAGTGTCAGCGGTTGCTCGCGCTCGGGACACATGATTTTGGCAACGCACACGGCAGCCGGAACGCTCAGAAATGATGCCGAAATCAAGTGCACAGCAATGGTCGGAAACTCGTTCTGAAGGAACCGAACGTACGCCGCCAGAACCGTGGACGCGATCGTCGACATCCCGACAGTCAGCACCATGAACAGCTCAGAGCGCGTCATCTGAGCGAGGTACGGACGCACTGTCATCGCCGACTCAACGCCCACGAAGATGTTGCTGGCTGCAGCCAGAGCTTCAGCCCCGCTGAACCGGAACAGACGGGTGAATACACGGGCGAGGATCTTGATGAGCCACTGCATGACGCCGATGTGGTAGAGCAGGGAAATGGCAGCCCCGAAAAACACAAGCAACGGCAAGGCCTGAATCGCTAGGATGAACGTCCCCCCTTCGGCCGAAGCCAGGTCCCCGAACAGGAATGCTATCCCGTCGTCTGCTCGATCGAGAACAGCCAGAATCGTGGCATTGAGTCCATCGACCAGGAGGCGTTTCCCAGGCGTAAGAAAGAAGAAAGCGCCAGTGAGCAGCAGAACGCCAAGCGCGACGAGTGGCGTTCGCCAGGAAACGCGAGCGCGGTCTTCAGACAGCGCGTAGGCCACCCCCACGATGACGGCCAGCCCGAAAAGCGCGATCAGGTTCAGCATACGGAACAACTCCGTCTCAGGTGCGACGACACCTCAAGAGACACGCTGAAGCGTGAACTCCAAACGAAGACACGACGCGCTGTGCGGTGTTCACACTTTAGTGTGCGTCTTCCCGCACAGGACGCTGCCAAGACACGCTGAAGCGTGAACTCCAAACGAAGAGACCGCTGCATGCACATCCGCTACCGCAGGCCGGTCGCCTTCTTGACCGCGTTCAGGTATCCCTCGGCCACCTCACGGGCACGCTCCGCGCCACGTTCCAGAATGGCCTCGACTTCATCGAGATTCTGTTCGAGCTCATCGCGCCTCTGCCGGAACGCGGCAAACGTCTCGAGATACTTCTCGAACAGCGCCTGTTTGGCATGCCCATACCCCATCCCGCCAGCCGTGTAACGCTCGCGCATTGCGGCAATCTCAGCCTCGTTGGCCATGAGCTTGTAGATGGCAAACACGTTACAGGTGTCCGGATCCTTGGGCTCTTCCATGGGCGTCGAATCGGTCACGATCTTCATGATCTTCTTCCGGATCTTCTTTTCCGGCCCAAAGATCTCGACCGTGTTGTCATAGCTCTTGGACATTTTCTGTCCATCAATCCCCGGGACCACTGCGACCTCATCGCGAATCATCGCGTCGGGAACGACCAACGTTTCGCCATACGCATTGTTGAAGCGAATCGCGAGGTCCCGCGTCACCTCCAGATGCTGCTTCTGATCTTTCCCGACCGGGACAAGGTGCGAGCCGTACATCAGGATATCGGCAGCCATGAGTACGGGGTAGGTGAACAGGCCATGGTTCGGAGCAATGCCCCGTGCGACCTTGTCCTTGTAGCTGTGGCAGCGTTCGAGCAGGCCGACCGGGGTCAGGCAGCTCAAGACCCATGTGAGGGCCGGCACTTGAGGAATGTCGGACTGACGAAACAGGGTCGTTTTCTCCGGATCGAGCCCGCAGGCAAGAAAGTCAATCGCCACGTTCAGCGACCGCTCCCGCAGCAACGCCGGATCAGGCGTCTGGGTCAGGGCGTGGTAGTCCGCGATGAAGTAGAAGCACTCGTTCTCTTCCTGAAGCTCGATCGCCGGCTTCATCATCCCGAAGTAGTTGCCGAGATGAAGCGTCCCGGAAGGCTGAATGCCGGACAAGACACGTTTCGTTGCACTCATTCTGTCTGCACCTTACTGCTGCCGCCGAGGCGACGGTATCTTCCGCTGAAAACCGAGGGAACAAGCCCCAAATATAGCAGGAGCAGAACGAATTGCGACGCTCAGCTTCAGGTGGTCGACACCGTTCGCCACGGGGGGCTCTTCCCCGTCTGTTGAAGTCGTCCATGGCTCGACCATTCCGCCGTCGCGTGAGGCTCCTCGACGGAAGGCGATACCACGTCGGGCGCTCTGCGGTCTTCCGCGCGTGCCTGAGACGCTGCATTGCCCGTTGTCGAGGCATTGATTTCCCATCGGCACACCGGCATAGTCACCTGATGATTGGCCGACGTGCCGGCCGACTCAGCGTCGAGCCAAACCCGGTGTTCATTGGGGATCTCAGACGGAGCAGCATGACGTGACAGAGCGACCTACAGCCGACCCGATCGCGGCACTGGCCCAGTTCGCAGCGGAAGAGCCCGGCAATGCCCTGCCCGGCGAGACATTGTCGTTCGCGTGGGACCTGTTCGTCGACACCATGGGGTGCATCCTGGCGGGGTCGAGCGCTGAAGGCGTCGATGCCATACGCCGGCAATATCTGGATTGGGGCGGTTGCCCCACATCAACCGTGCTCCCGTCCGGAGACCGCATCCCCCCCCCCGGGGCCAATGCCGTCAACTTAAGCGGGCAGAATGCCATGGCACCTGTTGCGGCGCAGGCGGTTAGCGCTATATTGGCAGTGTCTCAGGTGGGCGCCGAACAGTGCAAGCCAGCAAGTAAGGAGTGACCGCAAGA
>JABHEG010000013.1 GCA_018676675.1 Lentisphaerota bacterium
GTCACGGATGACCGGATCTCCATCAGCGGCCGCCCGGTGGGCATTCTCTTGGAGGCCGGTTTTCCCAAACCGGGAGGCAGCCGGTCACGGATGACCGGATCTCCATCAGCGGCCGCCCGGTGGGCATTCTCTTGGAGGCCGGTTTTCCCAAACCGGGAGGCAGCCGGTCACGGATAACCGGATCGTCCATCACCGGCCGCCCGGTGGCCGTGCGGCGTACTGACACCAAGCAAACGGCGCTTCGGACCGTCTTTCTTGTGTTGAGCACAAGTATCCTGTCACGCCGTTTCCACAACAAGGGACCCGAAAGAACATGATGACTATCTGGCGCAGCAGACGCGTATGGATTCACGTGGTGTGCATGATTGCCCTTGCCATCCCGCTCGCATCGGCTCAGGAGCTACTCACCAATCCGAGCTTCGAGACGGTGGGCGAGAACGGTGTCCCGGAAGGCTGGAAGCCCTATGGTGGGCGTTCGGAGGTCGCCAAGGTCCTGGTTGTCGACGAGGCGTTTGACGGCACCAGGAGTGTCCGCTTCATCGATACGGGTCCCGAAGAACGCAAGGGAAGCTACTCCGTCGGGCTCACCCAGACGTTTCCCGCGGTTGCGGAGGCGATCCATGTCGTGTCTGTCCGAGTCAAGACCCGGGCCCGAAACCACGGCGAGGCCCTTCTGTTGCAGCTTCGGTTCCAGCCGGGGAACACGATCAAACAGATACACCTTCCCGCCGAAGTGGGCGGCGACTGGACGCCGTTCACTCTCGCAGCGCTTGCGCCCAAGGGGACCACAGCGGCTACACTGTACCTCTACACCATGCACTACTGGACCGTGGATACGCTCCTGGATGACGTCTCGGTGCGGACAGCTGACCTTGATGTTCGCGATATCCGGAACACGCTCCTTCTGCACGGTCGTACGGCTCTCGAGAGGTCCCATCCGCTGAATTTGGCGACCCCCGTGGTCACGGGAGGAAAGCCGGCAGCGCGCATTCTCGTGCCTGAAGGGGGCGCATTCGTGGAGCTTGGGGCCCGTCTCGCGAGTGCCATAGGGGCGAAGACGGGTGTCGCGATTCCAGTCACGACGACCTACGCCGGAACGGTTGAATCGACTGAGACCGTGATCGCCTTGGGGAACCTGAACAACAATCGCCTGGTGGAGCGTCTGTACTTCAACCAGTACCTGGCGATTGACGGCCTCAAGCCTGGGCCCGGCAAGTACATCCTGCAGACAGTCCATGAGCCGTACAACGGGCCACGTGGCAAGAACGTGATCGTGATCGGCGCCAGTGACACGAAAGGACTCAGGGCCGGCGTGGATGCGTTTATCGAGCGGCTCCCCGCAGGGCCGGAACTCGTCCTGACCAAGCCATTGCTGGTCAACTCTGGCCACAGGCCACTCTCAGACGCTGCCGGAGAGAAGCTGCTGAAGCGCTCGATTGGCCAGGATGCGCTGGCGGAGTTCTGGCGGGCCGCCCAGACCTACCGCGACACGGGTGATCTGTACCATGCCAAGCGCGCCAAGCGCATCCTGCTGTACTGCGGCGACCGAGTCATTGAGAAGCCTGACTACCACGTCACCTGGCCTGAAGAGACCACATCGAAGATGCTCGGAGCTATGTGGGATGTGCTTGAAGAGGCCCCCATCTTCACCGAAGCGGAGCGCCTGCGTTGTCTGAACACGTTGCTGGCCACCCTCTGCAGCCTGCCCCGCCAGGTGTCGGGGTACGGCGCCCTCGACGACAACGACACCCTCATTTGGAACCACACGACGTTTCCGCTCATCGGCATCTATTGGCTCGCGCGTTATTTCGACCGTTACTACGCCGACACCCGCGGACACACGAAGCCGATGCTGAGCAAGGTGCATGCGGCTTTTGAGGGGCAGGTTGTCTCCTGGAAGCCGCAGGAAGACTCACTTGGGTACTACTCGATCGTGCCCTTGCACACGATTGAGTACACGCTGGCCGAGAACGACTACCGCTATTTCGAGAACGGATCTGTCAAACAGCATGCAGACTACACGATCGCGATCTGCGACAACACGGGCGATGCAGCCGGGTTCGGCGACTCCGGCTACGGTCGCCATCCCTACATACGGAACATCCATTGGGCCCTGTGGTACTACAAAGACGGACGTTACCTCTGGTGGCTGAATAAGGTGCTGCCGAAAGGGTACGAATCGCCCTACGATCCCGAGGTCCGGGAACAGAAAAGTCCCGAGATACAGGGCGTGAAGGCCATCCCTCTGCATCCCGAGGTCTACCGATTCACCCAGAACCACCGTTCGTACTCGGAGCCCATCGCGCCGCCCAACATCCCCCTGGCCAAGGCGTTCGACAAGATCAGCTTTCGCGAGAACCTGGATCCTAATGGGGAGTACTTCCTGCTGGACGGGTACTCGCGCGGGAAACATCTGCAGTATGACGGCAACGCCATCATCAAGTTCTGGGCGGATGGGCAGGACTGGCTGGTTGACGGCGATTACCTGGTACGCAACACCACCGACCACAACATGGTCAGCATCATCCGGGATGGTCGCTGTGACCGTCTCATTCCCTCCTGTACGGGCCTCGAAGCTATCGCGGATTTGGATACAGCCGGACTCACGCAGACGATTGTCCATGACTACAACGGAGTGGACTGGATCCGCAATATCGTCTGGTTGAAAGGGGAGTTCGTTGTCGTCGTGGACGAGGTGGAGGCCCGGGAGGAAGGGGATTACACCGTTGTCGGCAACTGGAAGACCATGGCGGAAGGCGCTCAGGATCTCCGTGACGGCCGGATGTTCAGGACCGCCCGGTTCGCGGCCGGCCATTCCGGCTCGCGCGGATTGGCAACGGTGACGGCCCCCGCGGAGGGCATCGGGCGCACCGTTCGTTTCGGGAAGACCTGGTCACAGCTGGATACGGAGGTGGACCTGCCGGATGGACAGTATCAGCTGACCCTCTTCGCTCTGGGCAGCAACAGTGGCGATAGCTTTTTTGTCCGCATCGACGGGGGAAAGGAGATCCCGTTCCATATCCCCGTGGACGCATTCGGGCCCTCGTCGGATAGCTGGACCAAGGACACCCCGACTCCGAACGTGACCCTCACCGGCCCGGGCAAGCATCGTGTCACCATCACTCTCCGGGAGGGGCCAGGGCCCTTCCTGGATCGCTTTGTCTTCAAGGACGCACAGGGCCGTGAAGCGCTCTCGATCGAGGCCGAGGATGCCCCGCCGCTGACCGAGACTCGACCTGAGCAGAACGTGCAGAACGTGTTCTATGTCAAGAACGACGGGGCCGCGGCAAACCGCCTGACCGGCCGGATCAACCACACCGGGCGCCGGATCACTTACCTGCGCCAGCGGACGGCGAAACACCTGAAGCCCGGCGAGCGTACGCAGCTCGTGAATGTGTTTTACAACGACAGCTCCGAAGCCCCTAAAGACTACGACGTCCGGCGTACTGCCACCGGGTCCGTGGTTGTGCTCAAGCAAGATGTGCCCGTCGCGCTGGTGACGGCGGGGCCTGAGGGCACAGCGCTTCCGGGAATATCGTGCGCACTTCGCACTGTGACCGAACGTCATGCGTATCTCGCCGGTGTCCAAACGTTGCCCGGCGTGCTGACTGCCAACATGCCCATCGGGGTAGAGCTTGACCTGGAGAACGGCACACTGGCGATCTCCGCACCTGCCTCGGCGACGGTCCGGACGGCTTCGGGAAGAACGGTCACTTTGGAGCACGGCAAAGCGACCATCGACGTACGCCGTGAGCCTGGTTTCGACGCCCTGTGCAAGCAGTGTGGATCTTGGTGGCGTGCCATTGGCGAGGCGGTGGTGTCCTCGTCCGCGAGAGCTGTGCGCCGGAGCCTGGGCGCAGCGGCACTCAAGACGGTATGGGAGAGTCGCATCCCGATCAGTCCTGATGAAGAGGATGCTCAACCCATCCTCGAGCTGAGTGTGGATCAGCCAACCCCGGACGGCGCTTCTGAAATTCTCGTGCTGCGCGGCAAGTCGGCCACGTGCCTGGACACGGGCGGGGAACAACGCTGGCGTTTCAGTGCTGAGGACACCATCCGTGCGGCGGCAATGGGTGACATCGACGGCAATGGCACGGCCAAGCGGTTGCTCGGAGCCGACGATGAGATGGTGTACGTCCTCGGTTTGCAGGGGAAGTTGGAGCGCAAACACCATCCCAACATCCCGCTCCGTGTCGGCATGAGCAGTGTGCGACAACCCAAGGTTGCTGACATCGCGATCGGTGACCTGGAGAGTGACGGTACGCCTGACATCGTCGTCTGCCTGCTCAACGGAAATCTGTTGCGTTACGATCGTGAGTTCAGCTTGAAGTGGCGCTACAATGCAATCCCACACGGTTCACGTGAGTTGACGTTCGTTGATCTGAACCGCGATGGCAAGCAGGAAATCCTGCTCGCGAACAAGTATGGCGCCGTACAGATCTTCAGCGCTGATGGTGCGGTTCAACGCGGGCTCTACTCCGAGCTGGGTGATGTGGAGATGGCGTATGGCAACCTGGACGCCGATCCCGCCTACGAGATCGCGTGTGGCTCCTCCACCGGCGCCTTCACATGCACCCAATACGGCGGGAAGCGCGCATTCGAGTTTCCCAACTTCGGGTTCGGCGTCCGCGAGACGCTTATGGCCGATGTCAGCGGCGATGGCCGTGACGAGCTCCTCATCGCATCGGAGACGGGCTACGTGTACGTCCTGGACGGTAGCGGGAATGTGCTGGCAAAGCGTGATTTCGGCTCGGTCGTCGCCGACCTGTGTGTCCTGTCGGTACCAAAGCGGACGAAGCCTGTCATCGCGCTTTGCTGCGAAGATGGTCAGGTGTACGTGATGGACGGGCAAGGTCGTCTGTTTGGGGCAGCCAGTACCGGTGCGTCGAACCGGCTGGTTGTTTCGCTCCCGGGGCACCCGAGCGGAGCCCGCATCCTGGTCGCGACCGCAACCGACATCGTGTGCCTGCAGCTGTAGACGTGAGTGGCACTCAGGTATGACGCGGGAAGCCAATCCAGGAGAAGGTCGCCGGGCGGCGCCGCCTCCCACGTTTGGCTCAGACACAACCAATGCGAAGGAAGGCAACCACTCGACATGACTCGCCGCAGCATCATCCTTGGCTTGATCGGCGTTATCTGGCTGTCTGCCTACAGCTACTTTGCGGCCAACGTCATTCGCCAGGGTGCCCTGATCAGCGGACTCATGCCTACTGCCGCGTTCGGTGGTTTGATCGTGTTCGTGCTTCTGATTAACCCGATGCTCAAGCGGCGCAAGCTCAACTCCCGTGAGATAGCCGCGATCTTCATTTTGTTCCTGGTTGCCTGTGGGATTCCCGGGTGGGGCATGGTCGAGTACGTGGCCAACATGCTCATGCTTCCGCACCACCGGGTCCGCCTGAATCCGAGTTGGGGCGACTATGGGATCGTGGAGATGGTGCCGGACCGGATGCTGGCGGATGTCAGCAGCGACCAGAACCGCGTCCTGGATGGTTTTGTCACAGGCCTGAGCACGGGAGACGAGTACATTGCCGTTGCCGAGGTCCCCTGGCACGCCTGGGGGCGGACCCTCGCGTTCTGGACGCCGTTGCTGGGGTGCTTGTTGCTGGCCATGCTCGGCCTCGCGGCGGTGATCCATACGCAGTGGGCCAAGCATGAACAGCTTCCCTATCCCGCCGTGACCTTTGTGCGGGCGCTATTGCCGGGGAGGGAAGGGGAGAGTCGTGGAGCCGTATTCCGTAACCGGCTGTTCTGGATTGGGTTCAGCTTCACGCTTGCCGTCACGTTCAACAACTTCCTGGTCCGTTTCTGGCCGGATTTGCTGATCCGCGTGCCGTTGCACCTGGATTTCAGTCCTCTGTCCACACTCTTCCCAGTTCTGATCGAGGGCGGGGGAGCTCCCCTGTTGCGCGGGCGGATCGCCTTCATGCTCATCGGTCTGGCCTACTTCCTGCCATCGGACGTGTCGCTCTCCATGACCGTGTTTCCGTACCTCTACTGTGTCCTGGTTGGGCTCCTCGCTCATTGGGGAATCGCGTTCTATGGGGGGATGGACTGGGCCTGCACGCTGAACGGCTTTGCGTTTGCAGGCGGGCACTTCGGGATTCTGTTGGTCGTTGCCTACATCGGTCGTCACTACTATGGGAACGTCTTGCAGGCGAGTTTCACTGGCAAATCGCGTGACAAGGTTGAGCCACACGCTGTCCTCGGTATGCGTCTGTTCCTGGCGTGTTCCCTGCTTTTCGTGATTCAGCTCGCGATCGTCGGGCTCGACTGGCAGCTGGGAGTTATCTACCTCATCCTGGTGTTCAGCGTCCACATCGCAACGGCGCGCATGGTCGCGGAGACGGCAGTGTATCACATCAACACGCATGTCTACCCGGCGGCCGTTCTCTGGATGTTCTTTGGGGAACAGGCGCTCGGGCCACAAACGCTACTGATCATCTTCATCGTGTCATCCATCATCATCAGCGGGCCTGGTTGGGCGCCAATGCCTTTCCTTGTCCAGGGCATGAAGCTTGCGGACACCGCAAACATCAAGGTCATTCGGGCGCTGAAGTGGAGCATGGTGGCGATGATCCTGGCGCTGCTGATCTCGATCCCGGTCACCATCTACCTGGAGTACAACTGTGGTGCTCCCAGTCGGGGGTGGCCCGTGGCCGTGACGCAGTTCCCGTTTGACCGGGCATTAAGCATCACGCGTCGCTTGGAAGCCCAAGGCGTCCTCGAGCAGGCATCATCCGTGAAGGGTTGGGGACGATTGATGCACATTTCACCTCACAAGCCTCAGGTCATCACGTTTCTGGTGGCCATGGTTGTGACACTGATCGTGGCCGCCGGCCGTCTGCGTTTTGCCTGGTGGCCGCTGCATCCTGTGGTGTTCCTGTTCCTGGGCAGTTACACCGCGTATCCGCTGTCGTTCTTCCTGGGCTGGATGATCAAAACAGGGGTTACACGCTATGGAACCGCGGATACCTACCAGAAGCTGAAGCCCCTGATGATCGGTGTCATCGCGGGGCCCTTGTTCTTCAGCTTCCTCCGCATGATCGGGGGAAGCGTGCACTATTTTTGGCTCAAGTGAGGAGGGCAGTGAGGGGCGAGAAGGATGGCCGTTTCCCCTGTGCTGAGGCGCGGACGTTCCCTTCTGGAGAGCGGCGGTCTCCGCCGTAGTTCCTTGTGGAAGATAGGGCAGCACGAAGGACGGCCAGGATGGCCGCTCTCCATAGGGTGCCTGAGGCGTCAGCGTCGTTCATTTGGAGGGAGGATACCGACCAGGGAGAGGTCGATCAGGCGGAAGCCGATGCGGTGCGCTGGGGAGTCAGGTGCGAATTCCAGCCGTCGTCCGGGGAAGCCCCGCCCGCCGTTCGCAACACCGTTGCCACCGCTCGCGCGCCGGGCGACCACGTAGACGGTGGCTGTGACGCCATTGTCTGTTGTGGTGTATTACGCTGTCCAGGAGTAGATTATGCCTTGGCTTGACGCGGATGCGCAAGTCGCGGCTCTGTTGGCGAGAAGACCGCTCCTGTTAGTCGCGGCTCTGAAGGGCAGCACGAAGGACGGCCAGGATGGCCGCTCTCCATAGGGTGCCTGAGGCGTCAGCGTCGTTCATTTGGAGGGAGGATACCGACCAGGGAGAGGTCGATCAGGCGGAAGCCGATGCGGTGCGCGGGGGAGTCAGGTGCGAATTCCAGCCGTCGCCCGGGTAGATCGAGGACTGTGATCTGCGGGTCGGCGATAAGGGAATTGGTGTCAAACCCGGCGTCCTGCCAAGCCTCGTAGTTGCCGACTTCCGGGACCTCGAATGGTTGCCCCCCGTGCCAGTACAGGTTGCGGTCGATGAGTTCCGGGCGCTGCGGTCCATGTTCTTCTTTGACCCGGAAACGGGCGAGTTCCGCCGGTTCGCCTGTCCAGCACACCACGTTACTATCCCAGCGGTTATTCCAGGATTTGGTCTGCCAGAATTGCCGTTTCCGGTCGTCCAACAGGACGTTGTTCCGAATGGTGTTGTTCTGTCCGTCGTGGATGAAGATGGCTCCGCAACGGGTGTTGCGGATGACGTTCTTCTCCACGGTGACGTGGCTGGTGAAACCATCGAGGTAGACACCATGGCCGTTAGCCGCTGCTGCGAGTCCGGTCCGCCTGAGCCAGAGGTCGTCTTGGCGGAACGCGACGGCATCGTGGAGCAGGTTCTGACGGATCAGGGCGGGGGATGTGGCGTTGAGCGCGTTGGTGCAGATGTGAACAAGTCCCCCGTCGTCGCTTTCCTGCAGCACGTCGTGGACATGATTCTGTTCGATAACGTACCCGCCCAGATTTCGGAAGCCGAAGATGCCGTTGCGGGGCATGTGATGGATGTGATTGTGTCGATAGACATTTCCTGGGGCGAAGGCCAGGGCTTTCGGTCGTGTCTCAATGTGGATCCCGGCGACGTATTTCTTGATCTGTCCGCAATGGTGGATGTGGTTGTGGTCAATGAGATTGCCAAGCGGGGAAAGGACGCTCGCCGCCGGTTCGGCCGACAGCGTATTCCTGCCCCAGCCGACCCAGGGGCCACGCAACAGGATGCCACCTGCCCCCGCCTCGGCGATGTCGTTCCCGACGATGCGGTTGAGACAGGAATCGAGGCTCAGACGGATCGCGTAGCCACCGATGTTGGTGAATCGACTGTCCTTGATGGCGCAGTGCCAGGCATTCTCCAGGAGGATGGCGCAGTCCTCGGTCGAACGCCAGGCAGGATGGTCACGCGTGGCATCCGTGTGGCGGAATTCGAGGCCCTGGAAGGTCACGTGTTCGATGCGCTCCTCGCCGTCTGACGGAGCGACCAGCTCAATGAGCCGTGATAGGTGAGGGGCGATAACAGTCGACCCGTCCGGCCGTTCGCCCTTGCGCGGGATGTAGTCGAGTCGCCCACTGCGGTAATCGAGGAACCATTCTCCTGGGACATCGAGCTCCGAACGGAGGTTACAGAGGAAGTAGCGGTTGCCGGCCCAGATGGGAGTTCGCGCTTCTTTCCCGGTCACGTGAGCCCAGAGTGTGTCGCCTCCGGGGTCCTCAAAGCCCTTTAGGCGTGTGATGGTGTTGAACCACCCCCATGTCGCAAACATGAACACTTCGGTCTGTAGTTGGTCATTCCAGTCAGGGCGGTAGTCCTGTCTGCGCATGTGGAATCGGGTGTTGTCGCGAGGGCCTCGCTCAACCGGGAAGACAAGGGGACCGAAATGGCTCTCCATGCCGGTTTGGCTGGCCTCGTCTTCGGCTTCCAGCACCACCCGTGTTTCCTGATCCGTCGTTGGCGGCAGTTCCCCGTTCGGACCGACGTTGAAACCTGGCTGGTCGGAAAAGACAAAAGCATCGAGATGGACGCGACGTTCCTGCGCTTCCGTGTCGGTGGCGGGAGCTGTACTCTCGACCCGGAGTGTGTGCGTCCCTTCCGTGATCTCAAGCTGGGCGGCCTTCCCGAATGCTGACCGTCGCCAGTGGTTGCTGCGGGGGAGGTCGGCAAGTGGGATGGGGACACCATCGAGCGTGACCCTCAAAAAACGATTGGGCGTCTCGAAGATCGTTGCCGTGCCAAGCCAGAGTGCATAGCTCCCCGCCTTGGAGAAGCGCACCGTGTATCCGACCCAGTTCCCGGGCTGGCCCAGGCCTGCCAGGATGTGGTTTGCCTTCTTGACGTAGAGCCAGCCCTCACGACGGATGTCGGTCGGATCATGGTTGGGGTAACGGGCCAGGATTTCCCGGCGTCCATTGACGAACAGCTGATGGAACTTCCAGGCGTCTGATCTGGGCATTTCCTCGACCGGCAGCCACTCAACCTGATGCACAGCGACGAAGCCCTCCGTTCCACGGTTCGAGAAGGTCACGGTTGCGCCATTCGCAGCCGTGAGACGGTACCGGCCGAGTAGATGAGGGGCGCCGACAGAGGTCTGATCGATGGTGTGTTCGGTGGTGCCGTCCGCATGGGTGATGACGACAGGGATGCGTTGCGCCCGATTGCCGAAAGCGCGCCAACGGGTGTAGAGTGCATACTCCGCGTCTTGAGGTACCTGAACCTGGAAGGCAACACTCTTGGCTCCCTTGGCCGTATCGCCGTCGTGACGCCAGTTCTCGCCCCACATCCAGGTCCCTGTATACGTCACCACCGTGGCGTCGTTGTAGCGGACCACGCGTGGCTTGGGCGGACGCCCAAAGTGCGGATCCCGGGCCTTGGGTAGACGCGTGTGCCAGACGCCGTCGTTGCCTTGTCTCCAGCCGGTGATAGGCGTCCCTCCGCTCAGGATCGCCCGTTCACCGGGAATAGCTCGGTAGGCAATTGGAGAGGCGGCCGTGCCCGAGTCTTGCGGCCCGAGGCGGAGAGGCCGATCGAGCGTGTGCGTCCCGCCATGGAGCCACACGGTGATGGGGTGATCGCGTTCCGGCAGGGCCCGAATGGCATCCCGAGCCCGCTCCAGGCTGCGGAATGGGCTGGCGGCTGTCCCTGGATTCGCGTCGTCGCCCTTGCAGGCGACGTGGAACGACAGGCCGTCTCGCGCGCGGGGGTCAGGTAACGGTAGAGACTGGGAGAGCCCTTCGGCAGTCGCATCGGGGAACTCGGCGCCCAGGCGTTTCCAGAAGGCCTGCCACACGTCCTTCTCTTCGGCGGAGCGTGGCGATGCCAATCGGCGCAGGGTAGGGCGTGTGGCCTGGACTGTTTCGTGCCATGTGTCACGGCGGACAAACGGGCCCTGGGCCCGCACAGCGACCGCGGAGAGCGAAGCGAGCAGCAAAACAAGACGCATGGGGTCACTCCACTTGCATCAGTACGAACGCAACGTCCATATGTACACTGCGCATTCGTCCTTCTTTTGCCAGTTCGGTCGTACTGCAACTCGGCTGGTACGCGGTATCTTTCGTCCTCGGCCACTGTGTCGCCGCCCGGCTTTCGCAGTGAACGGGCCGAAGCACTACCAAAACCGGAGCAGCAGACCAGAATGTACCCGCTTTCGCCACCGACGATCGTTGTCCTTGACCGTGCGCTTGAGGATCCGTTCTCTGCCCGCCGTGTGGAACGAATGCTCGCGGCTTTGGGGACTGACCTCTCATCGGTGATCCGTGCCGGCGACGACGAGATTCCGGAACTGATCCGCACCAACGGCTGGCATGATGCGCGCCTTCGCCAAGGGCGGGTTGGCCCACATGCCGACCCGGCGCTGGTCTTCTCCACCCTCCTTTTTGACGACCAGCCCACTGTTGAGCCTGTTCTCCGGGCCTGTCCTCCCGGGACATCGGCCCGGCTGGTCGAGAACCTGCTGGGTTACGGCGGCCGGGGGGTCGCGAAAGAGAACTTCACCTCAAGCCGCGGCGTCTGTCGGGCCCGAGTGCAGTTCGACACGATCTTTGGCTGTCCGCACGGCTGTAAGTACTGCGCGGGTGGCAAGGTCGCCGTGGTCAACACCAATCTGGAAGAGTTTCTTGAGAAGCAGGTGAAACCGGCGGCTGAGCAGGAAACGTGGCAGAAGGTCTTCATGTACAACTCCTGCCTCAGCGACACGCCCTGCTTCGAGCCCGAGTACGGCCTGTCCAAACTTCTGGCCGAGTATTACGCCACGACCCCTGACCAGCACTACCTGATCCATACCAAGAGCGCCAACGTCGACTTCCTGCGCGATGTGGACCATCGCGGGCGCACCATCATGCTCTGGAGTCTGGCCAACCACACGGCGAGCAAGCTGGTCGAGCCCGGATCCGCCTTGCCCGAGGAACGCATTGAGGCCGCAAGGATCTGCCAGGAGATGGGTTACCCCATTCGTTTCAAACTCAAGCCCATTGTCCCGGTTCGGGACTGGCGGACCCAATACAGCCAGATCATCACGCATCTCTTCGAGCGCACAACACCGGAGAGCATCGGTCTGTTCATGCTGGCCTGGATGGACTTCGAGGAGTTCAGAGCCACGATCGATCTGGACCTCATCGATCCTCCTTTCGTCACAGCGCTGGAGGAGGGGGCAGAGACTATGCGTGGCGTCACGGCGGGGCCGTTCCCACACAGGGCCCGGGCGGAGGTCTATCACTTCCTGCTGGAGGAGGTCCGCAAGCACAACCGGGATGTTCCCGTGTTCCTGTGCACCGAGACCCTTGAGATGTGGCAGGAGTTCTCTCCACTGCTGGGCATGAAGCCGAACAATTACATCTGCGCCTGTGGCCCCCAGTGTATGCCGGGCATGACGCGAATCCCCAAGGTCGAAGAACCATTGGAGTTGAGGGGGTGAGAAGGGCGCTCAAGGCAGGAAGAGCAGACTCGCGCAGAGGCGCAGAGCTCGCAGAGGAAGACAGGATGGGGGATTGACAATGCAGGCGACACCACCGCCGCGATCGTGTTGACGGCACCCCACGAATAGCCAATAACGAATAACGGAGGACACCATGAGTCGTCTCTTCGCTGCTATCGTCTTTGTCGCTCTTGCTGTTGCTGCCGACCCGGTCGAGCTGCATGTGGCCCCCCGGGGGCAATGCCGTCAACTTAAGCGGGCAGAATGCCATGGCACCTGTTGCGGCGCAGGCGGTTAGCGCTATATTGGCAGTGTCTCAGGTGGGCGCCGAACAGTGCAAGCCAGCAAGTAAGGAGTGACCGCAAGA
>JABHEG010000112.1 GCA_018676675.1 Lentisphaerota bacterium
ACGGCTGCTTTCCCGTTGACCTGGGGCGAGTGCCCCAGGCTACGATGAGGCCGCCCCGTTGGGGCTGCAAACGACAACACCAGAGGTGAACGAGTCGATAGAGAGGGACGCGCCAAAGCTCGCGCCCCTCATCGTGCTGTTACCGGGCAGGAAGAATGCCCGACTGGCTTCACCCGAGATCAGGCCCGCCGCGGCCCGCCCTCCGTAGCTCAAGGAGCGAAGGGGGGAGGCGACCTTGTTCTTGCGCTGTAGGCGCAACGCATCGTAGCCCGGGGTTAACCGCCGGGCAACCCTGGGACCCGCGTCGCCCGGCAGAGGCCCGTTGCCAGCCAGGGAATCACCACGGGTGTTGTTTCGGGAGTCGACCCGAGGAGTTGAGGTCCCCTCTCAAGGCACGGCGGCTGCTTGCCCGTTGACCTGGAGCGAGTGCCCCAGGCTACGGTGAGGCCACCCCGGGGCGCCGGGCAACGTACCATACGACGCTGAAGCGTCTCCCCGGCTTCCGCGTGAACGCGGGACTCAGACGAAGACAGGAAAGGCGTACCAAGTTGCTTCTGCAGACCCCGCAAGCGGTGACCGAAGAGCATTGCGGAACGACTCAAGACCGAAGGAATAGCACAATGATGCGTGGAGCATTCCTGATGTTGACCGCCAGCGCCATGGCCTCTCTTGCTGACGCCCCTCCGAACGCCATCACGACGGCTGAAGCAATCCGGGCCGAGGCCGTGATGCCCAATGCTGCGGAGGGAGGGCATCCCCTGCCCTTGGCGACGGCCTGGTGCACGGGAAGTCACCGGTGGTCGGAAGGCTGGCGCCCCATTCATCAGCTTGACCTGATCGAGGGAGGGCATTTTCTCCTGCCGTGGTTTGCGCATCCTTCCCGAAGCCGAGAACTGGACGAAGAAGAGGAAACGGCGTTCAGAGACTACTATGAGGCCGCGATCAAGCGTGCGGCCAAGCTCAGACTGCCCCTGACCTTCGTATCGACGCAGTGGGAGTCGCTGCTGAGCCGCCCCCCATGGTGCGATCTGCCTCCAGAGCAGAATCCAAACGTCGTCGACACCGATGGCAAAATCACCCGGAAGGTGAGTCCCTTTGGACCTGTGGCCCCCTGGAAGGAGGCTGGCGGGACTTGGACGGACTCAGCTCGAATGCTTCTGCTTCAGAAATGGTATCCTGACCCGCCATTGATCATTTTCCTCTCAAACAACGAGCATGGTAAGCTGCGCTGGCACAAGGCTGAGAGCTCGGCACGGTACATGGAGATGTTCGGTGCCGGCCGCAGCGCTGACTTCAAACGTAAGGTGATCGGTGACGGCTGGGTTGAGCGCTACCGGGCACTCCAGAACGGCATGCGCGAGGGGCTCGTTAGCCCCAACTGGCGGAAGGCGGCCCGCTTCATGGGCTATGGTGGGGGTGGACCGGAGTTCTTCGGGCGCTGGGGCGGCTGGGTACACTACTCACTCCACACAAGCACCCGCCTCACACCCTATCCGGCAATGTGGGACGGCAACAGTCCGTCCTATTACACCCATGACTGGTGTCCAACGACGGACCACACGACCTGGAGCCCGCAGATTGAGTTCATGAACACGGTCTTCATGCAGCAGTTGGCCCGCAAACTCAACCCCGATTGGTGGTACGAGTTCAGCACGTGGGACGGACACGAGTGGCCCTGGCGCAAGAAAACACCATCAAAGGTCATGGTCTATGAACAGGCAGATCAGGTGTGGAACCCGGAACGCTACCAGGGATTCATCCAATTCGGAATGTGGCTGATGCGCCCGCGCGCTGTCCGTGAATACCGCGGCTGGACGACGCCCTGGGACAAGGCTGAACCGTACTTCATGGCGATCTCAACCGCCGTGGATCGGGTGCACCGGAACGCGACGTTACGTCGCTGGTGGCGTCACGGCAGCCTGGTACCGAACCGAACCAGGAAGCACCCATACCAAAACGGAATCCCGACAGAATTCCGCGATGTGGATCGCTGGTTCCTGCTCGACTGTGACGTCAACCCCCAGGAGTTCCCCTGGGACCTGCACTGGAAGGTTCCGGTCTTCGCGCTTGCGCGAACCATCGGCGAGAAACCGAATCGGCAATGGCTGGTGTACGCCCACGCCCCTCTCGGCGAACGGCGTGGCGTGCGTGTGACCATTCCGCAACACACGAACATCACCATCGATGTACCCCCAATCGGCGCCTTCTACGAAGTGGACGAAACCACGGACACCGTCAGACGGATCCCTCAAGACGAACGGAACAAATAGTCAGGTGGCTCCCGACGTCGACTCCCTGCCCGCTACGCCCCTGAGTCAGAATCGGGGCAAGAAAAAGTCCTGGCAACGAGGGCTCTCGTTGCCAGGACTTGTGTTTCCAGCTTCTACACGTTCAGTGGGGCCGCCCCGGACTGGGTGTCCGGGGGCCGTCGACTCAGCTACCCGAGATCAGCATGACGCTGCTGCAGGGATTTCATCTCGGCAGTGGCTTCCTTGAACGCCGCAATGCCGTCGGCAGTGGCTTTGGCCGCCGCGAGGGTCGTCACGTATGGAATCGCGTGCACGATTGCTTCCTTACGCAAGTAAGAGTCATCGTTCCTGCTGAGCTTGCCGATTGGCGTATTGACGACCATCTGGATCTCGCCGTTGGCGATGGCGTCAACAACATTGGGCCGCCCCTCATGGAGCTTCTTGATTCCGTCGGCAGCAATCCCGTTGTCCGCCAGAAACCGCCGAGTGCCTTCCGTGGCCAAGATCTTGAACCCGACATCGGTGAATGCCTGGGCAACTTCGGGGAGCCCCCGACGTTCCTCCTCGGAGACGGAAATCAACACTGTGCCTTCAGTCGGCAGTATGTTCTTGGCGGCTTCCTGGGCCTTGTAGAAGGCCAGCCCCGGCGTTTCGGCCATTCCGAGCACCTCACCGGTGGAGCGCATCTCCGGCCCCAACAAGGGGTCGACTTCCGGGAACATGTTGAATGGGAACACGGATTCCTTGACGCCGTAATGCGGGATCTTCTTATGGGTCAAATTGAACTCGCTGAGTTCCTTGCCCAGAAGGATCTCCGTCGCCACGCGGGCCATGGAGAGACCGCAGACCTTCGAGACCAGCGGAACAGTCCGGGACGCGCGTGGGTTGGCCTCAAGGATGTAGACCTTGTCCTCACAGATCGCGTACTGAATGTTCATCAGGCCGACGACTTCGAACTCGATGGCGATCTTCCGCGTGTAGTCGCGGATCGTCTCGAGGTGCTTCTCCGGGATGCTGACAGGCGGGATAACGCAGGCCGAGTCTCCAGAGTGCACGCCGGCCAACTCGATGTGTTCCATCACCGACGGCACGAAGGCGTCTGTACCGTCCGCAATCGCGTCGGCTTCGGCCTCAATCGCGTTCTCCAGGAACCTATCAATCAGGATCGGCCGTTCCGGCGTGACCCCGACCGCGGCGGCCACGTACTGCCGCAGCATGTCTTCGTCATGCACGACTTCCATGCCACGCCCACCCAGGACGTAGGACGGACGGAGCATCATCGGGTAGCCGATGTCAGCAGCCGCTCTGAGGGCGTCATCAAGATTGGCCGCCATAGCGGACTCCGGCTGCGGAATGCCGAGTTTGGCCATGATCTGCCGGAAGCGGTCCCGATCCTCGGCCAAGTCGATCTTGTCCGGAGTCGTTCCAAGAATCTTGCAGCCGGCTTCCTGGAGCTGAGCCGCCAGATTCAGCGGCGTTTGCCCGCCGAACTGCACGATGATCCCTTCCGGCTGCTCAAACTCGTAGATGGCCAGCACGTCTTCGACCGTCAACGGCTCGAAGTAAAGCCGGTCAGACGTATCAAAGTCCGTCGACACCGTTTCCGGGTTACAGTTGACAATGATGCTCTGGATCCCGTTGTCCTTCAGCGCGAAGGAGGCATGGCAGCAGCAGTAGTCAAACTCAATGCCCTGACCAATGCGGTAGGGCCCGCCGCCCAGAATCATGATCTTGCGGTCTGCTTCAGTCTTCTCAAGCTTGTTCGGAGCGTTATAGGTTGAGAAGTAGTAGGCTGCATCCTCAACGCCACTGACCGGCACCGGTTCCCAGCCTTCGACCAGGCCAATCGCCTTGCGCTGCTCACGAATCGCTGCTTCGTCGATCCCCAGCAATTGCGACAGATAGCGATCGGCAAAGCCATCCTTCTTGGCCCGGGTCAACAGCTCATCGGGGAGACTCTTCCCCTTGCAGGTCAGAATCTCTTCCTCCAGGACCACCAGTTCCTTCATCTGCTCAAGGAACCAGAGCTTGATGTGAGTCACCTCGTGCAGAGTTTCCAGGGCTGCCCCCTTGCGCATCGCCTCGTACACCATGAAATGGCGCTCGCTCGAAGGCTCAGCCAGCATCGCCATCAGTTCGGGTAGCGGCTTCTTGTTGAAGTCCTTCACAAACCCCAGCCCGCTGCGACCGTTCTCAAGTGACCGGATCGCCTTCAGAAAGGACTCTTTGTAGTTTTTCCCAATACTCATCACCTCGCCGACTGCCCGCATCTGCGTCCCGAGCTTGTCCTCAACGCCCTTGAATTTCTCAAAGGCCCAGCGGGCAAACTTGACCACAACGTAGTCGCCCGACGGCGTGTACTTATCCAGCGTCCCGTCACGCCAGTAGGGGATCTCATCCATGGTCATGCCACCGGCAAGCATGGACGACACCAACGCAATCGGGAAGCCGGTCGCTTTCGAAGCCAGAGCGGAGGAACGCGATGTTCGGGGATTGATCTCGATGACGACCACACGGTCACTCACCGGGTCATGGGCAAACTGAACGTTCGTCCCGCCGATCACCTCGATGGCCTCGACGATGGCGTAGGAGAACTTCTGCAGACGGTCCTGGAGTTCCTGGCTGATCGTCATCATCGGGGCCGTGCAGTAGCTGTCGCCCGTGTGAACGCCCATGGCATCGACGTTCTCGATGAAACAGACCGTGATCAGCTTGTTGTTGGCGTCACGGACGACTTCCAGTTCCAGTTCTTCCCAGCCCAGAACGGATTCCTCAACCAGGATTTGGTCGACCAGGCTGACTTGGATACCACGCGCCGCAATGACCCGAAGCTCATCGATGTTATAGACGTGTCCCCCACCGGTCCCGCCCATGGTGTAAGCCGGCCGGATCACAACCGGGTATCCCAACTCTTCAGCCGCCTTCTCGGCCTCTTCCACCGTGTTGACGGCTTTGCTTTTGGGCATCTCGATACCCAACGAGTTCATCGTGTTCTTGAAAGCAGTCCGATCCTCGCCACGCTCAATCGCGTCGACCTGGACCCCGATAACCTTGATGCCATACTTCTCAATGATGCCCTTCTGATGCAACTCGGAGGTCAGATTGAGGCCGGTTTGGCCGCCAAGGTTCGGGAGAATGGCGTCCGGTCGCTCTTTCTCGATAATCTCGACCATGCGTTCGAAGTTGAGGGGCTCGATATAGGTGGCGTCAGCCATGACCGGATCAGTCATGATTGTGGCCGGGTTGGAATTAACCAATACAATTGTGTAGCCGAGGTTGCGCAACGCCTTGCATGCCTGTGAACCGGAATAGTCGAATTCACCTGCCTGACCGATCACAATCGGCCCTGAACCAATGATCATAACTTTGTCGATATCTGCGATTTTCGGCACGGTGTCATTCTCCCTGTTTTGATTCACGGTCAGAAACGAAAGAAACGGAAAGCGCGAGAGGTCCACCCCGCTAGACTCGAGGGCGCCCTCTCACGACAACAACTCCTCAACGGCCTTATCCCGGACAGCCACAACCGCTTGCTACTGCCCACACGCATACCCGCCGAGACACGTCCCCCGAATCCCGATGCGTAGGAACGTGACTACGGTGATCTGCTTAGTTTTTCGTGACGCGCTCGCGTACCGTAACGACCACCTTCAGCGATGCAAGGCAGGGCAACGAATTACTGGCTTCCCACACACTCACTCGATGCCCCCTGCCGCTGCCTCTTGCCTCACAATAGGGGGGGGGGGCTAAGCCAATGCTATTGACTTTCTCTGCCCCCCCCCGTGTCTGGCCGAAGAGTCGCCGGGTGGCACCGCCTCCCACATTGTGTGCTTCTCGAGAGTGGGAGGGGTTGCCATGCCGCGACCGTCGCCAGAGAAAGTTAATAGCGTTGGGGCCTACTCAATCACACTGCGGACAATCTCAACCCATTCGCGCAGGCGTTCACGATCGCCCTGGACGGTGAGGACATCCTTCAGGTTGATCTCGTAGTGACAACCGTACTTCTCCAGGATGTCCCTGCCCTCGGCGATGAGGCGCCGCACGCGGTCCCGGTCAAACGTCGCACACACCTGATCGGTCGGGTTCGGGCGCCAGGAAATGACGTAATCGCTGCCGATCTGCTCGGCGCATTTCTCGAGATCGGCCGCAGGAGTCACCGAGATCTGCCTCAGATTCTTGATGTCCCGCAAAATGTCGATCTTGTGGGTGAGATCCTCGCAACACCCGTAAGCACTGGCAGCGAAGCGTTCCATGATCGGCTTCTGGTAATCCAGAGCGAAGTCCTTGTGCATCTGCGGGGAAATCCCGGTGAACTCCTGGGACTGCACAAAACACCAGAGGTCCTTGTGCGTGGCAGGAACGTTGGGGGCGAGGTCAACCGTGTAGTTGCTGTACGGGCACGACTGGATGTACTGATCCGCCCGTGAGATGTCCCCAAGTTCCTCGGCCCGGTCATGGGCGGCGATGACGGCCTTCTGCATCTTTCCGAGAAGCCGATGGAGACCTTCGGGATTCTCGATCATGTCCATCATCAGCTGGGTCATACCACGCATGTTCGTGACGGCCGGCGCGAAGAACTCCCGGAAATACACGGGTACGCGTGAGACATAGATCGGCATGATATCACCAACAGCGTCCTCAAGGAGCTTCCGGTTTTCAGCCGTCCTCTCCTCGTCAATCCCGTGCTCTACCGGCTGGATCACGTTCAGATCGTCAAGTGATTTGATTGGGGGATCGGGATAGACATCGGCCGCGCCGCCTTCGAAAGGGCGGCGCCCCTCGTAGGTGCGCCGCGCAAACGGAACGCCCCAGGAGCCCTTCTGAAGCCCCGTGCGCGACGCCTGCAGTGTGAGATAAGGTTCGAGGAGATAGTCGTCGCCGATGTAGTGATGGTACAACTCGACCCGAAGCTCCTGCTCCTTCTGCCGGAAGAGGGGGTGCTCGCATCGAAGATTCGTGATCTCCTCAAGCTCGTCGGTGAAAAGGATGACCCAAATCCAGATCATGGGGCGCTCCATCCGGCAGTCGTGGAGCCGGCGCCACTGGTCCTTTGTTCTGTCTCTGTCCTGGCTCGCCGCCGCGTCCCTGCACCGTTTGGCGAGTTCTCTGAGAATCTTGGCATCGGACTCAATCGTCATCACAATCTCCCACCAGCCGCACTGCTCAACATATCCACAGTCGATGACTGCAGACGACATGCACCGGATGTATCGTAACGAGAAATCTTCCACATTCCACGTTCACAGGCCAAAAGGATCTGACACCGTGATTCATCGCTCTGCATCTTTGCTGTTCCGGGCCGCCCTTCCCTGCTTGCTGGTGGCCATCTCCACCGTTGCCCAACTTCCCGAGGGCCCCCGAAAACACGCGCAAACCGCGCCCCTGCGAGGCGAATTGCGCATTGACGGACACCTCAACGAAGACGCCTGGGCCGGAGCTCCCGAGCACACCGGCTTCGAGAAGGTCGGGCTGAAGCATCGCACGGAAGTCGCTGCCGATGTCCAGACTCAATTCCGCGTTCTCTACGACGACAATGCCTTTTACGTCGGCATCCGTTGCCTCGAACCGCACACCGACCAGCTCACCGTCAGAGCCGCGGACAAGCACGATGCCGCCATGTGGAGCGACGATGACGTCGAACTGTTCGTCGATCCTGTAGGGGACCGGACCGAGTACTACCAGTTCGCCATCAACAGCAAAGGCACCCAGGTGGACATGTACCTCATCGAGCGTGGCAACACCCAGAAAGCGTACAGCGCAGTGTGGCAAGCGGAGACCGTCGTTGGCGACGGGTTCTGGAACGTTGAGATCAGGCTCCCCTTTGGAGCTCTCTACCACCGCCCCTCGGCAACATGGGCGGAGAACTGGGTGTTCTCCATTTCCCGCACGCGGACCCCAAAACCGCGCTATTACTCCCAGTTCAGCCCCGGCAATAAGTACCACGATATCGACAGCTTCGGCACCGTGGGACCAATTCCCGTGGACAAGAGCCGCTTCAACCTCTTTGCCGAGCTGCCTTCCTTCCGCCTCACACCTGATGGGGAAGGCTTCCGGGCAGCGGTCCCCGTGAAGCTTGAGAACCGGGGGACGAAACGTTTCGACGGCACATTGACCCTCACCGTACTCGAAGCGCAGCCGGTCTCGGTGAGTACGGCGATAGCCCTCCCTCCTGAAACGACAACGCCGATCCCTCCCCTCTCACTGCCGCTGCTGAAAGAAGACAAGTACCCGGTATTGATCGAGGTGGCGGACCGTCAGGGGAAGCCCATCCTCGGTGCCCGATCCGATGAGTGGTTCCGATACGAGCCTTTGAGCGTACGCCTTCACGAGCCGAACTACCGGAACTGCATCTATCCAAGCCAGGACATCAGCGTCATCAGGGGCGTTCTGTCGGCGGCAATCGCTGTGGATGGTGACAACATCTCAGCTCGGGTCACCCTTGCGGGGCCCAACGCTGCTCCTCGCATCGCCGACATCCCCCGAGCATCCGCAGAAACGTTGTTCGAGATCGACGTGGACCACCTGCCGGTGGGTGACTATGTGCTTCGGGGGGAAATCCTTCAGGGCAAAGGGAAGGCACAGCGCGTTCTTGCGGACATTGAGAAACCGTTTCGGAAGTTGCCCCAAAGCACCGTGGAGGCGCGAGTCGACGGCGAAGGCAATCTACTCATCGACGGAACACCAGTCTTCATACGGGGGTGGTATGGAAGCATGAGCTACGTACGCAGTACTGCCGCGTGGCCCGAAACGCGACTCCCCCGAGCCACCAATTTCATTATGGGATGCTCCCGCGACACCACCATGGAGACCGGCCTCTACACCCTTCGTGGGTTCACACGCACAATCGACGAGGCGAAGGCCAAGTTGGACAACCCCATCGATGGCGAGTTAAAGGCCAAGCTCCGCGCCGGTGTTGCCGCCGTCCGAAGCAACCGCAACATCATTGGTTACTACATCAGTGACGAACCGGAATGTCGAGGCCTTTCGCCAACCTTCCTGGAGAGCATGTACGCCTATCTGAAGGAACTCGATCCGTATCGGTTCTGTATGATCGTCAGCCGCGCGCCCGAACGGTACATGAAGGCCTGTGACGTCATGTGCCCTCACCCCTACATGAACCCGCAGCAGTATGAAAATGGCACCCGCAAGTTCGCCGGCTACATGCAGCACATCCGCAACGTCACCCGCGAAGCACAAGACGCCAACGACGGATCCAAAGCGGTGTGGTGCATGCCGCAGACGTTCTCGTACGGTGGCAACACGGACCGTCACCCCAACTTCCGGGAATCGCGCTGGTTCACCTTCACCGCTCTCGCCAACGGGGCGAAGGGAATCGTCCCATTCATATTCAACGGATACTGGAATCACCTCGAAAACCGAATCGCGATGGATGCTGTCTTCGAAGAACTGGCGCTGCTTGCCCCCGCCTGGAAAGCGCCCGGAACGGCCACAGAAATCACGGGGTCCATGCCGCAGGTCGACGCCATCGCAAAGCGCTTCCGCAAGGAACCGGGGCGACCGACTCACCTTTTCATTGTGGCCGTGAATCAGTCGTATGAGGGATGCCGGACCACGTTGACCTGCCCTGCCCTGAATGAGCTCAAGACAAGCCGTCTGATTGCTCTGCGCGAGAACCGGACGGTCGATGTCGAGGGAGGCGCTTTTACCGATGATTTCGGTCGTCTGGGCGTCCACGTTTACACGACTCTGGAAGCCCTTCCCTACATGGACGCTCTCACCGACATCCAGGCGGAAATAGACCGTCGCCTCCGGGCCGCCCGCACAGCCGGGAATCTGCTGGCCGATCCCAGGCTAAACTGGACACTCATGGGGCGCAAAGGGCTCTTCGACGGCCGCAACCAGAGTCTGACCGATGGTGTGTTGGACGCCGGCGGTTGGCTGCCCGTCTACGGAGACCGCAGCCAGTGTCAGATCGTGTTTACAGCGCCGGTCACGTTTGGGAGGCTGGTCCTGCACACACCGTCCATCCGGGATGCGGAGCTTCAGGTCCGAAAGGCCGGTACGTGGCACACGGTACACGCTTGGCGTGACCAGTTCGTCCACCGGCTTGAGTGGGCCGGTCCAGCCGTCACCACCGACGCCTTCCGCATCCTGCCCAAAGCGTTTCGCGGAAATTGGAATGGCCGTGCCATGGCCGAGATCACGGAACTCGAGATCTATCGGAAGTGAGCGCGAGCGAACGGGTCCTCGAAGTGGCCATTCCGCTGGCGTCGTTCCGGAAAGAAGGCGGCAATCCGGACGGAACCACGGCCGTGCTCAACGTCAGTCGATCGCGGCACGTCCGGGGCGTTCCGCCCAGGGAGAATCAGTACTTCTCCTGGAGTCCCTTTGTAGTCCGTTCGTTCAACGAGATCGAGAATTTCGGCCGCATCCGATTCGTTGAGTAAGCAGTCACGCTCTGCCGCAACTGCCGTCAGCCCTGCCGGGCAACCGGGAAGATCTTTACCGCCCCCGCGGCGAGAAGGAATACACTCCCTGCCATCATCACAATCATTGGCCCACTCGGCATGTCCGTCTGGTAACTCCCGGCAAGCCCGGCGCTCACGAACAAGGCGCATAGCCCTCCAGACACGATCATGCAATGCCAGAGCTTTCGAACCAGAAGCAATGCGGTCATCGCCGGAAGGGTCAAGAGAGCAATAACCATGATAATCCCCACGATCTGCATCATGGCGACGACGGTCAGAGCAGTGAGCAGGAGCAGGAGCAGGTAGTAAAGGTCGGCACGCACCCCCCTCAGACGGGCATACTCCTCGTCGAAACAGACAGCCAGAAGCTTGCGGTAGTAGAGAACGCCACAGGCAATTGTGGCGGCGTTCAGCCCCCCGATGATCCAGAGATCGCGTTTCGAGACCAGAAGAATATCGCCGAACAACACACTCATCGGGGCAAAATACCCCGGTGTTTTCTTCAGGAACAGAAGCCCTACAGCCATCCCGATGACCATGACCGCGCTGATCACTGAATCCCCCTGATGCTCGGAACTCAGAGTCACTCGGCCGATGATCAAAGCGGACAGAATAGCGGCCACGAACGCTCCGGTTAACGGTGTGCACCAGGCCCACCCGAAGCGATGCTGAAAAAACACCGCCGCCCCGATGCCCGCAAGCGCGGAATGGGCGATGGCGGCGGCCACATAGCTGATTCGACGGACGGTCACGTAGCTGCCCACCACACCGAACGTCACGCTCCCCATGATCCCCACCAGGAAAGGCATGAAGAGAATCCCGTCGGGAGTCACCAGTTGTTGGATTGCGTCGGGCATGGAGATAGCGTCACTTCCTCTGGGTGAACAGTTCCCATACGGCGTCCGAGGTCACCTCGCCAGGCTGAAGCAGGCGAACACTGCGGTTGACGAAGAAGACACCGTCAAGTTCGCCGCTGATATAGTCCAAATCGTGGGACACGGTAATAACCGTCATCCGACTGCTGAGTCTGTTCAGTGTTTCACGGACTTGCTGCTGGACCTTGGGATCGATATTGGCCGTGGGCTCATCCAGCAGAAGCAGCAGCGGGCCGCTGATCAGAGCCCGAGCGATCAGCACACGCTGGCGCTCCCCCCCCGACAGTCGACTGAACGGGCGCCCGGCAAGCCCCGCGATCTCGAGTTCCTCCATGATCTGATCCGCCGATTCACCACACCCCTTCTTGTGCCAGCCAAACCGGTGCTGTTCGACGCACCCCGTCAGGACGACCTCACGCACTGTGATGGGAAAACCCGGACGTATCACCGAGTGCTGCGGCACGTAGCCAACATGACGACAGGCCCGGTGGGGAGGGATTCCGAAAAGCTCGATGGTCCCCTGGTCAGGAGAAAGTAGGCCCAACATCAGCTTGAGAAGAGTGGTCTTGCCCCCCCCGTTCGGCCCAATTACACAGATATGTGACCGTTCCTCGACACAGAACGACACATCAGAAAGCACGGGCTCAATCCGGGTCGGATACCGGAAAGCGACCTCTTTGAAGGAAACCTTCGGTCCAGCCAGATCATGGACGTGACAGCAGCGTTTTGCAGCCAAGCTCCAACTCCTGTCACTTCACCGAACAAATGGCGTCAGCCGCCGCGGCCATCACGGCCAGGGGGTCGGCACCAAGCGGGTTGAGCGGAACCACCCGGCCCCCAATGCGTTTGGCCAGGATCCGGGCCGGCTTCTCGTTGAACTGAGGCTGCACAAAAATCACTTGTACCCCGTCGTTCTTAGCCTGTGTGATCAACGCCATCAGCTGTCTCGGGGCCGGCGATTTCCCATCGATCTCGACTGATTTCTGCACCAAACTGTAATCCCGGGCGAAATAGCCAAAGGCAGGATGGTAGACGTAGAATGTCGTGTCCCTATGTGGCGCAAGGCGTTTGGCGAGCTCCGCGTGGCGCTTCTCCATGGATGCCTGGAACGTGGCACAGCTGTCAGAGAAATGTCCCTTCTCTTTAGGTCGTTTCAGGCTCAATGCATCCCGGATCGGCTCCGCCATCTGGATCAGGTTCCGGATCGACAGCCAGGTATGAGGATCGTGCAGACCGCCGCAGGTTTCCCCGTGCTCATGGTCGTCGGCTTCCTTCGCGGTTTTGCCCCCATCACAGTCGGCTCCAGTTCCCAGCTCGACCACCGTCAATTCCGGGAACATCCGCCGTACTTTCTTGAACACGATCTCCTCAAAGGCCGCCCCAACCCCCACGAAGACGTCACAGTCGCGCAACCTGGCAATGCTCCTGGGAGTCGCCGAGAACGTATGCGGATCGTCGTTCTCACTCATGAACGACGTCACCTCGACCCGATCTCCACCAACGCCCTGAGCAACACACATCAGCGGCGGCAGGCTCACACACACGCGTAGCGACTCAGCCGCGGACAAACCCCAAGCAGCCAACAGACCGAAGCAGATCACGATTCTCAGCGACACGGTTCACAACTCCTTGCATGCCCAAGTCTGCGACTCAGGGCTATTCGCACTATGGACAACTCACATTGCCGAAATCAAAACGACGCATGATACGATAGCATCAGGCCGTGACTTTGCCGACGCTCCCCCTCACTCTCAGCATCCCTGATGCCAACATGCACCCCAAAGCCGCTGTCGAAGGTATACCCGACTGATGCCTGAGCGTGATGCCCATCTTCTTCCTCATCGCCCTCAATGTCAGTGTAGGTGCCACCCAACTCCCAGCCTTTCCAGTAGACCCCGGCCCCGAACGTGCAGAAGACCGTATCGTGACTTTCCATGCCGCCGAATGAATTGGCGGAAAGCGTCTCGGCGACCATGCGAACGGACAGATCTTCCGACAACGTCCCCACGTAAAGTAGGCCGACCGACGCCCGGTCCTCATCGGCGTGTTCATCCTCATCTACGCCATCGCCTTGGGCTTGGTGTGCGTAGGAGACGATTCCAGACAACTCATGGAAGGTGTCGCCGACGTTTGCATACCAACCGAACGCCTCGAGAGCCAAGGCAAACGAGCTGAGATCCCCCGTATTGGCCAAGCCGCCGTGGTTATCCGAGTGCGGAACGGGGCGGTCCTCACCGACACCCTCGTTCAAGAACGTCGTGTCCGCCATGAACGTTGAGAGTTCGATATGGAAGGTCCCAAGCGACTCTGTCTCAACTTCGTATGCCCCACCAACACCAACGCGGTCAAGGAGGCTGTATTCCTCGGGCACTTCATAGCCGTAGAATCCGGGGAAGTGATGCATATTCAGCCCCGTGAGCGGGGTGAACTTCCCGGCAAAGAGCTCCCATCTGTCTCCGGAAAACGTCGCGCGCAGTTCCTCAATCATCGCAAGATGGTCCTCGAAGAAGCGATCCACGCCTTCGTACTCGTGATGCCCCCCGCCACCATGGTCGTGGCCGCCGTGATCGTGCATCTCCTCGAACTTCAGGCTCCCGTCGATCCGGAACCACTCTGTGAGATACAGACCGAGGTCAACGTGCATGTGCGCTTTGGCCCACTCTATCTCGTTCCCCTCCTCGGGCGCGTCGTGGATGTCATCGGCGTGGATCCGAGCATCCACGTGCCCGCTCAGATACGGCAACGCCTTCTCGGCAGACGCATGGCTGCCTCCACACACCGAACACCGAGTCTGAGCCATCACGCTCGACGTCACCAACAGCACCGCCGCAACCAAACATCCCGTCGCCACGCATCGTCCACCAACCATCGTTCAACGCCTCCATCTGATGATCACCCGCTGCCAAACCAGCGCAAACCACTCTGAGTCAACATTCGTTATGTTATACCATAACAATCAAGAATCAAGAATCCGCAACTCATCTCGGTCCCAAGAGCGCTGGGAACAGTGAGAAAGGGATGGGGATGTCAGCTACAGCAGGCAGGGCACGCGCCGTGGATCTCCAGGACAACCCGTCCGTACTCAAACCCGTTTCGGCGGGCCGTTTCGGCGAGCTGCTCACGAAGGTCTCCGTCGCAGACCTCCACAGTTTTCCCACAGTGTGAACAGACGAGCAGTTGGCACCCGTGGTTGTGGAGTGGATGGCCGCAGGAAAAGTACGCGTTCAGCGACTCGATTTTGTGGACGAACCCCTGTTCTATCCAGAAGTCCAGCGCCCGGTAAACGACCGGGGGCATGGCTTTCCGCCCGGGCTCGGTTACCGCATCCAGGACATCGTAGGCCTTCACAGCGTCGCCGCGGCAGGCCAAGACCTCCAGCACGCGTCGTCGCCCCGCGGTCAAACGCAGTCCCTTCTCCCGGCAATGCGCAGTCGCATCATGGAGAATCTGCTCATCTGTTCTTCGGTGCGTAGAAGGCACGTTGGTCCCCAATTTGAGTCATCGCAATGCGGCAGCCACGGCCTGCAATTGGCGCAGGTGAGGTTCGTGTATCCGCCCAAGCCGGTGAGCTACCTCGAACGTCACGGCCCCACCTTGGGCGTTCACGCGCTTCACATAGTCAATCATAGCCGTATCATCCAACTGAGGCCCGTCAGCCTGTCCCCACCGACTGCCCATGTGGCAGAGAACCTGCCAGCTCATCGTCTCGGGGCACGGGTGAGTTTCCGGCGTCACCTCGAAGGTGTTCTGTTCCCCGGCCGTGTAGTCCTGCTCTTCCGTCAAGGCGGCGAATGCCTTGTCCCGCCGCGTCCCGGGGTTGAATGCGAGGATTGAATCCGCATTACCTGCTCGACAGGCCGCTGCCCATGTCCGCCAGCTGTTCGGTTTACTCACATCATCCCAGCCGGCGGTGTTGTAAGAGCCGTCAAACCACCAGCCATGGGCCTGACGCCCGTAGCGTTCAGACCACTCCTGAATCACAGCAGACCAGTTCTCAGTGAACGTCTGCGGGGCCGGTTTCTGCTCGTGGACATCTCCCAGCCGTTCCATCGCTCCCGCGTCTCGCTGGGGGCTTCGTGAAGGCAGATAGAGGAGCAGGCGGATGCCATAAAGCGCAAGCTCTCGGGCGACGTCCAGCGGCAGGTCGCGGGTGGAGCAGCGCTCCCCGGCCCGATAGCCGGTCAAGCGGTCGTACGTTGCATTCGGGGTGCAGTAGTACCCCGAATTTTGTCCCAGAGTCAACACCGCGTAAGCCGCGCCGGCATCGTTGCACTCCCGGGCAAATCCGGCTGCATCAAAGGCCTCCACCGTTCCATTCCAGCCGTCCCCGCCGCCGAGAAAATGGATGAACAAACCGTACTTCGCTTCGCCTAGCCACGTACCGCGTCGCGCCATCTCTGCCTCCTTGAAACAACCTGCCGAAAACGCCACAACTCGGGGAACGGCCTTCTGTACAACCGTGAACGTATGCCCGCCGTCACGTTTCTCCAGCACATGCGGAATCCGCAACAGCTGAAGACGGCGGGATGCATTCTCATTCATCGTTCGGTCAAACGCCGTTGTCCCTGTCTGAAGCAGCAGTCTCATCCCCCGCAATGCACCGAGATGGTTGATTGGGTTGAACGTCTTCCACAGAACGGGGTCCTTCCCGAAGCGCTCTGGCGGCACGGCGTAGTCTTGGCCCTTCGGCAGACCCTCACGTGGGAAATCGAGTGGACCGATCATCGGAGCAAGCACGCCGAAATCCGCGCAATGACGGGCTGCGAACATCGTGCAGCCATACCCCCCCATGCTCCACCCGGAAAGCCCACGAAGCCCACGTCGAGAACTCACGCGGTAGGTCAGGTCACAGTGAGCGACGAGTTCCTCCATGTAGGTCTCGTAGCGGTCCTTTGGGCGAAACGGACTGTCGATGTACCATCCGTCGTCACCATCCGGTAGGATCGTCACGAACGGGGCCTTGAGCAAAGCCGATCGGCAGACCGCATCATCGGCCAGGCTGCGCTCATGCCTGCCCCGGCCATGGAAAAGGAAGAGAACAGGCCACCGGCGGTTGATGTCGGCCCCGTATCCGGCCGGGAGCACCACAGAGTAGCGCTTCTCCTTGCCGAGAGCCCCGCTGTGGAAAGACGGATGGAGGATCCGGGCAGTGTCCCACGCAGAGACGCTGCCCCCGGCAATCACAAGCAGCCCTATACCCGCCGTTCTAAGCATCTCGTCTCCGCGTTGTCGGTTGGCAAGACTTCACTTGACGAACTCCCCGACAAACATGATGTGCCCCGCATACCACTCCGTGCCGTCGAAGCGTTTGGCAAAGGCGGCATCATCAAGATCGAGGACCTTCTTGTTGGGCCCGGCACGCCGGGTCAGGATCTTGCGCCGGTCGGGTTGCTTGTCCGTGAGCTCAAGCGTCACCGTGTGGACCGCCTCTGGATCAAGCCCTGACTTGACCCCAAGTTGCGACAGGCGGTAATACGTGCAGTACGGGTCAAACCGGGCCCGTTCTCCCACAACCTTCCCGTCCACCGTCATCTTCACGACGCCGCACCGGGAGCCCAGCAGGTCGAAGATGTTGACCACGGATCCCTTGATCTTGAACGACACCGTTGCTCCTGGCGTGTTCGCCATCCACATCCTGGGGAATCGACTCCGGAAGCGCTTGGCCATGCTGTCCGTCTTCGGATCCAGCAGCTTCCATTCAGGTGAGAGTTGGCCTTCCCCGAACGGAACCATCTGAGCCTTCTCGAGGTTGTTCGGATCAAGCGGCGCACCAAGCGTGTGGGAAGCGGGTTGGCCGACCTTCCGGATCTCCTGCATTCCCCGAGCGACGGCTTCCAGGTACAAAACGTGCCCCGTGTCATCGTAGGGATGGACCCCGTCCTTGGAGAAGTAGTATGTGCCCTTGGCCATGGCGGCCAGGCGCTCTTTCTTGCTCTTAGCTTCCTTGAAGATGACACTGCCTTCCTTCTCCATCCGGGCGGCCTTGAGACACATGTGAATCGACGGAATGGCGTAGTGGTCCGCAATTGTCTCCATCACACTTGCTGCCCGAGGGAACTTCCCAGCCTGGAGATCTTTCAGCATGCCCACAGTGGCCGTGTAAACAAAGCAGATGTCAAGGTCTGGGTTTGCTGCCCATGCCTGACGCACAATTCCCTCCATGCTCCTGGTGATGCTCGCCGGAGCCGCGCCGCCGTCGTTCACCGCGAACTCCACGAACAGCAAGTCCGGGTTATGTCGGAGTACATCGTTCTGCAGACGGAACACCCCAAGCCCGGAACCTGTTCCGCCAATCGCCGCATGGATCTGGTCCACCGTCGCCGCCGGATACTGCTCGCGGAACCATGCCAGCGTCTTCGGACGCCATCCGTTCTGAGCGGTGATGCTACCGCCCAGATACCCAATCTTCACGGCCCTTCCGTCGTCGAGCTTCTTAAAGAACGTCGGACAACCACCGCGGACGGTGAATTCGGCAGTGTCTCGCAGAGGGTACGGTGCCTTCGGAGCAGCCCAGGCCCCGATCGTCAGAACAGCAGCAACAAGTGTAACGCGAAACGTTCGAGCCATGGTTCAATGATCCCTTCTGTGCCAGAAAAACAGTGTGCAGAGGCTGGACGGGAATTTCTAACCTGCACCAAGATGCCTTCCACGGCAAGTCAGCCAACAGGGCAATTTCCTCTTCGGCGCAGCCCCTCGCCTGGCCTGTTAGCCGTCAGTATTGGGCGGGGCGACCATCTTCCTCACCGTGCCCATCCCAGGTGCAGCCTTGGAGCGCAGTCTGACGGTGGCGACCACGGCAAGATGATCAGAAACCACATCCTCCAACACGGCATGGGAGACAAACTCGAGCTCATCCGATATGAGAATGTAGTCGAGTCGGGCCCCAAAGTCAGGGAACGTCACCACCGTTTCAGACTCCGGTTCCCATGTGCTCAGCCCCAGACGCCCGGCAAACTCGCGCACAACAGACCGACGCCGGATCCACTCCGAGTTGAAATCCCCCATGACAATAACCGGGCGGCCCGTAAGGCGCTCCTCCAGCGCGTCAGCCATTTCCTCGATCTCACTGACCCTCATTCGGTGGCTTGAGAAATCCAGGTGCACAGCAACAACATCGACCTGCTGCATCGGTGAAATTGTGACAGTGGCCACCGTGAATCCCTTCGAGAAACACGGACGGCTCCGATGGAATGTGTGAGCAACAGGATCCTGCAATTCCAGCCGGCTGAGCAGGCCCGTCCCATAGTGCAGTCCCCAGCCGGAAACGTGGTCACCAACCACCGCGTATGGAAACGCTGCCTCCCGAGCGACGTAGGCCGCGTGGTCAAAGGTCCCGTTCCACCATGATCGCGAATCCGCCTCCTGGACCGCAACGACGTGCGCTCCCCCTCGGTCAATGACCGAAGCGATATCCTGAAGATTGCTCCTGATCGTGGCCTTGCTCTGGAACCCCTGACTTCGGGCCACCTTGCGCCCATGGGCGAGATTGATGGTCATGACCGTTAGCTCGCCATGAGCCTGCAGGGCCTCCGTTCCATCAACACACGTCACTGGGAGGGCGACCTGCACCGGGGCCCGGGTGCAGCGGGGGAATACAACGACAAGAACGGCAACACACACGGCAATAGCTACAAGCACGGCAAGGGAGCTGAGCATGATCCTCTTACGCACGTTTGCCATCTGAGAACTCCGCCAGCGCCATCGGCGCATTCCAACTCCCCAACCACCGCTCCCTACTCTCCCAGCAAGCAGACAGAGCTGTCCGCCAAGGCCACACAGAGACGTTTCTCCAGAGCGGCTATGCCGCCGAACACAACCGGGGCGGCAAGCTTGTGCTCAACCATCGTCTTCCCGGTTTCCCGGGATACCACGATCACGTAACCCGCCGTCTTGGCCGGATCTTCGGCATCATACGTTCCCCCACCGGCAACCACGGCGTTGCTGCAGACGACCAAAGAGGTCACCTGGTATCCATCCGGCAGTTTCACGGTCCAGTCCGGCTTGTGCCCGAGCTTCTCACGGACCTCGCCCACCTTCTCCATCGCGTAGCCGTAAAGATATCGATCATTGATCATCCGGCAGACGAGCGTCTTATCCCAGCTAACGAGCGTGCCGGGAACATTCCCGTAATTCATCTGGCGGAATTTTCGATATCCCAGTCGAGGCCAGTTCCAGTTCATGTACCCTTCGCTCCCTGTCCCATTCACCCCAAGAAACGGGGCAATCTCACCCGCCGGTTCCTCGAGTTCCGCAAGCGCCTTCTCGGTGTCGGCAATCCGCTTTTCAAGGTACGTTGACGTGCCTCCCGCCGCCGCCAACTGCTGCTTGTACCTCGCCAGATTACGCTTGTTCCTGGCAAGCTGGTCATGATACACATTCACTTCCCGGGTGGGGTTCGTCACCACTTCTCCCGTCGCCGGGTCAAGTCTCGTGATCATGAGCTGAAGTGCATCGTCAACGGCCAGCATCACATCATTCCGACGCATGTCCCGGACTCCGCCGCTCGGGTCGATGACCTTCGACCAACTGACCTCGCCGGTGATCGGAGAGAACGCCCTGACAATGATCCCGCCATCCGATCCCTGCGTGCGCCCCGCGGACGCGTAGCCCACCCCGTCCTTGACCAGAACGGAGCCGACGACCGGCCACGGTGACTCGACCTTGCCGTAAGACACCATCCGCTCATCGTTCGGTGCCATCCGTAACCGCCAGCGGAGCCCGCCGTTCCGGCAGTCAAGTGAATAGACGAAACCATCGTGGGCCCCGAACAAACACGTTCCCTGCACGATCGTCGGGGAAGAATCCACCCGCGACCCCACGTCGAACGTCCAGAGCAGGCGCCCATCATTGAGATCCAGGCCGACGACCTGGTTGGCGTCCATCACGGCCGCTGTGACCACACCACCGGCCACAGAAGGCGCCGTGAGCACTGGATTGAGGTACTCTCGCCACGTCGTTGCCACGGGTCTGGACAGATCCGGAGTCGGTACGTCGCGCTTCCAAACCACGTTCAGCACGGAAGGAGCCGTTGCTACGGTCCCGCAATCCCGGGCAGCATCACCTCGGAACATGGACCATTCAGGCGTGGCCTCAGCCGCAGGAAGCGCGTCCCCGAAAGCGCCACCGCGTTCAAGGACGGACGCTGCCATCATCTCCTCGGAACTGGGAATGCCGCCAACCGGACCAAAGCAGATAAAGCCGGAGATCTGTGGAGGACAGCAGGTGCACCAGTTCTGAGGGGTATAGAAGGCTCCGTACGAAGGGGCAGAGGCCGTGCCGCAGGCCCCGCGAGCTCCCGCGTAGGTAACCGATTTGCCGTCGACCGAAAAGCCACCACCACGGTTGCGGACAATGATGTCATTCACAATGAAACTCGGCGTGCAGACAGTAGAGCCAATTGACGTCTTCGAACTGCCTCGTTCCTTGCCTGTCTGCGGATCGTAGATCTTCCCGCCCAGATGGATCGAGTTCCCCAACAGAATGGGGAATCCCCCCGTCTCCTTCTGCAGAACGACCTCGCCAGTCCGAGCTGACAACATGGTCACTTTGTCCGTCCGCAGATCTCTGGAGTGGATGACTGACACAACTCCGCTTCCCACCGCGTCAAGCCTCATGTGTTCCTGCTCGAATCCCTCCCCGCCAAAATCTGCCGCCTTGGCCTCCCAAAGCACCTTTCCTGTCCGCAAGTCAACGGCAACAACTGCTTGGCTCGGGCGCGCGGGGGGCACCTCTTCCTCAGTCGCCTCGGGAGCCGGCTCTTTCGTCTTCGGTTTGTATCGCCGACTTTCTTCGAGCAGGTCAGGTCCTTCCCGGCGCGACAGGAAGAGAACGCCCTCGGCGCTACGGATTGAGGTCGCCAAGCAAGGCAGGTCCCACAGCTTGGATCCACTGTCAGTTCGGAACGCCTCCACCACGCCTTCGGCAAAGGCACTGTGCATGCGGCGACGCTCATAGCGATTAACTTTGCTCCTGCCCGCCTGTGTGCCGCCTTTCCACGTCGCAGCCACCAGAACGCCCTTGTCAACGAGCAATTCTCCCGGCGCGTACGTCGTGTCGATCCGGCGGATTTCCTCACCGGTGGCGGCATTCAACACGAGGAGGTCACCCTCCTCACAGACCGTGTAGACCGCGTCGTCCACAGCCGCGAACGGGGCGAGATTCATATACCACAGACCGCCATAGTACACGCCGCCGATCTTCTTCCGCCACAGAAACGTCCCATTGAACGCATCCCGGGCAGTCACGTACTGATCCAGCTCCTGGCCAAGAAAGTAGGCCCCCTTGAGGTTGTCGATTTCCGAGTCGGAGAACGTGAAGCACCGTCCACCCGAAATGGCCATACCCCGGGTGCTCGAATAGCGATTTCCGGCCCGCTTCCGGTTGTTGATATTGAACGGAAGCCCGGCATGCCAACGGTAGCCGACAGGAAAGCCGACCACGGTGTCGTTGGATATGCGATTTCCATCCGGCCCATGGATATTGTGCGTCCATTCATCCATCCCGGTCGGCATCTCGCGTTCCATCACGGTCCAGGTTCCACCTTTCCGCACACAGAGCTTGCCATGTGGAGCAACCGCCTTCAGGGCTTCAGCTTGCGAAAATCCGGCTGCCTCAGCCTTCGCCAGGTCCGGCACGATCATCGCGTTGACAAGATTGTTGCGGTAGGGAACTGGAGTCAGCGGCAGCATCTCAACCGAGACAAAGCCGGCGAGACCGGCCGCGCCGACTGCCTGGCGTGCAGCCTTGAGTTCCGTGTCGCTCAACGCTATACCATGCACGAGGATCCGCCCCGTCCCGGCCAACTCAGTCGCCAGCTTCACCGAACCGGCGCCGCCAAGGCCGACAATAGAGAAAAGCCCCTGATCCCGACCGCACAGCGACACCACCTCAGCCGTCGTCACCGATAGCTCAGCCGCGTGCAGGCCCCCAAGCGTTGCGGCTAAGCCGACAGCCACGATTGCCCGTTGCAGAATCAGCCCCGTTGCTCGAGTACGTGTTCCAGTGCGCATAGCACTCTCCATTGCCAAATGATGTCCCCATGCTTCAATCAGAAAGGGTAACGTTAGTCTCAGCCAGGCCGGATTCAACCCAACTGATGCTTCGGGGACGGACCTCCGCCATGAAAGCTGCCCCGTTCCGGTGTAAGTTCCAACAGCCCCCGGGATTCTCGGTTCAGTCCCCTCTTTGCCGTCCCGTCCTGCTGACAGCCAAGCTCAACCCAATGAGGGCTCCATGCCACAGGCCTACGAACCATCGGATCGTGCGGTGGATGACTGCAGGCGCTTCGTTACCACACACTGGAGCATGGTCCTGGCTGCCGCCGGCAAGGACTCCCAGGAAGCGGCCCCCGCCCTTGCAGACCTGTGCGGGACCTACTGGTACCCCCTCTATGCTTTTGCGCGCCGCTCCGGGCACTCTTCCCATGACGCGAAAGACGTGACCCAGGCCTTCTTCGCCAAGCTGCTCGAGAAGCACTATCTACGAGACGTCCATCGCGACCGAGGCAGATTTCGTTCCTTCCTGCTGGTATCGTTCCGGCATTTCATTGCGAACGAACGAAACCGTGCCCGAGCACAGAAACGGGGCGGGGGGAAACACCCGGTCTCCTTTGAGGCCCAAAGCGCAGAAACGAGGTATTCTCTCGAGCCAGCACACGACACCACCCCGGAGCGGATCTTCGAGCGAGGATGGGCCGTGACCTTGCTTGAGCAGACCATCAAACGCTTGCGCAAAGAGCACGTTGAAACGGATAGACTGCTGCTCTTTGAGGAACTCAAGGGCGTCCTCACCGGTGACGCCAACGCCACCCCGTATGCTGAGATCGGCGTACGCCTTGAGATGACGGAGGGAGCTGTCAAAGTCGCCGCCCATCGCCTGCGACGGCGCTACCGTCACTTGCTGCGCCAGACGATCGCCGACACCGTAGCAACGCCGGACCAGATAGACGACGAACTGCGCCATCTGTTCGGTGTCCTGACCAGTTGACCGGTAAGAAAATGGCCGCGAAATAGACCGAAGCGTGTAACTTCCCCGGTGTTTCCTTTCTTTGGAAGGTAGAGACACTCCTCATGGAAAGGGCATGCCGATGGAAACTCAACCGATGTGCAGCACGTGCGGAACTCCCCTGCCAACGGACGCACCCGAAGGGCTGTGTCCTCAGTGCCTGGTGAGAGCCGCGTTCTCAAGTCAAACAGGAACCGCGTCAACGGCGCACGGCACCGACGGGAAGCTCCCTGTTCCCCGCCCTGAGGAGATCGCCGACCAGTTCCCTCAACTGGAAATTCTTGCTGCACTTGGGCAAGGAGGGATGGGCGTTGTCTACAAGGCGCGTCAAGTCAAACTCGACCGAATCGTTGCCCTGAAAATCTTGCGTTCCACACCGGAGCAGGACCCCGCGTTCGCCGACCGTTTTGCCCGTGAAGCCCGTGCTCTCGCCAAACTCGATCACCCACACATCGTGACGGTCCATGATTCCGGCAAGACCGAAGCGGGCCTCTATTACCTCCTCATGGAGTTTGTGGACGGTCCCGACCTGCGCGGCGTCATCCAGTCCCGTGAACTCTCGCCCCAACAGGCCCTGACCATCGTCCCCCAAATCTGCGACGCACTTCAGTATGCCCATGACCGGGGAGTGGTCCATCGAGACATCAAACCTGAAAACATCCTTCTCGACCGGGAGGGACGTGTCAAGATCGCAGATTTCGGGCTCGCAAAGGTACTGGGAAGCACGCCGAGCGAAGACGGGCTGACCAAAAGCCGACAGGTGATGGGGACACCTCACTACATGGCTCCCGAGCAGTTCCGGACACCTCAGGAGGTCGATCATCGCGCCGACATCTATTCCCTGGGAGTAGTCCTCTATGAAATGCTGACCGGCGTCCCCCCAATGGGCCACTTCCCTCCACCATCCCAGAAAGTGGAGGTCGATGTACGCCTCGACGAGGTCGTCCTCAAAGCCCTCGACAGCGAACCTGAACTGCGCTACCAACACGCCAGCGACGTCAGGGTCGACGTGGAGACCATCGTCCGAAGCGCCCCCTCAGGACAACCGGGATCTGGTCCCCGCAGGCCTCCGCCCCCGCCCTCCGCACACCATAGCGGAGCCCGGGGCTGGAAGTCGCCAGTGGGGTGCTTGGTGGCCGTGTTCGTCACCGTTGGAGTGGTGTTGGGGAGCCTGGTCATCATCTCCCTGCTTCTGCCCGCTTTTCAGAGAGCCCGCCGCGCGGCCCATGTAACCCATTTGGCCGCCAACCTGAAGCAGATCGGTGTCGCTCTTCACACGTACGCGCTGGAGAACGATGAGCATTTTCCGGATGATCTTGGGCAGTTGCTCGACGACGGCTATACCGAGGGCAACGTCTACGTCGCTCCCAGAAGTGGAACCCCGCAACCCAGCAGTGGGGAAGATGTCCGCGGCGGACGTTGCGACCTGCTCTATTACGGCAAGGGACTCACCATACAGACCTGCGGTCCCGACACCGAACTTGTGGCCACAAAGCCGGAGGCTCTACGAGGACATATTGCGGCCATTCAAGGCGACGGGATGGTCATCACCCGCAGCCAGCCTGGCCCCAGCTGGGGCAGAGCCCTGCTTTTCCCCGGCGTCGGTCTCGTACTATTCGTCGGCCTCGGGATGCTGGTCCCGATTGGCTTCGGCATTCGTGCCCATAGGGCCCGGAAGTCAGCATGAGGACCTTCAGCGGCGTGCGTGGCCCGGTCCTCCCTCGTATTCGGCAGAGCTGCACCCAGTTCGGTAGCAACCCTTAACGCAGCGTCACGGTTTTGCCAAGACGGACCGATTCCTCTGCCGCCGCAAGGATACGCGTATTGAGAAGGCCGTCTTCCCCGGACGTCAGAGTCCTCTTCCCGTCTCTGATGCACTCCACAAAGTGGTACATCGGCTCCACACAGAAGCCGAGTTGGCGCCCGTGCACCTCCGGGGTCACGAACAGGTCGGGGTAGGACGAATCGGGGAAGCCCCCGGGGGTTCGGGATGTGTACTTGGCCACGGCCCGGTTATGGGTGGCGTCAAAGTAGAACACCCCCTCCGTTCCGGTGATCTCCCAGCGATGGTCGATCAAGGCGGGCGCCGACTGCGGCAGCACCCAGCAGTTCTCAACGACCGCGGTCGCTCCACCGGCGAACTCGAGGATGGTCAGATACATGTCAGCAGTTGGGATTCCCATCCCCGTCAACACACCTTCTTTGCGCCGACACGTCACCTCCACAGGCACATCATCGAGCAGCCAACAGATGGTGTCAATCGCATGGCTGCCGAGAAAATGAAGTACAGACGACTGTCCTGCCCAAGGCAGCATTTTGGTCGGCACATAGATGGTATCATTCAGGCGATAGCTGAAGTAGATGACCTGCCCAAGTTCGCCTTGGCGAACGGCTTTCCAGGCCTCGTGAACCGGTGGATTCCAGCGATTGTGCCAGTCCACCATAAGCGTAACCCCATTTGCCTGGGCGGCGCTGATCATCGCTTCGCAATCGGTCACGGTCGCTGCCAGAGGCTTCTCCACCAACACATGCACGCCCGCCCCCAGCGCCGCCATTACCGGGGCCCGGTGCTGGGCATCAGGTGTCGCCACGGAAACAGCGTCCAATCCCAGCGCCAGAAGCTCCTCGACCGACGTCACGGCCTTCTGTGCTCCGCAGTTGGCAGCAACCGCTTCGGCGCGCGCCATGTCCAGATCACAGATGCCGACGAGTTCCGCCCCGGCATGCTGCTGATAGGCTCGAGCATGCATCGCTCCCCACGTCCCGGCCCCGATCACCCCAACCCGAACACTGCTCTGTGACATTCCTAAATCTCCTCTACGTCACCAGACCGACGGGGTATACCCGGACGCCTGCAGGGGTCACACCCAACTGCTCTTTGCAGACTTTGACCTGTGAAACGCCCCACCGCCAGTCTATCGTATGCCCCTGTTCCCGAACAACAGGCGGTGTAGCCCGTCACAGGAGAGTCATCCATGCGCCCCGTCCTCACCTTCCTGCTCACGCTGCTCCTCAGTCTTTACGCCCGGGCTGATGTCCGCGGGATCGCGCAACTGTCAGATCCACCACCACCTGTCGACGGATCCCTGGAACGCACGGGGACCTCCCCTACTCAGTTCAGTTGGGGAAGCCGGGCAGATGTTGTCTTCGGAGACAGCAAGTGGACCGGGGCAAGTGATCTCTCAGGACAACTGTTTCTGGGCTGGGATGCCCACCATCTTTACATCGCTGCGATCGTCACCGATGACGCCATTGCCCAACCATACTTTGGGCGAGACATCTACAAAGGAGACCACTTGGAAGTGTTCCTGGATGTGCCTCGGCACGACCAGGCCTCGCGGAGTGGAAAGACGCTCTTTCAGATCGGCTTGAGCCCCGGGAACTTCGCTGTCGGAGAGGCAAATGTGGCCCCGGAGATCGTGACCTGGTCCCCCACTCTCGGCATCGTGGAAGACGCACGAATCGCCGCCCGGCGAACTGAAGATGGTTACGCCATTGAGGCCGCCCTCCCTTGGGCCTCGCTGGGTATTGAGAACGCCGCTGCAGGTCTCCGACTCGGGATCGATGTCACCCTCAGCGATGCAGACATGATCCTGGACTCCGGCCAGGAGACCATGTGCAGCCTGCTTACATCGCCCTGGGAACTCAGAGACCCCAACCGCATGCTTGAAGTCGCCTTGGGGGACACCGAAGGAGCAGTTGCCGTGCAAGCCCTGCTTACAGACGTCGTCCCACTGGCCAGGGATTTGCTGATCCCATCCGGCGAACGCGTCGCCATCGACCTGTCGCGTGTTGACGCGACGCCCGTGAAGGAAGTGGTCATAGAGGCACGGATTAAGCATGAGAAGATCGCGGGAGGCACGCAGTGCTTGCGCGTCGAGGTGAACGGGAAACGACTGCAGCTTGAGCGGGTAAGGAACAGACTGAAGCGGTTTGACATGGCAGGAAGGCTGCTCAGCAGCCTCGGGAACACGGGGTGGTTCCTTTTCTACGCTCCCGACTTTACTCCGCCCGGGGTGAGTTCTTCCTACGCTGTCACCGGCATCCAGCCTTACGAACTGCGGTTCGATGTGTCAGACATCTGGAAACCGGAGGGGAACACCATGCATGTGGTGCATGGGCAACCCAGGGTCAAGCGCCCCATCATTGCGGACGTCGGCACCAGTAAAACGCTCTCTCCAAAGATGACGCCACCAAGGCCGAAACTCGCCCCGACCGGCCCCATACCCACGTTCCAGCCCGACGGACCAGCCACACCGCCCTTTACATTTGCCACACGCCCCGATGGGGACTTGGTTGTGTCGCTCGGGAAACGTGAATGGTGTGTCCAGAGCACATTCTCGACCGTTGCCCCGGGCTGGACCCAACTGACCAAGGGCGGGACAGCCGTCGTTACCCCGGAGTACCGCGTTCAGCGAACCGTCAAAGCTCACGCTGACCGGCTGCAGATCACGGACCGGATCACCAACACGAGCGATGTGGACCAGCCCGTCATGGTGAGACACGCCGTGGATGCCGGAGAGGATCTGAGATCCGTTCACATTGCCGGACTCAAAATCAGCGGTCCACGCCACCAGATCACTCAGGGCTCACACCCCGTGTCGCTGGCCCTGCACGATGATGCGGGCATCGCACTGGTCTCCGAAGATGATGTCATGCGCGCCCAGGCCATGAACTGCCGACATGGCAACATCATCAGCATCCGGAACCATCGCCTGGTGGTTGCGAAAGGAAAAATGGTCGAGCTCGAAATCTCAGTCTACCCCCTGGAAACGCCCGACCCTTTCGCCCTGATCAACCGTATCCGGAACAACTGGAACACCAATTTCACGATCGACGGCAGCTTCGGGTTTATGAAGCAGCGCAAACCCGTGACCACGATGACGGATCAGCAGTTCATCGACCATGTGAACGGCAAGGCGGCCCGATCCATCTGCAGTTCCATGGGCTACTACAAGGGCGTATGGGCCCACGGAACAGCCTTCAAACACACCGACCCAACCGTCGAGAACAAGCTGTTCGAGCGGGCCCGACGCCTACTCCCCGGAACCAAAACGTTCTTCTACTTCCACTGCTACATCTCCGTCCATGAAGACGATAAGGCAACCTATCCTGATGCTGCTTTGCGACGGCCGGACGGAACACACGCGGACTACCGGGACGCGATCTACCCGATCTTTGTCCCACGGCCGGGAACCACGTTCGCGAAAGTCCAGGATGAGCTCATTGACTTGCGCTTCGACGCCCTCGACCTGGACGGCATATACTGGGATGAAATCGCGTACAGCGCCTACATGTATGACTACAGCGACCACTGGGATGGAATCTCAGCGGCCATTGACCCACAAACCCATCAAATCACCAGGAAGATCGCCAACGTGACCCTCGCCACGCTGCCATGGCGTCTGCAGGCGGCCAAACGCATTCAGACCAGAGGATTGCTCATCGGCAACGGCGCCCCCATGACCCGGACATTCACGGAGCTTCACTTCCCACGCTTCATCGAGACCGGCTCCATCTCGAATCTGACCCGCGGGCAGCTTTACACCCCCATCGCGCTGGGCGATCACCTCACCGAACGAACGCCGATCCACTGCTACAGAAACATGCTTGACGCACTGGACTACGGAGCCCTCTACTATTGGTACAGCGACCAGATTGTCGCGACAAGGCCCACCCTCACGTCCGTCATGTTCCCGGCTACCCCGGTTGCACTGGGACCAGGCTACATGATCGCTGAGGAGCGCATTCTCACCAATCGAAGCGGCCTTTTCGGCTGGGGAGATGACTGTCAGTTTGAGCCCATGGCCTTTGATGACCAAGGCCGTCAAACCGACAAGATCACCGTGCCCCGCATCATCAAGAGTGGCAAGGCCTTCGCCGAGGTCCGAATTCCGGATGGCTTTGCCGTGGCCCTGCTGAGGAAGTAGCTGAGGCGGTAACTATGAACAAACCCAATATCGTTTTCATCCTGATCGATGACATGGGGTGGGTCGACCTGTCCTGCATGGGTAGCACGTTCTATGCAACACCCAACATCGATCGTCTCGCTGCGGAAGGGATTGCGTTCAGCGACGCCTATGCATCCTGTCCCGTCTGCTCCCCCACCCGGGCGAGCATTCTCAGTGGCAAGTACCCGGCCCGGGTTGGGGTCACCAATTTCATCGGTGGCTCTCCCGCCCATAGTCAACGGGGGGGAGACCGCGGACGGCTCCTGGCTGCTCCATACACGCCGTACCTGGCGCCGGAGGAGAAGAGCATCGCCCGGGCGTTGAAGGAGCATGGTTACCAAACTTGGCATGTGGGAAAATGGCACCTCAGCGGCTACATGAACCGCAACGAGAAGGGCCCCAACCCGTACTGGCCGGAGAACCACGGTTTCGACGTCAACATCGGCGGCTGCAGCTGGGGGATGCCGTTCGGGCGGGGCGGCTATTTCCTGCCGTGGGACCACCCAACCCTTGAGCCTCGAGAAGGTGACGATTACCTGACCGACCGCCTTGGGGATGAAGCGGCTCAGCTGATCCGGGAAAGCGACGACCGTCCCTTCTTCCTTAACATGTGCTTCCATTCCGTGCACATCCCCATCCAGGCGAAAGAAGAGACGATCCAGAAGTACAGAGAAAAGGCCACCGCCATGGGGCTGGATGAGATCGAGCCTTTTGCGATCGGTGACTTCTTCCCAAGTGAACACAAGAAGAAAGAACGGATCAAACGTCGCCTCGTGCAGTCCAATCCGGTCTACGCCGCCATGATCGAACACCTGGACGAAAATGTCGGCAAGATCCTCGACGCCCTTGAGGCCAAAGGTGTTGCGGAAAACACGATCGTGGTTTTCACATCCGACAATGGTGGAACGTCAACATCCGAAGGCTCCCCAACCTGTAACGCTCCTCTGAGCGAGGGGAAAGGCTGGATGTACGACGGGGGACTTCGGGAACCCCTGTTGGTCCGGTGGCCCGGCCGAATCGCTCCGGGAACCACGACCGACGCCCTCGTCACGAGCCCGGACTTCTACCCGACATTGCTTGAGGCCGCCGGCCTCCCTCCAGAGCCCCAACAGCACGTTGACGGCATGAGCTTCCTGCCGGTTCTCAACGGTGCCTCAACCCACGATCGCGGAGGCATTTTCTGGCACTTCCCGCACTACGGCAACCAGGGCGGCCTACCCGGTTGCGCCATCCGCAAAGGGGACTGGAAGCTCATTGAGTTCTTCGAAGACGACAGCATCGAACTCTACAATCTGGCTGACGACATCAGTGAGACACACAACGTCGCATCCGGACATCCTGAGATCGTGGAAGAGCTCCTCGTCGAATTGCATGACTGGCAACACGATGTCGGAGCCCTCTATCCCGAACCGAACCCCGATTTCACCCCTTGGCGAGACGCCGACCTCAAAGCGATAGACTGAGAGCTTGCCGGACGGCCTTGGAGGGCTACTGTTTCGGTCTCTCTACCCCTGTTCCATATACATAACCACAGTCCTGTCAACGGACACTGAATGTCGGAAGAACTCACATGAACTATCGCAACTTCGGTCGTCTGGATTTCCAGGTTTCTGCCCTCGGCTTCGGCTGCATGCGCCTCCCGGTCATTGACGGCGACATGAACAACATTGATGAAGCCCTGGCGATTGACATGATCCGCTACGGCATTGACCATGGTGTGAACTACATCGACACCGCCTACCCGTACCACGGGGGGAACAGTGAGCGCGTCCTGGGGAAGGCTCTCAAGGGTGGGTACCGTGAGAAGGTCAAGGTTGCGACCAAACTCCCGACCTGGGCCGTGCATGAACCGGCCGATTTTGACCGCCTGCTGGAGGAACAACTGGAGCGCCTCCAGCTTGATGCCGTGGATGTTTACCTGCTTCACAACCTCAAAACGACCAACTGGTCCAAGCTCTGTGATCTCGGCGTCCGGAGTTGGTTGGACCGCATCCTCGCCGAAGGCAAGACCGATCATGTCGGCTTCTCCTATCATGACCACTTCGAGCTCTTCACCGCGATCATTGGCGGCTACGACAACTGGGCGATGGCGCAGATCCAGTACAACTATGTGAATGAGGAGGTCCAGGCAGGAACAAAGGGGCTGGAGTATGCCGCGGATCAGGGACTGGCCGTGGTTATCATGGAGCCACTCCTTGGTGGATGTCTCGCCACCCCATCCACATCCGCCCAAGTCGTTTTCGATGCCTCAGGCAGCAAACGCACCCCCGCAGACTGGGCGCTTCAATGGCTGTGGAACAAACCGGAAGTCTCGACCGTACTCAGCGGCATGAGCACCATGCGCCACGTCGTCGAGAACGTGGCGAGCGCCGGACGATCTGAAGTGGGGGGCTTCAGCGACAGTGACCTTCAGGTCATCGCAGACGTGGCAAGAGAATACAACAGCCTGAACGTAATTCCGTGTACCGGCTGTGGCTACTGCACCCCCTGCCCCACCGGTGTGGATATCCCGCAGAACTTCCAGCTCTACAACGACACAGTCGTGTTCGGAGGCAACCAGGCAACGCTCAACCGCAATCTCTACAGCGGCATGCCGACTGAAGCCAAGGCCAACGCCTGCGTTGCCTGCGGTAAATGCGAAGACAAGTGCCCGCAGAAAATCGCCATCCGTGAATGGTTGCCAAAGGTCCACAAGCAGTTCACGAATGCGTGACCGCACCCCTGCGATCTCGCCTAGACCTGCTTTTTTGTTTGGTGAAGACCACCGGTTGCCGTATACTGGTAGAGTGAATTGGGCCATTTCCTCCGGCGAGGGACCGGGAGATGGCCACAGAAGGGCAAGGTACACAGGAGGAGATGGGCATGCAAAGGCACAAGCGTTTCACTCTGATCGAGCTGTTGGTGGTCATCGCGATTATCGCAATCCTGGCAGCCATGCTGCTCCCGGCCCTTCAAAATGCGCGAGCCAAGGCACTCCAATCATCCTGCGGAGCCAATCTCAAGCAGGTTGGTCTTGCCTTCATCCTCTACGCCGATGACAACAACAACATCTGGTACCAACGGTTCACACCCGGGTGGGCCAGCTGGACCCCCACATTGAAAGATTACTATGGCGAGCCGGACATCCTCCGCTGTCCGGGCCGGGCCACTGGAACATATGGGACCGCCTGCGAGCACTGTTCCGTTACCCATGCAGGCCTGGGAACGACCTTTCATGCCACCGACTACATGCTGAACCGCGTCAGGGCACGCAGGAACAACGGTATTATCGAGGGCTTCAGGGGCATGCTGTCCGTTAACGCCAGAGCCCCCTCCAACTATGTTGTGGCCATTGACGGACGTCGCAGTTGGCTCCATTTCTACAGCTGGGCTCGGGGGCTCAAGACCGATGGTCGCGGCTGCAACCCGTCGATTGCCAACATGCATCCCGGTGGCTTTGCCAACACGCTCTACTTCGACGGTCACGCCTCGGCGTTCAAGCCTCTCACGATCGAGCCGCCTGCCGGCAGCTTCCACGCCAAAATGTGGGATCGTGATAACCTGGGCAGATAGCGAGTTCCTCGCACTTGCAGGACAGCATGCTCGCCCGGCCTCAAGCCGGGCCGCTTGCCCGACGGCCGTGTAGTCGGCTCCTCCTCCCTCCATGTCCCACCCGCTCTCAAAGGTGATGTGGAGGCCCCCTCTATGGCTTGATTCCTGCCCTCACTCGACTAAACTTCACGAGGCACAATGCGGCCCTGCCTGGCATCGACATTGTCGGATCCGGGATGTGACCAGTACACGAGCTCCTTCTGCGGGAGAAGAACCTTGGGTAAGAGCCTCTTCGCAAAAGTGTGGGATGCACATGAAGTACAGGTGATGCCGAACGGGCAGAGCCAGCTCCTCATCGGTCTGCATCTGATTCATGAAGTCACCAGTCCACAAGCCTTTGGGATGCTGCGTGAGCGCCGCCTTGACGTCCCCTATCCGGGACTGACTTTCGCCACAGTCGACCACATTGTGCCGACCACCAACTTGGCCCTGCCCTGGGAAGACGCCATCGCGCAGAAGATGTACGAAGCACTGCAATCAAACTGCAGTGACTTCGGTATCACTTACTTTGGCCCCGGCTCGGGCAATCAGGGCATTGTACACGTTGTGGGCCCTGAACAAGGACTGACTCGGCCCGGCCTCACCATCGCATGCGGCGACAGCCATACCGCGACCCACGGTGCCTTCGGGACGATCGCTTTCGGCATCGGCACAACTCAGGTCCGCGACGTCCTGGCAACCCAGACCATGGCCATCGAGCGGCCCAGGCTTCGCCGAATCAACGTTGACGGCGCCCTGCAGCCCGGAGTGACGGCCAAGGACATCATCCTCCACATCATCAAGACACTGGGAGTAAAGGGCGGCGTCGGCTCCGCCTATGAATACGGGGGCACGACCATTGAGGCCCTCTCCATGGAAGAACGCATGTCCATCTGCAACATGTCAATAGAGGGAGGAGCCCGTTGCGGCTACATCAACCCCGATGACGTGACGTTTGAGTTTCTCAAGGGACGGCCCCACTCACCGACCGGACCAGCCTGGGAGGAAGCCGTTGCGAAATGGCGCAAATGGGCCAGCGATCCGGACGCCGAGTACAATGATGTGGTCAATTTCGCCGCCGAAGATATCGAGCCGACTGTGACGTGGGGCATCACCCCCGGGCAAGGTATCGGCATAAGTAAATGTGTCCCAAGTCCAGACACGCTGCCGGAAGCTGAACGGGACATCGCCGAGGAAGCTCTTGCACACACGCGCTTCATCGCGGGGCATCCTTTGAAGGGCCAGCCCGTTGATGTGTGTTTCATCGGGAGCTGCACGAATGGCCGGCTGTCCGACTTCCGCGCCGCTGCCAGACTGCTCAAGGGCCGCAAAGTGAAGGCTGGAGTTCGAGCGCTTGCCGTCCCCGGGTCTGAACAGGTCGACGCTGCAGCCCGTGCGGAGGGCCTGGACGTGATCTTCCGAGAAGCCGGCTTCGAGTGGCGCCTGCCCGGGTGCTCAATGTGCCTGGCGATGAATCCGGACAAACTCGTCGGAGACCAGGTCTGTGCGAGCAGCAGCAACCGCAATTTCATTGGTCGTCAGGGCTCGGCCACAGGACGTACCGTACTGATGAGTCCTCTCATGGTCGTCGCCGCCGCCATCACCGGCGCAGTGGCCGACGTCCGTGAAGTGTGCGACGTCAAAACCCTTTAGTCCCTGCCTAGCGAGGAATCCGCCATGGGCACCATCAATGCCATCACACAGGTCACCGGTACGGGCGTGTTCGTCCGCGGCGACGACATCGATACCGACCGCATCATCCCCGCGACTTTTTTGCGCTGTGTCACCTTTGACGGGCTCGGAGAATGCGCCTTCCACGGCGAGCGTTTCAGGGAAGATGGAACAAGCCGCGACCACATCGTCGATCAGCCGCAACACCAGGGAGCCTCGATCCTGGTAGTGGACGAGAACTTCGGCTGCGGCTCGTCGCGAGAACACGCCCCCCAAGCGCTCATGCGCTTCGGCTTCAAAGCCATTGTGGGAGGATCATTCGCTGACATCTTCTTCGGCAACTCCACGACCCTGGGCATTCCCTGCGTGTGTATGGAGAGTCAGGACAGGGCGCGCCTGGCGCGGATGGTTCAGGATACTCCGGACGCCGAGATCACTGTCAACATCGATGCCTTGACGATCACAGTGGGCACCGAGACGCTCCCTGTCACGTTGCGCAACAGCGCCCGTCAGGCACTGCTCAGCGGCCGATATGACCCCCTCAACCAACTCATTGAGGCTAAAGAGAAGGTCGCAGAGACGGCGTCCGCACTCAGTTACGTGTAGAGAGATAACGCGGGGTGCCTCGCTGAGCGGCAAGTCATCGAGACTGACTTCTCACCGACGTGGTATCCCCAAACGAGCAGTCACACGGCAACAACTCACGAGGCTCGCAATGGCAACGACGTTCACGCACTCCTACCCCATTGGATTCCGCCGTGGCGGCGGCTGGCAAGACGATTTGGGTGCGCTCATCGCCTTCGCGGCAGACAACGGTTTCGAACACCTCGACCTTCGTCCTGCCACCACTGAAGACCTGAAGCGAGTCAAGAGCGCTGGCCTCGGTTTCGGCACGATCGATTTGGTTGACTGGCCCGCTCTGGGGTCAGCCGATGCAACAAGGCGTACGGACGCCGTCCAGACTAATGCGGAGCTCATCAAGGCGGCTGTAGCCGAGGGGGCGCACGCCTTCTTTCTCGTTCTCCTGCCGGAAGAACCAGCCAAACCTCGACGCGATAACTTCGGGCAATTTGTCAAAGGCCTCGGCGCGCTCTGCGACGCGATAGCAGACACTGATGCGAAACTCTCCATCGAAGGATGGCCGGGGCCAGCCCCCAATTTCGCCACCCTCGCCTGTGTCCCCGCTGATCTCAGGGCTCTGTTCAAGGAAGTGAACAGTGATGCCCTCGGCATCAACTTTGATCCCTCGCACTTGATCCGCATGGGGATCAACCCCGTCCGATTCCTTGATGAGTTCGCTCAACGTGTCGTACACGTACATGGGAAAGACACCGAACTGCTGGATGACGACCTGTACGAATACGGAAACGTGCAACCGGCCACGTTTGGGAAAAACCACGGTTTCGGCGGATTCCACTGGCGTTACACCATCCCCGGACGCGGCATTGGGCGCTGGGGAAGAATGCTCGAGCAACTCAGCCAGGCCGGCTATAGCGGCGGTATCAGCATCGAACTGGAAGACGAAGACTTCAATGGCTCGGAGGAAGGGGAGAAGCGCGGCCTATGCGCAGCCCGGGACTTCCTGATGGGCATCTGAACGCCGCCGGATGAAATCCGACAGCACATCCCGCACACACTCAGAGCAGATCAACTCACTGTCCAACGCACACCCACAACCCATGGAGAAACTCATGCCATTCGGACTGATTCACTACAACGCCCCCGGAGACACGTTCGAAGAGTTCGTGCAGTACGCAGCCACAACAGGATTCGACAGCATTGAGGTCATGATCTACGACGTGTGGCCCAAAGATGCCGAATTCGATCCCACTCGAGCCCATGAGGCGAAGGCGATTCTGGACAAGCATGGAATCGCGGCGTCGGCTCTGACCGCTGCCAACGACTTTGTGCAACTCGATCCCGCCGCCATTCAGCAACAGGTCGACCGCATGCAGCAGGTCTCCCAGCTCGCCCAAATCCTCGGCACGAACGTCCTTCGCACTGAGGGTGGACAACCCAAAGATGCGGTCGCCCCGGAAAAATGGGCGGAAGCCATCGCCGGCTGCCTCAAAGCCTGTGTGCCCTTCTGCCAGGACATGAACATCAAACTTGCAGTTGACAACCACGGCGTGGTAAGCAATGACCCCAACGTCCTCCTTCCCGCACTGGAAGCAGTCGGGTCCGAGTACATCGGCTCCAACCTTGACACCATGAACCTGCGCTGGTGGGGAAATGCAGTGGCTGACCTTCCGGGGATCTACAAGGCCCTCGCTCCGTATGTGTTTCACACTCACATGAAGGATGGGACAGGATCACGTGCCGAGTACAAGGGAGCCGTCCTGGGCCACGGCGAGATCCCGTTGATGACAGCGGTGAATGCGCTCAAGGAAGCCGGGTACAACGGCGTGTGGTGCGCCGAATGGGAAGGCAAGACCGATAAGGCGCAAGGCTACGCGGACTGCCTGGCCTGGATGAAGGCGAACTGCCCCGGCTGATCCGTGTCCTCCTGGAGGGCGAGAGTTCCTTGAGCCATGCTAGAGGTCGGCCCCTGCCCGAAGGGCCGTGCGGCGTACTCGGGGATGCTCTTGTACGGCGGGCGGCCCAATGCGATTAAGTTCCTCGGGAAGACGGTCGCGCCATGGCAGCCCCTCCCACGTTACGGGAGCACACAATGTGGGAGGCGGTGCCGCCCGGCGACTCTTTGGCCATCCGGGAATCAGAGAAACTCAATCGCGTTGGCGGACCAGCCCCCCACCGCCGCCGTACTCTAAAACGTGCTCAAACTCAGGAGATGAACCGCCATGAACGGACGCCTTCTCACGGCCCTGACCGCTGTTGCCCTCGCCGCTTTCCACATCGTTGTTCAGGCCCAGACCGCGGGCAAGCTGCCAGGGACCGTGGACTTTGCCCGGGAGTCCTGGAACACCTCCGCGTGGTCCCCGGTCCGCCTCCCTCACCAAGATGCCCCAGTGACGTTCCTGCAGAAAGACACCTGCCTGGCTACCGGTCCGTTCTCCTCTGCGGAAACGAAAGCCAAGACGGACAACGCCGTGTTGATCGCTGACACTGGACTCACGGAAGGCACGTTCGAGGCCACGTTTACCATCGGGAGCAAGAAGGGGACAGCCCCGGGTTTTGCGGTCTCACCCGTCTGCGAAGACGGGGTGCTCGTCTCCGCCGTGGCCATATTCGTCGCCAGCTACACAATCGCCATCTGGAAAGCGGACATAGACGCGGAAAAGGGAGAAACAACCTACCGACATCTGGCTCGGCTGAACCGAACGTTCCCCACCGAAACGCCACTCACTTTCCGCTGCCGTTACAGCGCAAAGCGCAATGCAGTCTGGATCAAAGCGGGCGATTCAGACGAAATCCATCTGCGCGACATCGATCACACGTTCAACTCCCGGATTGGCATCTGGGGATGTCACGGGCCGTGCGAATACTACAATCTCACGATCAGCAAGTAGGCCGGACCGGGAATGGAGGAGAGGCCTCCGGGCTATGCGTCCTCCGGGAACATCATGGCCATCCCAAACTCCATCTGGAACTCGGGATCCATGGAAAGATCAACGTGCTCGGCTGACTCCGCGATCGACTCCACGATTCCTCTTGCCTCTTCGGAAATCAGCACATACTTCGCTCCCATGCTCGAGGCGTTACCCACGAACCTGAGGCGATCGGATGGGATATTCGGCAAGAGACCGATGCGCCTCGCGTTGCCCCGGCGAATGAAGTTGCCGAACCCTCCCGCAATCAGCACCTCACTCAGATCGTCGGCAGTCAAACCACAGCGTTGAAGCATGATGTTCAGTCCGGCTCGGATAGCGCCAGTGGCAAGCTGAAGTTCCCGAATGTCGCGCTGAAGCAGGTAGATCGCCTCTCCACTCTTGCTTTCCTCGGCTGAAGCAACCAGAACATCGACCTGCCCATCATCCCGCTCGTGCAGGCGACTGCACAGCGCACTAGGAACCGACGATGGGACTTCCTCTTTCCCAAGCACGCGCCCGGTGGCGTCGATGATACCTGCTCGCAGAAGAACGGCAGCCAAGTCGATCAGTCCCGTCCCGCAGAGCCCGATGGGAGCCGTGTCACCAATGACGTTGTAGACGAGATCTTCGCCGTTCATCACGACTTTCTCGATGGCCCCGACAGTCGCCCGCATGCCCGCTGAAATGCGGGCTCCCTCAAAGGCCGGGCCTGCTGCGGTTGACGTGGTGAAGAGCTTGCCATCACAGGCCAGAACAATCTCACCGTTCGTGCCGATATCCACCAGCACAGCAGGCCGGTCCGTACAATGCAGGCCGTTTGCCAGGATGCCGGCGACAGTGTCACCACCCACAAAGCCGCCAATGTTGGGGAAGACACAGAGCCGGGCGTTCGGATGCACGCGGAGACCGACTTCCCGAGTCGTCATCATGAGAGTCCGGTTATAGGCCGGTGGGAAAGGCACTTCCCCCAAAGCCGCTGGACTGATGCCGCAGAACAGGTGCTGCATTGTCGTGTTGCCCGCAACAGTGATCTCATAGATCTTCTCCTGCGGTACGTCGGCCTCCGCGACCAATTCCTCGATGAGCTCGTTGAGCGCGCCAACCACGGAGGCCTGCATCTCTTCGACCGCTCCCGGCGTCTCACGGGCCCGGGTGATTCGGCTGATCACGTCGTCGCCCAGACTGATCTGCGGATTCATCGTGGCCACAACGGCGAGTTCACGCCCGGTCGTCAGGTCGATCAACTCGCCAACAACCGTGGTTGTCCCCAGGTCGAACGCCACCCCATAGCACTGCCCTTCCGTATTCCCGGGCTCGAAGGCAAGCAGGCGCGACGAGCACACCACGGCAGTCCCCTTGAATGCATTGTCACGCAGTGCATTGGGGAGCCCCTGCATAACGTCCAGGTGCACGTGTACTTTCCCTATCTCGCGCTCAAGTCGCCGCAAGTCCGCAACAGCATCCTCACTGGATGGGCACGGCAGCTCAACGTAACGCTTCCACACCGCCGGCTGGCCGGACAGCTCACGTCCCTCCCCCGAAGTCAGGATTTTCGTGGAGGCCTCATAAAGAGAGGCATCCGGTACATCCACAACAGAATCCCCGCCAACCTTCGCTTGACAGGCCAATCGGTAGCCCTCCTCAAGCTGCTCTTCGGTCAACGCACTGCGGCAGGCCTCGCTGGGAGCACACGCTCCCTCCACCACCCGGACGCGACATTTGCCGCACGTGCCTTTTCCCCCGCACGGGCTCTGAAGCAGAACACCTGCCCGAGCAGCGGCCTCAAAGAGAATCGTTTCGGCAAGGACATGGACTGTCCGTCCGCTCGGCTGGAAGGTCACTTTGTATCTGGACTTCATCGACAGCATTCCTTTGCGTGTCGTTCCTGTCTCGATCTCCACAGAGAGCATCTCGCCCCGAAACCATGTCCGACACCAAACTCAGAACCACGCAGCCAGGGCGTCAGAGGCGACGAGCCTGCAACATAAGAACGGCGGGTTGCATTGCAAGACCCGTCCCGGGGCGTGTCCTTCCGGGTCAACCCGCATGTCTCATAGACTTGGGGTGCGTCGAGCCTTGCTTTCGCAAGCGGGTGCTGTGGAGCCGAGCAAGGCGAGACGGGCTTCACGGCTTCCGTGGAGCAGCGAGACCCCCGACGAGCGTCAAACCACTGCCCCGTGCGGCGAGAGCGAGGATCGGCGTGCCCCAAGTTTACCCAACGGGTGGGCATTGCCTCTTGGTCTCCGAAACACAGTGTCTCGTCCGAGGACCGACCGCTGATTCTCAATGCTCTCTGCCAGAGCGAGAAACAAACGCCACAGTGTCCCGCCCATGAGAAATGTGGGCTAACCGCCGCGAGGCACCAATACCAGCCCCGCCTCTTCCGTTGTCCCTTCAAGAAGCTGGAAACGACAGGACCATATCGCTAAGGTAGCGGTCTCGTGCCGAAAGACAGACCGGACCGGTCACCGGCAGGAAACCACCCCCCCGCCGCACCGGCCGGGGAACGACTTGCAGGGAGAGTGATTGCCATGGCAGAGGATACCGCCCGGATCCTGATTGCTGATGCCCTTGACGAAGCCGCCATCCGAATCCTGGAGGATGCCGGGCTCTCCGTCGACACCACAACCGGCCTCAGCGAGGACGAGTTATGCGATATCATCGGGGACTATCGAGGCCTTGTGGTCCGCTCCGCCACCCACGTGACGGCTCGCGTTATCCAGGCAGGCGGATCACTGCAGATCGTGGGGCGAGCCGGAGTGGGTGTGGACAACATTGACCAGGACGCTGCGACACGAGCCGGAATTGTAGTCGAGAACACCCCGTTGGGGAACATCACCAGTGCCGCCGAGCATGCCGTTGCCCTGCTCTTCGCTGCAAGCCGAAACATATCCAGAGCCGACCGCGACATGCAGGCAGGGCGCTGGAACAAAAAGGGCTGCACCGGCGTCGAGCTCTCAGGGAAGAAGCTTGGCATTGTCGGTTTGGGAAAAGTCGGCAATATCGTCGCAAGCGTCGCCCACAGTCTTGATATGGATATCCTTGTTTCCGACCCCTATCTGACCGCAGGTCGAGCATCCGAAATGCGCGTCCGCAAGGTCGACTTCGAAGAACTCCTCCGCGAGGCAGACTTTGTCTCTGTCCACACGCCGCTCACGGAAGAGACCAGGAATATGATCGGCCTCAAACAACTGCGCATGATGAAACCCACGGCGCGCCTCATCAATGCGGCACGTGGCGGCATCCTGAACGAGTCTGAGCTTGCCCAGGCTCTAGCCGAAGGCGTCATCGCCGGTGCAGCACTGGATGTCTATGCCAATGAGCCACTCGAGGATGAGTCCCCCCTGCGAGGTCTCGACGCAATCACTCTGACCCCCCATCTGGGCGCCAGCACCGAGGAAGCTCAGACGCGCGTCGCCGAGAACATCGCCCAGCAATTCGTCGACTTCTTCACCAAGGGCATCATACACAATGCGGTGAATGTCGACGTGCGCCTCAATCCACGTATTGCCCCCTTTGCGCACTTGGCTGAGACGTTGGGCCAGATGATCTCCAGCATCGTCAATCACCCCATTCAGAAACTCGAGGTAGGGTGCTACGGACCACTGGTGAGTGAAAATGCGGAGGAACTCAGCCTGATGGGATTGCGCGGGGTCCTTCGTCAGGCGGCCGAGGAACCGATCACGATCGTCAATGCCCCGCTGATCGCCCGGGCTCGCGGTATCGACCTCATAGAGTCGAAGTCCGAACGAGCTGCCAACTTCTCGAACCTGGTCACCGTCGCAGCGGAGACAAAGTGCTCACACCACATCGTGGCGGGAACGTGCTTCGATGGAAAGGACGCACGCATCGTGCAAATCGACGGGTTCTTCGTCGACGTCAAACCGGCCGAGTATCTCCTTGTCATGTTCTACCCCGACCAACCCGGAATGGTCGGCAGATTCGGGACGTTGCTGGGGGAGGCCGACATCAATATCGGCAACATGGCCGTGGGGCGGCAGGAACGACGAGGTCAGGCGGCTGTCGTTCTCACTCTGGACGATCCCGTTCCGGAGGACGTCCTCGAGAAGATCCGCTCGAGCGTTCCGATCGAACGCCTTCATCTGCTCCACCTGGCGGTCTGAACCTCCTCTTCCTGATGCCTTACCGCAGCTGACGCTCCAGGCGGTAGTGTTATACGTACAACACAACAAGATGTGGCCCACCGCCTCTCCAGCAGCCCCGCCTCGCGTTTTGCTCTGTCAGGCCTCTCGTTATCTGTCACCCTTGCGCACGGGTTTGTACGATGTAAACTATCCGGACAAGTCCACTGCAATCCATCGTTCACTCGGATCAATACGACATCCACATCCATGCCGGGAAACGTCACACAACGAGACATTGCAGAGCACCTTGGGATCAGCTACCTGACTGTGAACCGCGTGCTCTCAGCGAGTGGAAAAAGCTCCGGCAAAGTTGGCCATGCCACTCGGGGACGAATCCTTGACGCCGCCCAACTGCTCGGCTACCGCCGGAACATCCATGCCAGCAATCTCGTCCTGCAGCGGACCTCCACCATCGGAGTCGTTTGGCCTCATCATGCTCTGAGCTACTACCAGGATGTGGTCAGCGCCCTCGAGCGAAAGGCCCGTGAGTCAGGCTATCAGGTCGTGTTGACGCACCGCGCCTCCCCTGGGACAGGCTCGCGCGCTGAGGTCGAGTTCCTGCTGGACCGACGGGTTGACGGTCTGATCGTCGCACCTGACCAGCAAGCGGAAGAGGCCGAGACGTTTCAGGTCCTCGCCCAAGCCGGAACCCCTGTCCTGCTCTTCAACAGTTTCATCCCGGGAATCCCGTGCCATTACCTGGGAACAGACAGCCGAAGAGGAAGTAACGACCTCGCTCGCCACATCCTCGAGCTGGGTCATCGGCGGGTGACCTTTGTCGCCGGACCTGAGAATGACTACACCAGTCGCAGCCGGCGCGAGGGGTTCCTTGACGGGATCCGGATGATTGCCGGTGACGAACCAGGGCCCAACATCGTGTCTGCTGGGGGCTTCGATGTCGAAGATGGTCGCCGCGTCGCTGAGGAGGTCCTCGCGATGCCCCCACGCCCCACTGCTGTCATCGCTGCGAACGATGCGCTCGCGATTGGCCTCTTCCTGGAATTCCGCCGACATGGGCTGGATATTCCCGGCGACGTGTCGCTTGCGGGCTACGCCGGGATGTGGGAGGGGGCCCTTCTGACCCCGCCTCTGACAACCGTCTCACAACCAGTGGAAGACCTTGGGACACGGGCCGCAGAACTGATCATCGAGCTCATAGGCAAGCCCGACCGCCCCCCCGTCTTCGAAGAATTGTCCGATGCTCTAACGGTGCGCGGATCATGCGCGCCCCCCGTCACCAGTTGACCTGTCCAAAAGAAGGAACCAGACCATGGCAGACGCCAGTGCATTCAAAATGACCGCTCCCGTGAACCGTCTCCGTGGAGGACTGCCCAAGATCGGGATCAGGCCGACGATTGACGGCCGTCTCGGCGGCGTCCGCGAGTCGCTCGAAGACCAGACAATGAACATGGCCAAAGGTGCGGCGGAGTTCCTGAGTGCTAATCTCACCCACGCCTGCGGCCTTCCGGTGGAATGTGTAATGCCGGATGCCTGCATTGGTGGGGCGACTGAAGCCGCTGCCTGCGCTGAGATGTTCACCCGTGAAGGAGTGGGGGTCTCCCTCACCGTTACACCGTGCTGGTGCTACGGTTCTGAGACAATGGATATGGATCCCACCCTCCCGAAAGCCGTGTGGGGATTCAACGGAACGGAGCGCCCCGGGGCCGTCTATCTCGCCGCTGTTCTCGCTGCCCACAGCCAGAAAGGCGTTCCAGCTTTCGGGATCTATGGCCACGACGTGCAGGAAGCCAGCGACACGAGCATCCCGGAAAACGTGCAAGTCAAACTCCTGCGCTTTGCCCGAGCTGGGTTGGCTGCGGCCAGAATGCGTGGGAAGTCATACCTCTCGATGGGCAGCGTCTCGATGGGGATAGCCGGATCCATCGTGAACCATGAGTTCTTCGAAGAATTCCTCGGCATGCGCGTTGAGTGCGTCGACATGACGGAGTTCGTGCGCCGCTTCGATCGTGAAATCTATGACAAAGAGGAATACGAGCGCGCCCTGGCTTGGGTCAAAGCCAACTGCATCGAGGGCGATGACCCCAACGACCCCGAAGTCCAACACTCCGCGGCAACGAAGGAACGCTGCTGGGAGCTCTGCGTCAAGATGGCAATCATTGCCAGAGATCTGATGGTTGGTAACCCGAATCTGGCGGCAGCCGGCTATGGCGAGGAAGCCCTTGGGCGCAATGCGATCCTCGCAGGCTTCCAGGGCCAGCGCCAATGGACCGACCACCTCCCGAATGGCGATTTCATGGAAGCAATGCTCAACTCGTCGTTCGACTGGAACGGAATCCGCCAGCCGTACCTGGTTGCGACCGAAAACGATTGTCTCAATGGGGTTTCCATGCTCTTCGGCCACCTCCTGACCAACACGGCTCAGGTCTTCGCCGACGTCCGGACCTATTGGAGCCCCGACGCCATCGAACGCGTGACCGGAAAGAAGCCGACCGGAGTCGGAGCAGGCGGCCTTATCCATCTGATCAACTCCGGCCCGGCGGCGATTGACGGAACAGGTGAGCAGGAGGCCGACGGCAAACCCGCCCTCAAACCGTTCTGGGATGTGACCCCCGACGAAGCGGCAGACTGCCTCAATGCCACCCAATTCTGCTACGCGGAACTGGGGTATTTCTCCGGCGGCGGCTACTCGACCGACTTCACCACCAAGGCCGATATGCCCGTAACCATGACCCGGCTCAACCTGGTCAAGGGACTGGGCCCCGTCCTCCAGATCGCCGAGGGCTACACCGTCGAACTCGACGATGACATGCACGATGCTCTCGATCTGCGCACCAACCCCACCTGGCCCACGACCTGGTTTGCTCCCAGACTCACCGGAGAAGGCCCCTTCAAGGACGTCTATTCCGTGATGAACAACTGGGGCGCCAACCATGGGGCCTTCAGCTACGGGCACATTGGCGCTGACATCATCACGCTTGCATCCATCCTCCGGATTCCTGTATGCATGCACAATGTCAATGAAGATGATATCTTCAGGCCCAGCGCCTGGAATGCATTCGGAATGGACAAAGAAGGCTCCGATTACCGCGCCTGTGAAGCGTTCGGTGCCCTCTACGGCTGATCCCGTTGCATAGCCGCCAATGACAGGGCAGTGCACCCTCCTGATACGGGGGAGGCACTGCCCTTCTTCCTTCCCCCCATGGTGAGCTGATGGCCAGCCGACAACATCCGTTTGTGCAGGGCGCGATGGCACCGTTGGAGGGCGCCCGATTTCTCTGCAGGCACCGAGAGCTTTGGAAGCTCGCCGCCGTGCCGCTCGCTATCAATCTCGTCCTCTATGCCGGATTGGTTCTGGCTTTTCTGAGTGCGCTGCCAATCCTTCTGCAACGAATCCTCCCCCACGAGACCAAATGGTACTGGACGGTGCTCGCGGTTGTTCTCGGGATTCTGGCTGTTGCTCTCCTCCTGCTCGTCTGCTTTTTCACGTTCACGGCTGTGGGCTGTGCTCTTGGAGGACCATTCTACGAGGCCCTGTCCGAGCGCACCGAAGAGCTGATCAGAGGGCAACGTCCCAACTCTCCCGTGCGCAATGTCTCTCTCGTGGTCGGCCTTCTTTGTTCTGTACTGGAAGAGATAAAAAAACTGCTGATCTACTGCCTGGGCATGGCCGCATCACTGCTGATGGGGCTCATCCCTTTCGTCGGTGCGTTCATTGGACTTGCCTTCGGAACGGTGTGGACACTGCTCTTCCTGGCCCTTGAGTTCGGGGATCACTATCTATCGCGACACTGGCCTCGGTTCGCTGACCGCTGGAACCGTCTCTGGGCCAAACGAACGCAAAACCTCGGTTTCGGCTGTGTCGCCTTTGCCCTTCTGCTGGTCCCGATTACCAACATCCTTCTGATGCCGGTGGGAGTCGTCGGGGCCACGATTCTCTGGCACCGGATCCTCCCCAGCCAGGCCACCGACGAGCCGGAGAACCGCGCTTAATCCGACCAGATGTTGGCCCCCGAGAAGAGAGAACGGTGGCCGGGGCGAGAACCCGCAGCCACCGTTCGTTGTAACTCAATTCCGAACGCCGCCAGGCGCTCCTAGCCCATCACTTCCGCTTGAAAAGCCCCTTCACGCCTCCCAGCGCCTTGGACGCACTCTCCTTCACCGCTTCACCCGCCTTCTTGGCTTCTTCCCCTACCTCCTTGACCAACTTCTTTCCGTCCTCAAGAATGGCACCTGCCCCAGTTGCGGCTTCACCAATCTCCTTGAAAACAGCCCCGAACACCTCTGACACAATCTCGGCGACCGACCGACCATCTCCCGTACCCAAATCCTGGAGATGAATCTCGGGAAGCTCCACGCTGACGGCCTCACCAGCCATCACCTTGGCGCTCAAGTTCAGCTTGGCGCCAGTCAGGCGGAAATCGTCAAGCTGCACGTCTTTCCCACTTCCTTCGGAGCCAGGAGCATCCGCGACCGGAGCGCCCTCTTCTGACGGGGCGGCTTCCGCCGCGCCTCCGGTGTATGCTTCGACATTCTTCTGGATGGCCCCAATGTTACTCCCTGACAGCCCCACTTCGTAGGTGATTTCGGGGCTGTCGATCAGGATCTCCTGGATGTGGATGCGGTCACCAAGCAAGCTCTTCGAGTCCAGTCGAATCCGGATGTGGTCCAGTTTGAACGCGGAAGGCGTCTTGAAGCCTTCGGGATTGCCTACCACCATGCCGATGATTTCGACTCGTCCGCCCAGTGGAGCAACTTGAATGTCCTCCACGGTCACGTCGCACTTTGTGATCTGCGGCCCCAGTGTCTCAACCCCGGTCTTGATGATCGAGCCAAGGTGCATGTACAGTGCGGTGACGGCCACCACAACCAACAGCACGACCACCGCACCTGCAATGAGCAGAACCTTCATCCACTTCTTCATACCAAAGACCTCCTGAGGCAACCTGACTGACACACGACAAAAAAGGCGGGCGACTCGAGCCCCCCGACTCGACTGATACGCTGACCGGCCCAATCGGAACCGGTCCACCGACTATACTCCTCTTACAACAGATTCGCTGCTGTCTCGGCCAACACACTCCGTTCCCCCTTGACCAAGCCAATGTGGGCCGAAAGCTCGCTCCCCCGGAATCGGTCGATCAGGGACACCAAGCCGTTTGACAACGCGTCAACGTAGGGGTTGTCTATCTGATGCGGATCACCCGTCAGCACGATCTTGGTTCCGGTACCTACCCGTGTGATCACCGTCTTGAGTTCCAGAGGGGTCAGATTCTGAGCCTCGTCGATGATGATGTACTGCCGGGGAATGCTCCGGCCCCGGATGTAGGTCAACGGCTCGATGCTGATCTCCTCACACTCCATGATGTCGGGAGGCAGAAGACGATTGGGGCTGTGCTTGTCCTGCTCCCAAATCAGTTCGAGCGCATCGTAGATCGGCTGCATCCAGGGCTGCATTTTCTCATCGATGCTCCCGGGAAGATAGCCAATGTCGCGACTGACAGGCATGGTCGGACGAAAAACCAGCACCCGCATGTACGTGTTGTGAGAAAAGACCTTGTGCAGACCGGCAGCCACCGCCAGAAGGGTCTTCCCGGTTCCAGCTTTCCCGGTTAGCGTGACCAGGCCGATCTTGTCATCCAGAAGGGCATCAAATGCGAATGCCTGTTCGCGGTTCAGCGCCTTCAGCCCAACGATGTCTTCACGCAGGGTTGGGATCTCGAGCATCTCGGTGCGCGTGTCCAGGATGCGGCAGAACGCTGCCTCCCGTTCGCCCGTTGCGGACTCCGCGTAAACGTATTCGTTCGGGGCGCCCGAGAGACCTTCGGGACGCCCTTTCTTCCCATCTTTCAGGCGGGCCATGGTTTCCGGGGACACAGTCATCGTGTGCCATCCCGTGTAAACATCCGTGTCTGTGAACCGGTCAACCGAGTAGTCCTGAGCCACAATTCCCAGAGCATCGGCAGTCAGGCGCAGATGTACATTCTTGGTCACCACGGTTGTATCGGCCCCCGCCGTCCCTCTACGAAGGCGCATCGCTACGGAGAGCAAGCTGTTTGAGACACGCTTCTGGCGATCGAGTCCAGCCCTCGAGAGGCTTGGATCAGTGGGCTCACACACAATCCGCAGCGTTCCCCCATTGCTCAACTGTATGCCCTCACCGAGGCGGCCCTTGTTTCGCAGATCATCGAGGATGTGCGCAACGGCACGCGAGCTCCGCCCAAGTTCACTGGTGTCATGCTTGAACGAGTCCAACTCCTCGATCACCTCAAGGGGGATGAGGACATTCGCGTCGCCAAAATGAAAAAGGGCCTGCGGGTCATGCAGGAGGATGTTCGTGTCTATGACGAAATTCTTGGGCATCCAGTGGTCTCCAATGGCCCAAGCCGCTATGGTCGAAGCTGAAGATGCCTCGGGCCGGGAACAAGGGCATGGCAAAAGCACCAAATTTAGCCTGCCAACAGCGCCGTGACAAAACGGAACGCAGTGCCGTTGGAGCCAACTGATGCAAAACCTGGACTTCTGCTTCGCTGACATGACGTGGCACCTGGGCAGTGCCCCCCTGATCATGGGCATCCTCAATGTGACACCGGACTCGTTCTCCGACGGGGGGGACTATGCGTCCACCGACCGCGCAATCGGCCGAGCTCTTGCCATGGTCGAGCAAGGGGCAGCCGTCATCGACGTCGGAGGAGAATCCACCCGTCCGGGGTCCATGGCGGTGGACGCTCCCGAAGAAATCCGTCGGGTTGTGCCCGTGATCGAGGAACTCAGCCGCCAGACCACAACGCCCATCAGCATCGACACGGCGAAAGCACCGGTCGCCAAAGCGGCGATCGAGGCAGGCGCGGCGATCGTCAATGACGTCAGCGGTCTCCACGCTGACCCGGATATGGCCGGTGTCGTGGCGAAGGGGGGAGCCGGCTGCGTAATCATGCACATGCGCGGTACTCCGGAGACCATGCAGCAGTTCACCCACTACGATGATCTCTGCGGCCAGATCAGCACGTATTTCAGAGAAACGATAGCCTACGCAGAGAGTGAAGGAGTCCCGCCGACCCGGATCATGCTTGATTCAGGCATCGGTTTCTCAAAGACCGCAGAGCAGAATCTCACTCTCATCGCCGAAACCGGACGATTCCGTCAACTGGGGCGGCCCGTTCTCGTTGGCCCCTCTCGGAAGTCATTCATCGGCACGCTCCTGGATGGAACGCCCCCAAAAGAGCGAGTATGGGGAACAGCAGGAGCCGTCGCCGCGGCGATTATCTACGGGGCTGACGTGCTGCGCGTCCATGATGTGGAGGAGATGCGCCAGGTCGCGGTTGTGGCCAGCGCAATACGTAATGCGGCAGCCTCTGATTGAGCCATCTGGCTTTGTCCGCTACCCTTACACCTCTATATTTCACCTGGTACGGCCTCGAATGCGGTGGCCGATGATATCATTGAACCCTTTCTGGACCAAGCGATGCACTACAGCTACGATGACACCGGGGAACGTCAAGCCGTGCTTCGGCAGCTTACTCGCGTGGTGATCAAAGTCGGGACACGCCTGCTGACCGACATCGATGACCAGTCCAAGACTGAACGAGTCGAGCAGCTTGTCGCCGCGCTTGCACGGCTTCGTGAACGCGGCCTCGATGTCGTTCTCGTCTCTTCCGGCGCGATCGGGGCCGGGATGGCCGTCCTGGGTACAGAACAGCGACCAACTGCCCTGGCAGAACTGCAAGCGCACGCCGCCGTTGGACAGTGTCGTCTGATGTCTCTCTACGAAACAGCCTGCGTCAAGCATGGCTTCCACTGTGCTCAGTTGCTCCTCACCGCGGCCGACGTCCAGAGCCGAGGGCGCCACGTGAACGTGATGTCCTGTGCCAGCGACCTCCTGGCTCGAGGAGTCCTTCCGATCGTCAATGAGAATGACTCGGTGAGTGTTGAAGAAATCCGTTTCGGTGACAACGACGTCCTTGCCGCGTTGGTCGCGACCATGATACGGGCAGACCTGACCGTTCTCCTTACCACAGTGAACGGTATGCACGATGGCAACCAGGCGGTCCCACCACAGCGACTTTCCGTGGTGAACCAGGTATCTGAAGAGATCAAGGAGATGGCCTCAGGCACTGACGGCAACCGGTTTTCGGTTGGAGGCATGATCACCAAACTCCGCGCCGCTGAACTGGTCACGCGCGCCGGTGAAGGGCTCTGGATTGCCGATGGAACCGATTTCAGCATCCTCGACCGGATCATCGCGGGTGAGGACGTTGGGACACTTTTCCCGGCCGGCTCCGACACGCGCATGCGTTCACACAAGCGTTACCTGGCCTTCTTTGCCGAACACCGCGGCGACCTTATCATCGACGCCGGGGCGGAAAAGGCCGTGGTAGAGCAAGGGCGAAGCCTGCTCCCGAGCGGAATCACTCAGATCATTGGCGACTTTGTTCGCGGCGACACGATCCGCATCCTGAACACTGACGGCGTTGAACTCGGACGCGGAGTCACCAACTACAGCTCCGAGAACGTGGCCCTGATCAAGGGGCGGAAGAGCGGCGACATCCGGGCGATTCTCGGCTATGATGCCTGCGACGATGTCGTCGTCCACCGGAGCTACCTGGTCCTTACATCGACAAACAGTTGAGGCCATTCGCCACCGGATTGCCTGATCCCCGCTTCTCAGCAAAGAGGACAATTCATGACCGACCAAGCACATCGTTACCGCCAACTGGGGCAGACCGACATCACAGTTTCCGCAATCGCCATGGGTTGCTGGGCAATCGTCGGAGATGCCACGTGGGGCAATCAGATAGAGCAGGACGCGATCGATGCCATGCGCGCCGCCCTGGATTGCGGCATCACGCACTTTGACACAGCCGAAGGCTATGGCGCCGGATACTCTGAGGAGCTCATCGCCAAAGCACTTGGGGACGTTCGAGATCAGGTCATCATCGGCTCCAAAGTCAGCCCGAACCACGCTGATAGCTGGGATGACCTGCGCGAAGCCTGTGAGCGTAGCCTGAACTGCCTGCAAACGGACGTCATCGACATCTACCACCTCCATTGGCCCAACCGCACGCGGCCGATCGCTGATATCATCGGCGACTTCGAGCGCCTCAGAGACGAGGGAAAGATCCGGGCCTTTGCCGTCTCGAACTTCGGCAAGGGTGACCTCAGCGAACTGCTCGCAAACGGCCGCTGCGAAGTCAATCAGCTTCCCTACAACCTGCTCTGGCGTGTCATTGAGGATGAGATCACCCCGATCTGTGCCGCAAATGACATCAGCATCACCTGCTACAGCCCGATCGCACAAGGGCTTCTTACCGGGAAGTTCGCGACAGTCGACAGCGTTCCGGAAGGACGCGCACGAACGCGACACTTCGCCTGCACACGCCCTCAGGCCAGGCACTCGGAATCAGGGCAAGAGCAAGAGACGTTTACCGCGATCAACATGATTCGGGAGATCGCCGGGGATATCGGGGTGAGTATGGCAGAACTGTCCCTTGCCTGGTTGCTCTACCAACCAGGTGTCGCTTCCGTCCTCGTCGGAGCTCGAAATGCTGACCAGGCCCGCCAGAATGCCAAGGCAATGACTCTGGACTTGGGGCCCGAGACCCTCGCTGGCCTTGACCAGGCTACCGCGACGCTCAAACAGGCGTTCGGGACAAACCCCGACATGTGGCAGACCGAGTCCCGTTACCGGTGACCACTGCGAGCGGCATCTATGTGCTCACTCTCCGCCTTCCCCGGCGGACCACCGTGACACTCAGGCGACGGTCCGTGGATCTTGCGGCGGGATGGTATCTGTATGTGGGGAGCGCGATGGGCGGGCTACGGGCGCGTGTCGCCCGCCATGCCCGAACAAAGGAATTCCGTCACTGGCACATTGACGCACTCCTCGCAGCCGGACAAATCCGTGACGTGCAATGCTGTATCACAGCCAACCCCGACGCGGAATGCCAACTCGCCGGGGCTCTCGCCGGGCGCACAGATACGACACCGGTCCCCGGTTTTGGGGCCTCGGACTGTAAGTGCCCCTCCCACCTTACCTACAGCCGCCAACGGCCTACCGTATCAATCCGCTCGAACCGCGTTCGTCCCCACCTGACTGAGATCATGACGGAACTCCATGCCCGGTACGTCGACCACGCTTCCCGAGCACGGGATCCCTTCCGTACACTAATCTCCTGTGTTCTGTCCCTCCGAACGAAGGATCCCGTCACTCACTCGGCTTCTGAACGGCTCTTCGATGCGATCCCTACTGCTGAAGAGCTCAGCACCGCCGATTCTTCCCTCGTGGCAGAGCTGATATATCCGGTAGGCATGTACCGCGAGAAGGCAAGGCGTCTCCCCCAAATCGCTGGTCAGATCCTGATGCGTTTCGGCGGACGGACCCCCTCCGAAATAGACGACCTCCTGACCCTCCCCGGAGTTGGGCGGAAGACGGCCAACCTGGTCCGCTCGTTCGCCTTCCATCTGCCCGCCATCTGTGTGGATATCCACGTGCATCGGATCACAAACCGACTCGGCCTCGTGCGGACGTCCTGCCCTGACGACACCGAGCGGGAGCTCGAACGGCTTCTCCCGCAAGAGCACTGGATCGGGATAAATCCCCTCCTTGTCCAACACGGCCAGCAGATCTGTCGACCAACTCGTCCACGTTGCCCGAGCTGTCCGCTGGTCAATCGCTGCACGTATCCGGCGCTCTGCGAGGAAACCGAGATCCTGAGGGATGTTCCGGGCATTCCCCCTCACCCGAGCCTCAATGTCCTGCCATGCGCTCCCGCGCCCAAGAGCCCCGAAGTCACTCACATGGACTCCCCCTGGGACGACACCTGAGCTGTGTACGGAATGAGTCAGCCGGCCTGAGCGGGAATCCCGGCGGCAGCCCGGATCAACTCCATGACCTCCACCCGTCGCCGAACGCTTTCGGGGGTCACCGTCAGAGGCCTTCCTTCGCGAATAGCAGCACGCAGGTCAGTGTAAAGCGCCAGCACCGCATTCGGAGGCGGGGCTGCCCCGGCTCCGCCCGCCTGGACCTCGCCGGCGGGTTCCCAGCTGTCCGTTTGCCATTCGAGCTTCTCGCTGTTGTAGCTGCGGTCCGGTGTCGGGTTCATGTCCAGAGGACGCGGATCCATCCCTCCGAAATCAACCCACTTCCATTCAAGACGCTTCTCGTTTCCGCGCATCCCGCCGCGCGTACCGGCAATGGTCCAGCGATCCTGCGAGTAGGGCCAGATGTCGGTCAGTTCGACCTCGACGGTTGGGTGTCCCTCGCCGCTCAAAATGAACTTCAGGTGGTCTTCGGCATCTCCGCTGCACAGATAGCGGCCGGCTTGGGCCCACACCTCAGGAGTACCTTCTTCCCCGAAAAGAGCAACCGCGTGGTCCAGCGGGTGCGGTCCGTTGTTGTTGAGCGCTCCCCCAGCTCGATCGCGTGACGTCTGCCAGTCCCACCGACGCTTGAACCCCTGCCAGCAAATCCGGATGTGCACGACATCGCCAATGACACCGGAGTTGACGACCTCCTTGACCTTCTGGAAATCTCTCTCGTAGCGACGCTGCTGGAATGGCGCGAGCACCTTTCCCGCTGCCTTCGCGTCGGCAATCATTGCATCCACATCAGCCACGGTCAGCCCAAAGGGCTTCTCGCACAACACATGCTTGCCCGCAGCCAATGCCTGTCGTGCATGGGGGGCATGGAGGTGGTTGAACGTGGCCACCACGACCAACTCGACGTCCGCATCCGCCAGCAATGACTCCACGTCGTCGTAGGCTTTGCAGCCGATTTCTTCGGCGCTCTGCGCGAGACGTCCGGGAATCGCATCCGTTACAGCCACAATTTCGAACTGCTCAGGAATCCTCCGCATCACCCCTCGGTGGATGCCCCAGCCACTTCGCCCAAGTCCAAGAATCCCGACCTTGATCGGCAGCTCTGCCATGTCTTGTTCGTCCTTCGGTAATTGTCTTCTGCTTCTCATCAGAGCCGGGAGCTCTGCCGTTGATGGTCCCACGTGCTTGGCTGAACTATACCAGCTTGGTCTGGTCAGGGCCACGTTCCCGGGAGATCACATCCGTGGCCCCCAAGTCTCGTGAGGGCGGCAGATCACAACTGCTTCGTCTGCGCCACGGAAACCACGCCGTAAGGCGCTTGAAACATGCCGTCGTTCCGATAGGGTAGCCTCAGCTTACCCATACCATCGGAGCGCTCGTGCCATGAGGAAGACGATGACCTCTCGCGAGAGAGTCTTGACGGCCCTGGCCAATCAGGAGCCTGATCGCGTCCCCATCAACTACCACGCCAACGGAGGCATCAATCAACGCCTTCTGGAACACTACGGTTTAACCACGGGGCAAGGCGAGGAGCTTCGGCAAAGGCTCGGGGTGGATTTCCGCGGCATCGCCGCTCCCTACGTCGGCAGAAAACTCCACGAAGATATCCCCGAGCAAGGCGTCACCGTTGACAACTGGGGAATACACAGACGCTGGATTGAGCATGAGACAGGCGGCTACTGGGACTACTGCGATTTCCCCCTTTCCGAAGCTACTGAGGAAACGGTGGCAGCCTGGCCAATGCCATCACCCGATGATCACGATTTCAGCCATGTCCATGAGATCTGTCGCCGCAGCGCCCCCCACGCCTTGTTCACCGGTGGAGCCGGCCTCGGAGACGTCATCAACTCAACGGGGATGCTCCGTACCATGGAGCAGACGCTGGTGGATCTCATTACCGACGATCCCGTCGGCCTTCTGCTCATCCGCCGGCGGAGCGAGATCAACCTGGAGACCGCCCAACGAACACTTGAGGCGGCCAAGGGAAGAATCGATTTTCTCTGGCTTGGCGAGGATCTGGGCACGCAGATTGCCCCAATCCTCAGCCTGGAGTTGTTCCGTAAACACATCAGGCCGATTCACCAACGATTCGTGGACCTGGCCAAAGCATTCGATCTCCCCGTCATCATCCACACCTGCGGCTCCAGCAGTTGGGCCTACGAGGACTTTATCGAGATGGGAATCGATGCGGTGGATACGCTCCAACCGGAAGCGGCGAACATGTCGCCGGAGTACTTGAAGGCCACGTTTGGGGGGCGGCTTGCCTTCCATGGTTGTATCAGCACAGCCGGCCCTGTCGCCACGGGAAACGTCCAGGACACGATTGAGGACTGCAAGCGAACACTCGACGTCATGAAGCCGGGCGGCGGATACTGTTTCGCTCCGACTCACGCCCTGCAGGACAACTCCCCCACCGAGAATGTCCTGGCCATGTACGAGACGGCACGCACTTACGGAGCCTACGCGTAGAGTGACAGCCCGAGACGCCTCTCCGAGCGAGGGACTCCCTTGAGTTGATCAGACAAGAAGAGCGACCAGATGACCAAACGAATGCAGACAACTGTGAGTATCCCGGGAACGGACCTCCTCGTGCCCCGGGCAACCGTTGGGACCATGATGTTCGGCAACCGGGCTGACGAGGCAGAATCCCGGAGGATCGTCGATATCGCCTTGGACCGAGGGATTAGCTTCTTCGATACGGCTGACATGTACAACGACGGAGAGTCAGAGCGACTGCTTGGGAAAGCCCTCGGCTCCCGGCGGGATCAGGCCATTGTGGCAACCAAGGTCGGCTACGGCAAGAACGCTGAAGGCAAGGAGGAAGGGACATCTCCCCCCGCAATCGAACGGGCTATCGACCTCTCACTCCAACGCCTCGGCATGGACTCTGTGGATATCTACTACCTGCACCGACCCGATTACCTGACCCCCATCGAGGACACACTCGCGGCCATGGTGGAAGTCATCCAGGCAGGCAAAGTGCGGCACTTCGGTCTCTCCAATTTCGCAGCGTGGCAGACCTGCGAGGTCGGTCAGATCTGTGAGCGGAACGGCTGGCCAAAACCTGTCATGAGCCAGATGATCTACAACATGCTCGTCCGGCAAATCGAGTACGAGTACATCCCGTTCTGCAAAGCCCATGACCTCCATCTCACAGTCTACAACCCTCTGGCCGGAGGTCTGCTGACAGGAAAATACCGCGATCTCACCGACGAAGACAAAGGGGGACGCTTCGTAAACAACGCCATGTACCGCAAACGATACTGGAGCCAGAGAATGCTCGACGGCGCCCACGCCCTGCAGGAGATAGCCGACAAGCTTGAGATGCCCCTCACGCACATGGCCATCAACTGGGTCACCCAGCAGACCGACGCTGACAGCATCCTTCTCGGCCCCAGCAGCGCCGAACAACTCGTTGACTGCCTCGCGGCAGATGACTGCGATATCCCGGCGTCGGTCATGGAGGAAATAGAGGCATTTCTCGTCGATTTTGATGGAACGGATGCCACTTACGCACGGTAGTTATGCCGTAACAACCGAATGGCTAATCACCACAGACACGTTACCACCAGGGAGGATCCTTACCGTGGCTACCACACTCGATGACAGGCAGTTGGCCGACATTCAGGAGCGCGTGCGTGAATGCCTGAAGATCGCTGACGACTACAGACACGCGATCGGTGACGAGGACTCGATCCTCCTCATGCAGAATCTCCGTAGCATCGCGACCGCACTCGACATCCAACTGCCGGAGCGCCACATCGATTTGCCGGGCCCAGCATCAAACGAGGCGTGACATGAGAATCCATCTAATCCGCCACGGTGACCCCGACTACGCCAACGATACATTGACGCCGCTCGGCCATCAGCAGGCCAAGTGTCTAGCCGACGCCCTCGACCAGACTTCCATCGACGCCCTCTTCGCCTCCCCCATGGGACGGGCCCAGGCAACGGCCTTATACACCAGCAAGGGAAAGGGAATGCCGGTGGAAACCCTGGAGTGGCTGCATGAGCTCAACGGCAACTATGAGGGGCAGTTGTGGTCATGGAACATGCATGGCACAGAAACGCTAAGCCGGCCGACCGCACTGAGTGTGGACGAGTGGCATCTGGAGATAGTCTACGGGCCCCATATGCAGCGAGTGGTCGCCCCATTCTACAATAGCTTTGACGCCTTCCTGGCAGGATATGGATATGAAAGGGAGGGCTTCCGCTACCGCATTCGCAGGACCGCCCCGGAGACGTTGACGCTTTTCTGCCACGCGGGAGTGGTTCTTACCCTCCTGGCACACGTGCTGCATATCCCCCTCCCCGTGAGTTACTCACAGTTCGGTTGTGACCCATCGAGCGTGACGACGATCGATATGGAGGAAGCAGGAGGGCATGGCGTCTTTCGGTTGACTGGCCTCAACGACATGAGCCATTGTGCGACGCTGCGGCACGCGGTACAGCAGGAAGGTGCTTTTCCGGGATAAAGGGATTGCCGCGCCGGCCCTAACGCTGCAACAGCGTGTCAGTAGCGCCTCAGAGCCCCCCCTGCTGCTCTTCCCTGCTCGAGGAGTCAGGTTACTTTCTGCCGCCGTAGCCGAAATCCTGCACCCGTCGGCTCCGCTTCCGCCAATCCGCTGCGACTTTTACCCAGAAGCGCAGCTCGACCGGGCGATCGCAGAGCGCGGACAGCCGAGCGCCGGCACGCTTCTGAAGGTGCCGCAACATGCTCCCTTTGCGGCCGAGCACAATTCCCTTGTGTCGATCATGCTCAACGTAAAGAACAGCCTCTACTCGGCTACGCTTGCCCGTGTCCTTCCAGGAATCGATCTCGACAGCCATCGTGTGTGGGACTTCCTCGCGGAGTTCTTCCAGAAGTACCTCCCGAATGAGGTCGACCGCAAGATCCCGTTCAAACACATCCGTCACCTCATCGCCACTGTAGAAAAAGGGCCCCGCCGGCAGCAATGGTAGCAGTTTAGCCAGCAATGGCTCAAGGGCCGGGCGTCTGAGAGAGCAAACGCGGCAAGCCGGCGTGTCACTCCCCAAACGCTCAAGGTAGAACGCCTCCGCCGCGTCCAACTCCTCCGCACTGGCAATGTCTGACTTGTTCACGCAGAGAACCACCGGTTGCTCCGCGGAAGCCGCCAGTTCAGCTACAAGCGAGTCTTCATCCCCCTGTGGTCGGGTCGGATCAGCCATACACAGGATGATGTCAGCGTCCTCAAGAGCCCGTCCAATGATATGGGACATCGCTTCATCCAAAGCATGCTTGGGGCGATGGACCCCGGGAACGTCCAGGAAGAGGAGCTGCGTGTTCGCATCAGAGTAGATGCCCAGCAGCTGCCTGCGCGTTGTCTGAGGCTTCGCTGATACAGCAGCAATCCGCAACTCGAGGAGGGTATTCAGGAGGGTGGACTTCCCGGTATTAGGGCGCCCGAGAAGCGCAACATACCCGACCTGCCCGGTTGGCCAATCGGGGGGAGAAGGCATGGGGGAAGACGTCATATCACGTCGAAGATACTGGAGAGATCGTACGCGGAGAAGCTCTGGAGTGCGAACAGTGTCTTCGTCCGCTCAACCCCGTCGATGTGCGCTATCTCGTTCGTGATCAAGTGTGACAGTGTGCTGTTGTCAGCAACTCGCACAACCGCAACCATGTCGTACTCGCCGGCCACAACATGCGCTTCTTTCACGCCTTCGTGGCCCAGCAGTTCGTCACCGATCTTCTGGACGTTGCGGTCCTGAACGTTGATCAGTACAAATGCGGTGACCATCTGGAGTCCTCCACTGGCGTTGTCACTGGACAGGAGCGCTTCGCGTTCCTTCCTCCCGCATGCCCTGCTGCAAGCGGCGCCACGGCACATCGAGGCGCCACCGCGAGCTTCACGGCGGGGAGCATGAACGCACACCCATCCCGCCAAACAACCATGTACAGACACGGGGCGTACTAGGCCTTGGCGGCGAGCTTGCAGGGGCGCTGCAGGGCCTTGCGCATCTGCTTGGGATTCATCTGGCGAATCACGTCCTCGTTGATCCCCAAAGCGGTAAGGCGCCTGCGGTGCTCAAGCAAACGGCGGCGTTTCACAGCGCCCTTCTTCTTGGGGCGCACTTTGTTCTTATTCCGAAATGTACTTGTTGCCATCGGTTAGGTCCCTGTCCTCTGTCGAGAGGTAAAGCCACTCGCTTCAGTGAAACACAAAACGCATACTATAGTCCCACCCGCACGTCTTTTCCATGTGGCGCAGGTAGTGGGCAGGGCTGTTCCATCCTGACGAATCTGGCTCGTTCGTGATGGCGTGATACCGTGATACCGTGATACCGTCCCCGGATTCTCGTGCTCACGGTTTCACAGAAGTGAGAATGAGACAGCCCTGGGTAGCGGGCATAGCGCCTCAGTCTCATGAGGCGTCCGGGTATTCTCCCCCACGCAATTGCGGGGGTGGCTGGCTGTCCAAGGGGTGGATCACTCGAAGAGAGCCTGCGCAAACATCGTCACATCGAACGGTTGCAGGTCGCCCATCTCTTCACCCAACCCGATAAAGTGCACGGGATAGCCAAGCTCCTCGTGGATGGCCACCACCACGCCTCCCTTTCCCGTCCCGTCGAGCTTGGTCAGAACCAATCCGGTCACATCACAGTGGCGACCAAATTCCCGCGCCTGAATGAGGGCGTTCGTGCCGCTGGATGCATCAACCGTCAGCCACACTTCATGGGGCGCACCCGGGCATGCTTTCCCGACCGTCCGCCGAATCTTGACCAGTTCATCCATCAAACTCCGCCGCGTGTGCTGCCGGCCGGCCGTGTCGATGAGAAGAATGTCCGCGCGACGCTGCACAGCCGAACGCGTTGCGTCGAAGGCGACCGCGGCTGCGTCCCCTCCCTGCTGCCCGGCGATGACAGGAACATCCAGTCGGCCGCCCCAGATATTGAGTTGCTCCACTGCCGCAGCACGAAACGTGTCGCACGCCGCCATCAAGACGGATCTGCCATCCTCTTTCCACAGATGGGCGAGCTTGGCACAGGTGGTCGTCTTTCCACTGCCGTTCACTCCGACGAGAAGCACCACAGTGGGCCCGTCTTCAGCATAGCGGATCTCAGCCTTCCGCTCGTTTCGCGACAACAGACCCGAGATGTCTTCCCGGGCCACCCCCATGATATCCTCGGTGGTCAGGACCTCGCCGCGCTCGTAGCGTCCGCGAATTTCATCCACGATTCGCGTACTGACATCAACCCCAAGATCGGTGCTGATCAGAGCCGCCTCAAGCTCCTCGTAACAGTCCTCGTCCCACGTTGTCGCGTCAGTGAAAATTCCCTGGATACGCCGAACCAACGACGTCTTCGTCTTCAGCAAACCGTTGCGGAATACCTGCAGTATCGATCTCACGGATCTTCCTCTCCGATGGCCCCCAAGCGGGCCCTATTCATCAGCCGCTCTCGGCAGATGCCCCTGCCGTCTCCGCCGTGTCCGAGACATCACGGCTCTGGCGCAGCAGACTGTCCAGAACGCCGTTCACAAAGCGGCTGGATTCTTTGTCGCCATAGGACTTAGCCAGCTCTATCGCCTCGTCGACAGCCGTCACCGGTGGAACGTCGTCACAGCGCAAAAGCTCAAACGCCGCAATCCGCAGGATATTCCGGTCAATGACCGCCATGCGCGATATGGACCAGTTGTGGGCACTCTCAGCAATCCGCCGGTCAATGTCCTCCAGCCCCAGGCTGACACCTCTGATGATTCTCTCGGCAAACGGCATCGCGGGCGACACGACATCGTCCCCCGGGACATCTCCCCACTCGTCCAAAGTCAGCCAGAACGTCTTGAGGCGCGCAGGCAGGTCCTCCCACTCATCCTGAACATCAGCCTGATAGAGAAACTGCAGTGCGCTTTCTCTGGCAAATCTCCGTTGGCGCAGGTAGAGCTCCAGGGCCTCGTCACTGGGCGGGGGCTTGTTGCTCATTGTACCTCCGGAAGGTTCTTCATCAGGTTGGCCATCTCGATCGCCGTCTCGGCGGCGCTCGCCCCTCGGTTGCCCGCCTTCGACCCGGAACGCTCGATCGCCTGCTCGATCGTCTCGGTGGTCACGACACCATAGATCACGGGCAAACCGAACTCAGACGAAGCCTGGGCCAATCCACGCGCGACCTGAGCATTGATGTAGCCGGCATGCGCGGTCGATCCCTGGATGACAACTCCCAGTGCAATCACAGCGTCGTAGCGCCCGCTGCCCGCCATCCGATGTGCCACCAGCGGAATCTCAAAGGAACCGGGAACCCAGGAGACCTCGACGTCCGAACGGGACCCGCCATGCCGCGCGATGCAGTCAACCGCACCGCCCAACAGTTTCGAGGTGAAAAATTCATTGAACCGACTGCAGACGATGCCGAACCGAAGTCCTGTGGCTACCAACTGCCCTTCGTACGTCACAATCTCAGCTTGTTTCATCGTTGCCAACCCTCACGTTGTGGGTGCACAATTTCCCGGCCTCAAGCGGACGGACGAACAATATACTCTCGGTCACACCAAAGGTCGATTGGGGCTGGGCACGTGGACCAGCTCACCTCAATGCCGCGAGAGCCGCGTCAGCGTCCCGATCACAGCATATGTCCCATGCGTTCCTTCTTGGTGCGAAGGTAGCGAGTGTTGTGTTCGGACGGGGTAATCACGATCGGGACGCGCTCCGTGATTTCCAGGCCATACCCCTCGAGACCAACAATTTTCTTGGGGTTATTGGTCAGGAGCCGGATGCTGCGAACACCTAGATTGAGCAGAATCTGAGCCCCCAATCCATACTCACGCAGATCAGGAGGGAAACCCAGTCTCACATTCGCTTCGACAGTGTCGAGCCCACGCTCCTGAAGATGGTATGCATGAAGCTTGTTAACCAGGCCTATCCCCCGCCCTTCCTGGCGCATATACACCAGCACGCCCCCGCCCTCTTCGGCGATCATGCGCATGGCTTCATCCAACTGCTCGCCGCAGTCACAACGCTCAGAATGGAAAACATCCCCGGTCAAGCACTCACTGTGGACACGCACCAGGACATTCTCCTGGTTGGCCACCTCGCCACAGACAACGGCGAGGTGTTCGCGCCCATCGGTCTTGGCCACGTAGCAATGCAAATCAAACTCACCGTGCGGTGTGGGCAACTTCACGGTGCGTACCAAATCAACCAGGCTCTCCGTCCGACGACGGAAGCGAATGAGATCGGCAATCGTTCCCCATTTGAGATCGTGGTGCTTCACGAATTCCGCAAGATCCGGCACCCGAGCCATCGTCCCATCGTCATTCATGATCTCACAGATCACCGCCACTGGAAGCTGGCCCGACAGACGCGCAAGGTCAATCGCAGCTTCCGTGTGCCCTGCCCGAACGAGGACCCCTCCAGCACGGGCAATAAGGGGGAACACGTGCCCCGGCTTGACGAAGTCGTCAGCCCGGCACGTCGGGTCCGTAAGCCTGGCAATCGTCTTGGCTCGATCGAAGGCCGAAATCCCGGTCGTCGTGTCCTCTTTTGCATCAACGCTGACCGTGAACAACGTGTGGTATGCATCGGCAGGCCGGGCCATCTCGTGAAGGCCGAGCTCGGTCGCCCGGTCCCGGGTCAAGGGCACACAAATAAGGCCCCGCCCATGCGTCGCCATGAAGTTGATCGCCTCAGGGGTGACAGCATCCCCCGCGATCACCAGATCCCCTTCGTTCTCTCGGTTCTCGTCATCGGTCAGAACAACCATCTCACCTGCCCCGATAGCGGCAAGAATCTCTTCGGTGGAGTTGAACGTTATCATCGTACCCATAGCTCCCTGTTCGGACCGCGACAGACCTGTGCCTGCCGACTCAAAACGCCGACGAGGTATTTGTGCGCGCCAAATCGGGGGAGCAGCGTAACGCCGCGAAGAGGAAGGAAGCCGCCAGCACGACGCAACACAGACATACGCCGCAGGCAACGTCTCTTCTCCCTTCCAGACTGTACTGTCGGTCCCGGAGTTGCACCGGATCAGTCCTGTGGATCACGTGACCGATGGCTTTCGGTCGCGTGCAAGGAACACACAAGACTCGCGGACTCTTACCGCCGGTAGGGAATTTCACCCCGTCCCGAAAAGACGCGTTTCGAACGTCGATAAGACATACCGACGAACGCTCAGTCACTATACCCCTCCCCGGTGGTTCTCGCCAGCCTGAGAAGCTATATTGGGGCATCGGGAACACGCCCCATCCCTCGAGGACGGACACCGGAAGGAATGCCGCGCGACACGGCCCAATCCGGTCGCCAAGCTCCGTCCGCTCCTTCTGCCCACGCCCCCGGTGACATCCACTGGAGGGAGTCTGACGAGCGAACGTTCAGAAAGGACAGCGATGAGTGCCCAAAACGCCAAAGCGCCCGGCTCCAATACCTACAAACTGGTCCTCGCACTGGCGGTCGTCGCTGCTCTTGCCGCCCTTTGGCACACCCAGATCGCCCCGCGCCTTGCGGCTCGTGGGGCCGTCCCGCGAGCGGTAACGCCACGTGGGAATCTGGCGTCAGACGAAAGGGCCACGATCGAGCTGTTCCAGAGATCCTCTCCGAGTGTGTGCTTCATCACCACTGCCGCCGTACGTAGAGACTGGCTCAGTTTCAATGTGTTCGAGATCCCCCAGGGAACAGGCTCCGGCTTCATCTGGGATACCGATGGACACATTGTGACCAATTTTCACGTCATAGAAAAAGCTCAGACGGCAAAGGTCACACTGGCGGACCAGAGCACGTGGGATGCCACGTTCGTAGGTGCTGAGCCGGACAAGGATCTGGCCGTCCTGCGCATCACCGCACCGAAAGGACGCCTCACGCCGATCCCCATCGGCACGTCCAGTGACCTGCAGGTTGGCCAGAAAGTCTTCGCCATAGGCAACCCCTTCGGCCTCGACCAAACCCTGACCACGGGAGTCATCAGCGGCTTGGGACGCGAGATCCAGTCCGTCACCCAGCGCCCAATTCGGGATGTTGTCCAGACCGATGCCGCCATCAACCCGGGCAACTCAGGGGGACCGCTGATGGACAGCGCCGGACGCCTCATCGGGGTCAACACAGCCATCTACAGTCCGTCGGGAGCATACGCAGGGGTCGGCTTTGCCGTCCCCGTCGACACAGTCAACCGGATCATTCCCCAACTGGTCCGTCATGGCGAAGTCAAGCGGCCTGCTCTCGGGGTGCGAATCGGGCAGGATCAGTTCAGTCAGCGAACCGGGGTCGAGGGAGTCCTGGTCATGGAAGTGCTTCCCGGAAGCGGGGCGGCGGCGGCTGGCATGCGGCCCACCATTCGCGCGCCCAATGGAGCGATTCAGTTTGGGGATATCATCACCGCGGTCGACGGTCGACGCGTCAAGTCCTCCGCCGATCTGCTGGACACGCTCGAGCGCCACAAGCCGGGGGAAACGGTCAAGGTCAAGGTCCGCCGGGAGAGCGAGACGACCACATTGGAGATCACCTTGACCACCGTCCCGTGAGTGGGTTCGCCCAACGCTATTGGCCTTCTCGGAAATGGGGTCGCGGCGTGGCAGCCCCTCCCAGCTAGCAGAGCAGACAATGTGGGAGGCGGTGCCATCCGGCGGCCTCTCCGCCAGTGCAGGGGTAGGAGAAAGTCAATAGCGTTGTGTGTCCCCCCCTTGAGCCCCACCGTCACGCACAGACGAAATACATCTTGTGCGTTCGCTCGAGTGTGTACCCCACCCGTTCAGCTGTCTTGGCCGACCCCACGTTCTCCTCATTGCAGTGCCAACCGACGACTGAGCACCCACTGGCCAGAGCGTGCTCCGTTGCAGCTGCAGCCGTGATGGCCGCCAAACCTTGTCGGCGCCATTCCGGATGCGTGTGGATCCCGATCTCACACGCGTCCTCCCACACGCAGTCACAGAGCGACCAGCTGACCACGATATCGCTGTAACGGCTGACCACGCCAAATCCCTTCGCCAGGAGGGCCTCGCTCGTGCCCCAGTTGCTCCGGATCCAACGCTGCAAATGAGGCGGCAGATCAAACCTGTCGCCAGCAAGACCTTCAGCGTCAACAACCCCGGTGGCGGCTTCCGGCGGAACCCGTTCACGCCAGTCCATTGTGACCTCACGGCACAAATAAGTCCGACGTGGGATGCACGCGACCTTTCCCCCGGAGGACAACTGCTGGAGAACGGGAAGCCACGCGTCCGAATCGACAAAGAACGGGACCTGTGAGTACCTCAGTTCGCCGGTCCCCGCAAACAACTGATCGAGCCCGACCACCAGCCTGTCAGCAGCAGGATCCCCCGCCAGACAGCCGCCCTCAGCAGTTAGTACGAACGCCGCCGTGGGGGCGCTCCTGTCATCGACGAAGACGCGCCCGGGATTGCAGCCGGCCAGGACGGAACGACAAGCCAGCTGGGACTCCAATCCGGCACACACGCCGAACGCCACCTGACGATCTGTGCCCTGAAGCTCCTCCACAGGCGACTCTCCGACGGCGCAACGGTTCAACAGCTCAGCGACGACGACGTTGGTCCTGGTTCACCAGATCAACCACGATAGCAGTAGCCAGAATGGTGACATCATCTTCGCCGTCCATGATGTCAACTCCATAGGTATCTGCCCACGTAAAGTAGGCCTTTGAAACGTAGGCCACGGCCTGGCCTCCTCGGATGAACTCGTATTCATGGTCCCAGAAATCGCCCTGCACCTGGTAGTCATTGGGGCCCGGAATATCCACGGTGTAGCTGTCCTTGAACAGGCTCAACTCCTTGATGACTTCAGCCCAAAGCGCACCGTCCCTGAAGATGCGAAATGTTCGCTTGAAGCTCAACAGCTTCTGCTCGATGTAAGCCAGTTCCTCTCCGCCCATATTCTGAAACGACAACTTGTGTCCCAACGAGAAGGCCTTGCCATCCACGAGAAAAGCGTCTTCGCCGTGCTCGTTCTGAATGCAGAAATCGTTCCCCATCGCCCACAGCTTCTGTCGCATCACATATCGCATTGCCATCTCTCCCTGCTGCGATCGGCCGGTGCACACACCAAACCGGACCGTCGATCCACTTTGCCTACGTCGCTTCCGTCATGTGGAGAGCGACAGTTGTCCTGGCTGGAAGAACGCCCTCTATCCCTGCTTCAGTGCCGTGGATTCCGTCAGGCCAGGGCCCAACGAGCTGGTGTCCTTCGGCCGGCCTGTAGCCCACAGACTGTGCCTCACGAGTGTAATTGGACAGAACCGCCAGCGCTTCCCCGGACGGAGCCCGCCAGGCAGAATACAGTACCCCGGGCTCGTTCTTGGTAATCAGCTTTTCCTGCCCGGGGGCAGTGAATATCATCCGCTGCAGAAACTGCACAGCCACGTCCGGACATTGCAGCTCGCCGGGCGGGAGCATCTCCCCCCACAGCAACCACTCCCGATGGGAATGGTAGAACCGCGAGACCTCTACCAGGAACGCCATGTCCTGGGCATAGATGGGACTCTCAAGATGAGTCATCTTCAAGTTTGCCACCATCGGCTGCATCCCCCCAACGACCGTGCGAGCCAGCTCGATGGCAAACTGGTCTGGACACAGAGCCTGCCAATCCTGTTCCTGATCGAGGGTACGCCGATACTCCTGAGGCCACAGTTCATCGAAAGGCGGGATCCCGTCCGGCAGCGCATAATTGCCAAAGCAGACGGCCCTGCCGTGGTAAACGGCGTTCCACAGCTGGATAGGCTCGTGGGATGATCCCAGGCGTTCGTTGCTTGTGTTAATCGTGATGAATGCGTCGATCAAATCCATAAACACTTCACTTGGGGCCTCCGTGGAGAGGACGAAAGACGGGTAAGCATCGCGAAGCGTCTGCCACATCTTCCGGAAGCCCTCAACTTGGTAGTGCCCGCCTCCCAACGCGTGCCCATGGCGGGGGTTGAAGCACGGATCGGCCCCCGCAACGTTCGACACCATATCGATGTAAAGCCCGTCCAGACCCAAGGCATGTGCCTGGCGCACGACCTCAAAGACCTTCCCGCGCCAGAGAGCCGACGCCCCGCATCCGTGGGCAAGACGGTGCTTGGTATAAGTGTTGTAAGCCACAGCCTTGAGCTCGCCGTCCTCCTTCTGAATGACACAATCAGGTCCGTCAGGAAGCCAGGAGGCCCCGTCAAGATCATACCCGACGCCATTGGTATAGACCTGAGTGCGGACCTCGTGAGCTTGCAGATCACGTACCGCAGCCATGAAGGCGTCTCTGCCTTCACGCGGGGGAAAGTAGTCGGGATACTCGGTATCGTACCCGTGTTTGTGCCACCAGTACCAGTCGAGGGCCACCGGAAGCCCAATCCGACGGGCCAACTCCTTAACCGGAGGGCACACATCGGTTATTCGCCCACGATTCCACACCCAGCACGCCAAATCCCCCACGTAGCTCTCGCGGCGCTCATCCGGACCACGCGATGCTCGAGACGTGGTCAACGCCCAACGGCGATAGATGCATCCAAGGTCAAACCAACTGCCATCGAAGCTCCCCAGGGAAATAGGGTAAGGCACGGCGAACGCCCCATCCGGCCGCTTCTCTCGCGGGGCGAGATGCCAGATCTGGAACCGCGCCCCACCGTCTGCTTCTCCAGAGACCTTCCAGGTCTTACTCCAACCTTCCGTGTCGTGCGAATCCAGATAGAGCCCCCTGCCCTCTTCCTGCCACCCCAAACACTGCATGGACATGCTGCCCGGATAAGCGAAGCTGTAAGACGCGTCCACCCCTTGGCTATGGATCCTCGCCCCCGCCGTGCTGTCCAACACGCCCTCCAGCCGCGGCCAGATCAGGGCTCCGTCTGCACTCACCGACACGGAGACATTGGGAAAAATGACCGCGTCAAGGACAAGCCCGCCGGGCAGACTCTCAAGCAAGACCTCACCTTCAAGCAACCCGTCGACAAGACGCCACGCCACGCGTATCGAGGCATCAACGGTCGCGCCATTTGCCTCGCAAACACAGCGGAACACGACATCGAGAGAAGCGCTCTCACAGATCAGTACGTCACCCGTACCAACGGGCGGAAGAAGGACCCGACGGGTCAAGTCCGGCTGCACCAGAACAAGTCCACAAGCCGGTGTCGCTTCCCGCAGCCGCCATGCGCGCCCCTCTGAAACGAATGCCACCAGGTCGCCGGTGTCGGTGAACTCCGCTGCCAGATCATCACCCCAGTGTAGATGTAGCATTCACCCTCCTGCGCATATCGAGTCCACACACCTGTCGTTCGAATGGCGGTGACCAGTGCTTCTCTGTGCCGCCATTGAAGACGCGGGAACGGAGCCTTGTGTCTCCTATCGCGAGTTGGCCAGACGGCCCCTCAGCCCCCAACCATTCGGCGCACGAATTCCAGGTTCCTCCGCATCCCGATCGACGCCTCCGGCAGATGATCATACCAATACTTCTCGTACTCATCAACCATGTACCCGACAAAGCCACTTTCAGCGACCAAAGGCAGGAACTCGGCCCAGGGAACATCACCTTCCCCCATGAGAGAGCTCTTCTTGTCCATTTCCGCACGGTCCGCGATGGCCCAATCTTTGACATGGCAATGGAGGACATAGGGGCGAGCCAGTTCCCACCCTTCGGCAGTTGTCTCTTCGCCCCTGATATCGACCCAGGCGAAGTCAAAGAGGATTCCCACATTGGCAGCCTCGATATCCCGTACCATCCGCACGGTGTCCCCGGCGGAGAAGGTGAGAGAGCCGATATGCGTCTCGATCGCGATCTTGATCCCGCGATCAGCTGCGTATGCCGCACACTCGCGAATTCCCGAAACCGTACGATCCCAGTAGAGAGACGCATCTCCGCCTGCGGGCACGCCTCCCCCGCCGTATGAGCGCACCAGGGGACAACCGAGATCCAGCGCCATGTCGATGGTCTGCCTGAAGCCCGTCAGTTCGGCCTCCCGCTTCTCCTCACTCACATAGTCACGGAAGTACGGCGTGAGGCAGCAGAGCTCAAGGCTGCGTTTCTCGAGCCGGTCTCTGACGCGCTTCCCCAACTCCGGCGAGTAGCTGTCCACCCAGAGTTGGCCATCCGTCTGCACGCGTACCTCGATCCCATCATAGCCGATATCCGCAAACAGGTCGATGGCCCCGAAGATGTCGAGATCCGGTGTACCCATCGTGTGTCCGGCAAACTTCATGTACTTCTCCTCAGCAATAAACGGGTTGTGCCCAGTTGATTTTTGTCTTCTTGTGCACAACGCTTCTCGGTTTCGTGCTTTATGTCTTTTGCCAGGCTCTCCCGGCAAACAGACTATTCTTGTACAGACACTTCGGAAGTGGGACGTGAGGCGGCGGGAGCT
>JABHEG010000090.1 GCA_018676675.1 Lentisphaerota bacterium
AGCTCCCGCCGCCTCACGTCCCACTTCCGAAGTGTCTGTACAAGAATAGTCTGTTTGCCGGGAGAGCCTGGCAAAAGACATAAAGCACGAAACCGAGAAGCGTTGTGCACAAGAAGACAAAAATCAACTGGGCACAACCCGCCGGACGGCTGGGAGAGCCTGGCATGTAGTGACCAAGCCTGGGCACCAGCCGTGGCCGACGCCGACACCGTGTCCGCCCCCCCTGCCCCGGCAGGCGCCACGGCCGTTGTCTTCAGAAAGACGCTCCTGAACCGGGCCACAGCCCTCTACCCAACCTGCCCTGACAATATCTGGCACCTCTCAGCTGACGGTACTCACGCTCTGCACTGGAACGGGATGGGTGCGACCGGCTGGAACCTGGACCGACCGCTGCCGGATTTCCGTCTCATCATCGGCGTGCCAGGCGGACTCACCTTCCTGGGCGCCGCGGGCCGCGCCCCGGAAAAGCGTGAAAGCAGCTACTGGGGCACCCCGCCCGTGTACGCCTGGAGCGCGCTCGGCCAGCGCAAGTATGATGGTCAGGAGTTCAAGCTCTACGCGATCACCCGCAACACCCCTGTCGAGCTCATGGAGTACAACAAGGCCTGGGGCGTGCGCACGCGCCGGAAGCAGCACGGCTGCAGCATCTTCATCCGTGCCACTGCCCCGGCGTCCGACGAACTGCTACCATTGCTCTACTACTGCTCGGCAGCGGGCGAGGCCATGCATGAAATCCCGAACACGCTATCGTGCCGGATCCTGCCGAAACTCGACGGTCAGCAACCACAGAACACCGTGCTGTTCGTCACCGCCCATGAACAGAAACTGGCGGCCGAGCCGGACATGTACCGAGCCTACTTCGACACCATCCGCGCCGCCGGCATCAATGAGATCTGGGGCGCCTTCCCATCACCTCTCCCGCGCAGAACAGGTCTGCGACAATCGTTCTTCTTCAACTTCCGCGAAGCATCCAATCCCTTCTTCAACAGCACCGACGCCGATGTCGAACCGCTTCTGGCCGCCTTCCCCGAGGCGCAAGCGATCGATTTTCACGGCAAAAAGAAGGCAACGATCTGCCTTTCATACGTGGCACGGCATCCCGAAACCTGGCCGTACCTCGAGAAGCAGGTCGCCCGCATCAAAGCCGAGAACCCGAGCCTGACACACCTGCTGTGGGACTACGAATTCTCGCCGTTCCCAAAGAAGCGCGGGCACTCGTTCTACCCCTGCTTCTCCAAGGCCAGCATCGCTGCCTTCGCCGAACTGCATGGAATCCGTGAGACGCTGACGCCGGAGCTGCTCCGCGAGGAGTATGAGAAAGACTGGGTCGATTTCGCCTGCGGCGAGATGGCAACTGTCTGCGGCGTACTCCGTGACGCCTGCCACAAGCACGAACTGAAGATGACCGTGTACAGCGGCTACGAATGCTGGGACACGCACTGGCGCTACGGCGTAGACTGGAGCAAGCTCGGCCCGAACCTGGACATGGGTTACTGCGGCTACGGGCGCAGTCCGGGACTGATCGCGGCCACACGCAAAGGTCTGGCCGGCAAACCGCTTGTGGGCGGACTGCTCACCATGGGCGCAAAGGCGCAATACCACGAACCGGCGCAACTGCTGCGGAAGGTGGTTGATTGCGGTGGCGGCGTGCTCTGCTGGTACGAAGCCCGTTGGGACGCCCGGGCACTCACCGCCTTCGCTCGCGCATCCCGAACCATTGCGGCAGTCGAGCCATTCTTGCTGCACGGCACGCGTTGCGACAAGGACGTCGTCGTCAGCGGCATCGCACCCGACAACGTCGCCGCGTATACGCATGAGAACCAGATTCTCGTGCTGACTATGAATACACATTCAGCGGCGCAGACAGCCGGGCTCTGGCTGCGGCGGCCCGGACGGGTGCTGACCGAGCTCAACACGCAGACCCAATACGACCCAAGCAAGTGCGTCCGCATCACCGTCCCGGCCGGAGATGTACTGGCCTTGCGCGGGCCGCTGGGCACGGAACCGCGCCCGTTCGCTACCGGCGCGTCGGTGCTCCGGGACGGCTCGTTCGAAGACGTTGACGTGGACGGCAAGCTCGCGGCATGGGCGAGCAGCTACGGCGGCTACACACGCGTCACGGGCACGGCGCGCTCAGGAAAGCACTCGATCAGACTGAGTTGTCCCGATGCCGCTCAGGTCGGCGACACCCAGGGCCGTCGTGCCGCGACCCAAGTGTTCAGCGGCTTCCAGCCGGGCAGCACGCTACTGCTGACCTCGCACGTGTTCGTTGAGAGCCTTGAAAGCGGCCACGTGAAACCGATCTATCTCAGTCTAACCAGCCGCGGCAAGACATATCATCCACACGTCAACATCTCCCCCGACCAGGTTGATCCCGGCAAGTGGCACCGGTACGAGTTCATTCTCGATCTGTCGCTGTATCCGGACGTGAAAAGCGTCTGCTTCTGGTGCCTGGCCTGGAACTCCGGCAGCAAGCCTTTCGTCGGCTCCGTCCTCTACGACGACATCACGGTCACCCCGTTACAGTGATATGCCGCGTCGGTACGCTGGCGCCATCGCGGTCATGCCTAGCTAATTCACTGTTCTGAAGCAGGTTACAGCAGACCGCCAAAGCAGCACCAAGTACGCGATGTTCCACACTTGTGGCGATAGAATCCCGATTGCGTCCGGATCGAGTCCGGACATAGTATGGGGTACTGGCAGCGGGTGCCTTCAGGAGGGTTCGCCGAATGCGGCGAGGTCGAATCAGGGATGCTTCGGGCCGCTGCGTTCATATCACGCACCGTTGCCCAATCAATAGTCACAACACACTCTTCATACGCAACTTAGCAAGACATGAACGCAATGTGTAATGACGTTGTGACATGGACGGCTTCCGTCCCAACAAGCACTATGTCCGTGAAATGAGGCGTTACGGAATCCTCCCTCCCCAGCAGGACGGCGCAGACGAGCCCATCGATGTCTACGCTACGGATCGGGCCTACTGGCGCTCGTTCTGGTACGTGCCCTGAGGCGAATAGGGGTAGAAGCGTCGGGAGTACTGTAGTTTACTGATCGGAGCTTTCTGGATTTGGGACGCCCACCACAGGTGCAGGAGAAGACGATGATGGCAACACGGCATTTGACGACGTTCATGGCGGCTTTGCTGGTCGCCTGTGTAGCGGCAGCCCAGCAACCCAAAAGGCAGGTCGACGACTGGAACGTGACGAACGGCACGATCGCGGTCGAGAACTACCAAGGCAAGGAGGCCTTCCATCTGGTGTCATCCAAAACGCTGACGCTGGCCCGCCGGCGTGGCATGTCTTTCAGGGACGGTACGATCGAGCTCGATATTGCCGCCCCCGGCAAAGGGAACCACTACCTCGGCGTGGCGTTCCGTGTGCAGGACAAAGTGGCCAGGAATCTGAAGGTCCGCGACAGCAGCAAACGGCTGTTTGAGAATATCTACTTCCGCCCCTTCGCGTCCGGCACCGGGAACGCGATCCAGTACTGCGCATCAGGGACCAAGTGCAACTGGTCGTACCTGCGGAAGAACTACCCGGGCGTATACGAAGCCAAAACCGACCTCTCGGAGACCGGTTGGTTCCATGTGAAGATCGTGATCGCGGGGGGGACCGCCAAGGTCTATGTCAATGATGCCACGACCCCCGACTTGGTAGTGAAGGACCTGAAGCACGGGCTTTCAGAAGGGGGTGTCGGCCTGACCACCTATCACAAGAGTGCCTACTTCGCCAATCTCAAAGTCACGCCTGCAGATGCCGATCCTGGAAGGAACCCGCGTAGATGCCGCTTGCTCTTTACCCGGGCGCATGGTGAATGGAAGCCCCCCTCCCGGCTTGCGAAGCTGGCAGAGCGCATCGGGCTCGATGTCGTGACGTCAGACGAGGCAATAACCCCCAACACGCTGCGGAGCGCGGACGTGCTTTTCATCTTCATGCCCACGAAGCCTTTCACGGATGGAGAAAGGAATGCTGTCGCTGGCTTCGTCAAAGGTGGCGGCTCGTTACTGCTCGTGCTTGACGAGGAACAACGCCAGAGCCTGAAGAAGACAGGTGTGAACGGCCTTATTGCGCCTTTCGGAATGGCGTTGACCGAAGATACCCCGTACCTGCACAATCGTGGAGCCATAGCGCAGAAAGGCGTAGTCAACGCAGGCGCCCGAGAAGTTCCCTACAGCGGCGGCCGGGCCGTCAGAGGGGGCACGCCGTTTAGCTTCATTCTCGACAGAGAAGGACGGGCGACAGAACTCGCACATGGGGCTTACACGGTGACCCCCAAAGGCTCGCGTATCATCGTCCTCGGTGAAGGTATGGCTTTCCTCTTCATGGGCGGCAAGACCGGCGTTCGCCTTACCGGCACAAAGCCGCGCGACACGAACTACTGGGGAAAAGACAGCTCAGTCTTCAACCGCGAGATCCTGGAGTGGTTGACGGCGCCTCGTTAGCCCACGCTGAGAGCGCGGCGAGTACAGTTAACACCAGGGAACGCGACGCGATCATTGCAGTCACCTATTTGCTTCTGGAAACAAGTCTATGAATCCGAATCCCTGCAAATACGCCAGCTTGCGCAGCGCTTCAGCCCGGCACCCGGGCGCTGCGACCAAGTGATGCGGGCCGCCGGCTAGACCGTAGCGCGTGAGGAAGTCCCCGACTGGTTCGCCGAGCTCCGCGATCCAGTGCGGCGCGTCATACTCCGGGAATGGGGCCATGTCACGAATGCAGGCTTCGCGACACACGTACGTGAAACGCCCGTCCGCGTTCGGGGTGATGGCCGTCAATGTTACCGGGCCGGGCTGGAGGGTGAAATGCATGCCCACGTAATCCTCGACGCCGGGCGCCCAGAACGGTTTGCGGACCAGTCGGACTTTGCGGTCGTCTCGGGCCATCGCCGGGTTGCACTCCTGCATGTGCGTCATAACCATGGCGTTTGTCGCATAGTCGATCGTGTAAATTTCGGTGAACGTCGCGATCCCGCAGAGTTGCCGGATCTGCGCCATGTGCGCGGCGGTCATCACATCGCCTTCCCCTGCGTACCCGAGCCCGTCGGCGAGCAGCTTGTTCAAGCCTAAGAACGGCAGCGTGGGGACACCCCCGGCCTCGATGATCTCGCGGAAATTCATGGTGAACGCGCCGAGTTCCGCCTCCGCAACCAGCCGCCGCATGGCCAGTTCCAGGCGCGCTGACACGACGTGCATTTCCTGCTCGACCTCGGGGGCCACCTCGAACCGCGCCTGGTCTTGCTCAACGAGCGCCTCGGCGTCTTCTGTGCGGGCGTCGTTGAAACACGCCGCGAGCTGGTCGACCGGCAACGGCGCGACCTCGGGTCCCCAGTCGTGTGCCATGCGCTGTTCGTCGACGCTGAAGTCGCCCATGCCCTCGAACGGTGCGCCCAACCGGCCGACGCGCAATCCCCGGGCCGATTGCATCGCGCGCGCGGCGGCTAGCCATTCACCGAGCCTGTCCAAGGCCGGCGCGTCGGCGTAGTGGCCGGACTCGAGCCCAAACCGGATGCGGTTGCGCAACAGCACGTTGGTCAGGTCCTGCGTGCCCTGCGTAACATGGTTCATCAGCAGGTCGTCGCTGGTGTAGGAGCGCGCGACCTCGTACGCCTCCTGCGTGTTCCAGATCACGATCGGCAGGGAAGTGTCCCGCAACGCTGGCACGGTCATCATGCTGGCCGCGTAACTCATCGGGATCAGCAGCAGCGCGTCGGCTTCCGCCGCCTCGGCCGCCTGAACCTGCTCGACCACGTGCGCGTCGCGCCAGCAGAGCCGGCGGCTGACGATGTCGGCGCGCGCCGCAATCGGCGCAAGGAACCGTCCCAATTGTGCCTCGAGTCGCGCCATGTAACCCGGAATCGCCTCGTCGTAGAACTCCAGCGACAGCCCCAGCGCCGCTATGCGAGGCGACGCCACTGGCTTGAATGTTGGGGCATTGGTCATTGGCTTCCCCGTTCTGGCCCTGGTGGAAGAGGAACGCCGGTCGAGTATTGCTGGAGCGGCGAGAGATATGTCTTTGCGGCATTGCCGCGCAGTACTGACAGTGCCTCATCGTCGGTCAATTGCGAGCCGAGCACCAGGGCGATGTGGGCGCGGGGGTCAAACCAGTCGACGTCACTACCGAAGAGGACGCGCTCCGTGCCCAGCTCAGCCACCAGCGCCTCGACCAGGCCGTTGTCGCAGTAGTCTCCGGCGAGGTCGACGCGAAGCTGCGGGAACTCGCGACACAGGCTGACGACACTGTCGAAACTGCTCGGTCGGCCGCCGGCGTGGCCTAGGACCAGGCAGACATCGGGAAACTCGCGGAGCCAACGCCTGAACCGGTCCGGATGTGAGAACTGCTGGTCGGGGTTGTACTCCGAGATTTCCCAGCTGTGGGTCATAACCGGCTTCCCAGACTCGGCCGCTGCGCAGAACGCTGGCGCATAGCGATCGTCGTCGCCGGAAATCCGGTGTACGGTCGGGTGGATCTTGATCCCGGCGCAAGAGGCCGATTGCAGGGAGGCCCCGAGCCGTTGCAGGTGCGCCGCATCGCCGTCCGGATGGAAGGCCTCCAGATACGCGAAACGGGCGGGCGCAGCGAGGCACAGGTCCCGGGCGAGTTCGTGCGCGGGCTGTGCCGCGTCGAAGATCGTCTCCATGGGCGTCAGGATCATCCGCTCCACAGCACAACGGTCCATGAATGCCAGCCAGTCGCCCGGCGAGAAGCGCTGGTCGGGCGAGGGGAAGGGATTGACCGTTGTGCGTCCTGGTCGCACGCAGTGGGCGTGCGCGTCAATGATGAACGGCGAGGGCGCCGTGAACGGTTGCTCGGGCGGGGCCGCTTCGGCGCGCCCGAGGAGCCGGCGCAGGTTGTTGCCGGCGATGCCGCATTTCTGCGACCACAGGATGTCGGCCATCGCGATCGGGCCCATGGCCATGTCTTCGCTATACCGCGGGGCGTGACTGCCATACAGCAGGCGCTCGCCCAGCCCCGCGGCACAGAGCTCTTCGAGCCCCATCCAGTTCAGCAAGTTGTAGGTGCTCAGGTAGACGTTGCTGTGTGCCGCCAGCGTTCGCCGCAGCGCCTCGTAGTGGTAGAGGAGCTTCCGCGGACCGGATTCGATGATGATCTGCAGGTCGGGGTGTGCTTCCGCTATCTCCCCCACGGTGGTCACGTCAACATCCGTGTGCAACAGGACCAGCGGCGTCCGCGCCTCGATCAGGCGCCGGGCATTGTCGGTGATGACGTCGATGCCGGCGTTGCGGTCGGGATCATAGACCACGAGGTCCGCAGCGGTGTCATCTGGGGCGCAGAGCATGCTCCGACGCACCCCGGGCACCGTCGGTGGGCGCGCATAAGCCGTGAACGCCGGCGGGTCGCCGTCACAGCGGGACGCATCCAGCCACGGCAGAGCCGCCTTCACGGCATGGTACGAACCACGGAGCGAGGCAACGAAATGCAGGTCATTGCTCATCTTGGCGGTGTGCCCTCCACGGGGTGCGGCGGTGAGGAATCCGCGCGATGCGAGGTCTGTGGACTGCCATTCACTGCTCCTTATCGTGGACTTCGAGCTGGGGGGGCGTATTCAACCAAGGGAAACGATACGGCCATGACCTCAGGGATTACCACTGGTTCGAGGAGGCCGAGAGCGACGGCCTGGAGCAGAAGGTTCCCGGCCGCGGTCGCTTCGACCGGGCCGCAAACGACGGGCAGACATGCCCCCTGTGCGGTCCGCCTGCAAAGGTACTCGTTCCGGCAACCGCCCCCCACGATGCGCAACCGCTCAAAACTCAGCCCTGTCAGCTCCCGCAACTGGTCTATCGAGTCGGCGAACGCTGCCGCAAGGCTGTCAAAGATCACACGTGCGAAATCGCCCGGGTGCTCGGGTACTGCCTGCCTGGTTGCGGCGCAGAATCCGGCAATTTCAGCGGGCATATTGTCGGGTGCGAAGAACCGCGGGTCGTTCACTGGGATGACGCTCTCGACCGAGCTGCGTGCCGCGCTGACGACGAGTTCTGAAATGTCTTGGTTCGCGCCGGATTCCCGCCATGCCCTTCGGCACTCCTGCAGCAGCCACAGTCCCATGCCGCCGTGGAAGCAACCCCACTGGCCAAAAGGCAGTCCCAGCACGGCGACCTGGTCTTTGTCCGGTACCTGGAACTTGCCGGTGCAGGCGCCCAGCATGGCCCAAGTTCCGAGGCTGAGCATCAGCGTGCCGGGCTCCAACGGCGCGAGCACGGCCGATGCCGCGGCCGTATCGTGCCCCGCGCTACTGATCACAGGCACACCGACCAGGTGCGAGTCCGGCGCCGACCCGGCCGGAATCGTGCCGATCACTTGTGGCTGTGGCAGAATGGGGGGCAGGATCGAAGCCGGTATGTCGAGGCGCGCAAGCAGGTCGGTGTCCCAGGTACCACTCGCCACGTGCCGCACCTGGCTCGCCGTGGCCAGAGACCAGTCCGTCGCCGCTGCGCCGCACAGATCCCAGTGCACCAGGTCCGCGATCCACAGCAAATCCCGCGCGCGGCACAACGCCTCCGGTTCATGTTCGGCCATCGCCCGCAGTTGGCAAAGCGTGGTCATTGGATGAACGAGCGAGCCGTCGCGCCGGTGCAGATCGCACGGTGCGATCACAGCGTTGAACCGCTCCGGTAGCCCCTTGGTACGGTCGTCGCGATAGCTGACGGGCGGGTAAAACAACTCGCCCTGCGCATTGAGCAACCCGAAATCCTGCGCCCACGCCGAACAGGAAACGCCGGCAATGTGCCGGTCTCCGGCCTGGGCGCACGCACGCGACAGACCGCGACGCACTTCCCGGAGAATCCAAGCCCAGTCCCAGCGCTTCACCCCCCGGCACTCAATCATGTGATGTTGGAAGCGATGCGCCTCCGACACGGTCAACACGCCGTCCGTCAGAGCGCCGAGTATGACGCGACCACTGCTTGCGCCGAGATCGATCGAGATGTGGTTGCTGGTCATGGGGCCTGTTGGTCGTTGGGGTCAATCTCGTCAAGCCGGGCAGAAACCAGTCGAGCCGCCCAGAAAGCGATTGCCGCAGTCGCCAATAACAACCACTAGTGATTGCCGCAAGCATTAACGTGCATATAGTAGCCGGTGTCGGCGCGGGGCGCAACCCGTCTTGCGGGAAGATACAGGAAGGAATTCATCGGCATGGACCCAGTACTCGAACGCATCTATGGCCTGGACGCGAAGCAGCTCGCGGCGTGCTCCGAACACCTGATGGTCGGCGGCGGCACGCGCGGCGGCCCGGTGCTGCATCACGGCAAGGGCGTGCGGGTCTGGGACACCGATGGCAAGGCGTACATTGACTGCACCTCACAGAGCTGGGCCTTGTACCTCGGGTACTGCAACGACGAGATCTGGGAAACGGTCGACGAGCATGCCCGGAACCTGACGCACGTTCACCAGGGCTTCGACACGCTGCCTCGCTTCGCGCTTGCGGAGCGGATCGCCGGGATCATGCCCGCGGAACTGAACCGTGTCTCGTTTGTGCCTACCAGCGCGATCGCGCTCGAAGGCGCCATGAAGCTGGCCTTGAAGAATCGTCCGGGCTCGGCGCATTTTCTCTGCCTGATGGACAGTTACCACGGCACGACGCTTGGCACGATGGGCGCCTCGTGGATTTCGACGCAGTCCCCGGGGTACTTCGCCGGCGGCAGTCGATTCCTGCCGCTAACCCGGCAGTTCATCCGGGTTCCGAACCCCTACCGTTACCGGCCGTACTTCTCGGCGGACCCGGATGAGAACGAGCGCATCTGTCTTACCATGCTCGAGCTGACGCTGCAGAAAGGAGTGAACGGTCCCGCCGCAGGCTTCATCGTCGAGCCGCTCCAAGCCAGCGGTGGAATGATCCCGCTCACCCACAGCTACATGCGGGGCGTGCGTGAGATCTGCGACCGCTATGGTGTGCCGCTCATCTTCGACGAGATTCAGACGTTTGTGCGCATGGGCAAATGGACAGCGGCCGAGTATTACGGGGTGACCCCGGACGTCATTGCCCTCGGCAAGGCCGTGGGTGGCGGGTTGCCCCTCGGCGTCACGATCCTGCGTGACGGTTTGGAGGGCTACAGCCCCGACGCCGAAGAGTTGCACACGTTTGCGAACAACTCTCTGGCCCAGGTCGCTGCGCTGAAGATGCTCGACATCATCGAGCGCGACGACATCATGGGCAATACCACCCGGATGGGGGCGTACCTGCGTGACGGTCTGCTCAAGCTGCAGCAGCAGTTCCCGCGGATCGGCGACATCCGCCAGGCGGGACTGCACATCGGCGTGGAAGTGGTCAAGGATCCCGAGACCAGGGAACCGGACGTTGACGCAGTGGCGGCTCTGCGCGCAGAAGCGATGCAGCGCGGTTTGATCATCGGCGTCGCGGGCGTGCGCAAGAACCTGTTCAAGATCAAGCCCGCGCTGGTCATCCGACAAGCGGAGTGCGACGAGGTGCTCAGTGTCCTGGAAGACGCATTAAAAGCGGCGCTGGCGTAGGCGCCCGCGACGCGGTATTGGTCGTTGGAGAAGTTTGATGTTGGAGATTGACCTGAACGAGACTGTTGCTCTGGTCCTTGGCGGTTCACGCGGGATCGGTGCGGGGATCACGCGCGCCTTTGCGCAGGCGGGTGCATTTACCTTCTTCACTCACACGGGTAGTCCCGCGTACCGCGATCGTGTCAGCGCCTTGGTCGAGGAACTCCACTCGACCGGTAGCGGCGTGGAATCGATCGTTGCCGACGCCACGAGCTCGGAGCAGACCGACGCGACCGTGCGCCGGGTCCTTGAGGCCCGCGGCCGGCTGGACGTGCTGGTGTTCAATGTGGGGCGCAACCCCGCGCGCGCCGCCGAGACCGTGCCGGACGAGGAGTGGCAATCGCTGCTCGACCTGAACCTGTCGGCTGCGTTCTATGGCGTACGCGCCGTACTTCCGCCCATGCTCGAGGCTGGCCGAGGCAAGATCATCCTAATCGGGTCGTCGGCCGCAACCGACGGCGGCGGCGGCGCCATCGACTACGCAGCGGCCAAGGCCGGTTTGGTGGGAATGATGCGTTACCTGATGCGCAACTACGCGCGCCGCGGCATCGTGACGAACGTGATTCATCCGTGCGTCATCGAGACCGATCTGCTGCGGCAACGCTACGGCGAGCCGGCCAAGCGCCAGCAGCTCATCGACCAAGTTCCGGTGGGGCGTCTGGGCCAGCCGGAGGACATCGCCGGCCTGGCGGCGTTCCTGGCAAGTTGCCGGGGCGACTTCATCGCTGGCCAAGAGATTCTTGTCGATGGCGGACGCACGATGTATCGGTGAGGTTAGTGATAGGTAACATCAGTAGCCAGTGGTCAGTAACCAGTGACCTGATCAGGTCCCCAATGCCCCCCATGACGCGCCGGAGGCGCTCTGACCCATGACCCATGAATTCCTGAATTCCCGCCGAACACAGCTGCTGGATATCCTCCGTGAAAACGGCCACACGGACGTCAGCACGCTCGTCAAGAGCCTCGAAAGCTCCGAGGCCACCGTTCGCCGCGACCTGGCCAAGCTCGAAGCCGCGGGACTGCTAACCCGGACATTTGGAGGAGCTGTTCTCAAGGAGAACCAATCGCTGGTCGCCCGGACTTTCGAGCAAAAACGTGAACGCATGCGCCAGGCTAAGGAACACATCGCCGCCCGCGCCGCGGAGATGGTCGAACCGGGCATGACCATTGCCTTGGACAGCGGCACGACTGCATGGCGCATCGCCACGGCACTCAAGAACAGCGGCCCCCTCACGATTCTGAGTTCGGCTCTCGCGCCGGTGGAAGAGCTCGGCCCGGTCGCAGGCATGGAGGTACATTCGACCGGCGGCCGGTTCCGCCTGGAGAATCTCGATTTTGTCGGCCCGCGCGCCATTGCCATGTGCGCGGGATTCCACGTCGACCTGGCCTTCCTCGGCGCCGACGCGTTCGCGCCGGGAACGGGAGCCTTCACAACCGACGAATGGAGCGCCGCCATCGCCGATGCACTGGCGCGCATCGCAGAACGCGTCGTCCTGGTGGTTGACAGCAGCAAGTTCGGCAACACGGCACGTTTCCGAGTGTTGTCGGTCGACCGGATCGCAACAGTCCTGACCGATTCCGGAATCCTGCGGGAGATGCAAGCCGCCATGGCAGCAGACCCCTACGACCTCATAGTCGCCGCACCAGCCCGTGAACTATGACGCCCTTCCGCAAAGGCCCCCTGTCGTGCAAGCCAATGCCCTCCAACTGCGGGTGAGAATGACCGTCCCACCGCGGCGTGTCCCGGGCAAACGGTCAGATGATGATCAAATCGATCCGATTCGTTGGCGGCGATGGCCCCGGTGACTGACCACCAGTGCGCGAGCCAGAGGGACGGGCCATTTGTGGCATTGGGTCAGTGTCACGCCATCAAGCCACACCCAAAGGGATGTAATCACCAGATCGCTGTTTGACACCCGCCGAATCGCCTCCTATTCTGTCTCCTGGCCACCGATACGGGGAAACTCTCCGAACCCTCCTTTTCCGGTCACCAGTGAGGCAAGAATGACAACCGCTCGTCCGAACGTTCTACTGCTGCTCACCGACTCAAGTCAGTACCAGGTGTTCGGCGGACAGCCACACCCAGTCTGCCGGACGCCCAACGTCGACGGCCTGGCCGCCGAGGGGGTCCGGTTCGACAGTGCGTTCTCCTCCGCCCCCGTCTGCCATCCGGCCCGGGCCGCGATTCAGACCGGCATGCTTCCGCACGCCAACGGGTATATGGGCAACGCGATTGGCCCGAATGCCTATCCGTTCGAGCTGTCCGAGGACGTACCGTGCTTTGCCGAGATCCTGGCGCAAGCCGGATACCGCACGGGATATGCCGGGCAGAAACACATCCGCGAGCGCGGCTTTGCGGACTTCGCAGGACTCCTGAGCGACTATCGCGAGTGGGTCCAGCAACAGGCCCCCGGACTCCTGAGCGCTCGGCCGCTCGGACCGCCGTATTGCCAGGAAGTCGACCACGATGTCGATGAAAGCCGCGAGGCCTGGTATGCCCGCGGGACGTCCGAGTTGATTGAGCGCTACGCCAATCAGGACGCCCCATGGCTTATCGAATGCGACTTCGACGCGCCGCACCCGCCCTTCCCTCTGCCGGCGGGATACGCGTCGCTCTATGCACCCTCAGATGTCGCCCTTCCCGCGAGCCTGGACGACGATCTGCTCGACAAAGCGGAGGCGCACCGAGTCTGTCGGGCCACACAGGTCGGTGAGGGACTGAGCCGTGAAGACTGGCAGCTGTTCATTGCGTCATACTGGGCCTATGTGACCCTGACCGATCACTATATCGGCCAGATTCTGGCAACCCTTGACCGTACCGGCCAGCGCGAGAACACAGTCGTGATCTTCACATCGGACCACGGTGAACTGGTCGGGGCACACGGATTCATTACCAAGTACCCACAGCTGTGGGACGAAGGCCTGCACGTACCCCTGGTAATGCGCTGGCCCGAAGGTGCAGCGCGGGGCGTTGTGCGCCAGGGGTTCACAAGCAGCATCGACCTGCTGCCGACGATCTGCGAGCTGGCAGGTGCAACGATCCCTGGCACCGTCCACGGCGAGTCCCTGGTGCCGTTGCTTGCAGCAGGTCCCGAACCCGAAGTGGGGCGCGACGAGACCTTCTCGGAATACGACGGCAACATCGGGCAGGCCTACAGCGTGCGAATGGTCCGCACACGGGAATGGAAGTACGTGTTCGTCCCTTATGGCCGGGACGAGTTGTATGATCTCATCAACGACCCCGGTGAATGCGTAAATCTGGCCGGACGCAGTGAAAACCGGCCAGCACTCCGGGACATGCAGGACCGAATGGCCCGCCGGATGGAGCAGACCAGGGACCACGCCCTGGGCCCCCTCAACGCCCGCCGGAAACTCACGGCCCGATAGGACACCGCGGAAACACACGTCCAACCGGCAGCACAACCAAGCCGGACGGGGTCGGGACCAGGACTTCTGACAGTTGGTGGGCCATTCACCCGCGGACCTGTCAAGCACCACCGACGCCAAGTGTCAAAGTACGGGCCCCCCCCCGGGAGGCGATGCCACATCACCACAGCCCACGATTTCACAACACCGACCAGACTGCCGCGAAAAGCCCGTCCCTCTGCCTGCGTCATGTCCTGAGAACGATGATGCGGTACTCGCGGGCGGACACGCCTCGTCCTGCCTCGACCGGCCACCGGCCCACCTTCTCACCCCTATCCATCCGTCCAGCCCCGGCTCGAACTCTCCGACTCAATAGCGGCTTCCTTATGTGCGGCATCGGACCCGCTATCTTCCGGCAAATGTCGCATCACAGAGGCTAACGGTAGTTTACTGTAGATTGGGTCCGTAGTACACCTTTCCGCCCCGAGCGCGCGCGCCAAACTCCTGTCCCCCATAGCCTTCCGCGATTGTCCTTTTCTATTGCTATCGTATTACCCTATTGGAATACACCCCCATC
>JABHEG010000012.1 GCA_018676675.1 Lentisphaerota bacterium
CGACAAGCCGACAGGCCGCCCCGCAACGCGAGTTTCCCAACTTCCCCGTGCCCGTGGGGGAAGCAGACTGACCAACACTCACGCTAGTGGTCTGAGTTTATTAATCCGCGCGCAAAATGTTGCAGCTATCTTGGCTGCAGAGGCGCCCCGCTGGGAGAGCGGGCGTACCAGAGGGACGTCCCGCCCCCAACGGGGTGGCGCCTGCACCAAGAGAGCGCAACTGCTTCGCAGCGTGGCCCTTTCGACGCCCAGGTGCGGCCGCGACCGACGACGGTGCTTCAGCATCGCCTTGCGGTCGTGGCCGCACCTGGAGCCCCCGAAATGGTCAACGCATTTTGTCGACGGATTAAAAACTTAGACCACCAGGTCAGTTGGATCAATACTGATGTTCGCTGCCCCAAGGGCGTCCAGCAAGTGCTCGCATTTGCTGGTCCCCAGGATGGGGATCACCGGGAAGGGCTGGTTCAGCAGCCAAGCCAACGCGACCTGATTCGTACTCACGCCGCGCTCTTCCGCAAGCGCTTGGACCTTCCGGAGACGAGCCGCGTTCGCCGGCACGTCGTAGGCCTTCCCCTTCGCCCCACCGGAGGCAAAATAGCCTTGAGCGGTTGGCGAGTAGGGAATCACCGGCATCCCCATTCGAACGTGGTACTCCCAATCTTCGGGAGACAGCTCCCGCATGCTCCGCGACATTGGCTTACTCGCCAAGCTCCAGCACGGCTGACTCGCGACGAATCCCTGGAGACCGTTCTCCAGCGCATAGGTGTTCGCTTGCTCAAGCCGCGTACCTGACCAGTTGCTGCCCGCAAAATAGCGAATTCGCCCCCCACGGACCTCGCTGTTCAGACACTCAACAATCTCCCCGACGGGCACACGCAAATCGTCCCGATGGAGCCAGTAGAGGTCGATGGTGTCAATCTGCATCCGACCGAGGCTGTCATCGATGTCTGCTGCGATGCGTCCCGGCGACAAATAGTGCTCGACGGTTCGGTATCCTGACTCAGACGGGTGCCCACCTTTCGTGGCAACCGTCACCTCGTCCCAGAGCCCTCGCCGATCCAGGTAGTCTGCCAACGCCCGCTCACTTGAGCCGGCTCCCGCAGCCGTCCAGAAACAGTAACAATGAGCCGTGTCAAAGAAGTTGCCTCCGTGTTCCACAAAGGTGTCGAGAAGGGCATCGCCCTCGTCCCCGCCATAGCTGTCTCCAAAGGGCATCGCCCCCATGCAAAACGTAGAGACGTGCAGATCGGTGCCGGGTATCAGAACGGTTCTCATTGTCTGCTCCTGATTGGGCGATCGAAGGCTGCCCCCGATTCACGGTCTCTTGCCGGCCACCGGAAGATTGTCAGCAGGCGGGAAAGGTACCTCCTTCTCAGCCAGCGTGTACAGGGCCCGAGCCGCCTCCAGACGCACATCGACATCTGGGTCCTGCAGAGCGCGGCTGATGGCGTCTTTCCCCGCACGAATGCGGTGTTCGGCAAGTAGACGAATCGCATGGCTGCGAACCAGCCAATCCGGGTCCGAGACAGCTGACACCACCGGTTCAACGTCCCCTTTGCGCAGCCTCATATAGGCGTGCATTGCGGAAACGCGGGCGTAGCAACCGTGCTCCGAACCGATCTCAGCTACGAGTTGCTCAACGACGCGCCTCCGCACGTCGTCATCTGCCAACCGGGCAACCTGGTCAGCAGCCCACCTCACAACCCCGTGGTCGGGGACGAGAAGCAAGGCAGAAAACGCCTCAGCATGTTCGGGCTCGGCCCGCCCTTCAATGAGCTTCAATACCCGCCCGGGCCACTCCTTGCCTTTCGCATTCGGCCCCAGATTAAGCGTGTAGAATTGGTTGGACGACGCCCCGGTGATAGGGTCAAAACCAATCGTCTGCAACGCCTCGATGAGTATGGGAACGATATCTACAGGCGACTCCTGAAGCAACTCCTCAAGCCGCTCGATCACAGGCTTGGCATCCTTCTTGATCCGCCCTTCACGGAAGCGTCCCAGACCTTCCCAACTCACGTAAAACTCAGCGAAACGTTCCGCACTCCCGGAATCAGCCAGGGAGTCCGTGGTCAGGACCTCTTCGGGGGAGATGCCCGGGACGGGCGGCTTCGCCCACGAGATGCCGGTCCAAAGAACTGGCAGAGCAGCAACGCTCCCTCGAACCAGAAGCCATCGGGCCACGCCGCTGAGATGTAACGCACACATCCTCTTCATCCTACTTCCCTCCCGGCGACAATGCACTGAACTCCAGCCCAGGCAACGGCAAGTCATCTGCTCCGACAACAGACGCATAGACCTGCCACTTCCCCCACCCTTTCCCGACCTTGATCAGGATCTCGTTGCTCCCCTTCCTCAGAGCGATAGTGACACGCCCTTCCTCCCACTTGGACCCAACGTGCCAGTAGTGCACTTCCTCACCATTGACCCACACACGCATTCCTCCGGCAGCACCAAGCCGGAGAACGGCACGCTGCACGCGATCACTCTTAACAAAGCCGGAGACATAGGCCAGCTTGCCCCCCTTAGGCGTCTTCTTGTTCAAGAGGGTCCCCTCCATATCCAGGCGCCCCCGGTTCTTCCCGTTGTCGATGGGAACGAGACGATGCCATGATGCAGTCAGACCATCGTGGGTGTAACTCTTGTCGAGTTCAACGCCCTGTTCAGGCTCATACACGCGCTGCTTTAGCCCATCGTCCTCCGGGTTGGAGAATGGCCCACAGACCGACCAGGCCTGCGTCTCCCATTCGGTTGTTGTCGGCGTCACTGCCCCAGCTTCTCTTGGCACGACCGGATCAAACCAGAAGAGCTCACTGACATAGCTCAAACGCTGCCTCCCCGCATGGCCTCGGACCATCCCAGGGAACGGATCGAAGCCACCAAACACGCGGTGTTGCTTACGCCCGCGCCCCCACTTCCACCACAACGGAGCGGGGGGATAGCTCCCATAGTAATCCTGCGCGATCGAGTACGTGTTCTCACGTTCGGCACTGCGTTCCAGTCCCGCCGCATATGGACTGGGGTGCTCTGCTGCGGGAATCAGCCGGTCGGTCTCTCTGGCTCTCGCCGTGCGGATGAAGGCGATCATCGGCGCGATCGTCCCCGTTGGTTCGTACTCGCGCATGCAGCTCGGCGGAACAAGACTCGCCAGCTTCTCGGGGCTGTCCTCCATCAGGAACGAACGAGCCCGGATGTAGGATGTCATGATGTGCGAATCGTCCCGGTTGTAACGCCAGGCCCAGTGATCCCAACCAAGCTCAGGATCGGTAAGTTCCCAGGCAACCGGTTTGCTCAGGTAGTCCCGAAAGAACCGAGCTGTGTCCAGACAATGGAAGCGAACCCAGCGGTTGGTGTATTGACGTTCGCCGTGCTTGCGCGGGTAATGGGGGCCATCGATCTGCCAGCCGGCCGTCGTCCCCCAGATGTTGGTAGGGAACACCTTCATCGGCATTGGTTCAGCTCTGTTGACCGGTTGGTGTCGGTAGAAATAGGAACTGCCATAGCTCTTGACGTAGTGGTGAACGAACTCACGTACAGCGCAGTAAGAGGCGAAATGGTAGGTGTCCATGTCTCCCACCCGGTACGCCATACGCGCCATCGCGATGCATGGCGGGGCTTCATCCCCCTGTTCGGCGATCGAGTGACGCCCAACCCCGGTCCAGTCCATCTCTTCAGGAGTGATAAAGAGGCGCTTCAGCAGCGCCCATCGTTCCCGGATAAGGTCCCAGTCATCGGTGAAATGGGCATAGGCCCAGACCGAGCGCAGCAAGTTCGCGGAGAACTTCCCCGAATCCCCCCAACGCCCCCAGGACGCGATGCCCGGCCCATGGAGCTGGAGCTTCCCCCTGTGTGGGCCGAATCGCTCGCGCTGCAACACATACTCATCGTAGTACTTCCGCAGACTTCCCCTAGCCTTCTCTATCGCCTCAGGATCCTCCAGATACGGAAGACCGTAAGGGTACCAGTAGTCGCTCTGAATCGCCCAGCAGAACGACCACTTGCCGAAGTCGACGCGCCAGCTGTCGCCATCGGGAAAACGTTTGGCCATGGCCTTCCGAAGAATGCCGAGGGCCTCTTGGCCGACTGCACTCTCCGGCGGGGGGACCTGCATGCGTTCGGTCTCATGGATGTATGACATCAACGAATAAACCGCATCCAGGCGGTCGACCCCCAGCGCCCCAACCAGCGGACCAAAATGCGTCATCAACCCGGGATCGTGGAGGGGAGCGGAAAACGTGACGGGGAAGGTGCCATGGTCCAAGGCAAGCCCCAGCGTGGGAGCGACGGCGGCGAACTTCAGCGGTTCCGTCCCCCAATCATCCGTAGTGTTGAAATACTCGTACTCCTGCCTGATCGTCAACGTCCGGGCTGTGTCATCGACCGAGAAACTCTCCATCATGCGCACAGGGAAGGCTCTAATCGTCCGACTCCACCAATCGCAGCGCCGGATGACATCGTCGGGGAGAGATTCGCTCCACGTCCATGACGCCAGGCTCCGCTGGACACACGGAAGTTCCCGAATCAAACTGTCTCTGAGCGGCAGCTTGAGCATGCCGAAAAGCGGCATCGCCCCAACCCATCCCGTCTCCTCTTCGGAGAATGTCAAGGTGACCCCGTCCGCGTCCAGCCGAATCGCCTCTGCTCTGTGCTGCAACACCACCAAGTAGGGAGCATCGAACACGTCGAAACTCTCGGATCCGGCAAAGGAGGCCAAAAGCCAGGGACGTGACATGACTGCTCCATCCATCTCTCCCCCTCGCCGGAGAGAGCGAATCCCGTCACGAGTCGGTACCAGCAGGGCGGTCGGCGGGCTCCAATCATACTTGTCCGGCTTGCTGAAACACCGCAACACCGTGCTCTCCGCTCGCAACATCCACGCGGGATGGGTGGACGACCGAATGAGCGCAAAGGGCCTGTCAAGGCACTCACGCCAGGCCACCCCGTCATACGCGCTCGGCACCAGCGTAGGTGTCCCGTGCGGCCCTCCATAAAGCCCATCCGCAGCCATCAGCCCCCACGGCAGCATGCAGCTCAAACAGAGAACAAGCACCAATTCGATTCGTTGAACCATCACAACTCCCGTCTTCTGAACGTGGCCAACACACTAACAGCCGATGGGAGGCTCGGCAAGAGCTTCCCGCAAAGGCGCTGAAGCGGCTTCTGCAACTTCCGTCCCTTCCGCAAGTCACAGAGTGCATACATGCATTGTCGGGCTAAGGTGGTAAAGCAGTCGTCACACGACAACACGGTCCGAAGGGACATGAAGAAGACGCACTTTCGGTACGAGTGGTAGGAAACAAGGAGAACGGAACGATGTCACGGAAACGAATGAAGTTGACGGGCCTGGCTTTGGTGGCTGTTGGTGCAGGACTGATCGTGGGTCAGGGATGCAGCAAGAAGCAGGAGCAGAGCGCCGCCCCATCGGGTGGCAGCGAAACGAAGGTGGAGAAACCGGCCATCGATAAGTCCGTGCAGGATGAGGCCGCCAGGCTCAAAGCCGAAGCCGAAGCCAAGGCCGCAGCGATTGCCAAGGCCGCTGAAGAACAGGCCGCCAAGCTGAAGGCCGTACAAGCCGAGGCCAAGCGACTGGCCGAGGAGCAAGCCGCCAAGCTCAAGGCCCAGGCCGAAGCCGCCCGGAAAGCGGCGGAGGAGCAGGTGAACAAGGCAAAAGCCGAATTCGAAGCACGGATCGCCAAGATCAAGCAGACAATCGATGCCAAGCAGTACCAGAACGCGCTGACCAGCATACAGGAAGCGCTGACCCTGCAAGGACTGACCGCGGACCAGAAGACACTGCTCGACAAGCTCCTGGAAACGGTCAAGAAGGCAATGGCGTCCGATGCGGCAACGCAGGCGAAGGCGAAGCTGGGCAACGCCTTGAAAGGCTTTGGCAAGTAGAGCGTGCCCTTCAGCGGGCTAACAGCGCCACACACAGTTCTGCAATTCGTTCCCGTGTCCGCGTCGCATCCCCATTGGTGAACGCACCCTCCCGGCACGTCCACGGCATGTCTGCCAACAGGGCCTGGAGTTCCGTGTTCGCGGCATCGGCACGAGCCCGACGCCCGGCATCCCCGGACTCACGAGCTTCGCGGATCAGTTCAGACAGTGTGTACACGTAGAGGTAATCGTCTACTCCCTCTCGAATCCCTTCCCACTGCAGGGTCGGGGTCAATGCCTTCCCGTCGCGGGTCGGATAGGCGATGCACGCATCCTTGTTCTCTCGGTGTGCGCCGCCGTCGAAATCGTCGAACACATTCCCTTTCGCCCGCAGGAATGTCCAGGCCCAGCACCCCGTTGCTCCGGTTCGCCAGAAGTGGAATCCCCCCATGAATCGGTTCACGATCACATTGCCGTCCTGAATCAGATCCATATTGGTGTAACACCCAGTCCCGTACCACCAAAAAGTGTCTCCCGTAGCCAACGTTTCGGCCCGCAGAGCTTCTGCTGCTTCTGCCTTCGGGAAACTCAGGAAACCGATATTGTTGTAGCAGCGGTAGTCCAGGTAGGGATCCAGCGTCTCTCGGACAGCCTTTCCGTAGCAGGTATTGAACGTCTTGAAGCCTTCTCCTTTGATTACCCGAAGTGTGCGCAGAGCCGCCTCGAGCGTCGGACCGCTGTGGGGTTCGTCGACGGAGTGCAGACAGAACTCCGGCCAGTCTCCGGCAACGCTCTCCGCTTTGATAAGCCGCAGGAGCTGGAGATACACGTCGTCCGGATCCTCGTTGCGCTGCCCGGTCTGCTCCTTGATCAGGCCCCTGACGACCCCCTCTCCTCCCTGGATTGAGATCACCATCGGGCTTCCCAGTCCTACCCTCCGGTAAAGCCGCATGCGCCGGCGGAACTCGGAAAAGTCTGCGCGCAGTTTCCCATCGTCGAGCGCCCACGCCGAATTCCACTGCGGATACATCATCAAGGTATTGATACCATGGGCCTGGAAGCTCCGCATTTCCGCCTCAATCTGACCATCGTCAAACGTCTTCCAGCGCGCGGTATCGGGGTACAGCCCCCAGACAATTCCGGCCGGCTTTCGCAACCGGAAAGGCTGCACCGAGAGCCGGACTGTGACTGCCTCCGAGAGAACGCCGGCAATGCGTACCCGCAACGACGCGTCGTAGTCTCCGGGCGGTGCCGTTTCGGGAACGTTGACAATGGCAGCGAACTGCTGTGGAACACCTTGTTGGAGCTCCCCCTGTTCCTTCTTCTCGAGCAGTTCGGGGATGACATGGTACGTGCTTGAACGCCAATTAGTGAGCTGCGGCCAACACGCCACCCAGCGCAGGTCAACATCTACGCCGGCCAGCACCGCGCCCTGCCCGTCCCTGAAGTCACCCAGTTCGACCTGCACTGAAGACGCATCCTGCAGGGGGTGGAGTGCGACATAGAGGGTCTCGTATTCGCCCGGTGTCACAACCGCCACCACTCGGTCCACGATCTCCTCAGTGCGGGGGTGGCTGTTCGGCCGGATATCCCCCGGCTCACCCCGAGCAAAGACCTGATAGCCACGCTGTTGGTCCGCCAAGGTCATCGGAGCGCTCTGATGCGACTCGATGTTCGGGATCTCGTCATAGAATCTACCGTGGGCCACGGCCAGAGAACGCTCACAGCTCAACACCGTCTTCCCTTCCGCATCCAGCAGCTGTCCGGCCAACTCCAGGCTCTGGAATGGACCGAACGGCAACGTCGTGCCAACCCGTCCGGGGTGGACATCCGCAACCTGTTCCGCAAACAGGGATTCGTCGCTACTGCCATCTTTGACCGTGACAACAAGACGATGCTTCCCCAGAGCACTCACATCTACATTGACTCGCACCCCCAACGCCATACCCGCATCGGCAACAAGCGCGTAGGGATGCAGGGCCGGGACAACAAGACGCCCTGCGGACTCCGCAACGAACGGGACGGCATCGCCCCCCAGGAAAAGGCTGAAATCTTCGAACGTTATATCGCCCAACTTGCTCAACACAACCGACCAGGCAGTTCCGTCCTGATCTGCCCCGACTGCCATCGTGACCGTTCCCTTATCAGCGTGGGAATTGCCCTCAGCCACGATCCCCCCCGAAGCGTCGTAGACGGAAAAAGCAGCTGCCTCATTCTTGCCCCCGCCTCCGACAGTCAGACTGACACTCTCAGCCCCGGCCGGCACCCAGAAGTAGAGCTTCGGGGCGTGATAGATCATCTGCAGCGGTGACGTTTCCGACGCCTCATAGGTCACGTGGCGAACGTCAGAACGCACCGAGCACGAGTTCATGCCTGCATCCAACCAGAGCGTGTAGAGACCTGGCTCTGCGTCCGGGACCTGGACATCCGCCACTCCGCCCACCGGAATGCTCCCATCACGGAGAACGTCCCCATCTCCCGAGCTGATCCGGTAGGTGAGAGAACCATCGTACCTGCCCACCTGCTGACAGCCCAGCCGTACCGCAAATTGCTCCCCCTTGCGCAAGAGCAGACGCACAGTGTGCGGACGCCGCATGCGCGCCTCTTTGCCCTCCACCACCTGGACAATGCCACCCGCCACCGGAGCAACATGCCCCCCCGGGAGGATTCCCTGGGCCAAGGCCCCGCCGCACAGCGACACAAGAACCACACCTATGAACCGTGTCTTCAGCATCTGCTATCTCCGTTTTCTCTCTATTTCGCTGCCGTCCGGAATGTGTAGTCCCCGCTTTGGGCTTTGTTGCCGGACGCATCAACGCTGCTAATTCGGTAGTGGTAGACCGTCCCCGGCCGCAGGTCCTTCAGGTGGATGCGATGCCCGGTGGCTCGTTCCTGTGCTCCTGCTTCCGCTCCATACGCGGTGCTCTCCCCGTACTCGACCTTCGACGTTGCTTCCTCATCGGTTTTCCAGATCACAGTGGCCGCATCCGCCCCAATATCGTCGACCCCGATTTGCGAGATATCGGGTGGGGCAACGTCCTTGCCCGCATCAACAACAGGATTGCGGCGAGTCAGGCTCTTCGGCGCCTCGTTTCCCAGGGCATCACACCCCGTAAAGTAGTAGGAGTAGTCCTTGCCGGCTTCCAGGCGCAAACGGATTTGGTACGGGCGTCCCCCCCATGTCGGCACATCATTCATTGCAGCCATCGCGAATGGAGACCCAGCGATATCCTTGCCGCCCTTCAACAGGTGAACACGCGGATGGCCTTCAAGGGGCAAATCCCCGTCCAGATCAGAGAACAACACCCGGAAATCAAACTCCGTGTCTACATCGCCGATCTGTGGCGCTACCCCACCTATCGCATAGCCGCCCTGACTCGTCCAGGACAGCACCGGTGGCGTGCTTCCTTCCACGACCGACGGTCCATCAAAGCGGGGGGTGGCGGCCACTCGACCGTCGGCCGTTTCGACCTCAAAGAGGTGGGCGTAGGCTATCCCGCGCGGTAGACGCATCGAGTAGATGTAGGTGCGTCCCTCCTCGAACGGGCGCATGTCCGCCGCAGACATGGTGACCGGGGCTTCGTTGACATAGCGCCGCCCATCCCGAAGGATGTGCAAACGCGGGAAACCAAGCGCCGGAGCGATGCCCTTTGCGTCCCGATACAGCACACTGAAGTGAAACACGGTCACGTCAGTTCCCATCCGTGGCGTGACATGGCCATCCCGGCCTTTGGCCTCACGGAGGCCGACCTCTGTGGGGGACGCCTCAGCGTCTCCTTCCGGTGCCTTGGGTGGCGCGGGAGCAGCTCGGATCCAGAGCTCGTCGATGGCGCCGTCGACAGAGTGCCCAACCTGAAGCGCGCCGCGACTCGCGTCGGCAGGGGTGCACGCACTCAGGCACGCCAACTCCCGCTCGAGCTTCCCGTTCAAGTAAATTCGCATGTTCTGGCCATCCCGCACACCAACCAGGTCGAACCACTCCCCAGCCCGGATTCCCCGCTGAGTACGGACACCGGACCGGCCCGCCCAGGCAGAATCACCATTTCTCTCGCCTCCCCCCTTCATCCGGCAAAGGAAATACAGGCGGCTCCCCGCCCAGGCGCCCCGATGGAACACCCGGAACAGACCGTTGTCCAGAAGGACTTGATGCTCGCGCAGCCTGTCGACGCGCATGCGAACGCCAATGGCGAACCGCTCTGGAAACTGCTCCGGGGCCGCTTTGGGGATCTCAAGCCAACGTCGGCCAGAACTCAGAACGAACGTGCCCGGGACGGCTTCCGCCAAGGTACCTTCGCCCCCTTCCCCAGTCTTGACCTCACCGTCGCGACCACTCCCGGAGACATCTGCCAGGCTCGCGTCCCCCTTCCCCTCAAACGGCCAGTGACCAAACAGCTTGCCCTGCGAGAAAACCGGAGCTGGCTTCAGGCCCTGCCCCAGGTACTGGTTGTCATGCACATGGAAGTTACCACTCGCGTTTCCCTGGCGAGCGACATTGCCGTCCTTAGGGGCATAGAACCGATTCCTGGCAACCCAGCAGCCGATTGATGGTCGTCCGCGCACCGCCAACGCAGCGTAATTGGTCGCCCGGATCGTGTTGTGATGCATCAGAAGGAGGCGACCCGCGATGTCCCCATGTCCATCGGCGTGACGCTGGATGTCACTGGATGTCATTGCCACATTGTAAACACGCACCTCATCGATCGCCCCTCGATAGAACGATGTCGCCGTCGTGCTGTCCCGTCCAAAGAGAAGACGATTGGCCGATTTGGACCGTTTTCCACACGGCGTTCCCGCCCTGCGTTTCCCGTTGAGATACACGACGACTTCCTTGCGATTCCAGGTCATGCCCACGTGCTGCCAGACATCAGCCGCAATCCCCTCCGCGGAGGCAACAACGCGGGTACCATCGGCCCCGTAGACAGTCGCTTCGAGGCAGCCATCTACTAGCCGAAGGGCGTAACCGGATCCCGTTGCCCCCGTGTCGGCTTTGCTCAAGATAGCCTGTGTCCCCTCGGTCGTGTCAGGTTCGATCCAGGCAGACACAGTCAAGCCCTTCGGTGGTGAAAGCTCCCGGCGCTTCCCGACATCCACATAGTCATCACGTCCGTCCAACTGGAGAGCTCGTCCCGTTCGCCCATCCACCCACGCTCTTTCCTCCACACCAACCAGCTGTCCGGGGTGTTTCCCGTTGTAGATCGAGGTGTCCTTCGCCTGTTTCCCCCTACCCTCATCCAGATGCCAGAGCCCGACCTGCTTGTACTTCTCGAAGTCACGTGCGCCATGCATGTCGAACACATGACTGATCGTGTTCTCCAGATGCACGTTGTACCGAGCTGTGTAACCGCTTCCCGGAACGCCCGAGCTGGCAATTGCATGACGGCAGAAGTCGAAGAGATTGCCCTCGATCAACACATGCACACGCCCCAAAGACACCCCGTATCCCAACCCCGCCCGTTGATTGTGGTGGATGTAGTTGTGATGGACCCACACACCCTCTTTGGCCCCGCTCCCTACGCCCACGGCAGAACAGCTCCAGGCAAAGATCTCACAGTTGTCAACCTCCACGTTGGGATGGTAGATCCCAAGGAAACTGGGACGCTGTGTGAGCCGTTCCCGACCGGGATGTGACCCCTCAAAGCGTAGTCCGGTCAACCGGGTATTGGCTCCGCCTGTTCGAAACAGCCGACCACTCTTGACCGTCTTGGTGAAGATCAGCGCCCCTTCCCTCCCATCTCTGCCCCGGCCGCCGGCAAGCGTGACCCCACCGGGAATGATGACGTCCTGATACGGGGTCATGTCGAGTAGGGCCCCATCGGCCACGTAGATGATTCCGCCACCGTCGTCCGCCGCCTCAAGCGCCGCGATCAGCCCTTCGGCCGTACGTACCGTCGTCGTGGCCGCTCCCGGCAGGACGAGTCGCCTGTAGCCGGTGCCGCCTCCGATTGGCTCGCCCGTCGGATTCGACTCCGCGCCGTAGCTGGGATCCCCAGCTCCCGCTTCCGCCGGCGCGTCCGCCTCAACCTTGGTCACCCAGGCTGGAGAACCGGGAATGACCGCGCCGGAAGGCTGGGCAAGTTGCCCGGCCGCGGTGAGCCCCAGACCGATGAAGACACCAAACAGAACCAACCGCAATTGAACCATTGTCTACCTCATCTGTGTCTCAGGTGCTCAAAGGCGCAGCCAGGCTGTCCGTCAGAGCCGCGACTTCCGGGAGCGGGCCTTTCTGCCGGGGATCCTGGGAAACCGCTTCCGATAGTCGCGGCTCTGAAAAACTCGCGCGTTTCAAACCGAGCCGCGCACAGCGTAAGCGGTCTTCTGCCCCCCACCTCACCTCTCCTGTGCCAAGAGCCAGTCTCGCCAGGGATTGGCCCGCCTGCCACCGGGTCCCTGGGCTTCCTTGTAGTGTGTGTAGCCGAACTCCTCCAGATACACCTCACCGGGCAGGAACTCGTCCCCGAGTTCTGTCAGAAACTCCTGGAGCTTCGCCTCCAGGTGCTCCTGCATATCACGGCATTCGGGCCGTCCGAAAAGATTGGTCATCTGGTAGGGATCAGCTTCGTTGTCGTAAAGCAGGTTCAGGCCCTTTGGGGAGCGCACGTAGGTGTAACGGGCTGTGCGGACCCCGCGGTACTCCGGAAGCCCCTGGTTGAGAATCATACCGTACGGGACCGGAAAGTTGAGGAACGCGGCCGCATCAGGATCAGGGGCAACTTCCCCACGAATCTCAGGCGAGAAATCCCGCCCTTCCACCTCAGAAGGTGACTCGACGCCACACAACCCCAGCAAGGTGGGCATCAGATCGGGAGCGTCGAGAGGAGTTGACAACTCACGTCTCTCGCCTCCGAGCGTCTCCGGCCAACGCAACAGGAAGGGAACGCGAATCGACTCATCCCAAGGCACATGCTTGGCGATCAATCCCTGACTGCGGTGCATGTCACCATGGTCTGATGTGAAGACAAAGATCGTGTTTTGGGCCAGTCCATTTTCCTCAAGCGTGCTCAAGAGCTCGCCGACGCAGTCGTCGATAGCACTGGTGTGAGCGTAGTAACCGCGCAGATTCTCACGGGCCTGGTCTGCGCACTCCGCAGGCACATTGGGCCGCAACTCGATCTCTCGGTCAGCAAAGCGGTTCAGATACTCCTGCGGCATCAGTTTGTAAGGATCGTGAGGAGTCCCCCAGGAAAGCACCAGGAGAAAGGGATCATCCTCGGAAGACCGGCCGCGCAGGTATGTGCACGCATCCGCAGTCTGAGCGACCGCATCGTAGCCTTCCCACTGCTTGCGTTCCTGGTCATCCCCTTCGAAGTACCAGGATTCCATGTAATTGTGGCAGCATTCGAAGGCTCTCCAGTACTCAAACCCCAGCCGATCCTCTTTTGGGATCCGCGCCCCTCGCCGGCCATACGCCCCATCCGGACTGCCATACACGTGCCATTTGCCGATGTAGGCGGTGTCGTAACCAGCGCCTGAAAGCACTTGTGCAATGGAGCGGTGCTCCCGCCCGATCGGGACATCATTGACGAACAGCCCGTGCCCAAGAGGGTATTTCCCGGTCAGGAAGCTCGCCCGGTACGGACAACACACAGGGTGTCCGGAGACGGCATTGGTGAAGTCCACACTCTGAGCAGCCAGACGGTCGATGTTCGGAGTCTCGACATTGGGGTCGCCCGCATACCCCAAGGCCTGGGCCCGCAATTGGTCCGCAAACACGAAGACAAGGTTCGGTTTTGTCATGGGGCTCCTTTGAGGAGTTTCAGCATCTTCTCAGTTGATTTCAGGCCCGTGCCGGTGCAGACCGTCACAATCTTCTCCTCGACGGGTGCCGATGCACAGTAGGTCTGGACGCCCGCAATCGTCGCGGCTGCAGTGGGCTCAACGTAGAGGCCCTGCCGCCCCATGCTGCGCAACGCATCCGCGATTTCATCTTCCTCGACGCAGACAAAATGGCCGCCACTGTCCCGAATAGCGGTAAGAATGTCTGCCCCTCGCGCCGGCTCCGCAATGGCGATTCCCTCGGCTAATGTTGGCGTAGTCTGAATAGGCTGGGCCTGACTGCTTCCCGCACTATGCGCAGCCGCCAGTGGCGCACACCCCGATGACTGCACACCGATGAGTTTCGGGACGGCCTCAATCACACCGGCAGCGCGCAGTTCGCCAAAGCCGATGGCACAGCCGAGCAGAAGCGTCCCGTTTCCTACCGGCACGACAACTGAATCAGGAGCCTGCCAGCCGAGCTGCTCGCACACTTCAAAGGCAAACGTCTTGGTTCCATGGAAGAAAAAGGGATTCCACGAGTGGCTCGCGTAGTAGGTCGTCTCCGCCGCTTCCAGGGCAGCGCGAGCTGTCGCCTCCCGGGGCCCAGGGATCCGGTGCAGTTCCGCTCCGTAGTGGCGGATCTGTGCGAGCTTCGCATCGGATGTATCCTCAGGTACATAGATATCGCAGGAGATCCCGGCTCGGGCGCAATAGGCAGCGATAGCGCACCCCGCGTTACCCGAGGAGTCCTCAACAACGTGCGTGATGCCAATCTCCGCTGCTTTGCTGATCAGCATCGCGGCGCCACGGTCTTTGTAGGAACCAGTGGGGAAGAGCTGATCCTGCTTCACCAGGATGCTGCGGCCGGCCACCGTTACCGGGATGAGCGGCGTGTATCCCTCACCAAAGGTCGTGATGCACGCATCGCTACTGATCGGCAAGGCCTCGCGGTAACGCCACAGTGTGGGTTCCCGGGCACTGATCCGTTCCCGGTCAAATCGGGCCTTGAAGCGAATATCAAGCAGGCCGCCACATTCACAGCGCCATACTGGAGCACTCAGGGGATAGGTGTTCTGACATTGCTGGCAGATCAGATCGTTCAAGAGCACGCCTCCTTGGCCGACGCCTTCAGTTGAGTCAGACCACCAAGATGGCATCAAGGACAAGTGATGCAAGAACGTCTGCTATCTGCTCTTGGTCTTCGCCTTCGGTCTTCCGAGCAACGGGACAGGAGACGTTCCTTCCGCCAGATTCCCCCGATGCTATTAGCTTTCTCTGGAGACGGTCGCGGCATGGCAGCCCCTCCCACTCTCGAGAAGCACACAATGTGGGAGGCGGTGCCACCCGGCGACTCTTCGGCCAGACACGGGGGGCAGAGAAAGTCAATAGCATTGCAGATCCCCCCCCTACTTCCGGCTCTTCCCCGCTCTCCCACCCTTGTTTCCCTTCTTCTGCTTACGTTTGCTGAAGGAGCCTGAGACCTTTGCGTTCAAAGCAGTGGTCTCACGCCAGCGCCGCAGTTCGCTCAACAGGACCTGGGTCTTGTCTGTCCGTTTCCCGGCCAGATTCTGCTTCTCGCCGACGTCCTGGCTGAGGTCGTACAACTCGACCAGTCCGTCGTCGTACCAGTCGAGGACCTTGTACCGGCCTTTGCGCATGGCTGTGCAGTTAGTGTCCCCGGTCTGCGACGGGCGTGACAACGGCGAATGCCAGAAGGTAGAACCACGCTCGAATGGCAGGCCTCTCAGCGCGGGGACGTAGCTTCTGGCATCCACGTGCTGCTCCGGCATCAACGGCAGTCCTGCCAGCTCGAGAAGAGTCGCATAGTGGTCCGTTCCCGTCACGACGGCGTCGCTCGTGGTTGCTGGGAGTCTTCCCGGCCAACTCACGATCAGCGGAACACGAGTGCCCCCCTCGTAGAGTGACCCCTTGCCCTGGCGTAACGGCAGATTGGTGGTCGCCAATTCGCGCTTGGATCTCAACCCTCGTGATGACAGTCCGCCGTGGTCAGAGGTGAACAGAACAACGGTCTCTTTGCTCAAGCCCAGTTCGGCAATCGTCGCCTGAACCCGCCCGACGCTCTCATCCACGCTCTGAACCATTGCCGCGTAGCCGGGGTGGTCCTGACGCTGCTTCCAATTGAACGTGCGGTCGTTGACATACTCAGGGCCCTCCCAGGTGTGTTGAGCAATCGATGTAACAGGTTGTGTATCCGTTCGCCCTGAACGCCTCGCCCAGGCTCGTCTCCCCCAAAGGCATCGCGTGCGGTCCTCTCCTCACCCCCGGCACACCGAGCCGAGCCGGGTACTTCCCGGTGAAAAGCCCGGTGCGGGAAGGAACGCAGCGGGGGTGAGCAGCGTACGCCTGCGTGAAACGGACGCCAGACGTGGCCAGTCTATCAACATGGGGCGTCTCATAGACATCGCTGCCGTAGCAACTCGTGTCGCGCCAACCCAAGTCGTCAACGAGAATCATCACCACATTCGGTGCGGCCGAGACGGCAGCGGCGGCCAAAAGTCCCCCGGAGAACAGGCGGAAAATGCGAGTAGACATGATGAGTTCGACCTCTCGTTTGCCTTAGGTTAACGCTCGTGAAGCTGCGTCCCGTCCTCACTGTCCGAGCCCGACGAGAACCCGATAGCGTCCGGTCTCCGATGCCCGAGCATGGATGGAAACCACGTCTCCATTCACCAACTCGACGCGCGTCTGCGGCTCCGTGCCGCCTGCCATCCGAAGGCTGCCGGCACGCGAAGGGAGAGCAACGGTCACGGCGGTCTCCGCACCAGCCACCAAATCCAGGGCGAAGCTCAGATCTCCGGCTTCAGTGTCCCACTGCCAGTCGTGTACCTCAAACAGCCCGCACATGACGTGGTGGCTCGTACCGACGATGGTCGGTTCTGGCACGACCTTCCGTAGAGAGAAGACCAGCGCTTCGCCAGGTTCAAGGTGCGCGATCAGTTCCTCGGCTCCCGCGACCGTGCCTAGGTACTGCTGATTCCAGAAGTCAAAGACGTGGTACCGAGCGCCGGCATCCAGGCCGAGTGCGCCGCTCGTCACCGAGTCACCGGCGAGGGGTGCGCTGATGGTGGCGGGGACGTCCACGTTGTTGTTCACCAGGATCGCCTGTACCCAGCCGGGCTGTACGTGGCAGACGTATACCTCGGGGTGAGCATTGCCAAGGAACATGTCCACGGGGCGGAACGCCATGCCATTGGGCAACACCGGATAGAGCCGTGTGAGATCGTGCAGCATCTCATCGGTCATGGAGCCAAAGCTGGTGGCAAGTTCAATGCGTCCCGAAAGTAGGCCGACCAACGTCAGGAACGTGCGCCGGTCTTTGCGGCTGAGCGGGACGCGAGGGTCGTCCTTGCCCTTCCTCGGCACGAAGAAGCTCTTGCAGTCCGGATAGTAACGCATGGCCGTACCGGATTTATACCAGCGCAGGCCAATGCGCGAGGCCATCTCGGGCTCGAAGTGACTGGCATCCCCCCAGACACGCTGCAGGTCCACAATACCGACCGTGGCGTCCGTCCGCGGCACCAGCTCGTGCACGGCACCGCCAAGAATGCGTTCGTGCAGGTAGGCATCGGGCCCGAGACCTTCCCGCGCCAACTGGTAGATCTTCCGGTAGGCGGAAGTCGTCGTGTAAGACGAATCATCGAATCCGCCATGCCGTGCCCAGCCGGTTTCGGGGTAATCGAACTTGATCCCGACCACACCATCCTCCCGGAGGCGGCGCCACATGGTGAGCATGTGCTCTTGGAACTCCGCGTTGGTGAAGTCGTACCGCACGAAGGGCATCTGGTGGGTGTGCTGCCAATGGAGGCGTGAGACGTCGCCGTTGAGCATCCACTCGGGGTGCTCGCGGGCGAAGTCATTGCTGGGCATGGAAACCTGGAAGTAAGTGAATGTGGTTCCTCCCCGCTCTCGGACGGCCTCGCAGAAACTGCGGAATGTGGGGTACGGCTCTCTGAGCGATCCATACTTGCCCCAGTGCTCATCGTCGTACCATCCCTGCTGGGTGTCGCCTTGGCTCCCGTAGCAGTAATGGTCCGGTTCGAGGCGCACAGCCACGGGGGTGTAGTCCAAGATCCCCGACCCGCTTGCTTTGTCCATCTGATCCACCAGACCGGGAGAATTGTTGACGGGGATGCCTTCGCCAAGCCGAGCGTTGGCCACGGCCCAGCCGCACATGGTGGGAAAATCATAGGCATTTGGTTCCGCACCGTTGGCCTGGGCGAGGGCACGACCGTAGGCCTCCAGGGCTGCGAACGGGTCCGTGGTCGTCACATCGAGATAGACCGTATCCTCTGCCTCCCAGGTCTCACCGGGAGGGATCAGCTTGCCCTGCGGATCCCACAGCGTAAGGGTCAGGTGCGGTTGGTCGCCCTCGAAGCGCGGAGGTGTCGCCTCGGACTCCATGAAATTGCGGCGTTTGCAGCCTTCGTAGGTCTCGACCCGACGCAGAAACTCCGCGTACCGCAGGCCGCCTGCAACCAATGTCCGTCGGGTGCCGCCAGCATCGTTGAGGTGGGTCAGCATAGCCGAGTTGATGCAGTCGATCCGCCAATCGGCCTCGACGGTGTTGGCCTCCGCCCCGGCGCCCCCTCGGAGCACGAAAGGCATAGCGGGTGTCCGTCCGGCGAACAGTTCCCCTTCGTGGAGGATCTGGACCTCGGCCACGCGAACCGGGTAGTCGAAGGGATTGCGGACCCCGCATCCAAGTTGAAGGAAGGGGTGCTCGTCGTAGAGGACAATGTCCAGGAAGTGCGGCGGCGTGTACCCCGCCTGCGGGACGTGCCAAATGCGCAGCTTCTGTCCCCGCCCCCACATCGCATCCTGAACCGTCTCTCTGACTGCCGCACAGACCACCTCGACTGGATGCCAGGCCTTGCCACCCGGATCAATCCGGCAGCCGGCATCCCGAATGTACACTGTCCCCTCGCACACATCCTCGATCCGGTAGCGCTGTGAGTCGGTGTCGAAAGCTACGCGCACCCGATCGTTGGCAATGACTGCCTCGCGGTCGCCCGCCGTCACGCCGGCCTGTCTGTCCAGTGTTTTCTCACGGCTCATTGGTCGCCCTTCATGTCGTGCAGATGCATCCCCCGATGACCAGAGTCTATGGAGCTGTCCGAACGGGGGGAGTGCGTTGTTCACCTAATTCTTGAGCGTGATATCCACCTTCACCGCGTCAGGCCGCACCGGCAACTCGGCCACGAACAGGCCGTTTCCCCGATCCTCGAATGTGATCCCGGCCGCCTGTGGCTCTGCTTCCTCGCACCAGATACCGAGAGGCCCTGACTCGTGCAGCGTGACGATCACGCCATCAGGCCGGTGCGTGAGCTCCGAGACCGCTGCCGCGCACAGGTACTTGTCAGTCCTGCCGATGACCGAGTAGCCATTCACGATCGGCGTCACGTGCAGGGCCCGGAAGTCGAAGCCTTTCAGGGTGACGTCGTAACCCCCTTCCATGGGGCGAGCTTGGCCAGCGTACCAGTCGTAGACCAAGAGGCCGCCTTCCGGCTTCGTCCGGAGCCCCGTGTAGGGCTGGATCATGCCGGAGGATTGCGCATAGCTTGCCGGGGTGATGGTCGTCGTGTAGGCCGTTTGCGCGAGAGATCCCCGACGATTAGTGCCGTAGACAGCGAACAGAGCGCCACCGTGAGCCAGAGGGGCTACGGCCGTCATGAGCCGTTCCGCATAGAGCTGATGGAACATGTCCTCAGCCAGTGGGGCGCCAGGGGCGCTGGGCCGCAGAAGCAGGCCGTCTCCATAGCAGAGCCCATGCACAAGGGCAGTGCGAATCTTGGGAGCCAGTTCCGAGAGACAGATGCTGGAGCCGGACATGGCCTTGGCGACAACATTGAACTTGGCCGCCTTCTCGCTGCGGTCACCCGAGTGGAACATGTCATGGTCGCCCCACGCCACCTGCCCCAACCATGGCGTCGAAGCGAACGAATGAAACGTGTGGGTGATCGCATCCCGTTCTCCCCCCCTGTTATCCTCACTGCAGCGCCCCACAACGCTGTCGAAGGAGTGGAACAGCGACGGCGCGTTGTGCCAATTGCAGTTGATCAACCCCAGGAAGTCCTCTGCCACTACCTCATGGAAGGCTCGTTGAGCGTTGACCGCTGCCGCGTAGGGGTTGGGGAAGACCTCTCTCTCTGCAGGTTTCCTCCCGCGGAAAAAGTTGATGTTATGCGTCTGAAAATCCGTCTTGAGCAGGTCGAAGTCGGCCTCTTTGCCTGCTCGGTACATATGGCGGAACCACGTTCGGGCCGATCCCACATCTGCCCTCGGCATCATGCGTTCCCCCACCACCGCGTAGTCATCTTTCACGGAATCCCAGGCAGGATTCACCTGCGTCCCGCGGAAGTTGCCGAACATGGCGTACCAGATGCCCATCCAGCGTATCCCGTCGTCGCTGCGCAGCGCGACCACGTCGGCATAGGAATTGGGGAACTTCTCGTTAGCCAGAAGGCTCTTGCGGTCGTAGTGCCCATCGTCCAGAAGCGCCCAGCGCACCGGGATGTCTGAGTCGCTCAACCCCTTCACCGCATCGACCAGGCTGGCTTCGGTCACCTTCATCCGCAGGCAATCCCAGCTGCACCAGCCCAGGTAGCGGAACGGCTCGGGCATGGGCTTGTCCTCACGCAGCCGCATGCGTCCTCGCATCTGTGGGAGCTCGGTCGCACGCCTCCAGACGTCGGCAGCCGCTTGGTAGGGCGTGTCTCCGCTTGCCCATGCACAGACGGGGACCTCACCCTCAACCGGGCCAATGCCGTGGTGTCCGAGCTTCAGCCGGAGTGTTGCCTCAATGACGTCATACTCCTCGGTGGGGGGCTGGTGGTCCGCGCGTTTCACCAGGCGACCATCACCGGCAGAAAACCAGGCATAGGCATGGGCCCCGGCCAAGGGCAGCACGGCCAGGTAGTGCCCGTTGCTCTGTTCGAAGATGGCGAACATCCCTCCTTCTGCGCCTGTTTTCGCGGAGACTTCCCGGATGGTGACCTTGGCGTCTCCCACCGGCGTCAGTAGGTGACTGTAGACCCGGTTCCCGCTGGTTGGCCACCAACCGCCCTGGTAGTAGACCGCGCGCCGGAAGGGCGGCAGATTCAGGTCGAACACGGCCAGCACGCCCTCTCGGTCAGGCCCAGCCCGGAAGTCCTGCAGCGCCAGCTCCCCAGCCGCCTGTCGACTCAAATCGATGGTGGCGGCGGAGGCGGTAACGGTTGCCATGATGACGGCCAGCCATACTCGTGGGCATAGTGCGTGTCTCACGGCCCGTTCTCCCCAAAGTGAACGTTCAGGATGCTGTCTGTCGCATCCATCACCGGGATAAGGCCTGTAAGTGTCCTGACGGTTTCCCCTTCACCAACCCTGATCGTGTGTGGGCCCTTGGCGAACACCTTTGGTTGCCACGTGTTGCCTTTGATGCGAAGGGTGTAGATGACTTCCCCCATCTGCTCGTCGATGACCTGAACCACGGGATCGCTCGCCCCGGAAACGACCAGTTTGGGTAGGTAGGCGACGGCTTTGCGGTCGTAGTTATCCTCCTGCCGGATGGTGATGGGCCAGCCGGTGTACTGATGAGCATCGGGAGACGAAACGTCCTCCCCTCTGGGCCAGCATTCCATGGTGATCGTCCGGTCGATTTTGTTGAAGCGCGTGATGCCGTAGCCGGTGGCCCGCTTCACGTGTCTGTTGCGCGATTCGATGGGCGGAACAGATTCGCCGGGATTGGCATACGCAAGCATCGTCATGCGGTTCCCAAAGCCGTCCAGATAGTCCCCGGTGTGATCCAGAGGGCCTGCCAACCGGCGGATCGCCGCTTCACGGGGTCGCCACCAACGACCGTAGTGGTTGACAATGGAGGGAACACAGAACGAGTACCCGGAATCGCCGAACCCGTCGACACCATGGTGGACGACGGTGGCCAGGTGCTGATCTCCGGACAGCATGAAGGCAAAGCCCTTGCGGATGGTCTTAAGGGAGCGGTCCCTTTCCCGACGAGGCCAGCCGTTGGAATCCAGATCGGCCTTCATCCAGCCCGTTTCCCCGCCGTGCAGGTTGGCGGCATTGCAGAAAATGGTCTGGGACAGGACACACTTCATCTGGGCGTTCTCCCAATCCCCGCACCACCTGTCCAGGAACGCGATCTGGCGGTCTCCGAGCAGCTCGGCGTCAGGCGTGTCCAGGAGTGTTGTGTCGAAGTTGGGATCACGAATGTGATCCGGCCGCCCTTTGTGGCCTGGGATCTTGCCGGCCGGGCCGGTCTTGAACTTGCGGTCCTCTATGATCGCAAAGTCGATTCCGCCGACATTGAGACGGGTGAAGTACACCCCAATGCCCTGGGCAACGGGGGCAGGATCGACGGGATCGGGAAGATTGGCCGTCTGGGCGAATTCGACCTCACGGACATACTGCGCGGGGTGAACATACCCACCGGAATTGCCCTTCCTATCCGTAGCTTTGATTCCGCCAGCCCCCCACAGGTTTCCTTGACCGACGTCGTGGTCGTCGGGGATGCAGACAGTGGGTCGGTGTCGAATCAGATCCCGGAACCAGCGCCCGAAGAGCAGCCAACCGCTCATGTGGTCGTCATGATTGTAGGTCTGATCGCCGGAGAAGAAAAGCAGGTCTGGGTCGATGGCGTTGACATTGGTGACGATGTCATCCCGGGGGAATCGGTCGAAGTTAGAATTGCCGGTAAAGGCTGCCACGACGATCTCGTCCTTGTCAACGGGATTGCGTCGGATCGTTCCTTCAAAAGTGGCTTCCCCGCCAAGGGCGACCACGCGGTAGGGCCAGTCTCGGTCCGAGCGCCAGTCCTCCACCCGAAACAGGGCATTCCAGGCCTTGGCCCCCCCAGGGCGTCCGTAAAGGTCCTCGCGGACCTGCGTCTGGCAGACGGTGCTCCATTGGCCTCCCTCCCGGACCTGGAGCAGGAGTTGACGACTGTCATCGTCATCCAGCGGATAGAGGAAGGCAGTCATCTTGAGGGTGTCGCAATGCAACGTGTACATGGCAAAGCAGATCTGTTCGTCCCGCGGCACGTCCTGCAGGGGCAACTTGGCCCAGGCTGGGGGCCGCCGTGATAACTTCTTGACGGGAGGAAGCGCAGCAACCTGGACGGCTGGGTTGGGCGGACGGCTAGGTTGGGCGCCCTTCCTCTTGTCCGCTTTCGGCACAGCTGCAGGCGTAACGGCAGCGGAAGGACGCCCCCCACTAAGCCGGCGAGACAGCTGGGCTTGATGGAGATTCTTCGGGGAGAGATCCCAGGGGGGCATGGTCTCGAACCAACGGACCTCGGTGCCCTCGGGGATGGGCCAGGGGGCGTCGCGTGTTCCGAGAATGCTGGATTCCTCAGTGTGGAGCCCTATCACATTCAGGAAGTCGTTGCTCCAGCGTTGATAGCGCCACTTGGGCCAGGTCTGGGGCGTGTCGGCACGAATGTTCCAGAAGGTCTCCCGGGCGCCGCAGCGGATCCCGTAACGTCCGTCTCCGCTACTCATCCACACGCGCGTGCCTGCCCCCGTATCGATGTTGGTCCACAAGTTCTCGTAGGGACCCATGCGATGGTGATCGAGACAGAGGTCGACGCCTTTGCCATCTGAGATGACACATCCCATCGTGGTAGCCACGGTAATATCGTGGATGAACTTGGTGCGCAGGTCCCAACGCGTGACGAGGTGATCGTTCCCCTTGATGTTGAGCCCATGGTGTCCTGTCGCATCGCACCCGCCCTGTTTGGGGTTGAGCAGAGGATCCTTGCCCAAGTTGACCTCGATGTAGGCGGTGTCAGTCATGCGGTCGGCTTCGAGGACGATGTCGGAGAGTGTGCAGAAGTAGCACTTCTTACTCGTCCCAACGCCGTTGTCCGCGTTGCGTATGCGCACATTGCGAACCCAGCAGTGAGCCACTTCATAGAACTGGATGGCATTGAAGCCATAGCCCTGGAAATGCTGGCGATAGGGCAGGTGTGGGAACTCGATGGCCAGATCCTCGATACCCACTTCGGTGACCGTGGGTTCGAAGGTCGTGATCCGGGACTTGTTGTCGAACCGCAACGACCGGTTGAAGCTCAGTCGATCCCCGTCTATTCCGGTGATGGTCAGCACCTGCCGAGCCCAAATTGCGTAGTCCGCACCCGGGTCTCCTGCGTACAAATAGTGCCAACCATCACCCTTGGCCCAGTACGTGACGTTGATCTGGTCACCGACGTCAAGGCCTTCGACCTCGTCCCACTTCCCGATGCGCATGTGGCTGTCCCCTCTCAAAGCCGGTTCGATCATATGCGAAACGCGGCGACTGTTGATGCTCCCCTTGACTTGGATCAGTCCGCTGCCGGTCGTGTGGGTGATCTTCTTCAAGCCCTGCTTTTCGACCAACTCCCGGATCCCGACCGGCATGAACAGGATCGTCTTGTCCGGCCCGTCGCCACGAAGCACCACGCCCGGTTTGTCGATGGTGAGGAAATCGGTGATCCGATAGCGTCCCGCCGGGATATGGATCGCCCCGACGGCGCACGCCGCAATGGCAGCCCGGAAGGCCTGTGTGTCGTCGGTTTTGCCATCGCCTTTCGCCCCGAACGCGCGGACATCGCACACCACGGGAGGACGCGGCAGGGGATCGTCCCCTTCATGATAGCCGGCGTGAGAGAAGTCCGGGAGCCTGCTGTGAGGCGTCCACAATTCACCCGACTTGCCCCAGAGCTGTGAATATTGCGGCTCGCCTGTGAGAAGGTGGGAACACGCCGTGAGTAAGGCCAAACCGACAACCAGAACGTGACCTGAGTATCGCATCGCTGCTCCTTCAATATCGCTGTACACCAAGTGGGTCTATCTCCGACTCCGGCAGCACTGCCAGGGCCGGCCTCATCCGTAGCCGTATCCGGGCGGCGGGATTCCCGACATCATGTAGTAGATGGTACCAATGGCCAGGGGTACTAACTGTGCGACCAGGTCGCCGGCAATGACCCCGATCATGAAGGGCCGGAATCGCTGGTATGCCGCAGCTCCGCCGTACTTGGTGACAACCGCTTTGATCAGCCACCCGAGCAAGAGCGAGAATGCGATGTAAGTCGATTGCCAGGACGCCAGGACCAGGAACATGACCGGGTGCAGAGGCCACCAGGCAAACCGCTGCCGGAGAATGGTGAAGACCCAGACCAGCACGAACGTGATAGCAAAGCCGATCAGGCACGGTTGCATGGGCCGAATGCTCGCGAGGCGCTCAAGTGCCCCTGCGCTCAGTGACTGTTCGAGCACACCCCGCGCGGCCAACTGCTGACGAACGGCACACGTCGCGTCAAAGACCAGCCTCGGCGGTTGCCCGTAGCTCCAACCATCGCCGGCCCGCAAGGCGCCGTATTGGTACTGGATGTAGAGCGTGATCGGAATGGCGACCAACAGCCCAACGATATAGACGGCATAGCCGGCGGCGGCGACCCGGCCGAGCCGTACGCGAGCACGATCCGCAACCCGCAACCCGCAGACGATGAACGGCATGGCCGCTTCACGCGGGTACACCAGCAGCACAGACGTGACCAGCCCCATGAGCAGCAACTGGTCAGGGTTAGCCGCTTTGGCGCCGACCATTCCCCAGACCAGGGCGCAAGGGAAGAAGAAGGGCATGAGCTTGAACAGACCGACCTCAGCGACCAACCGGCTCATGACCACGTGGATGACGACCATCACGACCACAAACACCACCCCCATGGGTACGTCCAGGCCGACAAGCGTCAGTTGCATAGTCAGCAGCAGACCAGCCGCCATGGCCGCGCGTGCACCCCACACCGCCGAAGGTGCGACAGCATCGTCCGTGCCTATGCCCAGACTGCGGCGCAAAACGTTCAGATAGTAGTGACGCCCTGTGTACACCAGCACGAGGAACATGGCGCAGTAAGCACCGGCATAGTTAGACGCGCAGGCCGACGGACGCATGAACGGCCCACGGACGTTGACACCGTAAGTGGCGGCGATTCCCATGGCAATCCCGTATACGTAGGGTGCGATTCCGAGCGAGAATGCCGCATCACTGGCCAGAAAGTAGGTGATGCCTACGACGCTGAAGTACACCATGGGCTTGAACAGACCGTAGGTGTGCACACCGGAAACCCTGTAGACGGGCACCAGATCAAGCAGGGGCCGGAAATCGAACTGGGTGGCGATAGGAATCATGATGTGAGGCCACCAGCGCGCAGCGTAGTTGTTCATGTGCAGCAGGAACACGGCCATTGCGCCGATCCAGAACAGGCGGTCCCGAAACACGACGCTGACTGTGCCGTCCTGGCCTGGGAACAGGGCACGCGCAAACTCGACGGTTGGGTAGCGCAGCCTCTCGTGCACGGCCCACTGTCGATGCAGCACCAACGCCAGGCCAATGAACATGGCAACGGACGTGACAATCAGCGGCACCCAAAACAGCATTGTCCTGGTCCAGGCACGCCATGGAACGTCTCGAATCGAGATGGCCGTGTCCCCCTCAGCCAAGCCATTCACAAAGCCTGCCAAGGCCGTTTCGGAACAGGAAGGATCAGCCAACATGGCCGTGGGAACATGCTCAAGCACGGCAGGTTTGCGGGCCGCCACAGCACCGGGCAGACAGGCCTCCAGCAAACCGCGGTTAACGCGTGCCAGCAGGTCCGGATCCGCGTCCTTTGCCGAGGCCCGGTCCAGGAAGCGGGTGACATGCCGGGCCGCCTCCAACCCGCTGCCGCAAGCCATCCCCGGCAGTCGCGGGTCCGCAAGACTGGCATTGAGTGCGGCAAGCACGTGCCTGCGCAGCTCGAGGTCGGGTTTCGTGCCGGTTGCAGCGGCTGCAAGTGCGGCCTGATCGCTGTCAGAGAGCTTGCCGCGCACGCTGTCCAGCACGTCACCTGCTTCCGCAGCCAGACCGTGCGTGTCCGTGTGCCCGCGCCCGGAATCGGCAGCTCCCAATGCCGTTGCCAACCTCACCCAGTCCGTGACGCTCTCCTCTGAGAATCGAGCCGCCCCACCCTGCCAGGCGGGTTTGGTGCGCGCAAGGTGGTGTGGCAGCATCAGGACGTTCGTGAAATAGTGCATCAGGCTCCGTCCGGGAATGGAGCAGGCAAAGAGCACCATGGCGACGATCACGCCGAGTTCCCTGGCGGTCAGAGCCGCATTGCGTCGCCAACGAGCCAGGATGGGATTGACAACCAAGAGGACAAGGGGCAGCGTCCCGAACACGGACGCCGGCAGAAAGCTCCCGACAAGGAATGAGCCGCGGATGACCATGTCGTTGTAGAACGTGACGCCGCAGAGCACGACCACGCCGCAGATGCCCAAGATAAGTGCTCGGGGTGTCAAGCTGCGTGCCTCTCCTGCCTGCTGTGCGCGCCGATCCTACGGAGTTCAGATGCTGCAATAGAAGCCGTCCAGCACGGAAAACAAAACGGGCCTGGTCAGTTAACGGTCTGGAGTCCGCAATCCGGGTCACGAGTAGGTATGTCTCCCTCACCGCAGCCGCTACTGCCGGATCCCCTTCTTCTCTATTGCGGTAGCCGAAAGAGCCCGAGACGTTTGCGCTCAAGGCGGTGGATGAGAAGACGCGCCATTCCTTCATCACCCAGGTTTCATCATCCGGCGTGTCGTCATGTCCGCAGTAGAGATAGACAAGTGTCCCCAAAGACCCGGACATGGGGATCCGACATGCCGAAGTTCGGTATCAGTGGGTTCATAGTTGTTTACGCTCCGCTACCCATTCCGCTTTCTTTATCTGAGATTCAGCCAGTTGTCCTTGCCGTAGCGGTTGAGACGCGCTTTGAGGATCTCGAAGGGCATGCTGTAGGCGTCGGTTCGCTCCAGCTTGCCAGCTGCCAGGCGCTCGTCCCAGAGGCGGAATTGCTCGTCGATAAACTCCTCGTAGGCGTCATCAGGCATGTACTTGCCGACCAGGCCACCGTAAGATGGCGCGTAGCGGTAATGGACCATCTTCTTAGCGGGGGCGGGGTTGCGGAAGATGTTCCGGTTCAGGCTCTGCGCGTCATAGTTGTAGGTCGCCGTACAGACCATGTTGGCAACGGCTTTGATGTCCTCCTCCGTGAAGAAACGTTCCCATCGATTCATCCCCAGCATGGCCTGCAGTTCCATGCTCAAATGCACCATATCTTCTGTGTCGCCGCCGTCTGCAGCGTAACCCCAGTAGTAGATCGGGCCATATTGGTTCGACTCGGGATAGTCGTGCTTTGCTTTGATCAATGCCGAATTGACCATGTGTTCGCGCCAAAAGTCGAAGCCGCGCTTGGCCACATGCCGTGCACGTTGGCGCCAGAGACCGTACTTCTCGGGATCGAGCTTCTGCAGGCCAATGCCGGTGACCAGATAAGCATGATTGAAAATCATGTAGCGGTTCAGCGGCAAGGCCCGGTACTTCACCTCCCAGATCCCGTCTTCGCGCTGCACATGCGTCTGCTCCGTCTTGTTGCGGTCGAAGGGGTTCATCCAGACGCCCAGGTGCTTGTCGAAATGGCGCTGGCGCTCGAAGTAGTCGAAGATCTCCTGCATGGCGAGCAGGTAGGCTGTCGCCTTTTCCAGGTACGTCCCACCGCTTTGGAACTTGACGCTGGGGACCCGTGGCGGTTCGAGGTCGTGGACTTCCGGATGATCGAGGATCCAGATGGCGGCATTGGCGACGCCCTGCAACAGCGCGCCCTGGAGGAGGTACTCGTACTCGACCGACTGGGGGCGCGCGATCAACTCGTCGTGTTTGGCCTGGTCCTCGGCGTTGTCATAGGTGAACTTGCGCAAGTACTTGTGGATGCGCCACATCTGCTCGCCCGGCTTGAGGCGCGGCATGGACCTGACGAATACCGGTGGGCAGGCGCCGTCCTCTTCGGAGAACAGCCCAGTGTGCGGATCGTTGCGCCCGCTGAGAATGACGTCGCCGTACTGCGTGAGGATGGGCAGGTAGCTGCGGTCGTCCAGGCGATAGAGCCGCTCGGCATAGCTCATGCATCCGCCCCCCATCCCCCACAACTCGTCCGACATGTGGCCGTTCTTCTTGAGCTCGCCGTTGACGATCTTGAGCTCCAGGTGCGGGTAGGAACCCCATTGCGGTTTCTGGAGCTGTTGCCAGATCTCGATCTCACGGGCAGACGGCGCCTGGTGGATGTCGACCAAACTGCGCAGTTCACGATGCAGCGCCAACGTCTCTTCCTGATCCAGTCCACCGGCAGCACGGGTGTCGTTGCGTTTCTCGTAGGGCGCGTGCGGCCAATGCTTGACTGGTGCCATCGTGGAGGGGACCTTGTTAAGGTGTTTACCGGTCTGGCATCCAGCCAGCGAGATGCTGGCCACAGCAACGATGCAAGCGTGACATGTCTTCATGACAATTCCTTCCTAACCCCTCGCCTAGCCAGTGTCCCGTTGCTCCTTTGGGGCAGCCTTGGTCATAGGAACGCTATCGCCCCAGATCCACCGTGACATCAGGTTTCGCCCATCGTTCACGCTTCTGCCTGTTGTCCTCCAGATCCAGATTCCAGAAGCAGAGCGTGCTGTAGATTTGCGTGTTGGGCCCCGGTGATTCCGGACGTGTGTGCTTTTCCAGGACCTTCCGCACATTGGGCAGTTCCGTTGCCCGATAGTCGCGGTAGTGATGGTAGACCATCTCGTAATGCTTGCCGAATTGCCCGCGGCACTTTGGTGACGGGACAGGCGACTGATGACGGCTGCTGCGACCGACTGCCTCATTGTAGATCCGGTAGGGAACGCGGTCTTGACCCAAGTTATACAGAGCCACGTGTTCGTAACACCGCCCCAGCGAGTAGTTCTCCCCTTCGTACAGGTCAATGCCCTGGTTCCAAGCGATCTGCGCACAGAGCGACGCGAAGTACAGTCCCATCTGCGCGTGCACCTGATCACGCCCGGTTTCCTGGCACTGCCCGCTGGGTAACAGATAGGTCGCGAAACAGGCGTTTGTCTCACCTTCCTTGAGGTAGGCGATCTCCTTGTCAAACAGCTCGCGGTCGTCAAGCATCACGGCGGAGGCCACTATGCTCCAGGCGCAGGCCAGGTCCCAATTCCCGTTGAAGAAGTACGGACGGTTCTCGGTGATAATCGGCAGGAAGACACGTCGCCAGGTCTCTTTGAATCGCTCCTGCTCAGTCTCCGGCCAGGACGTGCTCGAGGACATCAGGAGTTCCGCCGCATTGGCCAGGGATCCCAGCGTGATGCCGCCGACCAGACGGTGATGCCCCAACTTGTCCGTCGCCTTTCTCTCGAACGACTCGCACGCCGCCCAGAGATTGAGCATGGTGATCGCGTTCGCCTCGGCTTCCCGGTTTCCGGTCATGGCCCAGTCAAGGACGTAGCGGAGGACTCCTGCAGCGCTCATTCCCACGGTCCAGCCGAGCCGTTCTTGCGTGACAACCTTCTCGGGCCTCCAGTCCGTCTTGTCGATGCGACCGCGGGGCGAGACCAACATGCCATTCCACAGCTTCAGACGTTCGGGATCTCCGGCATCAAGAGATGTCTTCAGGGCCCGGAGCATAGCGGCGCTCTGCAAGCCGCCCGGATGACGCAGCCCGGACAGCGGACTCACGGTCTCCTCGATCGGGGGACGAGCCGGTCTCCCCGTTGCTTCTTGACTCTTACGCAACGCCCCAACCACGGAGACGCCCTCCTTCCCTTCCGCAGGCATCGTCCAATCAGTCATGGACTGACAGCCTGTCAAAGCCGCCAGTCCTGAAATCGAGCCGACAAGGAGCAGTGTTCGTGTGTGGCCCATAGCCTTAGCAGTCCTCAACTTGACGATGTTTGGCTTGGTTGTTAACTTAGTTAGTAAATCCTTTTATCGCAAGCCACCACCAACTGTAGAGAACGAACATGCCAGACGTTCCGGTCAAAGCGACACTCAAGAGCATTGCGGAAGCGAGTGGTGTCTCGACCGCGGCGGTCAGTCGTATCCTCAATAACGATCCGACCTTCTCCGCTCGTGAAAAAGTGCGCTCTCGAATACTGGAGGAAGCGGCTCGGCAAAGCTACAAGCCGAACATGACGGCCCGGCTTCTCCGCAAAGGCCGAACAGGTGTGATCGGGGTCTTTACTCGTGCCGGAGCCGGTATGTCTGCCGCAGAAAGTCCGTACCTCTCGGGCATCGAGCGGCGCCTGGCTCACAGTTCGCAGCAGGTGTTCTACCAGTTCGTGGCAACCGAAGGTACGGCGAAAGAAGAACCACTACCGTTCCGATTCGACGCAGCTATTCTGCTGCAGACCGTGCCGGAGGCCCTCGGCCATCAACTGCGGGTCATGCGCATCCCATTTGTCTGCGTGAACACCTTGGTTGACGGCAGCGCCCTGGGCATTCTCCCGGATGAACCACAGGGCGCAAGAACGGCTCTCGATCACCTTCGCTCACTCGGACACCGGCGGATTGCCTACATCAATGCGTTCGCGCGCCACCTTGGCCACTTCAGTGTCGATGCACGCCACACGACAATCGTGAATCATTGCCTGACCATGGGGCTGGATCTCGTCGCGGGACACGATACACATCCGTCCAGCAATGACCTGGCCCCCGTTCTCGACACATTGGTCCGCCGGGAACGAGCGACGGCAGTGATCGCCTACAACTTCATGACCGCCATTCAGCTCATGCGCGGCGCGTATACCGCCGGGATCAAAGTCCCGGATGAGCTCAGTGTCATCAGCTTCGACGACGCCTATCCGCTGGGATCCCTGTATCCCGCCGTAACCGTGGTGGGAGTGCGAGGCGAAGAAGCGGGGAAGCAAGCAGCGGAAGCCGCCCTGCAGCTTGCGAGCGGAACCCCGCCACCGGAGGAAGGCACCGCGTTGCTTGACTACCACCTGATCCGGCGAGAATCGACCGCTCCGCCGACAGGCTGATTGCTTCCCCAACCGACGCGTGTGTGACCACAACTGCGGATGTACGCCGCACGGCCCTCCGGGCGGCATGCTCTCTCCTGGCGATCGGAGGGCCGCTCGCAGTACAAGAAACCCCGGGCGGCACTCTCGGCTGGTACGCCGAACGGCCCTCCGGGCGGCATGCTGCGAATGGCGGTCGGAGGGCCGCCCGCCCCACAACCAGAAGACGGCCAAGTTACACCCTCCGACATGACTGGCGCAGGCTCAGCGACCGCCAGGCGCGTGGGGCAAGTCAGTCTTCCTGCGATGCCTCAGGTTCCAGCAGAACAATGCGGTCGATCCAGATATGGTCCGAACCGGTGCTGCCGGGACGAAAATGGGGTCCGGAGAGCTTGGCGGAGACCCAGATATCGAACGTCTTACCCACCAACTCGTCCACGCCGGTCTGCAGCTTGGTCGTCCAGGCACGGGAGGTGTAGACATACCCATCCTTGGGAATCGTGACGGGCCCCAGCTGGTACCAGTTGTAGCCCGGCTCCCCCAGGGGTTGCTTGAACGTCTTGCTGGTGATCCCCTTCCGCGCGCCCTGGTCATAGAAGCCGATCACAAACGGGAGTTTGTAGTAATGGCTGGCTTTGACGTCACTCCGGAAGGCATAGCCGCAAGGACTATCCGGGTCTGAGACAAGAGAAACCGCTTGCGGCGAGTGATTCTCAAAGGCACCCGCATTGAAGTCATAGAATGCCCGTCCCCTGAACCGCTCCGGAACGGAGGCGAGAGGCACCTCCGTCCTGTTGTGTTTTGCCAACTGCGCGTTGACCGCCTTCAGCGCGCCCCGGGGTTCGCCCCGCCTCCCTGTATACCGTTCCGCCCACGCCGGCCATGACTCGGCCAGACGGTTTCCCGCACTCCTGACATCCAGGAGGGTCTTGGTCTGTTCGACCTTGCTGTCTTTGTCCCGGTAGCAGAGAGAGGCCGTACCCCGCAGGCAGGTCAAACGGTCCAGCCCGGTGCGAGCCCGGCGTACATGAGCAGACAGCAACGGATCACCTCGGACGGCGGATTCCGCCTGCTCGAAGAGCCTGTGAGCAGCCGCAATGTCGTCGTCTTGGAGATAGTCGAAGGAGTAGATCTTCGGAAACCAGCGCACGACCCCGCCGTTACGTTTGCGGGCTGCGTCAACCAGATGGCGATACGCGAGGATGTGCGGTGCCGCCGGACCGTAGTAGCGATCCATGAACAGGCCGATCAAGGCCTCCACATTCTGATCGGGGTCTTCCATCAGCTTGGACTCCATAAACACCTTCAGCTCGTACATGTCAGCCAGGTGCGGATTCTCATGTTCCCAGAACACGCCGCTGACGTTGTTGGCCCGGTAGTGCCGGTACAGGTCGCCGTAGTAGAACTCACTGGCAAAGGGCAGACCGGTCAGACCGCGACTGAAGGTGATCGCGTAGTCCCAGATAAACAGGTGGTCGGCAAACCCCTTCCACTGCTCGACAAACTCCTTGAAGACCTTGTTTTCCTCTTCCAGGACAGACGCTGCCTGATTGGTCAGGGTGTCGGTGAGCTTGACGACCACATTTGGGGCGGCTCGGACGCCTCCTGTAGGCGGCGGCTCGCTGTAATGGTAGGCGAGGGTGCTGATGTACACGTGCGGATGCTCTTCGGCAATCTCACCGGCGAGCCAGTTGACGAAGGTCAGGTACAGCCCCGAATGACCATGCTCCGCCACGAAGTCCATGCATCTCTCGCATTCGCAGAACCGGCGGTTGTCATTCTGAGACACATCGTAGATCCGGGGCAGAGGTAACCCCTGCTTGCGAGCATTCTCTTCACCTTTGCGGATGTATTCGCGAAGACTGTCAAGGAAAACGGGCTTGAGTGCCTCGTTGGTCAGGCAGAGCTGCCCATGACGCTGACCGCCGACCCGTTTCCCTTTGTGCAGCGAGAAGAGTTCCGGACTGGCTTCCAGGTGCTTCGTTGCCGGCACGTACTTGTCAAACGTGTGACAGTGGTAAGGCGGACCGTAGTTGAACGATCCCCCGTACTCAGCCGGAATCGGGATATCGCCGCTGCGGTTGAGACGGATCCGTACCGCGAAGTGCACGGCGTCAGCCGGGTAGTGAGTGCGGTACAGGTCTCGGTACAGGAACGCCGGCTTCCCCGACGTATCGAGAGCAGGTAACTCCACCGGACCGGCTGGGGGCACATAGTCCTCATACTCGCTCCACCAGTGCACATCGCAGTAGTCTTCGAGGAAGTGGTACACGGCATAGAGCGCGCCCCGAGTGCCCCCGCCATTGAGCAAAACCTGGTTGCCAAATGACTTGATATGCCATTCCTCCTCCGGCAGTTGGCTGGACAGCAGGCCGTTCTCCCTGGCCAAGTCCGTGTCTCCCACCTGGAACACGACATTCCGCCGCCCACCAATGGTCACATCCCCCTTGACCCGCCGGGCCAGGTAGTCCTGCAGTTCCTTCACCGCTGTGGACTCATGAGGAAGTGCCTCGCGCGGTCCCACAACTCGGTACGTCTGCCCCGTTGCGACCGCCAGGCATGGCAACCAGCACAGTAAGTACAGTCTTCTCACAGTCAGTCTCCCGTTTGTCCGGTCTCATGGCCCAACCACTCACGATACTATCGCCTGACTGCGGGTCACGTACCATCCGCGCCCTGAGCTCAACTCCAATCGGGACGCTGCCCCCCCTTGACGGGGACGTGTCGCGTCGGTATCGTCCCTGTCGCGCACATCGACTCGTCTGTGAGTTCACCGGTTTGAGCACGATTGCCCCGATGGAGAGCGGCGGTCCCCGCCGTGGTTTGGTGACGACATATCTCCACGAAGGACGGTCAAGGACGACCGCTCTCCACGAAGACGACCTCTACGAAGGACGGTCGAGGACGACCGCCTCCAGAAGACAGCGAAGTTACACACTCCGGTATGATGGCCGGGGCGTCTGCCAAAGACAAGCTCGTTTCTCAATACATCCCCCAAGGGGCAACTTGAGAGTGAACTGACATGGATAGTTCGGTGATGGCTCAGGTATGTCGGGGCATGCTCCTCAGCGTGTTGCTGTCTGCGGTGTTCGCACTGTCACCGGTCAATGCGTGGGCCGGCGAACGTGGCAACAGGGGCACAGAGTACGTCATTCCCATCACGGTTGAGTCCGGCTTCTGGGCTCGTGGGGCGGGTGATATAGTGGCCGGGACGATCCCGGCAAAGACGCTGAGCCGGCTCCCGGACGCCGGCTGGCAGATAGATTCCACAAGCATCCGCCTACTCTCTTCCGACAGCGCGACCGACGTGCCCTTCCGCATGTCAATGGACGACGGCCGTCCTGCCCGTCTGGCAGTTCAGCTTCTCACCGAGCTTCCCGCGCTATCCTCCGTCCAATACTCACTGCACGTCCGGCAGACTCCGGGACAGCCATCGCAGACCAAGGAGGTCTCCTCCTCCGGAAAAACCATCCAATGGCCGGATGACGATTTCGAACTGCTGCAGGGCCGCAATGGCGGGTTCGAGGAAGGGGGGACAGCTGAAGCGACCGGGTGGACTCTGATTCGCGCGGAGACATGCACGAAAGACCCACACAGCGGCCGCCGTTGCATCAGGCTCACCAAGACGGCTGAAGATCCCAAGTACCCGATGGTCATATCCGAGGCGTTCCCTATTCCTCCTGACTGTCGCTACACGCTCAAGGTCCGGTGTCGAGGCGACAAGATCGGCGAGGAGGGATCATTGATCGCCGCGAGTTTCTACTTCCTTGACGCCGACAAAAGGACCGTCAAGTCAAAACCGTTTCGAGTCCATTTCGGGAGCTATGACCTCCCCGGCACCTGGACCGCCATGTCCGCCAGCGAAGCGGCTCCCCCGGAAACGAGGTACGGTCAGGTCCGTATCTCCATCTGGAAGGCTCTCGGTACACTGTGGGTGGACGATATCGAAGTCACTCGTCCCGTTTCCTCTCAGATCGCACCGGCCATCATCCGTTTCGGGCCGGCTACAACGACGGCCAGGATGTCCCACGAATGACTGGAGACTCAAGCATGGAGATTCTGCGACCGATCGCGGTGGCACTGGCTCTCGCCGTGGGGCTCCCCATGCCCTCGATTCTCGCCCAGACTCCGTCGGCGAACGGACTCCGCCTCCTCGATTTCGGCACGTCACGGAGTCCTGTCTGGGCTGGCTTCACCCGGGTCACACGCGAGTCAGCCTACTCGGAGGAAACGGGTTGGGGCTGGTCAGACACGTCCGGCCTCAACCCACTCGTTGCCGGCGCCAGGCGCTCAAAGGGGTCACCCGATGCCCTCATGGGTGACTACATCCATTCCAACGGTAAGGACTTCGTCATTGATCTGCCGAACGATACGTACCGCGTGGTGGCCTACGTCGACGGCTACCTAATGCACGGCCGGACACGCTTCAGAGGCTACACCATCAAAGGCAACGGCAAGACGGTCGCCAACTTCACATGGTCACACGAACAATTCCTCTCCACGGACTATTTCTTCAAGGACTGGGACCGCCCGTTCGAGCCGACTGATCCGGTTTGGGAACGCTGGGCTGAAGAACTCCACCGAACAGAGATCTTCACCGTCCCGGTTGTTGACGGCAAGATGCGCCTGAAATTTTCCCACTCGATGCAGGTTTTCGGCCTCATCATCCACCCAACGACCAAGACAGCCGAGGCCGACCGCGCTATCACCCAACTCGATCAACAGCGCAAACGGGAGTTCTACGCAACTTTCTTCCCTCAGCGCATCCCTGAAAAGGAACCCCTCCCCGCCCTGACGCCTGCGGAGGCGAAACAGGGCTATCTGGTGTACGCACGCCATGTGTTCGATGGGGTCGACTACCACGGTGCGCCAACCCGCGACGAGATCGCCCCGTCCCTCGAAATGGTCGCGAGCCAAGATGAGTACGAGACGGTTACATTCACCGTGCTCCCACTCGTCGATCTCCCGAAGATCTCCGTGAGTGTCAGTGACCTTCGAGGCAAAGGAAACACAATCCCGGCTTCGGCGATGAAGCTGGAAGCTCTGCGCTACCGTTGGCAATCGACCGGCCCCGATATCCTCCCCAAGCCGGTGATGCTCACGCCGTGGACAACCACAAAGGCGAACGCCCGGGTGAACCGGCGCTTTTTCCTGACGTTCAGAGCACCCGAGAAGCCCCCAGCCGGCGTCTACACCGGAACGGTCCGCGTCCAGATCCCGGACCGACCAGCCGCCACGATCCCACTCAAGGTCAGGGTCCTGTCTCTCCGGTTGCCCACGATCAGCGAGACCGGCCTCTCAGCTGGCTACTATTACTACTCCGCCCGAGACCGGCTCTTTTTCGACCGCATGTACCGGGCAACTGACCCGAAGGTCACTGAGTTCATGGAACGTGACCTCCGCCTCATGAAGGACTTCAACCTCAATGCCTTCCAGCTCGATTACACGACGGCCCGAATCACGGACTACGACAAGCTGGCTGAAGGAGATCCGGAGTCCGTCGATTTCTCCCTGATGAACCATGATTTGGCGCTGTGCAGGAAGGTCGGGATTGACGCGCCAGGAATGGTCTTTTTGCAGTTCCTCCACAATGCCTTGATCGGGAGAAAACTGAACTTCAAATTCGGCTCGGAGGACTACGCCATCCGCGCTCAGAACTACCTCAGGCTTCTTGGTGAGGCCGTGCGCAAGCAAGGTGGCCCGGAATTGGTAGCCTGGCTCACCGATGAAGTACGCGAAACCGGTCTCCATTCCTGGAACCTGAACCACGATGACGCGTTGCGCTACTGCCAGATCGCACGCGAGGGTGCCGGGAACGCCATCCGCACAACCCTGACTCTGATGGCCGACCACGGCAGCGGAAAAGACTACACGGATCTCGTCCCCGCCTGCGATGTCACCCAGACCCACTATTGGGACAAATCCGAAAAACTGATCAAGACCGCCCGAGAAGGCGGACATGAGGTGTGGAGCTACAACTCGGGCAGAAGCCGTTACAGCTGGGGTCTGCAGATCTACCGACTTGGCGGTAAGGGACGCTGGCAATGGCACTACTACACCCACATCGATCGCCCACACAACCCGGTGACACGAGCCAGCTACATGGCCGTCGTCTACACCCCAACAGGACATTTCACCACGCCAAACCTCATCGAGTCCCGTGAAGGACTTGATGACTACCGTTACGTATGGATGCTTGAGCAGACACTCAAGAAAGGCGGCCCCGCAGCCGCCCGGAAGCTGGCCGAAGACGCTCTGAATGATGTCCGCAACCTGCCGCCCTACGGCATCAAGCTGGCCGGCGGAGAGGCAGTGGGTGGGGGTGCCATGGAGATCTTCCCCTCGTCCGCGGACTACGACCGCCTCCGCTGGCGGATCGCCCAGGCCATCCTCGCTCTGCGCGGAGAGTAGTCGATGAACACAAGACGTGACGGAGTGATTCCCGTACCAACCTCAGCACTCCCCCTGGGCGACATCCCCATCACCTTTGAGGTACTTCCGGTATCCGGCGGCAAGGCGCTGGACCGCGTCACCCCCAAAGTGGTCCGACTGAAAGGCCCGTTTGACAAATGAGCGCGGGGCCTCGCGAGCTCATGGCGTGGACGCAGCCAAGGAATGCCCATTGGAGGGCGAGAGTCCTCTCGAGCCGGGGTTTCCGTGCAGCCGCTAAAACAAGCGAGACGACGTCGCAGCGCTCAAGAAAGCGTAGGCACCAATGCGTTGGATCCGGGAGTCACAAATGAGCACCAGAACACACCGCTTCGAGATGTTCTCCGATGACTACTTCCGCGTCATCAGCCAGACAGGAGTGCGCCAACGCATTGGTCTGGGCGGGCTGGACTATCACGGATGCTGGGACATTGCCCTGGCCCCGGGTGGCACCCTCTACTATGCTGCTTCAGACGCGTCAGGCACTGCCCGGCACACCCGACTCATTGCCTACGACTACCCAACTGACGCGGGCAGGATCTGCCTGAAAGCGGAGGACGTTGTCCTGCCGCAGTCGCGTCAACTGCCGATGACGAAGCTCCATGAATCCCTCTGCTTCCTTCCCGATGGGCGGATCTTTGCCACCACGCACTCGACCGATCGTGCGCCGCAACACCCCGAATGGATGCCGCTTGCCCATCATACCCACATCTGGGAGGGATGGCCCGGGTCGACCATGGTGTGCTACGACCCGGCAACGGGTAAGAGCGAGAACTGGGGCATACCCGCTCCTCGCGAGAGTATCTACGGTGCCACCTACGACGCGAAGCACAACGCGATCTACATGATCGGTTTCATGCGCGGACATGTGTACCGTTTCTCGCTTGACGATCGGGAGGTCACCGATCTCGGGAAGGCCGCCGAACTCTTCTGCTACCGGCTGCACCCCGGCCCCGACCAGCACATCTACGGGTGCACCAAATCCGGGTACCTATGGCGCGTGAACGTGGATACGGTCAAGCTCGAGGACCTGAACTGGCGCGTCCCCGAGTACCCGGACAACTACTGCAACAACACCTGGTACCGCTACATGAGCCAGGCCCACAATCTCGATGACCATCGCATGCTCTTTTCTACCTTCTGCTCAGATGATTTCTTCATGCTCGACACCGCCACGTTGACGGTCAGCTCGCTGGGACGCAAAACGACCTTTGACGAGTTCGTAGACACCATGCCGACCACCATGGGCGTAAACGAGTTCGCAGTCGACAAAGACGGCGTGCTCTGGTACGTCATTGCGATCTACAATTTCCAGAAGCCCAACGACGACTTCCAGACCTACGCGATGCCCGATTACCTGATGCGCTGGAACTACCAGAACGGTGAACAACCCGAATGCCTCGGAGCTGTCGGCTCGGTAACGCACATGCACGGCCAGACCTCCGGTGTGCGCATCGACCGCGAACGCGACCTCCTCCACATCGTCGATAGCGGTGGACACGACGGCGGGCTCAGTGTGCTTAGTATCGATCTCGGTACGTTCCGCCGACATATGCATGAGCCGGGCCCCGTCTCAACGGACCCGTTCTTCCGCCCCAAGCCCATGACGGACGAGCAAGTCACGGCCTTCAAGAAGCGCGGCAAGGCCACCGAGGAAACCACTGCCACCAACCCCTTCTACGCCTTCCCAATCGAGACCATCACTCCCGTACGCATCTGGCGCCACGTCCCCCATACAGACATTGGAGATTCAGCCATCGTCGGGCTCGTCTGGGATGAACACGACCTGCTCCATGGCGTCTGCGGCCAGCGCACGATGTACGCCTTCAAAGTCACCGCTGAAGGCGTCGTGCAGGACTTCATGCCACTTGACAGCACCGATGCGAGCTACCGAGAGTGGCTCCTTGCCAGCGTTCTCCCCCAGCCACCCGAGCTTGATGATATCGACCTAGCGCTGCCACATGTGGTCGGCCGTCAGTACCTGGCTGAAGCATCAGCGGTCTGCGACTGGAACAGTGACCGGAAAATGGTCGGAACACGGGACGGATTGCTCGCCCGAATCGATGGAAACAGTGTCTATGCGTTGGGCAACGCCGCCCCCTACGGACCGGTGCGCGCCCTCTGCACAAACCACGGCCAAACCCAGCTCTGGGGAACGGCCGGGGACGAGGAGGACCTGGGCACGGTATTCACGTACGATGACCGGGACGGACTGCGTCAACTCGGGTTCCTGGTCTATAACATACACGGGTACTTCGACGGCCCATCTGCCAGCAATGTCCTCTCGTCAATTGCCGTCAGCCCCGGCGAGAGATTCATTGCTGTCGGAGGCGCCGATCGCCTCGGGGCGATCCATATCGCCCAACTCTGACGCGGGGTTCACGAAAAGGCCGTGAGGGATCTGAACTTGAATGCAGCGGTTCCCAGAGCGGTGGGAGGCATCTTGCCTCCCACGGAATCACCGGGCAAGGCTTGCTCTGGTGCATGGCAGGGATGCCCGGTGCCACCTTGAAGAAACCGTTTCGTGGCGCCAAGCTTCCTGAGTTTTACCTCGTTCCCACGCCGCCCTGCCTGAAAGGACTGAATCATGGCAGATCTCTACGGGATGCTCGATCCTGAGCTAATGGATCCACCGGGCCAGCCGTTCTCCTACTTTGCCAACCCGACGGATCCGCTGAGTTCATGGGGGGCTCTCCTCGGAACAGAGGTCACCCCGGAAGGTTACATTTGGACGGGCGTTGGCGAACTGATGTTCTTCACCGGCAATCCCCCCGTCCCGGTCCGAGCCCGCATCCGCACGCTCAACCGGGGCTACCTCCCCGTCGTGGAATATGCACTTGAGGAGAACGGTGTCCGGTTCGCGTTCCAGCTCTTTGCAGCAGATCTCGGTGGAGGGCTCAAGGGGTTGCCGGTCAGCTTCGCCAGGATCACCGTCTCGAACGAGCTTGAGAATGAGCCACGAGCCGCTCATCTGAGCGCTGCGTGGCGTTTCCGCGGCCCCTCGAACACGATGTACAGCAGCCTGGCCGACTATCGATTCGGCCAGAAACTCGATCGCATCCCGGAGCAACTGGTCGAAGGCCAGGCGACATTCAATCCCCATTGGCAGTTCGACTGGACCGACGACGCCCTAATGCGCGACGGGCGCATGGTGTACACCTTTCCCGCCGTCCCGAGCCCCTCCAGGAAATGGCTATCCCTCGAGGACTCGGGCCTTCGCATGCGCCGTTACTTCTCCGGTGAGATCGAGGGCGATCCGGAACCGCGCTACACCATCGCGCCACACACACCCGTGGGCGTCGCCACACACTGCCTCGTGCTCGCCCCCGGAGAGGCCCAAACCCTCACCTACAAATTGCCGATCTTGCCGTTGTCCGATGGCTCACCTGAGAGCCAACTCGTGCGTGACGCCGATGCTGACTGTCTCCTCGAGGAGATCGCTGAATTCTGGGAGGAAAAGGTAGTATCGAAGGCTCCCTTACATTTCCCGGAAGAGAAGGTGCAGAACTACCTGGTTGCCAACACCATCACCAACCTGCTGACCATCGACGAGATGGATGGCGAACTCATCGTCAACGTCAACAAGTTCCACTACCACGACTGGTACGGGGGCGGCAACACGACAGAACTGTGCCGCGGCTTCGAGTACATGGGCCTTCTCGATGTTGCCACGCACGCCTTCGAGTTCTTCCACAGCAAACAGTGGCCGGACGGCAGCTTCCGCCTGGACCGGTACGAAGACCGGCTCTACTGGGAGTTCTTCGGTTACAACCTCTGGGGTTGGGGACGACACTTCCAGCTCACCCGCGATCAAGCCTTTCTCGAACGTGTCTACCCGGGCGTCATCAAGGCCATGGCCTGGCATGCAGACGTCACCGCCAGGGATCCCCTGGGGCTGTTTGGTCCTGCCACCATCGCCGATGATGCGTTCCTCAAGAACTGTCGGCAAACCGGGCAGCATCTCTGGGGGCTGATTGGCGTGCGTAACGCGATCTACATGGCCAGGGAAATGAACGAAGTCGAAGACGCCGCCCGCTTCGAGGACCAGGAACGGCGCTTCCGCGCAGCGTTCGACAAGCTCCTGGACCAGCAGACGGCCAAGACCGGCGGAGCCATTCCTCCAGCTCTCGAGCGCACGATCCAAGGCAATGACTGGGACAACCTCCGTACACTGCACCCCGAAGTCCTGTTCGACCCTGCGGACCCCCGCATCGAGGCCACGCTGCGCACCGTGCGCGACCGCTACCAGGAGGGCGTCCTCGCCTACACCTGGCCGTCAAGTATCGCGAGAGACGGCGACCAGTTTGTCTTCAATGAGGAACCGGGGTTGCACTACTGGCAGACCCCCAACAACGCGCAGACGTCGCTGGTGCGCGGCACGGCGTGGGACCAGGAATGGGCCGTCCGGGAACTCTATGCCATGCTGCTGCACTCCACGTCGACACACCTGCCTGCTGAGTTCGGGACTATTCCGTGGAGCACGCGGGGATACAGTCACGTCTTCAATATCACCCCCCAGTGCACCAGCTCCGCCAACACGATCCAGCTTCTGCGCAACATGCTCGTACGGGAGCAGGGAAGCACCATGATCCTGTTATCGGCGGTGTCGCCGGAATGGGTGCGACCGGGCCGAGATATCCAGGTGTGCGATGAGCCCACCTCATTCGGCCTGGTCACGTTCAGTGTGCGCGCCGAACCGGATCGACTCACCATCCGACTCCCCGAAACATACCGCCAGGCCCCCCAGCGGCTGATTGTCCGGATCCCGTGGTTCTACGACGTGTGTCGCAGTGAGATCGATGGTCACGCTCTCACGGCGCAGGAAGACGACATCGAGGTCCCACTGGAGGCAGGAGAGCTGATCCTCTTCGGCGCTCTGAAGTGCGACACCCCACCGTTGAGCTACAACCAGGCAGTCGCCGACTACAAGGATGAGTACCGGCGACGGTACCGCCATTTCCTACGCACCGGAAACCGGCACGAACTCCCGCAAGCCCCGCGGTGAGCTTGAACGTCCCATGCTCGCAAGCGATATTCCCGTTTTTCTTCTGATGAGGAGAACGTCATGACAACCGCAACGCGCGGATATTACCGAATTGACAAAGACCTGTGCACGGCGTGCTGCGACTGCCTGAAGGTCTGCCCCGAACACGCCATCAGGAAGGCGACGTCCGACCTCTGCGCCAAATGCGTGAAATACTGCACTGGCTTCCCAGGCTTCGAGGTGAAGTGCAGCCAGAACAAAATGTGTATCGACCAACGCCTCTGCACAGGGTGCGGGAAATGCGTTGACTCGTGCCCCGAAGCTGCCATCGGCGCGTTCGCTCCAACCGAGCCCTGCGCAAAGTGTGGCTCACGTGACCCGGACTGCTGCCATCCATCGACGACTTGAGCCGTTCAACGTGCCCCCCCCGGAACACCCCAGGCCATCTCTTCCTGACTGACTGCAGGTGTCTTTCTGCAGGCAAGTGCTGATGATCAACGCCTCCCCATGAATGTCTCTGATCCCACGGAGTACCCACGATGACCCCATCACGGCGAATGAAGTTTTGGGCAATAGCGTCATGCGCCCTCCTGGTATCCACAGCATATATACAAGCTGTGGAAATCCCGGAGCCGACCTTTCGGATCGGTTTCGAGGACACCGCCCTGCCCGACCACGCAGCGGGAGCCAAGGAGCACCCGTCCCTCAAGACCGACAACCTGCGTTACGTGGACGGAAAGTCCGGGAAGGCTGTACTGCTGGGTGAATGCCCGCCGCTGGTCTACCAGGCAACCGGCAACGTTCCGGACGAAGCCACGATCACCTTCTGGGTGAAGCCGCTGGACTGGCAGAAGATCGCCAGATGGCGCTATCTTCTGGTTCTCAGTCCACGCGGCCGCGCCATCATGTATCTCGCACAGTATCCCAGGAAGGAACCAGTACTGCAGTTCCTCTGGACACCTGTCTACAGCCCGGGACACGAGACCACGGATAGCGCCTTGAAGGTAAACGAGTGGAACCACGTAGCCGTAGCGTGGGACGGCATCCGGTCCCGAGTCTACTTCAATGGCAGTCTGGTGCTCAGCAAGCAACACCCCGGCGGATTTCAGCCCAACATCCCAGCCAGGGCAACGCTGCAGCTGGGCGGACTCGACGCAAAGGCAAGCAGCGGCAGCAGCTACCAGAACGCCCCATGGGGCACGGCTGACACCGCTGTGGATGATCTGAACGTCTACCCCGGTGCCCTAAGCGCAACGCAGATCGCCTACCTGGCAGGCCGTACCGAGAACGCACGCCCTCTGACAGCCGCCCCGGAACAGCCGGCCCAGTACCACATTCCCAAACGTGCAACTGCGCCCACACTGGACGGACACCTGGCCGACGGCGAATGGAACACGGCAGCCACAATGCTGCCGTTGATCGACGCAAATCGCCCCGGACACACCTTCGACTCTCCCCCACAGCAGATCCACCTGGCCTACGACGACACTCACCTGTACGCCGCAATGCGCAGCGTATTCCCCATCGGGGCACAGATTCCCAAGGGAGGGACACGACGCGACCTGGAGGCACCGGATGAGCAGGTGTGGGACGACGAGTCGTTCGAGCTCTGGATACTCCGTGAGGGAGAAGAGCGTACATATCGGTTCGCGGGCAACGCGGCGGGAGGCTTCACCGAAATGCTGGGCAAGGACTATGCCTGGACAGGAAAGTGGCAGATCGCCAACACCATGCGGTTGAACATCTATGGCAACGAAACCTGGGAGGTGGAGCTGGCCATTCCGTGGAAAACGCTCGGCCTCAAAGCCGGTGACGGAACAGAACTCAAGCTCAATTTCTGCAGAACATGGCGTTGTCTGGATCAGCTGGGGGTAACGTCACTCGCCGGAGCACCAGGATATCCGGAAACCGCCTTCTTCCCCACCGTCACCTTCACCCCGACCGCACCGCCCTACACCATCACCACGTCAGGAACACCTTCCGCCGGCGACATGACCCAGACGTTCACGTTCCACAATCCCGCCGCAACGCCGCTGAATGCGAGGCTCAACGTCGTCCTCGAAGCCGATGTGCCTGAGCGGAACCAGACCGTGATCGAGACCGTTCTGAACATGGCTCCGGGGGTAACCCGGGATGTCGAAGTCGCCGTAAACGTCACCGACACGATCCATCAACGCCTGGCCTACTCCCTGACCCGTGACGATGGCCTGCAACTCCTGCAAGCCTCCATCCCCTTCGAACTCCGGGCCGATTTTCTCGACGTCATTCCTCTGCTTTCAGAACACGCGGTCGTCGTCCGCCCGGCCGTGCGCTTGTACACGTCGCGTCTCCAGGCGACGGGGGCCGATGTGGATCGCGTCGCGCTGCGTCTTCTCGGTCCGCGCGGCCAAGTCATTGTGGAACAGAATGTCACCGAGAACGCTGAGGTCAGGTTGGCATTGCCCGAGGCCGGGCCCTGGGGAGAGTACCGGGTCCAATTGCTGGGATTGGGGAAGAAGGGACCGGCAGAGCCATCCGAGCGCCGCTTCATGCGGTCTGAACCCCCTGTTTGGCTTACCCAGCGGGACGACGTCATGGATCAGGTTCTGCCCCCGTTCACGGCGCTGGAAACGAAACGAGGGCCGGGGAACACAGTGACGATCGGTTGTTGGGGGCGGACGTACCAGTTCGGAGAACGGCTCTTGCCCGTGTCGGTTGCATCGGCCGGAGTACCGGAGTTGCTCACCGCCTCAATGGCGCTGTTGGTAGACGGCGAAGACGTCGGGCAGTCCACGCTGAAGCTGAAGAGCGAGTCGCCGGTACGCAGTGAGCTCGAAGGGACAGCGGAGACCGCTCAGGCCGCCATCTCCCATGCGACCTGGGTGGAGTATGACGGGGTGGTGTTCCATGAGATCGCTGTTCGCGCCAAAACAGCGATCCGCGACGTATGCCTGCGTGTTTCCTTCCGCCGGGAACACGCCGAGTACGCGCACTTCGCATCCGGCGGCTTCGGGGCAGGCGGCGGTTTCACCAGGAAACTGACCACTCCACTCAAGACGGGATTCTATCCGGTTGTCTGGCTGGGCGACTTCGAACGCGGGTTGGCATGGTTCTGCGAAGGCGGAGTCGACATGGCCCCCGGGCGCCCCGATCCCATCCTCATCACGCCGCGCGACGACACTGTGGACCTGCGTGTTCAGTTGTTGGGCAAGCTCGCCGCCGGAACACAGACCACCATCCGGTTCGGTTTCATGGCCACCCCGGTCAAGCCGCTGCATCCACGCTATCCGCTCAACGTCTTCACCAGGGATGCACTGTGGGATCAGCCACCACGAATACCCGCCTACTGCTCCGTCATCTGGAACCCCTACAACTTCTTCCAGGATATCCCATTCTATGATCCCGCAACAAAGACGATGCGAACGGCCGACACGCAGATTCGGGAAACACTGCAGGATACCCCCACCAAGCACATGCCCTACATGACTCCCTACACGCTCACATCCGAGTACCAGGAGGCCATGGAATATCGTCGTGAGTGGGAGCTCGTGCCGGTACGTCACAACGACACTTACACGCGGCCTGTCGGGGCTGGCGAAACCCGCCCGTGGACAGAGCTCTGGATGAGCCCCAACAGCGAGAGCTATCGCCGTTTCTACGCCTGGAAGTTCGGTGATGCTCTGCGACGCACCGGTATGTCGGCAGTCTATTTCGATTTCGGCTGCGCCATGCGTGATTCGAACGCCCACCATGGAGGCCGAGGCGGTTACTGCCTACTGGGTATGCGAGACTTCTACCGCCGCATCGTCAATGAGTTCGTCAAAGCCGGAGTAGAGGACTACGCGATCATCGCGCACAACTCGCAGGCTGTGCAAATCCCCGCCCTTTCGTTTGTCACCCATTTCTACAGTGGCGAGCACCTGCGCACCAGCAGCAGTCCGACACTGCACGAGGGACGCGACTACCTGGATACGCTGCCCTTGCACTACTTCGGCATCGAACAGAGCGGCCTGCCGTGGGGCATCCACGGGAACATGCTGGTGGAGTTCGACGAGGCCGAACACCTGGTCAAACGCCTCGGCGTCACCGACGAGACAGTCACCGAATACCTGTGGAACCGCACACCGTCGGTGGTCATGCCCATTCTGCTGCACGGTTGCCTGCCGGATGGGTACCGACTCAGCCTGCCCTACTACAAATCCATCGTTGCCACACTCGATGCATTCGATGTACCGTCAGCGACATTTCATCCCTACTGGCGCAACCAGGACCAGATCCGGGCCGATCACGCCGATGTGCGGATCAGCGCCTACGCCCGCCCCGAGTCGCCCCGAGTTCTTCTCGTCGTGGGTAACCTCAACCGAGAGTCGGTGGAAACAACAGTGACCTGCGACCTGAGCCGTTTCTATGACGGCTGGGCATCCTCCCCGCTCAAAGGCATGAAACGCGTCGCCAAGAAGGGCGAGCTTCTGCAGGTGGTCGAGCGTGTAGGGGCGAGAGACGCAAAGATCGTCGAGGTCGGCCCTAACCAGGTGAAGCTCTGGATACGGGGGCACGGCATGGCGCTGGTAGAGGTTGCCGGGCATATCCGGATCCGCTGACGGTGTCTGTTGCTGAATGCCACTAAGATAGGCAGGAAGAACGGCACACCGCTGCACTAAGTGCCTGACTACAAACGCCGCTACGCCGGCCCTGCAACCAGTTTGCAGTCAGCGACGTAGGCGGAGCCGGTGTCGCGTTTCGCCGAGCGTGTACGTCGGGCTTTACGGATCTTAACTCAGTGCCGCTAGTCAGGAAGCTCCCAGCTGTAGAGATGGGAACCACTTCCGAAGTAGATTCGACCGTCGAGATAGTCGCCACCGGGCCCGATGGGAATCGGGGAAGCGGTCACAAGCTCCACCTCAAATGTCTGCGGATCCACCAAGGCAATGCCCTTCCTGAACAGCATGTACACATCGTCCTGCGGAGTACAGATGAAGACCCTGGGGCCCTGTTGCGAATTGGTATTCCCCAGGCTGTCAGCAGTGTCTCTCTCGAACACGACCTCCCGCGTGCCGGGATCGAACACGAAGAACAGGTGGTTGTCGGCGATCCCGTAGACCAACCCCCGAGGGCCGGGACAGAGATCTGTGTAGTGCTGAACGCCGGGAAAAACCGGGGCGTGCCACTCGATCTCCTTGGTTTCCAGGTCGAGAACGTACAACTCTGCCTGCTTTGCCTTCTTCTCCCCTCCGGTCCCGGGGCTGGTGGTGGAGCCGCCCAGCACCTTCCCCCCCCGCAGCGGCGTCAGGCTCATCGTGGCCTGTTCCGGAAGCAGTTCCTCGTGAGTGCGGAGTAGGCGGCGGCTGGTTCCACGATCCCAGAAGAGAAGGCCGCCGCCAGTGTACCCATAGCCCGGTGTGCCTGCGAGGATCAGAGTGCGCCCGTCGGGATACGCCAGGAGATCGTGCGGGCGATTGATGTCCGGATGGGATTGGGTGAGGAACGTCGGGTTGGAGATGGTGTGCAAAGCGCCGTTTCTGGGGTACTCCTTCCCGCGAACGCCATTGACCACCCAGTATTCCCGGGCACCGTCATACACATAGGCGACGTGGTTCCATGTGCCGTTCTTCACGGCTGGGCCCTTGACAGTCTGGGTTGAGCCGCCAATGAAGACCTGCGCCATCGTGTCGCCGCTGTTCAGGATCAGCAGTCTGCTGTTCGCGTGCCCGGCGATGTTGTTGATGATCCCCCCGTATCCTTTCTGATGTGGGGGAGTCGGATACACCCACGCCTCGACGGTCAGGGCCTCGCGTACCCGCAGGCTTGGCGAGTCGGGGACTTCTACGTAATCGTCCATCCCATCCAGTTTCAGTGCCTTGCCTGACTTTCCCGGCACCCATTCCGCCCCATGGATCGTGGCACGATTCTTGTTCCTGGAGGAATCCCCGGCAGTCGCTCCCTCTCCTTCATCGAACGCCCAACACGCTACGCCATTCCCCCGGGAATGGCTCGTCAGTTCCTCGGCTGTCAGAGCCCGATCGTGTATCCGCACGTCGTCGATCATGCCCTTGAAATGGTAGTGATCGCGTCCGGTGTAGCCCCAGCCGATGGTCTCCGGCCGCCCCCCGCCCGCCACGGTTGGCACCCATGGCTCAGACGGATCCCATTCCAAGAGGAAACCATGCCCATACCCCCCTGCAAAGAACTGACCGCCCTGCCGAGCCACGGTATTCCACTGCCCGTAGGCAGCGCGGTTGATCCAGGCATCAGTTTTCGGATCATAGCTGAAGAACCGCATGGGAAACGCCGTGCCGCCGCAAAGCGTGTCGTCCGGCGCAGCAGCAATCCCCATGATATGCGCTCCCTCGCTCGTGTAGTTAAACGTGATCTTCTTGACCTGATCGCTCCTCGGGTCCGTCACGGTCAGGTGCCGCTCAACAGTGTCGCAGACGGTGAGTCGACGCCCGCTCGGGAATTCCCGATGGACCAAGCTCTGGCTACCGGCAATGATGGGCTTCCGTTGGACCCGCGCTGACTCCGGGAGTTTCCGAGCGTCGCCTCGGTGGAGTTCGTACCATACGTCCGCACCATTGCAGCCGTAGACCTTGCCGTTCATGTCCCGATACACCGAAGCCGTGCCTTGGACTCGGTCACCTGTCTCGATGATAGGAGTGGCTTCGCCGGTCACCGGTTCGAGGGAAATGATCTGACCGCACGTGCTCCCAATGCCGAAATAGAGCCAGCCGGCGTCATCCGTTGCCACGTAACGCTGGTACTGTCGCCAATTCTCGTCGTGTACCCACCCATAGTCCCGCAGTTTCTCCGTTTCCGGATCGAAACAGACCACGCCGCTGTTGGGGTAGCTGACCGCCCAGATCCGCCCATCGTCGTCCTCGGTCATGCCCATGGCCATTTGGGGCTTGGTCTTCTCGCAGAATGTGAAGGTACCTGCGACCGGGTCGAACTCGACGAAGTGACTGGCGAATTGAGTGTAGTACCGATTGCGGGAGGACAGCAGCGACGCGTACGGGCAGTCCCCGGCCGGTGGGAAGGGCGTAGCAATCTGCCGGGACGTGCCAGTGTCCACATCCACCATGAGGATGGCGTATCCGCCGCGCTTGTCGAACAGCCAGATCAGCACGACATCATGCCCTTGGCCGTCTTGAGTCGCCACAGTGCCCCTGTGATTGCTGACCGGTGTCGCCACACCATGGTCGCGGAAACCGTCACCGAGGTCTCTGGTGGCACCCGGAGCAACAACGGCGGTCAGCAGTGCTGCCAGAGCAGCCCCGCTCCGAACAACGGAAGAAGAAGAATTCAGCATGGCCTGCTTTGCTCCAATCTGGGATTCCATGGACGGAACGGCTGCCTGGTCTCGATCACGGCCGTGAATATAGGGCTCGCCTTCGCCCTTTGGTAGCCACTGCCCCCACGCAGCAAGTGGTGCTGCTGCCTGATTCCCCTTTTGCTGAATCTCCACGTCCGGCTAAAGTACCATGGCAAGCGATTCAGAGGGTTCTCCAGGCCTTTTCCGTGTCAGGAACAGAAGGACATTGATGGATTTCCATAAGGACTATGATGTCGTCGTTGCAGGGGCTGGCGTTGCAGGGGTCGCCGCAGCTTTGGCCGCGGCTCGCCGGGGATGCTCTGTCGCTCTGATCGAGAAACAAGCGTTGATTGGTGGCCTGGCTACCTCAGGCCTGGTGTACGTGTACCTCCCTCTATGCGACGGCAACGGCACACAGGTCACATTCGGGATCGCCGAGGAGTTGCTGCGATGCAGCCTCACGTACGGCCCATTCGACCTTTCTGAACGATGGGGCGGAACGGCCGGTGCCGGGTTCGACCGTTTCATGTGCCACTTTGCACCAGCCGGCCTCACGATCGCTATGGACGGCGCGCTCAACGAAGCAGGAGTTGACCTCTGGCTCGAGACGCTCCTCTGTGCAGTGGAGACCTCTGCGGAGAAAGTGACTGCCATTGAGGTCGAAAACGTCTCCGGACGAGGCCGAATAGGAGCCAAGTGCTTCGTCGACACCACCGGCGATGCCGGGATCGTGCGTCGTGCGGGAGGAGAGTTCGTCACCTCCGAGAACTACAAAACTCCCTGGGTCATGGAAAATTCTCCCGACACCCGACAGTACCACTTGGTCGATTCCGTCCACATCAAAGTCTTCGGGGCTTGGCGAGATGAGTTCCTCGCCGGCTATCCGCTGGATGGCAAGAGTGTAACCGCCTTCACCCGCGACACGTGGCAGACGCTGCGTGACTATTACGACCGCTCTTACAGGGACGGTTTCAGTGACCGACACCACCTTTTCCCCGTCCATCTCCCGGCGATGCCCCAGTTCCGCAAGATCGCCCGGATCAAAGGGAGAGTTTCCCTGAGCGACGACCAGCACGGAACATACGCTGCCGACTCCATCGGTCTCTACGCCGACTGGCGCAAATCGGGCCACGTCTGGGAAACCCCGTATGGCACGTTACTTCCGCAGAAGATCAGGGGCGTGTTGGTTGCCGGACGGAGCATGAGCACCGAGGGCGACGCCTGGGAAGTCTACCGGGTAATTCCGGCAGCCGTGATGTCCGGCGAAGCGGCTGGCGTTGCCGCCGCGCTCGCAGCCGAGCACAAGTGCGAGCCTGGTGAGCTCAATGTGGCTGATGTGCAGGATGCTCTACGCCCCAACGGCATCAAGTTCCATCTCGCCGAAGTCGGCCTGTAACCGCGTCACGGGGCTACTTCAGCCGCTCAAGCAGTTCACCAATCTCCCAACAGACAGCGTCAGCGATGGTGGTGTCCTTTTCATCTTCCCACTTGAGTCCCGTGACGCCGGGAGCTGACAGAACCCGGTCCACCGCGGTGGCCAGCAACGTGCGGGCAGTCTGCAGCAACCGGTGGTCCGGCTGAGTCGCTCCCAACCCAACAACGCGGTCCCGCAACATCGCCAGGTACTCAAAATCACCGACGCTCTGCCGGATTGCCTCCATGTGCTTGCCGGGCGTGGCACTGTCCGGCCCCAGAAACAGCGGCGTGAAAGCCGTCTGACTTGACGCATACTCATTCCAGGAACTGCCGCCCCCGCTGGCGCCAAAGGCCCAGAAGAAACTGCCTTCTCCCCCCAGCTGGAAACAGGACCAGGCCTGCAGGCGATGGTAAGCGTACGGGTCCAGAAGCCGTGCCGGTCCCTTGCAGGAGTAGAGGTACAGGCGCGCGCCGGCCTTGACCTGACCAATGACTGAACTGACAGGACGATCGCTCTCCGGGTCCAACAGGGTCGGGCGATGCGGACAAATGACGTCGATCGCGTCCATGATGTCCGGCAGAATGCGTTCCACCGGCCTTGTTCCATCATCAAAAATGACCACCTCCGGCTCGGCCGCTTTGATCGCCCGCGCCCAGGCAATGATGGTCTCGTCCTCGGCTCGGCCGCGGGGTTCGTCAACCAACAGCAGGAAGAGCCTGCTCGGTTCAATCCCGAGTGTCCGCGCATGTGCCACCCAGAACGTGATCCAGGAGGCAACTTTCTTCGCGAACAGCGGCTCACCGATTTTCGTGCCCCCAATCGAGTCTCCGACGCGCTTGAACACGTGGTAGTTGCGCGCGGTTGCCCAACGCTCAACCCAGGCATCGAGCCTGACGGTAGGGGGCCGCTTCGTGAACTGTCCGGCCGCATCGAACTCACCGTACCCCAGGATGTCTGAGGTCGCCCAGGGAGAGTCGACATACCGATCCTGTAAATGCGCCACCAGGGCATCCTTATTCGCCGCCGTGACGCCGTACAGCGTGCTGTTCGTGTAGTCCCATCCGCCGACATGCAGCCTCGGGGCCGTGGGGAAGTCCACATCGAAAACACGCAAGGCCACAGGCACGTCCAAGGATACCGCCTCTCCTCCCGTGATGCGCAATCGCCCCCGGTGCATGCCCGGCTTCAGGTCACGGGGCCTGAAGGACAACCACACCTGTCGCGTCATCCCGGCAGGGAGTGAGATTGTGTAGCTTCCTTCTGTCATCACGATCTCGGACAACGCTGCGGCTACGGCGAGTCCCTCCCGTGTATCGGTCCACTCAACCTGATGAACGATCAAACAGCCGGGAGTTGGAGCGCCCGGCAATCCGGTAAAGGCAAGCCGCAGATTGAGGGCGGCGCCGCTGCAGTTGGTGAGATTGACCGCCCCGGCCCTCATTTCCCCTTTCATCGCAGCAATGCGGATCTCCGGCGCCGCCGAACTTGGCGTGACCATCGGCGCGATGTATGCCCACGGATCTGCGCGCCAGGCGACCACTGGCGCGTGGCCTTGTGCGCCACGGAGAACGCCCAGAACAGCGTACACGCGCGCATGCACCTCATTGAACGGAAATACCCCACGGAACGTCGCCGGATCCAAGCTCGGCAGCGCGCGGGTGGCGGCATCGATCTCGGCCAGATCAGCCTTCAAACGGCGACGCAGCCCCGGCTCGATCGTCGCCACGTCAACCGCCGTTCGCACCGCCTCCAAATCCATACCGATCCGCCGTTTCCACGCGGCATCGAAAACACTCTCTTCAAAGTAGTCCGGCGGATAATTCACCGCTTCTCCAGGAAGCGGCAGCTCAATCCACTCGGCGTCCCCACGGTATACCTCGATCTCGTCCACGAAACAGCAGTTCCCAACAGGCGCAATTTCCAGTTTCACAAAGCGGCCGTGCGCCTTGAACTTATCCGTAGCGAAACGGTGGACGCCATACGCGTCCGGCGGTGTTGTGTCTCCGGCACTCAACTCGACAAGATCCCCCAGTCGATGATACGCTCTCCCGTCAGAGCTCACCAACGCAGCGATCGAGCCCGGCCATTTGACGCCGGCTACGCCTGCAGCGGTACTGAACATGAGTCCCCGAATCGGTGTGTCCGCCCCCAAGTCAATGGTGATGGCAATATCCTTGACTCGACTCCAGCCCACCGTGCTCTTCTGAGTCCAGAAGTAACCGACTGTGTACTGCCCGTCGGTGATCTGCGTTCGATCACCGGCATCGGTGGAATGCACATAGCCGGGGGAGGGGTAGAGCGTGTAGGGCTTACCGCGCGCCACGTTCTCGTGGGTTACAGCGAACGCGTTGTCTCGGGGCGCCTGCGCCGCCGTGGCGGTGAGCACCTGCACGTCGTCGACAGCGATCGAACCGGCGCGCCCAGGGCGGTCAGGCCGGTGGAGCTGTGCCACGTCAACCCAAAGCTCAACCGTGGTCGCCCCCCCTGCCCCCGTATTGAACGCGACTGCGTAGCGCTGCCAGCGCCCAGGCACGCCAGCACTGACGATCCGCGCGAGCTCGACTCCAGTCTCAGCCCCGCCACGAATCCGCACAACAGGCTTCAGCTTGCCGTCGGTCTTCAGGGCACAGGTCAACACCAGTGTCGTGTCTGCGGGAAGCGTCACGGTCTGCGTAACCGGCGCTGTCATCGTGCCGCGCCGAGCGCGGCACTGCAGCGAAAATTGGCCGCTGTGACCATCGGCATTCGTACCGGTCCACGGGCTGCCAGCCGGGACGCTCCAGGCGACTGGCAGATTCCCGCCTGCTACCGTGGTGGCACTGAAGTCACTGTTTGTCACGATGGGGGCAGCGCACAGCCCCGATCGTGTCACAGCCAGTACGAACGCACAACCCAACACCAACACTCTCAGCATGGCAATTCCTCACGCGTGTAGATCCCAGAAACCGCGGACAACAGAACTCCGGCAGCGGGTCGCCGCTCCGGTTGAGACCCATAGCGCCAACGGGGCACTTATGCAATCTCCCCCCCTCTGCTTGAGCAAACGTATGGCGCCCCACCACAGTTGATAGCGAAAGGGAAGGGACGGCACGTCGACGCGTCGCGTTGGGGTGCCCGTCGCCTGGACGGAAGGACTCTCGATTGCACATTTCGGGCCTCTGTTCTGGCATTTTACGGCACCGCACATGGTTAGTGCTTGCAATGCGATAGGACGAAGATGACTGTTCAGGGTTGAGTCGCCTCAGACTACCAACGGCAACCACGTGGAGGCATGTGTTCCAGATGCATCGACCGAACATCTTGCTGATGACCTGCCATGACCTGGGAACTCGATTGGGGTGCTATGGGGTGAACAGTGCTCGGTCTCCGCACCTCGACCGGCTTGCTGGCCAAGGCGTGCGTTTCGTTAACCACTTTGCCACAGCCCCGTTCTGCTCGCCAAGCCGGGGTAGCATCGTCACGGGACAGTACCCACACGTCAACGGCCTGATGGGATTGGTCAACCTGGGCTGGAATTGGCGAGAGTCGAACCGGACAATCGCCACCATTTTGCGCAAGAATGGTTACGAAACGCGACTGTTCGGGCACCAGCACGAAGTCCGGAACGACTGCACGGGACAGCTGGGATTCGAGTTTGTGTCTCCCCGAAAGGAACACGCCAACTGCGACACCGTTACCCCCCGGCTGTGTGCGTTCCTGGAGGACCGTGGCCGCGAGCAGTCCAGGCCGTTCTACGCTCGCGTTGGCTTCACCGAAGTCCACCGGCCTTACCACTATCCGCATGACACGGATCTGAGAACTGTCGAACTGCCGGCTTATGCTGCCGACACACCGGGAGCCAGGCAGGACTTCGCGGACTACGATGCAGATGTGGCCGGCCTCGACGCAGCCGTGGGCCGCATCCTGGCCGCCCTTGACCAGGCCGGGCTGACCCACAACACGCTGGTCGTATTCACAACGGACCATGGCAGTCCGTTCCCTCGCGCCAAAGGTACGCTCTACGATCCGGGAATCCATACGGCCCTGATGATGCGCCTGCCCGGGGTGGTGCCTGAAGGACGGCACATCACAGAGCTGATCAGCAATGTCGACCTCCTGCCGACCATCGCTGAACTAACCGGAAGCCCCGCGCCGAGCACCATCCAGGGACGCTCTTTCCTGCCTTTGCTGTCCGCCGGCGATTACTCACCGCGCAGCCACATCTTTGCCGAAAAGAACACGTTGCCCGGAGACACCAAACGCGCTATCCGGACAGAACGCTACAAGTACATTCTGAACCTCGAGCCGGGGCCGGAATTGTGGTTGCCAACCGACATCGAGGGCAGCTTGAGTCGGCGCGACATGGGCAATGAACACCTGCGCGACCGGCCTCCTGTTGAGCTCTATGACTTGGTGGCCGACCCGGCCGAAACGCAGACTCTCGCTGGTCGACCGGACCTTGCTGACACGGAGACGGCCCTGGCAGAAATTCTCGATCAGGAAAGGCGGGAGACTGGTGATCCTTCGGTGGCCGGCCCGATCCCGCGTCCTTCAGGTGAAGCAATCCAGATTGCCCGGGCGAAAGACGGCATCGCAGAGCGCTCCCCCTTCGCGCGCGACGGCCTGATCTCCGGTTTCGATCTGTGAGTCAGTCCCCGATCATGAGGAGAAGGCAGTGAGTAGAGACCGCACGTTGAACAAGACGCGCTTCACGTCCGTCCCGGGCCATGGGGCATTCCCCTGCCTCCTGGTAGTGGGCATGCTCTGGGCGGGGACGTTTGGAGCCTACGCCGCCAAGGAGCCCATTCCTCCGAACGTGACCCTTTACGTGGCAACAGACGGCAACGATGCCTGGACAGGGGCTCTGCCGGCTCCCGCGCCCGACAAAACCGATGGCCCGCTGGCCAGCCTCGAGGGAGCGCGAAATCGCATCCGAGAACTCCGCACCGGCAGTAAGATTGAGCTGCCCGTAGACGTCTTCTTCCGGGAGGGCCGTTACCGCATGGATGCCACGGTGACGTTTGAGCCTGCGGACTCCGCTACAGAACAAACGCCTGTGACCTTCTGCGCGTACCGCGACGAAGATGTCGAGTTCTGCGGCAGCCGAACCATCGACGGTTGGACGATCGAGAACGGCATCTGGAAGACGGACCTCCCTGACGTCAAGAACGGTGACTGGTATTTCCGCACGCTGTTCGTCAACGGAAAACGCGCACAACGCGCGCGGACACCGGACAACCCGGCTCACTTCCTGACCGTCGCCAAACAGCTGAAGAAGGACCCCGCTTCCGGGAAAAAACGCAGTCGCTACGAAACCCGCCCACACCGCGGCTTCCACTATTCCGAGGGAGATATCAAAAACTGGCCGCGCCTCAACGAGGCCGTGTTCTTCACCTATGAAGCCTGGGCTCGGGGTATCCGCAAGGTCGAGTTTCTTGACGAGTCGAGCCGAACGGTCCTGTTCCGCCGAGGTGCATGCTGGCCTGCCATCCACAGCGGCGAAAACCGTTACTGGGTCGAGAATGTTCCGGAGCTGCTGAACGTCCCCGGCGAGTGGTATCTTGACCGTCGCAGCGGCGTTCTCTCCTACATCCCACGCCCCGACGAGACACCGAATAACACGGAGATCCTCGCACCACGCGTATCCAGATTTGTCCAGCTCAGGGGCACTGCGCGAGCCGGCAACTACGTGGAGTATCTGCACTTCCGCGAGCTCGCATTCCGCTACGGTGATTGGGAGATGGAAGACACGGGTTACGTCGCGTACCAGGCCGACATCGTCGTTCCCGGCGCGATCGACATGGTGGGAGCCAGGCATTGCTCAGTCTCGCGTTGCGAGATTTCCCACGTCGGTCTGTATGGCATCAACCTGGGGCAAGGCTCACGCCATGTCCGTATGTTCCACAACCACCTGTTCGACCTGGGCGGCGGTGGCGTAAAAATCGGGCATAACTACTTCTACTCGAAGTACCCATTTGAACAGCATCCGGACGGGGTCAAGGAAGGCTGGCTTCAGCACGCGCCTCTGCCACCCGAGCGGCGTTGCGGCTACAGCACGATCGAGAACAATTTCATCCATCACGGGGGGGTGATCTTCGCCTCCGGGATCGGGGCCTGCCTTGCTCGGGCGTCCTGGAATCGGCTGGCTCACAACGAGATCAGTGACTTCCCCTATTCAGGCGTGTCCGTCGGTATGTCCTGGGATTCCGGCCCGAGCTGGGCCCACGACAACCTCATCGAGTACAACCATATCCACCGCATCGGTCGCCGACACCTTAGCGATCTGGGTGGGATCTATCTGCTTGGCAACTCACCGGGCACGGTGGTTCGTGGAAACCACATTCACGACATCCACCACCGACATTACGGCTCCACCTGTCTCTACGGGGACCAGGGCAGCTCACGCCTCCTCATTGAGGACAATCTGTTCCATCACGCCGGTGGAACTCTATTCAATGGCGGGTTCGGACAGAACACCGTGCGCAACAACATCTTCGCTTTCGCCGAAGGCGCCACCTTCTGGCAGCTCGGCGGCGTCGGAGCGCTGCACCGCAACCTGATCTACAGCGCCGGGGAACGGCTCTGTGTCCAATGGAATGAGCCCGGAGCAACCGGCAGCGCCTGCGACAGCAATCTCTACTGGAACAGCGCAGGTGCAGAGCCTGAATGGGACGGACAGCCTCTCACGGACTGGCTCAGGGAGAGTGGGCGCGGCACGCACTCCGTCGTCGCCGACCCCGGATTTGCCGATCCTCAAAGCAGAGACTTCTCCCTGGGACCCGACTCAACTGCACTCAAGTTGGGCTTCAGCCCCCTCGATGTCGCTCGGGTCGGACTTTTCGGGGAACGTGAGTGGGTGAGCTTGCCGGAAACCATCGCGCCGATGCCTATGGCGGAGCTTTCGGCCGGGAAGCTAGCCCCCATTACCCACGACTTCGAGGACGACGTGGCCGGCGCGCCGCCCGCCACATTCGTGCTCCATGCGGCCACTGAGCAAGGCGGCATCATCGCCGTCGCCGCGGACGCGGCTGCCGAGGGCAAGCACTCCCTGATGCTTCAGGATGCCACCACGATCAAAGCAGACTACAACCCCCATATGTACCGCCAACTTGGGTTCGGCACGGGAACGCTGCAGGTTTCCTTCGCCCTGATGACGGATGCCGACGCTCAACCGCAGATCGAGCTGCGCGACTACGCGAACGGCGCACCGTTCACGAGCGGTCCGTCCGTCCAACTCGACGCAACGCACCAAGTTGTCGCAAGTGGCAGAGAACTCGGTCTGCGGGTTCCGTCGGACACCTGGATTCGATACCAGATCGACTGTAAACTCGACCAAGGGCGAAACGGTGCCTACAATCTAAGTGTCACGCTCCCTGACGGCACGGTCAAGACGTTCGAAGACTTGCCCTACGGCAACGGCAACTTCAGGATTGCCACTTGGATTGGCATCATCAGCGCCGGCAAACACAATGGCCGATTCCATGTGGACAGTCTGACCTGCACGACCAGCGACTGATGTGCTCAGTTCAGCGCCATTCGGAGCCGGAGCTGGGCCCCGTCGTGAGGGTCTCACGTTGCGCGGGATTTACTCCCGGAATCTTGCATCCCCGACCAGTCCACGCTATCGTGTCACTCCCGTCGTCGAGAAGCAGTTGCCTATCCCTCTATGAGGGCATCGTCGGGATCTCGACGTTGATGGATGTTGTGTACCACCAGTAGCAAATAGCAGAGCAGGAGAAGGAACGTATCGATGAAGCAAGTACTCAGGAGCACCAAGCAAGCAATTCTGCTGGTCACCGTCGCGGCCGTTGCGGTCCTGTGGACGACAGGCTGCCAGTCCACGCAGGGAACGAAGGGATGCACAGCCGTCCAGAATGAGGCGTTCTACCAGGATGGCGTCTTCCAGGCGGACGCGGCAAAGGACGCCTACTTCGCGATGATGGCGCGATTCAACTACCCCATTCCGGCGGTCTTGAAAACCGATGAATTCTGGGTATGCGATTTCCTCCAGGGCCAGAACGCACAGCTGGGGATGGGCGGCATCTTCTGGATCAACGAGGAAGGTGAATACGGGAAGAGCGGGTGCCAACAGTATGATGGCGAATTCAAGGGCCAGAAGTTCGGCTACCTCGGACACGAGATCTACTGCCTCCCGATGCAGGCTCTTCCGGAACACCGCCACGTCGGCGGCGAGAGCGGGTTCGGTCCGAAAATGGAAGCCTGGCACGTCCGGTACGGAGAGGTGTACTTCTTCAGTGAACTCGTAACGCCGGGGGGAAAAGAGATTCTCATCAGCGAACTCCCCGAGGACGAGCGTCCGTGGGGCTATGGGGAGCCCTGGTTCAAGTGCAAGTATGTCGTGAAGCTCGGCCCAGGCGAGATCTACAAACAGGACAACGCCGAATCCTGGCATTTCCTGCGCGCCGCCAAGAGTGGTGCGATCCTCTCCGAATATGCCACATTCCACAACCAGGTTGAGTTCAGTAAGCCGGGCATGAGCTTTGCCTGCACCGGTAGCGAGTAGCGCAGGGCACGCTCGATTCGCCCAGAGCGACAGTAAGAATACCGACTCACGAGTAGGAGAGAACGGAAATGGAATTCCATCACATCGGCATCCCGACGGATAAGAAACGCGAGAACGAGACGTACATGGAGGGCGCCAAGCTCTACGTCACGGATGTCGCAGACAGCGAGCACAAGATCGAGTGGCTCCGCTTCGAAGACGGCAGTCCCATGCCCGAAGCACTGCAAAAGGTTCCGCACGTAGCCTTCAAGGTGGACAACGTTGCCGAGGCGATGGAAGGCAAACCATGCCTGTTGGAGCCCTTTGAGGCGGCCCCCGGAGTCACCGTCGGTTTCATCCTCGAGGACGATGCCCCGGTTGAGTACATGTCCATCGACGAATAGCAGACGCGAGTTCAGCGCAGAGCGAAGAAGGTTTAGCCAGCATGAAGAAGTTCATCAACAATCCCGACGACCTCACCGCCGAACTGCTTGAAGGCCTGGCGATGGCCTACCCGCAGACGGTCAAGCTTGAGTCCGAGAAACTGGTCTGCCGCGCAACCCCGAAGTCAACGGACAAAGTGGCCTTGCTTACCCTGGGTGGTGCCGGCCATGAACCCGCCCTTCAGGGATGGGTTGGACCCGGCATGCTCGACATCGCTGTGGTTGGCGACATCTGGGCGGCTCCTGGCCCGGTAAATGTCCTGGAAGCCATGCAGATGCTCAAACGCGATGCGGGTACGCTCCTGGTCACCCTCAACCATTCCGGCGATGTCATGTGTGCCGACATGGCCAAGGAAATGGCCGAGTTGGAGGGGATCACGGTAAAGGAAGTCCTGACCACTGAAGAGATCCGCCCAACTGCAGAAGAAGAAGGACGTGGCCTCGGTGGCTGTCTCATCATCTGCAAAGTCGCCGGCGCAGCAGCAGAACGCGGCATGGATCTCGACCAGGTCTACCGGATTGCGGACAAAGTGAACAGCAACATGGGGACCATTGCCGTCCTCTCAGAGATCGCCACGCATCCATCAACCGGTGACGAGTGTGGCGAGATGGGTGACGACGAGATGGAGATCTGTGCCGGCCAGCATGGTGAAGGCGGCGGCGTCCGCATGGACATGAAGTCCGCCAAGGACACGGCCGATCTGCTCTCACAGAGGATCATTGATCGGCTTGGTCTGGCAGCAGGCGATGAGATCCTGTTGATCGTCAACGGCTCCGGCAAGACCACCATGATGGAAATGCTCATCACCTTTGCCGACGCAGCGAAATACTTCGAGGCAAAAGGTATCAGCGTGGTCCGCGGAAGAACTGGGGAATTCCTGACTGTCCAGGAAGCCGCCGGTTACCAGATGATCGCATGCAAACTTGATGATGAGATCAGAGAACTGTGGGACGCGCCATGTGACACGCCCTTCTTCACAGTCGCCTGACCTCGAGGAGGAGCCGGCATGTCAGCGTTCAGTAAAGCAATCTTCGCGGAAATGCTCAAACAGGCAGAAGCCAACATTGCGGCAGAGCACGAGAATCTGTCCAAGTTGGACGCTGCCACCGGCGACGGTGACCACGGCATAGCAATGTCGCGGACCATGAAGGCGATCGGCGTCGCGGTCGAGGAGGCAGCGGACAAGTCCATGGGCGACATGCTCAAGTCTGTCGCGATGAAGGTGATGACCTGCGATGGCGGCTCAACCAGTCCGCTGCTGGGATCCTACTTCCTCGGCCTCGCGTCAGCAGCAACGGCCGATGAGCTTACCCCGGAGGAAACCGCAGCAGTGTTCCAAGCCGGTCTGGACAGATTCCAGAAGACCAGCAAGGCCCAGCTTGGCGACAAGACCATGCTCGATGCCCTGCGTCCGGCAACGGAAGCCCTTGGCGAAGCGCTGACTGGCAACAAGAGTCTGGGTGAAGCGTTCTCGGCAGCAGCTGAAGCAGCGACCGAGGGGGCCGAGAAAACCAAAGCGTACGTCGCTAAGTTCGGGCGAGCCAGAACCATGGGCGAACGGGCGATCGGTCACTATGATCCAGGCGCGGTGAGCATCTCGCACATATTCCGCGGCTTTGCAGCTGCGGTCTCCTGAGGACAACAAACACCTGACCGGGCTTCGCAGAAAGAAGCCTGAACCAGAAGCGAAGGAAAGTCAGAAATGGCGGATCGTGACGATATCAGAGATGGTAGTAATTTCGGCTTGGGCAAGCCGGTTGAGAATCAGAGCTTCTACCTCAAGGGATGTGACAACCTCGATTGGGGCGTAAAGGACCGGTTGTCGCGCATCTTCAGACCGGACACGGGTAAAACCGTCATGTTGGCGTTTGACCACGGTTTCATCATGGGACCGACGTCCGGACTCGAACGCATTGACTTGAGCATCGTCCCCATCGCGGAATACGCAGACTGCCTGATGGCTGCTCGCGGGATCATCCGCACCTGTATCCCGCCGAACACGCAGAAGCCGATCTGCCTGCGCGCTGACGCCGGCACCTCAATTCTGACGGACCTCAACAACAACGTGGTCCTGGATATTGAGGACGCGATTCGTCTCAACGCATCTGCTGCCGCAGTGATGGTAGCCGTGGGAGATTCCGCGATGGAGGCGAAGACCATCGCCAATCTCTACAAGATGGTGGACGCGGGAACGCGATATGGCATCCCCATAATGGGCGTAACCGCGGTCGGCAAAGAGATGACCCGCGATTCACGCTACTTCGGCTTGGCCTCACGTATGTGTGCCGAAAACGGAGCCAGTATCGTCAAGACCTACTACTGCGAAGGCTTTGAGAAGGTAACGGCTTCCTGCCCCGTCCCAATCGTCATTGCCGGCGGCAAGAAGCTCCCGGAACTGGAAGCGTTGGAGCTGGCCAGCAACGCAATCAATGATGGCGCAGCCGGTGTGGACATGGGACGCAATGTCTTCCAATCGGACGCTCCCGCCGCCATGATCCAGGCCGTAGCCGCGGTGGTTCATGAGGGGTTGAAGCCACAGGAAGCTCTCGATCTGTTCGAGACCCTCAAAAACGCCTAAGTCTCCCCCAAGACATCCCGCAATGCGGGCAAGATGGTGTCTGCAATAAGGCGCTGCCCCATGTTGTTCGGGTGGATGCCGTCAGGAATCATATCGTCCCGTTCAGGGCACTGCTGGAACGCGGCGAAGATATCGACCAGCGGGAGTCCGAACTCCCGGGAGAGCTCGCGAGTCGTCTCGGCGTACTGTTCGACCAGGTAGTTCAACCCGTTCTCGACATATGCCGGCACGTCTCTGAGCGAGTAGTTGCCGCTCATGGGAACAGAGGTGCACAACACGACTCGCGCACCGCTATCCGCGATGTGCTGGATGATCTCCCGCATGCACGCTGCGAACACCGCAAGCGGCACACGTGGCGTATCGGCCACGCTGTCGGGTGGCCTGAAATAGCCGGCGTCGTTCGTACCGAGATTGATGACAACCCAGTCCGGGTTGTGTCGGAGAACATCCTTCTCAAGCCGCTCCCACACGAGTGGCGCAACGTCCGCGTCCACCCCCGCGTTGATAATCTTGACCGGGCGGCCGAGCTCCCGGTGGAGTTCTGCCTCCAGCAGCGTCTGCCAAGCTGTCTGCTCCGAGACCCCCGAAAGCCCCACAGAGCGTGTTGTTGAGTCGCCCAGGGCAACGATTGTGCTCATGACGGCTGTCTCCTCTCTCACTCTTCCAGTCCCTCGGGCATCCCCTGCCCTGCAGCCAGAATCCATACGGGCTGGCAGAACGCCCACTGCCCCAGCCCCGGCTGCTGCTCAGGCCAACGCCTGTTGTCATTTTCACACTCAATCCGGACGTAGCCCTCATCACCCACGAGGCAGTATTCGGCGGCTGAGGTATCTGCTTCGAGCAGCGTCCTTCCACCGTGGCCCACGAATCGGATGCGTCCCGCGTTCGGTGCGTTCACAGCGATGCTCGCACCGTTGAGCGTTAGTGAGGACACGGTGACCCCTGTGCTCGCACAGAAACTCCCCGACCGCAGCGCGGCCAACACATCCTCGGCACTGAGGGAATCGCTCCAGATATCCGTCCAGGCACCGAACGGCCCGGCATGGTGAGTAAGATCGGCGGTGTGCATGTCATCATTGCCCCACCCCCAGCAGCTTACCCCGGCAGTGAGAATGGCATCCCACAGGCGCCGCGCAAAACCGTCTCCACCGGCGGGATCGGCTTGCTTTCCCCGGCGCATGAGGAACGAATTTACGACCTCGAGACCGTCGAAGCGCCGACGTTCAGGATGGTTGAGGAAGAACGCGGGCTCGTCATCCCAGCCGTGCGGATGCGCCAAATAGACCACGCCCCCCGCGTCTTGCGTCACCTCGCGGTAGTCGTTCGTACCTTTGAAACGCGCAATATCCCCAGCCCCGGGGTTGACGGGGAAGCCATTTGCCACAATGTGCGGTCCGGTATGATGATCCTCAAAGCCGGGCAAGACCAGCAGTTCCCCGGGACGCGCAATCTGCCAGTTCTCGTCAACCCATGGCCGCCCCTGTTCAGCCGCAGTTCGGGTGTAATCCCGGACGTACGCTTCGCGCCCGGCGTCCTCCGTGCATGGCAGGTGCGGTTTCGGTCCTTCCCCGCGCGGCCGGGGCGGCGATGTGACCACGCCATCGAGATTCCAGTCACGCAGACCATCCCCGTCCTGGTCGGCATAGGAGTTGTGGTCAGCAATGCAGAGAATGCTGTAGCCTTCGGCAGCATAGAGTTCCGCGATCTCCGCAGGGCTCAATTGTCCGTCACTATGCGTACTGTGGCAATGCAGATTGGCCTTGTGTCCGGGGGCATCGGGATCGAGAAACGCACCGACAACAGCAACGTCGGCATCACGAGCGCTGATCTCATAACGTTCTAACATCGAACCCCCTGTCAGTGATCGCGCACAGCCCCAAGCGGTTTGTGCGGGCCGTACATCATGTCCAAAGGCCGAAGAGCCGGATGGCGTTGGTGCCATCCCACCTTCAGTCCTCCACTGGTCAACTGGCGCTCGGTCGGCCGTCCTGAGAGTCGGACCGCGGCTCACCGGATACGGCACGGAGAATCTCGCTGCTCACGGGCGGACACCCGGCGACGTAGACCCCGACGGCCCGATGCTTCCTGGTGCAGTTACCAATGCAAAGCGTTCCGTTCGGAAGCTCGGTGTGCCCTCTCCCAATGGCGATTGCGGGGCTTGCTCCAGCGGGGAAGTAATCGAGCAGTTCCGAACCGTATCGTTCGAGCAGGAGCAGGAGTGTGGATTGGCAGGCGCTGCAGGACTGCCGATCGAGGACCCGGAAATCCGGGAACTCCATGGCGAGGTCAGTCGGCGGAGACGCAAAGGGCAAGGCGAATCGACGCCAGTCGCCGGGGCCAACCTGGATTGAGCCCAAGTCTATCACCCCGTAGCCACGATCGGCGCCAAGTCTGAGATGCGGCACGGCGTGCGCATCCAGCCCCATCAGAGCGCAACTCACCGCGTCTGCGGCGAACGGATCGGCACTCACCACGACCGCATCGAGGGGCTTGGGCGATCCGGCGCTCGGGCCGAGCCCTTCCATGCCGACCGTACCGTCGACAATGGCCAGGTCAGGGCGCAGCACACCGGAAAGGTCTGCGATCGCGATGTCGAGTGGCTTGTCATCGACCCCTTCGACTGGGGGCAACATGTGCAGGTCAACCTTGCTGCGCCGCCAAAGACAGCCCTTCATGTTCTTCACCGACAGTGTAACGCCCGTATGCATGTGCATCTTCATCACCGGGATAGAGACGACAATGTCAAACTCACAGGCCTCGGGGCAAACGCGAAGGGACTGGATCGCGACGCCATCCGGCACGGGGGTCTTCCGGAACGGCCGCGCGTCCATGTCGATGAGAGGGCAGTCGCGTTCACGGGCTACCGCTGCAATGCCGGTGGCCTCGAACGCATCCATGGTGCTGACGCCACAGATGGGACTCTCTCCCACGGCGGTTTCTGCACCGGCCTCCCGAAACGCGTCGATCGCGGCGGCGACTACCTGCGGGTGTGTGGTGATCCCCGCTCCGGGTCCGGCGATGCGGCCGGCGTTGGGTTTGAGCAGCACACGTCGTCCGCTCGCGGGGGACAAATCCCACGTCGCAAGCGCCGTCCTGGCGTTATCATAGGCCCCCTGTCCGGCGCCGACCGCAACCCGGGGTCGGTTGCGGTCGCCTAGGAACGGGAAACCAGGTTGCTCAGTCTGTTCCACTATCTGCTGCCTTTCGTCCTGTCACTCAAACCGTAGCGTCTGCCGTTCGTTCCGCAATGCCTCTGCATCGCCCTGGAACAGGATTTCGCCGCGGCCAGCCGGCACGGACAGGTGGAAGGTGCCATCACCGTCCGGGAGGAGGCGCCGGCCGCTCTTCAGGTGCCAAACGGGGGCTGTGCCTTCAACAACGAACGCCAGCTCGCGCGCTTCCGCAGGATGCAGCCCTGCGAGGCCTGTTTCGTCAAAGTGCAGTTCGGTTTCACCGCGAGGCATGCCCGGGGAGTCTCCGTCCCAAGTTGCGATGCGGCGATTGTGTACAAGGAGGAAGCGCTCGGCGTCAAAACGACGGATGAACGAATGCAGGGAAAACTCCGAGGTGTCGGTTGCTGCCCGCGGCACGGCCTCCCGGTGCCAGGCAAGAAACAAGCGCATGAATGGCGCCATGTCTGCCATGCACTCGCCAAACTCACGCCAGAGCCGAGTCTCACTGCCACTGTCGTCGACCAGGGTCACATGCTTCAGTGTACGGCCGAGCTTCTTCTGAAGTGTTCGCGGGCCGTAATGGAAGATGAGTAGTCCTTTCGCGCCTTCCGCCACAGCCAGCCAGCTCTGCAAATGCATCCCGTTCAGCGGGGGCGGGTACCGATCCCACCCCAACCAGGCCCCCGGGGCGATCTCGGCATACCCCGTGTTTGGTCCGAGGTGCTCACTCCCGCCCCCTGACCAGGCCCGGACCTCCTCAGCCGTGCATACGTCCTGATGCCCGTAGCCCTGCATGACGTAGAGCAGCGGGCGCCCCCGCTTCGCGGCCTCAGCGTAGCATGATGCGATCTCCGCAGTCAGGCGACTGGCCATATCCTTCGGAGTCGAGATGAGCAGGCCGTAGTGCGCCTTGAAACAACGGAAACGGTAACGGTCAAAACCAAACCACTCGGGCAGATCTCCTGTCTCCGCCTGGAACGGCGCCAGGTGATTGTGGAGCATGAAGAGCGCGTGGGTCGGGTCGAGCTTGCGGAGTTCGCGGCGATACTCGCGCAAGAGAGGCATGTGCTCGGCGGGGATCTCCTCCTTGGGCATCCACCCCGCGACGCCCTCCAGGCCGCGGTACTGGGGCATGATCCGGCGCGCCGTGGGCAAGGTGACCTTCTCATAGTGGTCGCGCCCCCGCTCCACCCGTAGATAGAGATCCTGCGTGAGCTGCCCGAACACCTTGAGTCCGCGCCGCTGCGCGGCATTCACAGCCATCCGGAACACCGGCGGGTCCGTGGTCAGGTTGGCGTAGTAGATGGCGGTGCCCCCGTGCGCCTTGACGTCTGCGGCCAGATGGTCGAAGAACCCCTCGAGCGTGAGCCCGAGCTTCTCGGCCCGAACACGCAAGCCTTCGGGCCGACCGTAGATGTAGGGGCCGGCCGGGAAGAACTCCGGAGCCCTATCAGCTTTGAGCCAAGTCGTGCCGATGTAGGCGCGCTTTTCGAAGGATGCCGGAATGAACCGTTCGCCGGGGAACGTGTGGTAGTAGGCGCGCTCACCGGGCTTGCGCGCCTCAAGCATGCCGGTGTACTCAACGACCTCATAGCCAGCGGCCGCGAGCCTGGCCTTGAGGATCTCGCAAAGCGTTTGCGACGATTCTGACGGGACGTCGTGCACACCAACTCGCCCCAGCCGCAGGGCGCCCGAGGGCGATGTCCGGAAAAACGTCAAACGCATCAATCGGGCAACGGGCGGCAGGCGGAAGGGCTCGGAGCTGGAGACGTGTTTGAGGGGCTCTGTCAATGGAACGGACCAAATGTTAGCCGCACACGCGCCGAGACGTTTGCGCTTCCCATCGTACAGCAGACACCGTACGCCAAGACGTGCCCCGTCATCCGAAGCCGCTTCAGCCGATACACGAATGAAGGCTTCCGGAGGCACGGCGAAGAACCCCGTGATGTGGAATATCCCCTCTTCTGTCGGCGCGAACCGTCGGACTTTTCGCCCGGAACTGTCTGCCGAGGCCCCCTCGTGTTCGCCGAAGTCGTGAGTAAACACCGGTGCCTCAGCCCCGGCAACCACGCAACAGGCGAAACACCCCAGGACGACGCCTCTATACCAACGTGCGGCTTTCCGTTTCATGCGCTCATTCCTCAGCGGCAGTCCCAGGAACATCAGGCACCGTAGACACAAGCCGCGTTCCCCCCAAGAATGAGGGCGCGATCGTCATCACTGAGGCCGGCCGCGAATGTACGCACGATATCCAGGCTCTGGCGATAGGTCAGATGTCGCCCCACCGGAGGCCAGTCCGTCCCCCAGAGGAGCTTTGCGGGACCGAAGGCCTCAAGTAACTGTGCGAAAAAGCCAAGCGCTCGCGGACAACGCATGTCCCAGGGAGCCGCAGCAGCCGCATAGAACGCGGATGCTTTGACGAACAGATTCGGCAGATCGCCCCCCACGAGCAGCCTCGCGTATCCCGCGTCATCACCTTCCAGCGTGTGCGGAAGCCCAAGATGGTTCGCCACGAAGCGAATGTCAGGATATCGAGTGGCCAACTCCAACAGAACCACGTAGTTAGGGGCGGTGACCTGGAGGTTGCAGACCATGTCATGCTCGGAAAGTGCCTCCCACAGAGGATCGCAAGGCGGTCCCAGCATCCACGCAATGTCAGCGGACGATGGGTAGTAGCTGACCCCGACAGCGGCCAATTCATGGCGCGCCCGAGCGACGGCAATGGCCGCATCAGACTCGTGGAGCTGCACGTCGGCCAGATTGACAAGACGATCAGGATGATCAAGCGCCCATTGCGCACACTGCTCGTTGTTACGCGGAGCGAAGTCCGCAACCACGGGCAGGACAATCGCCTTCTCCACGCCGGCGTCGTCCATAAGGTGCAGCAATCGGTCGCAGCGTCCCAGGTCTTCAAACGGCCTTAGGGGGGGGTAGTCATCAAGAATGTGGACATGGGCATCTATCAGTCGCATTGCACCACTCCGTTGGCAACTGGGTGAGGATCACAATCTCCGGGAGAAAGTAGCGGTCCGCCACGGTGGTACAAGCCCATCTGTTCCTGCCCGGCAGAGCCGCGACTAACAGAAGCGGACCGCTCACGTAAGTCGCGGCTTCGACCGTGTCTTCCCTCTATGTTCCGTAACGTGTTGCAGAGAGAGAGCTCATTGCGAGCGTTGCTGCGCTATTCCTGCGGTGACTGCCCACCGTCTTCTTGCTCTTTGTCACGCCGCATGGCGGCAAGGTGTTCCTCGATCCTGGCCAGTGAACGCATTATCCAGAGCAGACAGAAGACTATCCCTATATAGAAGAGCGACCACTGGAATGAGTTCATCAGATTGTCTCCTTTCGCCCAACGTTGCCCTTCTGCGGGCGACGATAGGAAGTCCGCCAGCAAGGGCTGGTTCTGTCCCGATTCCTTCCTGGTCAATTTGATGCGGGGTCCGCATTCGCACAACCACGACGTGTGAATCGGGCGACACGTCACTGGAGGCAGTTCATCCCTGAGCTGTGCCCCCATCGGCACATTCATGCGACCCCGGTTTGGGAAAACCGGCCTCCAGGTATCCGTCTGGCATCGGACCGTTTCCGGGCTGGTCTGTGCCCAGACTCCGATCGTCCGACCATCATTGTCTGACAGAACATTCACCGATGATCCCGGCAACTCGATCCGGTGATTTGAGCAGGGGCACTCACTGACCAAGTTTGAGCCAGCGATGCGGTTCGCGCAGTTCCTTGAGGCCCACGTGCAATCTGTGAACGAAGTCCTTCGGACGCGATCTCGATCCCGCTCCTGAAGCGGTCGCGCCAACAGGAACTCGAATCACCTGACCGCCGTGACCCCTCAGCTATGTGAGGCGGCTCGACGGAGTCTCTCCCTCCATCGGACACAGATGGCTCAGAGAATCCCTGGAGGGAGAGACTCCGTCGAGCCATCTTGGAGTTCTCCCCCTACGTAACTGAGGCATTGCTGGCCGCTAGTCCTGCTCCTTGGCTTTCCGTTCAGACTGTGTTATAGTCAGTTCTGACACTCTATGCAACATACATAGGCCAACCCAAAGGACGGCACGATGGGCACCCCAAAGACGGCTCAGCCTGCAGCGACACAAGACGGCGACTTGCTTCCTCTCGCCGAAGCGGGGAACGTCCTCGACATCAGCAGATCGACCATGTATCGGTTGATGGAGACGGGCAAACTCCGTGGCTTCAAGGTCGGGCGCCAATGGCGCTTCCGTCGTGGCGATCTCGAGGCCTACCTGCACCGGCGCCCAGCCTCGTTCTCGGAGCCACCCGAGGCAGAACTGGCCGCTGAGCTGGCCTTCTTCATCGACGGTGTCGACCTGGAGAAGTGGCCCGTAACCTGTGATGGCGCGGAACCAGTGACGGAGAAAGGCGACGGTGGTCTGCACGCGTTGGTCTCTCTCATCATCTGCCATGCGTTCGTATCCCGGGCAAGTGATATCCACCTGGATCCGTTCGGGAAGGGTAAGGACGCACACGTGCTGCTCCGTCTACGGATCGATGGTGTGCTACAGGAGGTGCGTCGCTTCAGCAGCGCACTGGGCAAAGCCCTCGCGGCTGCCTTCAAGGAACTGGCCGGCCTGGATCTGCTGGAAACACGTCTGCCACAGGATGGCCGGATCGCTGCCGACATCGGTGACCGTCGACTTGGGATTCTGCTTGCCTCAGTGCCATCGTTCTTCGGCGAAACACTGACCGGACGTATAACGGATGCCAACTCCATCCGCCTCTCACTGGACGATCTCAACCTGCCTCAGGATACACGGGAACGTTTCGACGGGTGGCTCGGACGCAGACACGGGCTGGTTCTGACAACCGGTCCCACCATGTCCGGGAAGACGACCGTCCTGTATGCCCTGGCACGAGAAGTGACGACCCCTGGTGTCAAGGTCGTCTCAATCGAGAACCCAATTCACTATGTGTTGCCCGGCACTATCCAGCTCCAGCTCAACGAGAAAATTGGCTACACGCCCGTAAACGGGATCCAGTCAGCCATGCGCCTCGACCCCGACGTCCTGATCGTCGGCGACATCTGTGACAGGGATATGTTGCATGCCTGCTGTCAAGCGGCCATGACCGGGCACTTGGTGCTTGCCCAGATGCATGCCGACGACGCAGTGTCCGTTCTCACACGCTTCCGTGACTGGGACATCGAGCCCTTCTTACTCACCTCGGCACTGACCGGCATCTCGTGCCAACGGCTCGTGCGCCTGCTGTGTCCGCATTGCCGTCAACCAGTCGCGTTGCCCGAGTCCGTCGTTGAGCGCACTCGCCGGAATGCGGCCGAAGGCGGATACGCGTTGCCCCAGGAGTTGAGTCCCATGGGGCCGGTTGGCTGTGAGCAGTGTAGCGGGGGCTATCGTCGCAGAACCGGCATCTACGAACAGCTGGAGGTGGGTGATGCTGTTCGGGATGCCCTGCTCGCAGGAAAGACAGGTGACGAGTTACGGCGGGTTGCGGTCGAGAACGGGATGCGCACTCTCGCCGCAGACGCGGCTCGCGTTACGGCAGACGGGACAACGAGCGCCCAGGAGGCGTTTCGGGCCCTGAACGGCTGATGGGGGAAAGCCATACGGAACTCCCTGGCCACACCTACGCGTGGGGTGCCCCCCGCTCGTCCTTGTTCGCACCTGTACCAGGTGGCTGGCGACAACCACGAAAGTGCCTTTTCCTGCCGTGAGGGAGAAGCGGTCCGGGGGTGCCCCCCGGGGGCAATGCCGTCAACTTAAGCGGGCAGAATGCCATGGCACCTGTTGCGGCGCAGGCGGTTAGCGCTATATTGGCAGTGTCTCAGGTGGGCGCCGAACAGTGCAAGCCAGCAAGTAAGGAGTGACCGCAAGA
>JABHEG010000011.1 GCA_018676675.1 Lentisphaerota bacterium
TCACCGACCATGTTCTTCCCAACGATCCAGTCCCGTTTCTACCCTCGGACGGGACAGTGGTGTCCACCGGGAGCAACGTTGCAGTCCGGACAGCGCTGCGTTTCATCCCTGGGATACCGAACCGTGGGAATGTGATTGCGCGCGGTGATCCGAACGCAGTCATTTGCAGGACACGTTGTCGTGCCCTCATCGCTCATCTCAAGTCTGCATGCATGACAGATTGCCATGGGGTGTCTTCTCCTTCGCTTTGTCGAACCGACGTTCTTGGGATCCCCCAGGATTGGCCCTGCAATCGTGAGGCACAAGGCCACATTTTCACCCACACGCAATAGCGTGTCGGCCACCACAGACCCGAGCGGAGTCCTGCGGCAAGCAGGAATCGCTCGGGTCTGCATGTAACGCCAGAAGATGTTTAGAGGCGCAAGAAAAGTTCACGTGCGGCAAGCAGGAATCGCTCGGGTCTGCATGTAACGGGAGGTCCGGAGGGCCAGTGGTCCTCCGGTGCGGGGTGCGGGGTGCGAAACCCCACATGCGCTCCGCCGCCGCCGCGTCAGTACTGGAGACGGCGCTTGGGTTGGCTGGTGTTTGGTGTTGTAGCAGGGCGTGTTCGGCCTTGGGCCCAACGTCGGAGTCCATCCAACTGGTCAGCCATGAGACGGCTGAGGGGGACGGTGGACGACAGCGCATGCGTCACATCCTCATCCGTGGGTTCACGACTGCCGGCAAAGGCCACGTAGAGAGAGTCCACGAATGCCTGTTCGATCTCGCTGCCGGTGAACCCATCGCTTCCGGTCACCAGGCTGTCAATGCTCAGTAAGCCGGGGTCCCGGCCGTACTTGCGGACCTGGATTCCCCAGATGGCGCTCCGCTCGTCTACGTCCGGCAGGTCCACAAAGAAGATCTCGTCGAAGCGGCCCTTACGGAGCAGTTCCGGGGGGAGCTGACTGACATCGTTCGCGGTCGCCACGACGAACACCGGCGCAGTCTTGTCCTGCATCCAGGACAGGAACGTTCCGAACACCCGGCTGGCTGTACCGCCATCTGTCGAGCCCGAACTCTTCGAGCCGCTGAACATCTTCTCGATCTCGTCAATCCAGAGCACGCAAGGGGAGATGGCCTCAATCGTCTGGATGGCCGAACGCAGGTTGGATTCGCTCTGCCCGACCAGGCTGCCGTAGAGGCGTCCCGCGTCGAGCTTGAGCAGGGGCAACTCGAACACGCCTGCCGTGGCTTTCGCCGTCAGCGATTTGCCGGTACCCGGGATGCCGATGATCATCAACCCTTTGGGGCTCGGGAGCCCATACTCAGCCGCAGCCGCTCCGAAGGCACTGTGACGTTGGTTGAGCCATGCCTTCAGCAGGTCAAGTCCGCCAATGTCCTCCAGTGATCCCGGAGTCGGACAGATCTCAAGCAACCCGTTCTTCTTGACTGCCCGTGCCTTCTCACGGGCCACGACGACGGCTGACAGTCCTGCCGTCTCGACCACGGACAGTGCGAAGGCGTCTTCCGCTTCGACTGATGACAGGCCGGATGCTGCATCAAGCAGCTGTTCGCGCAGATCGCCTGTGGTCTTGTCCAGCTCGGCCGATTCGGCAATCCCGTCGAGAATGACCCCGAGCGCGTCCCGGCCCGGCAAGGAGAACTCAAGCGTGACCATGTCGTGTTCGAGTTCGGGAGGCAGGATCAGCCTGCAGCCGCACACAATCAGTACTCGCCCCGAGGTCTTGCCCACCCGCAGTGCATCACGCATGAGTCGAAGCAGGAAGGGATCCGGATCCTCGAGAAACAGATGGAAATCTCGCAACAGGACAACGCTGCTCTCAGGCAACTCACCGATGATCTGGAGCACATCCAGCGGATCCCGGCAGTCACGGACGCTGCCGTCAGCGGTGTTGACCAGCCCATCGGTCGCCGACCAGGCCAACAGAGCATGGCCGAGCTCTTCGGCCACGGACTTGGCCTCGGCTTCAAAACGGGTTTCTTCGCTGGATATGACATAGATGCCCGAATAACCCGCTCGGATATAGTTCATGAGCGCAGTTCGCATGGGAACGTTTCCTTTCCTTGGTTCTGGTGGCGCCCCTCGGGGCTTCCACTGGGACGCTGTCCCAGGCCCTGCCAAAGGGGACGCGTCCCCTCTGGACACCCCGTAAAGGTCTGGACGTGCGCGCCGACGCTGAACGCGTCAGCTCCCGCACGCCCAGACGTTGCCGACCGGCTGAGGCCGGTAGGAGCGGGCGATGCCTGGAAGGGCTTCGCATTGGCACTGACGGATTCACGGAGAGCCCTTTTTCACACACGCGTCTTCGCGTGTCGGCCACCGCAGTCGCGAGCGGAGTCCTGCGTTCGCAGGGATCGCTCGCGACTGCAGCAATGGGAGGTCCGGAGGGCCACTGGTCCTCCGGCGGGGTCTGGGGCAGGCCCCAGGTCTCACCGCTGGCTGAGGAACTGACGTTCCCAGTCAAGGCAGGTCGTACGGGAGGGGGAGCAGTAGAGGAGAGAGCCGTCGAGATCCTTCACCTGCCAGGCCTGGCGGGCGTTGCTGAATTCGACGCGGGTCGCGCGGTGGACCTGAAGCTGACCGATGCTGGCCAGGTTCACCTCCTCTGTGTAGAGGCAGTGTCCCTGCCCGGCCTGATCGAAACGAATCATAACGATGGGAGTCGTCATCATCCCAACCTCTGCCGTTGCTGGACATGCGCCCGGCGGTAGTAATCCGGCATGTGCCGCTTGTCGGTGGTTTCTCCCAGGACCTGTTCGAGGAAGGCGGTCGCCTTCTCACAGTCCGGGCCTGAGAACCCGACGGCCTCAATGTTGATCTGGCCGTTGGGCTCCACGGTGAGTTCGATAGTTTTGCGTGCCATGTCATGCGGCTCCTATGCTGAGGCGGATGGAGCCATCTTCGAGCCGCTTCCGTCTGACGGAGTGCCCACGGTGACGAGCTTCCCGGGTGGCCTTGTGCACCCCATACATCTGCAGAAGCCGACCGAAGTCCTTGCCGACCTCCTTCTCCACATGGCCTTGCCACCAGTCGGTGGTCAGGGTGAAGTGCCCGTCTCCGTTACGGTTCAGGGCAATGTCATACGGACCGCGCAGGCGGATCACGTTCTCACGTTGCAGTCGATTGCTGCCATACCCGCGCGCCACTGCATTGTGCAGCAGCTCGAGGCCCATCTCGGCGCACGCGTCGCGCAATGCTTCGATGTCTCGGATCTGCGTCTGAATCTCAGTGAAGTGACTCACTGTCCTTCTCCTTTCTGTGTTATGCCTGTCATGGGCTCCGCCCCCGACACCCCTGCCAGATGGGACGCATCCCCTCTGGACACCCCGTGAAGGTCTGGGCGTACGCGCCGACGCTCAATGCGTCAGCTCCCGTACGCCCAGACGTTGCCGACCGGCTCACGCCGGTATGGTGATACGAGGGGTCCGGGGAGTCACTGACGCCCCGGTGGGGTCTGGGGTAACACCCCAGTGGTAAGGACGCTGCCCTACGCCGCGAGATGGAAGCGACGTTGCCCCATTTTCCCGAATTGTCCGACGAGGTCGCGGGAGTCCTGGTGAGCGAGATCTGTAGCAGTCTTGGCAAGATCCTGAAGTCCGCTTTGCAGGCGTTGCCGGGCAAAGGCATCGTCGCGATACTCCTCGGCACTCTGCCCCAGGAATTCCCGACGGACGCGGTCCAGCTGCTCTTCCATTTGCCGGTCACCGATGAAGTTCATGGCTTTGAACTGATCGATGAACCGGACCAGCCGGTTGAGGGTGCGTTGATGCACGCCGGACGTGCCGGTCTGCATGCTCTTGAGCATCTCGTCACACAGTTGAGCTGTCTGCTGCCGTAGCGACGCGACACAGTCGGTAATGAACCCCTCGGCACCCTCACGGATCTTCTCGGCAGCCTTGGCTGCAGCTTGGCTACGGGCTCGGGCCATGGCCAACTGATCCCCGGCGGTCACAAGCTCCAGAGACAGTTCGTGCGGGGCGGCAACCTGGAACAGGTAGGTGCTGAAACCGAAACGGTCGTGCATCTGATCTCGTCGGGGGAACGAGGCATGGATCGTGCCGAGAAGTTGTTCGGGATCATCGACCAGACCGGCGGCCACGTTTGCCCATTCCCGGAGTGCTTCTTCACGCACGTCGGCATAGCGCTCGATAAAGGCGTCCCGCGCTTCTGTGAACTCACGCTCAAGACTGTCCAGCTGTGAGGTCACTTCCTCAAGCTTGGCATTGGGAAGGAAGTGCCCCAGTCCACCGAGGAAAGGAAACGTGTTGCTCTCGATCAGGGCATGGGCGCGGCTCTCGATGAGCGAGAAGGGGCGCAGGGCATCCTTCTTGAGCAGTTTCTTGTGTCCAAGGCTGATGAGATCGCTGGCAATCACCTGCAGGTCGAGTCCGAGATCTTCGGGCTTCAGCTTCTTGGCGGCCCGCCAGTAGCGCACCGATACGTTGATCAACACGCCTTCCCGGCTGAGCATCTCAAGGAGCTCTTCGTTCTGTTGTTCGTGGCTCTGCATCTCTCTATCCTTCCGGTATGTGTCTGTTCACGTGCATGGGGCTTCGATGACGAATGTCGTTAGAGCAAGTTCTCTTCGCGGAAGCTCATGTAGTCTCGGGAGCGGGTCGGGCTTGGGAGGCCGAGGATCACATGGTCCATGACTTCGATCCCGATGATCTTGCTGGCGGCGACCAGATCACGGGTACAGTCGATGTCCTGGGCGGACGGCGTGGGATCTCCGCTGGGGTGGTTGTGCGCCAGAACGATCTTGGAGGCCCCCTGCAGAATCGCGGTACGGTAGACCTCACGGGCGTGCACCTGCGCCCGATCAATGAGCCCCACCGTCACGGTGAAGAAGCCCTTGATGTTGTTTTTCACGTCAAGGACGATCGTGAGGAAACGCTCCTGCTCTTCGTTCTGGATGCCGAGTGCGCGAAGGAACCGGGCAATGTCCTCAGGACACTTGGCCTTTTCGCCTTCCTGGATCTCGAGCACCTTGCGTCGGTTGAGGGAATACTCCCACACGGACTTGCCGTTGCTGGTGTGCGTCGTTGTCACTGTGGTCTTCTCCTGAAAGAAAGGCAGGACGTTACCCGAAGGCCGTGTCCCGCTCATAGGGTGATGGTTGGTCTGTATCAGCGCCGTTTGAAGCCTACGGAGAGTCCGGGCTTGTCCCAACACGTGCGACAGATTGCGCAGTTGCCGGGGCACTGGTAGGTGGCCTTGCTGGGCTCCTGCCAGTGCGCGGAATGCCCTCCCGAGAGGCCTGCGATATTCACGGGTGGATCGTCGAACGCGACCGCAGAGGGCCGCACGACGATTCGGGGATGGGCATTGAGAGCTCTAAGCCCCGGCAGGAACTCGGGCAGAGCCCAGGTTCGGGTGGGAATCCAGAGCTTGATATCAGGCAGAAGATCGGCGAACACCAGCCATGTCTCGATCGCCGACAGGTCGAGGTCGCCCGAGTCGTAGCAGCGGAAGTAACGGTGAGCACCTTCGCGCTTGATGGCATCCGCCAGAATCACGGCACGCTCAACGGGATCGGTGTCGTGCCACCACTGTGAACGCGCCTGCTGTCCTTCCCGGACTTGACGGAAGACATAGCGTCCTCTCTGCGCATAGCAGCGTTCGCAGATCGCGGACTTTCCTGCCTCCCTGGCCATCTTGACACTCAACTCGCAGGCCGGACAGTCCACGACCGCCGGTAGCGATAGGCTGGGACACGAGGACTTGGGCTTGGTATGGCTCAACAGATTCATGCGGTTCCTCCCTGAAATGCAGAAGGCGGGACATGAACCCGAAGGCCATGCCCCGCCGTTGTGATAGTGGTTGTGTGGATGTCAGAGGCGCAGACTACGGGACGCCGTCGACAAGGCGAGGAGGGTCGTTTTGCATACGCCAGGCCATGTCGCCTGCCGCCATGCAGAAAGGGTGCGGTTCCCTTGCTCCGCTGGAAGCAAGCTGGCATCAGAACACTTACGACAAGAGGTGGCCGTCGAGTTTGAGGCGACGGGTGAGGAGACCTTCGGCGAGTTCCGTGACGGTCACGGACGTGTTAGACTTCGAGTTGCTCCAGTAGCTTTGCCAACCACGCCATCGGGGCGGGCCACAACTTCCGCCACGCCGCTACGGACAATGACATGGGTTCACCTCGTTCTTCTCTGTCCCAAGTCAATCCTCCCTGTATCACAGATCCTTGCATCGGTATCGCAGCTCCTCGTCTTCGGGACACCTGCCCCGGCCGATCGCTCGACCTGCCGCCCCCGCTGCCTCAATTACCTTTACAAGGACGTCTGTAACCGCGGCAAACCGTCGCGGACACGACTGCTGAGGGTTCTCCCCGATAGCAGCCAAGACCCCGGTCAGGTACTCCTTCATCTCCAGCAGTTCTTGCCGAATCTTCCCCATGCTCTTCTCTTTCACAGGGAGACGTCGAACCGTCCAACATGTAGCCTTGTTCCCCCGGGCCCCGTAGTCCATCACCCCGGGATCGTTTTCCCGGTACGTAGCCACTCCTCCGGGATACTCCTCCTGCAACCACGTCAAAGCACTCTCAAAGGAAGGGAACTCCCTTGCGGCTGCCTTGTGATACACGGACTCCGCTTTGTATCGCTCAAGCATAAGAATCCTCCTATGGGCGTCGGACGCTGAGACACCTCGGGCATCAAGTCTCCTCCGTCGGTCCTGAATGACCAGGTACATCCCCGCCATCTTCAGGCGTATCGGCTTCGGGCGTCTTCCCCTTTCGCCAACCAGCCCGTATCCGTCCCATCTCCCGGACCCCACGACTGGGCAGGCGCAGGCCGAGGAAGATGGCCAGTAGCAGACAAAGCACAGCCCCTCGGCCCAACCAGCCCAACGGTTTGGTCACGGAGGCGACCATGTCAGTCAGCGTTTGACCGAATGTCTCGGGGGACGTTTGGGATACCGTCTTCAGCCCCTCCTGAACGCCATCGCTGATTTCATGAGCACTGGTGATGACAGCGGCTGTCAGACCGAAAGCCATGACCGTTTTCCAGTCCAGCCATTTGAGGATCTTGCCGTCTGTCTCGCCGTACCGCTTGAGCAACAACGCCTGAGTGGCCGGTCCGTCTGCTTTCCCCAAGAACCCGGCGGCTTTGGTGGCATCATCGGGGTGGACCGTTCGCACGAACGAGCGCATGACATCATCGCTGTAGCGGGCTCCAAGCATCCGTGGTAGCCCGGGGGCTTTGGCTTCCAGGCGTAACACGTCGTGGCCCAGTCGACGCGTCATCGGTACAAGGTCGTCTGCATGCAGTGCGAGGGATCGTGCAGCCCCCGGAACACGACTGCTCCACTTCCACACATCGTCCCCATGTTTGGCTGCAGCTTCGGCAAGCTCAATCCCTCCATGCCGCATGGCGACCAGGACATCATCACCGTGTCGTCGTGCGGCTGTGGCGACGGTCTTGCGTAGAGCAACCCGGCTTACATCATCGAGGTGTCGTCCGCTGAGACGGGCAGCCACCTCAATGGCCTCGTCCGCGTAACGCAACAACCCCTTCGTGATCGGTCGGACCAAGGTCGCTTGAGGTCGTGAGACTGTGCCGGCCATCAAGAGCACCGATACGGCGAGCAGGCCGTGGATTATGACTACCGTCTTCATCATGCAACTCCTTGTCACGAATGGCAGGCAGACGGCCAGTCTTGCGTAGGAACATCCAGGCCCTTGAGGATCTTGACTGCCTGCTTGATCCGGGTAGCTCTGTGGACCTTGAGCAGTGTCGTTCGACGTTCCTCAACTTCGGTGAGAGCCCGGCTGCGGAAGGTCGCAACCGCGTTGCTGAGTGCGTTTTGGAGCTCATCCCGTTTGGGGCCCCGGGCCTGATTCCAGGCTGCGATGTCACGGGCAGCGAGTGTAAGTGCGAGTGCGCCCCAGGCCACATCGAACAGGGGCAGCGGTCCATCGGCAAAAGGCATCCACGAGGTCGCCAGACTCTTCGCACTCTTGCCGCCCAGGACACTTGGGCTCAGTTCGAAAGCCACATCCAGGGCCAGGGACAGAGGAACGGTCGCGGTGATCTGGGCGATCTCCCTGAACTGCGGGAATGTCGTGGCGACGTCGGCAACCAGACCGTCGATAGGAGTGGCCAGATCCGGACAGACCTGCTGAGCCTGATCAAGTGTCCGGGCCAGGGCGACATGGTAGTTGGTCGTGGTCTGGGCGAGGCCATCCTGGAGTTCGAGGGCAGCGCGCTCCAACGCCGCACATGCGGCCATACAGAGCGGCCGCAACCGGTCAATCGTGCGCGACTGCCAGTACTCCTCTGCCTTACTGGTATCCGCGAACCTGTCCTTGATGCCCAGCCATGTGAGCGTGCCGCAGCTCTTGAGGGTAAGGGTGTCGTCAAGGATCGTGTCGATCCTGCGAGCCGCGTGGTTGAACTGCTGTCGGTCGATCCGTTTGAGGGCAGTGTTGTATCTACTGAGGTCGCCTCCCTCACGTTCGGCTGCCTGCCGAAGGGCGATTCCGAGCTGTTCGAGAACCAACGTTCTCGCATGTTCGAGTTCCCCCTGGGCACCACGATGGACCGGAACGGGCTTGGGAACAGGTCGCTTGTCGGTCTCTGCCTGGGAAGCTCCAGGTCCCCACAGCCACAGTGCTGCCCGGAGAATCAGGAGACCTGCACCCACGCAACAGACCAGTCTCCGACGGGAGGAGAACACACGGATTGAGGTCATCTGCTTGAAGAAGCGTCCACATCGACGGCGCATACCGGCAAAGCGGGACGATCGGCTTCCGGGAGCTGCCGTCTGTCGGCGACAGAGTGAGGACGCCCGTACCCGGAGGCGGCCCCAGCCCCGGCGTAGCTTGCCGTCTTCGGGCAGAAGCAGAGCGCAGGCCGCGTTGATTCTCTGCTTGAGCGTGTCCCGGACTCGGGCCATCCGGTGACGCAGACGCTGGAAACGTGACGTCGGCACTTTTCCTGTCACTTCGGTCGACGCGGGACACGGTTGTCCCGTAGGGGGCGTAGGCGGTACCATAGGTTTGGTTCCTTTTACTTCGGTTGGTCTGTCGAATCCCAACGGGCGGCTTCCCGGCCGTCGGAGATACAA
>JABHEG010000150.1 GCA_018676675.1 Lentisphaerota bacterium
ACACCCGGTCTCCGGCTCGCACGCGGATCTCCTGCAGGCGCCCATCGATGGCACTCTTGACCAGATGGCGCGAGGTGGGCCGCACGACGCCTGCCGCCTGCACCGTGACGTCTCCTTCGAGCCACCATCCCAGGATCAGGGCGCCCATCAGAGCCAGTGCACAGGCGGTCAGAACCAGCCATAGGAACCGATGCACGAAACCGAATCCGAGAGCAGCGAACAGCCCCAACGGATCATCGTCGGTGGGAGGCGGGTTGCATGCGGGCATTGTCTGCATGCCCCGATGGAGGCAACTGGCGTGCCAGGTTGCTCCTGGATTTCGCCCACGGTTCGCAACCTGTTGCGCGGCAAGTATATGGCCGTCAGGTCAGCAGTCTGCCATCTGCCTCGAACGTGCCATCGCACGTGAACTCGAGCACACACCAGCGAGAGTCGCCAGACACAGAGACTTGCGGTTCGTCCGACAGCCCATTCATTCTTGAGTCATGAGCCATACACCTGCCATCATCTACGACGGTCAATGTCGCTTCTGCCTGTGGAGCATGCGGCGCATCCGCAAGTTTGCCCGGGATGGCCAGTTTGAATATCTGCCGCGACAGCAGCCCGGCCTCGAGGAGCGCTACCCCATTCTGGCGCAGTCAGACTTCAATACGGGTCTCCGCCTCATACACCCGGATGGCACCGTACACGTAGGTGCCGACGGCGTCTACGAGATCTATCGTCACCTCTCACCATTCCATCTCGTCGCCTGGATCTATCGTTTGCCACTGTGCAAACAGGTGTTTCGTCTGGGGTACGCCCTGATCGCTCGCAACAGGCACCGCTTTGGCAGGGTGTCGTCGGATCCTGGCTGCAATGATGATGCCTGTACTCTTTCCTTCGGTGAGAAACAGGCAAGCGACGTCTGATCCTCAGCACTTTCCCGCTACACACGCCCTTCAACGCTTCTGTTTTTCTGCCAGAGACGTTGTTTGCTTGTCTATTTGGGCGCTTTTTTATCGATTTCTACATTGGTGTGTCCGTATAATTACGGAGTGCGACCAGGCAATGCTGGTCTGATGGAATGGAAGGGGGTGATGACTTCCTGAAAGTTGGTTAGCTGTCCAGTGGGTGTGAGTCCCACCCCATCAGAGCCGAGCCCGGCAGGTGGGTAGCGAGGCCTTGCGCCGGTCATTGGCAACATGTTCGGCGATGCGTAGGTCCGCGAGCGAGTGGGCCGCGTGACAATAGCTCCGAAAGAGTACCTATTCCGGGTGCCGAGGCGCTTCCGTACGACCGAAGGCAGCAGGGCCGTTACCGGTAGAGGGCAAGGGGACGGCCCGCCCGGCGGGGTGAACGACCGCGGCACGACGACGAGGACAGCCCAGTAACCTGGGAAGCCCCAACTCTCCACTGCAATCAACCGGTGGCACGGAGAGCCGGTGACCAAATCTCCAACGCGCCACGCGTCTGCGGACGCATGCGTGGCCGGTTCAGAACAAGCGTCCGCGCGTGGTAAGGTCGTGCGCAAGGGGAACCGGAGCGGCGGCCGACGGAGGCGGGGTGTCGGAGGGCGGTGTAAGAGCGATGACGCCGGGGAACGGACTGGCAGCTGGACCCGGCCGAGCGGAGACCGCCCGTGTTGGCACGAACTTCATGGAGGGACACATGACCGAGGCACAGACTTCGGAGTCCATGTCACCGGAACTTCAGAAGGTAGCGGAACGCGCGAGGAGAGATCCGGAGACCCGGTTTCACTCGCTGGCCCACCTGATCGACCAGGCCGCCTTGCAGCGTGCCTTTCACCGGCAGCGCGGCAACGCGGCTGCCGGAACAGACGGGATGCGGAAGGCTGACTACGAGCAGGGGCTGGAGACCCGACTCCAGGACCTGCACGAACGGCTGCGGACAAGACGGTACCGGCATCAGCCGATCCGTCGGGTCCACATCCCGAAAGAAGGACGCGCGGGGCAGACGCGACCGCTCGGCATCTCCTGCTTCGAAGACAAGCTCGTGCAGGAATCGCTGCGCGAGATCCTGGAGGCCGTGTATGAGCCGCTCTTTCGAGGGTGCTCGTATGGTTTCCGGCGCGGACGCAGCGCACACGGTGCCATGCGTGAGCTTCACAACCGGCTGTATCGGGGGGAAGTGAATTGGGTCCTGGAGGCTGACATCCAGTCCTTCTTCGACAACGTGGATCGCCTCGCGTTGCATGAGATGCTCCAGGAACGGATCGCCGACGGGTCGCTGCTGCGGCTCATTGGTAAGGGCTTGCACGTCGGAGTCATGGACGGGGAGGAAGTCTCCACCCCGGACCAGGGTACGGCGCAGGGCTCGGTGCTTTCGCCAATGCTGGGCAACATCTACCTGCATCACGTCCTTGACACGTGGTTCGAGGACCAGATTCGGCCCCGCCTGAAGGGGCGGGCACACCTGGTCCGGTACGCCGATGATTTCGTCATTGGCTTCGAGTTGCGGGAGGACGCCGAGCGGGTGATGGTGGTGCTCGGCAAGCGGATGGAGCGCTTCGGCCTGCGCCTCCAGCCGGAGAAGACGCGGCTGGTGCCGTTTCGGCGTCCTGACAGGACGCAGGTCTGCGGTAAAGGGCCCGGGACTTTCGACCTGCTCGGCTTTACCTGGTACTGGCGGCGTAGCCGCCGTGGGCACTGGGTACCGAGGTGCAAGACGCGGACGTCGCGCCGCCGACGGATCGTAAGAAACGTCACCGACTGGTGCCGTCGCCACCGGCACGAGCCGATCGCGGTGCAACATGCCGCCCTCGCGAGGCGCCTGCGGGGTCACTTCCAGTACTTCGGGGTAAACGGGAACATCCGGAGTCTTGACAAGGTGAACCACCACGCCGCACGGGCGTGGTACAAATGGCTGACTCGGCGCAGCCAGCGCTCGCGCCTGACCTGGGATCGCTTCCGGGATCTGCTCCGGGACTTCCCATTTCCACGTCCCCGCGTCTACGTCCAGATCTGGGGATGAATCCGTGAGTCGTGCCAGCGGAAGAGCCGGATGGTGGAAATCTCCAAGTCCGGATCTGGTGAGGGCCGGGGCTGGGAAACTGGCTCCGGCTACTCGACTGTGCTGCAGGGCGGTGCCGGCGAATCTGGATGCCGCGATCCGAGGACTCCTTCCTCATTGTGCTATGTGCACTAGGACTTGGAGCTCTAGTTCATGACAGCTAGTGAAATCGCGTTGCTGAGTTTGGGGATTGCTGGATCGGGATTCATCGTTTCCCTGTTCACACTCTATTACAGCCACCTGAGGCCGCCAATACTGCACACTTCAGTCGGCCCCTACATCAAGATCTATCATTCGGATTACCACAAAGGCATGGGTACCAGCTTATATGTACCTATGTCTTTCTACAATCGCTCAAATCGTGCATCTATCGTCGAAAAGGTAGGTATTGAACTCTATCGCCACGCTGAGCCGCAGAAGAGATACTTTATGCACTGGGAAGCGTTTGCGGAGTATCAAATTGAGCTTGGAGCATGGCGATGGAAAGAGATGGCGCACTCATTGCCTGTGCTTGGAAAAAGCTCGGTTCAGAAAACTGCATGGTTCTGCTGGAGCGCACGCAATGACGAACGGCTCGTTCTTCTTGAGGGGAAGTACACCGTAGACACGCTCTTCTGGTTCGAAGGCAAGAGCGTACCGCAACGCGAGCACCATGAGTTCCAGATCGACGCCGAGATTGCCTCAGATCTCGAGAACCACCGAGAGTCGCAGAAGCGCACAACCATTTCTGTCACGATTGATAAGGAAATGGAAAGCAACAAATTCATGAGTGCCCACGAGGCGCAGAAGTTGCTTGGATGAAAACGCACATAACAGTGTAATGGTGCGCCTTGGTAAGGTGCTGATGACTCTCCGGTGCAAGTCCGTCCGTGGCAATCACCAGAGAGCCACGTAGCGAGCTGCCACTGGATTGGGGCCGGAGAACGGTTGGGCCGGTCAATGGGAACTTCCACTCATCTGTATTGTTATTCAGCAAAGAGAGTGTATGAGGAACAACCGAAGTGAAATGAAAAGCAAAGGGTGGACAGCCGTGAGGTGGGGAAGACACAGGGACCTCAACACTTTGGTGACGGCTCTGTGCCTTACAGACGCGGACGTAAGCCCCGCGGTGAGACTGCGCACTCGAATAG
>JABHEG010000203.1 GCA_018676675.1 Lentisphaerota bacterium
CCGCCTTCGCGGGCGGAGTTATGCCGGCTTTCCTCCTTGATTGCAGCGACCGACGCGGTATCCGCACGTCCGTAGCAACAACGAACATCAATCAGCCCTTTTCAGGGCTTCATTTTTTCATTCTGAACCTGCCACTTCCGTCCGGCGGATTGATAGCGGCGCGCCAGGTTGTGTCGATAGGAAAACGTCCCCCGGCGCATTCGAGAACTCCGGCAAGTTCTACTCCGACGGGGCCCCGGACCGCCACCAGGTTTGCGCCGGGTTGGAGCTTGAGTTTCAGGGCATCAACGTCCGCCACATTTGCGCTGACCTTCTCGCCGTTCCAGTAGATGTCCAACGGCGCATTGGCATGCGCGGTGAGTGTGGCCGTCGCGCTGCCGCTCGGGAGCGGCAAGCGGCCGCTGCGGTAAAGCAGACCGACCTGCGGCTGGCTCAGGCAGAGCTGGAAGCTCTCGGCACCCGTGCGGCGGATGCCGCCAACATCGACAGTGGCGGTGAACGGCGTTTCTGCGGCTGTTGCCGCGATTGTGCCGTCACGGATGAAACGGAGTTTGCTCTGCTGGTACAGCCCGGTCTGCCAGGCTATCGCGGTCGGTGCTGGTGCGTGCACGGCACCGGGGATGGCCCCCTTCGCCAGTGTGGCTTCGGTCAGTGGCAGTACCTCAACGGCCGTGCTCGCCCCCCCGAGCACGATGTAGCCGGCATTGGCGGGATTGGTGTGGTCGCCGCGGACCAGGCGCGTCCATGACGTACGTTCGCCGAGCCGTTGCTCGAAGCGTGTACACATGAAACGCCACGCTGTGCCCACCGTCGCATCGCCACTGACATTTGCCAGGGGCAGGGCGATTTCGGCTTCCCAGAAGCCCGCATCATCGCGGCGGGCCCGGACGGTCGCCCCAGCGTCCCAGGCGCGGTCCCAGGTGCCGCGGTGTGCCATGTCGAGCACGGCGGCATTGGCGTTGAACGCGAGGTAGTAATTGGTTGTCGGCGGTTCGCCCCAACGTTCCAGCCGGAACTCGACCGAATCGTCCTCCCAGACTTTCTCGTCCTGCTTCCTGTGCGTTGCTTTGAACGCCGCGGTCATATTGCTGACCGGGTCGAGACAGAACGCGTTCATGCGGAACGCTAAGAGCAGTTGGGTTGCGTCGTAGGTCAGCCACAGCGTGGTCTGTTCCTGAGCGAGCGCACCGGTGTTGGTGTGCACGAAGTTCGTCAGGCGTGTTGCGCCGGCCCATTCTCCGTCGTGGATGGTTCCGTCCATGACCGGGGGCTTCGCGGCCCGCGGAATCCGCAGGAATGGCAACCGCGCGTCACCGGTGTCAACGGGCGCGGCCAGGCTGTTCGTGATCGCCAGGGCCAGCCCGACCACGAGGCCCAAATGATGGTAGATCCGTCGGAGTGTTTGTCGCATCTAGCCTCTTTCCCTTTCCGTGCATTTCGTGTATCTCGTGGTTAGACCTGTTTCTGCCTAGCCCGGGCTACATCCCGTTCAGCTGCAGATCAAAGCCGGTGTCTGAGCTTGTCCCCCCCCACTGATGGACTTCAACAGCGATGACGTTCCTTCCCTTCTGAAGCACTGCCTCAAGTGATGCCTTGAAGTACCTATTTTCATTGGCATCGCCCACGGCCCCGGTGGACTTGGTCTGGGCAGTGACCTTGCCGGCTGGCATGTTCTCCCGGTGGACTTCCTTACCGTTGAGATAGAGCACGGCCCCATCATCCCGAAGGAGCTCGACTTTGAGTCCAGCGACTGAGGTCGGGTCTTCGACCTGGAAAGCATGCCGGAAGTAGGCCGTAATGAACTTGCCCTCTGATTCGGGACCGAAGCCTATCTGAGTCTTGACGTCCTTGCCGCCATAGCCCAGCTTAGCCGGTCCTGACTTCCACGCCGAATCATCGAATCCTGCCTCTTTCCATTCCGTGCCTTGGTCAGACCCGTCATCCAGGTACTTCCACACAGCGCCCTTCGGTATCAGCACGGTCATCTTGGCCTGCTGGGCTTCTGCTCTTGCAGTCACTTTGAGGTTGGCGAAGTAGGCACTCTTGTGATAGGTGGTCAGGCCGACACCCCCTTCTGAAAACCCGTGCTTCAGGTCCTTCACCACCAGGTTGGGGGTTGTGGCGTCATTTACATAGACCTTGGCGGTCACCCTCGCGATCACGATTTTCACATGAAACCAGCCGGTCTCCGGAAGGTCGGCGTTGGCTTCGTATACGCCCGGGTAGTTCTTCCGCAGGTACGACCAGTTGCACTTGGTCCCTGCCGCGCAGTATTGGATCGCGTTCTCTGTGCCGGACTTGAAAGGGCGGAAATAGATGTTTTCAAACAACTGTTTGCTGTTGTCCTGGACCTTCAGGGCCTTGGCCACTTTGTCCTGCATGCGGAACGCCACGCCGATGTAATGGTCCCCCTTGGCAGCGGCGGCAATGTCGAGCTCGATCGTACCGTCCCTGAAAGACATGCCACGCCGGCGGGCCAGCGTCAGCTTTTTGGATGACACCAGATGGAGAGCCTTCTTGCCTTGGTAGTTCTTGACTGCGATCGTGCCGTTCGTCACGTTCCAGTCGGCAGCTTGCCTTTTGGGTTGCTGTGCTGCCGCCACACAGGCCACGAGCAAAGCCGCCATGGACGCCGTCAAATGCCGTGTTGCCATCATCGCCTTCTCCTTTTTGCTCGTGTTCCTCTCGGTTGACGATTACGGGCGACGATCACGATGGACGATTGGGAGGGTTCTCCTCGTGGTCCGTAATCGTCGCCCGCAATCGTCAACCATCTCCTCTTTTCATAGGTTTCATAGAACTTTTGACAGAAGCGCCTGACCACGTCAGTTCCCTGCCTTGATGTCGTATACCACCAAGGTACCGTCGTGTCGGACAAAAAGCCGCTCGTTGGCGATATGCCGTGGTGAAGGAGCTCCTGTGGAGCCAAAGGGACGGGCTCTTTGTTGTGGCTTCTGCCGCGCTGTCCCGTGGACGTCAACCATAGAAGGTCCGTCCCTCTGGTCCCATCAGATTGCATCCAATCAGCATCCCCCGCCTCCGGAGTCTCGATCATTGTGCCATAGGGGGCAGGCACTACAATCCGCGTCATGGCTTGACTATATTGCCGTCGGTCAAGGCTGCGTCGTCGAAGTTGCCGCGTTTTGCACAGCAGTCGATTGCGAATCACAGAAGGAGCAATTTGACGTGAATGTCTTACACGACACTTACACCGAGGCCCAACTCCAACGCCTGGCAGCCAGATATGCGGCTGAGGTCACCATGACCGATCGGTGGATTGGACATGTGCTCGCTCAGATGGATGTGATGAGCCTGTGGGAGAACACGATGGTGGTACTGATCAGTGACCACGGTACACATCTCGGTGAGCACAAGCGCACGGGCAAGCATTCGGTGCGCGGCTGGGCCGAGCCCTGGCCGTTGTACGAAGAGGTCACTCACATCCCATTGCTGGTTTACGTACCGGGAGGGGGGCTGAAGAGGCGTGTTCGAGCGCTCGCCCAGCCGCCGGACTTGATGCCGACGGTCCTCGACATCTGCGGAGTCGCTGGCCCCGAGATGCACGGCCACTCCTGGCTGCCGCTGCTGACCGGTGAACGCCGTGCGAACTGGGATGTGGTCTACTCGTCACGCCACACTCCCCCGGAAGGCGTGAACGATATGTCGCCGAGCTATTGCATGGCCACCACCCCGAAATGGACCTACGTCTGCGCTGAGTCCGGTCATCAGGCCGAGCTCTATGACATGACGTCCGACCCAGGCCAGGGACGCAATGTGGCCGCCGAGCACCCGCGGATCTGCGGCAGACTCCAACGCGACGCCATCGCCTTCCTCCGCGAACAGGGCGCGACCGAACCCTACGTGGATAGGTTCCTGTAGCCTGTGGAGGGGGTGTGGGAATGGCGGCACGTGGGATGGGCGGGGGCACCGTCTGATTTGGCAACGGTTCGGGTACCCGCAGTCGACCGCAGGGAGACGGGCTGTCCCGAAGGGCAGCAGGGAGCGAAGAGATTGGCAACGCCCCCCCCTACATCCGTCCGGCATCCGTTCGTTCCAGGTCGGTCAGTTTCCGGATCCCCAATCATCCGGTCATCATTGCCTGACAGAACGCGCTTGGCGTCGCGATGCCGAGCTTGCGAGGCTATCGTGCACGCCGTTGTTGGCAAGGTTCTCTTTGTCTGACCACGCGTCGGAGGAAGGGCAGAACCTGGTTCGAGCTTGCGCCATCGTCAACCGCTGTCGCCACCCGCTGTCGGTTCCTCAGTGGCTGCGCGGGAACTCACCTTCTGGGTTCTCGCAGACCTCGTGGAGCAATGTCATGAACCGGCAGAGCGCCGGGAACGTAACCGGTGGCTGAATGCCGTGGTCGCCGTTCGGGAAGTAACGCCCCTTGGCAAGTAACGGCGGGACCTTGCTCATGATCTCACCTTCGATGTCGTCTTCGTTGCCCTCATTCACGACTTCCTTCTCAAGCCAACCGAACATGACGAACTCGGCAAAACGCGCACGCAGAGCGAACAGGTCGTTGTTTGCGTGGGCCTCGAACGGGTGCAGCGAGTTCAGCCCACACTCGTCGAGGAGTGGCACGAGCTGCATGGCGTTGCCGTCAGAATCGACTGTGATGACAGGAACACCCGCGTCGTGGGCGACCTCGGCGACCTGCCTGTAGTAGGGCGCGCAGAGCTCGCGGAAATGGCAGGGACTGATCAGCAGTCCGGTCTTGTAGCCAATATCCTCCCAGCAGGCGACAATTTCGGGCTTGAGCCGTCTGATCAGCGGCGCCCCGTGGGCCATGAAGTTCTCGCAATCGCGCGCGATAATGTCGCGGACCAGTTCCGGATCGTCATACAGCATCAGGCTGGCAGCGGCGGTCCCCATCATACTGCGGACCCGACCGTAAGTGCTGATTCCGCCGAGGCAAAGCGGCTCGGTCCGGTCGTCGAAGCGCCGGCAATTTGCTTCAATATCCGCCGCGGACATGACGGTGTGCGGTGTGGTCAGGTCCCGGTACTTCTCCCAGGATGCACGGTCACGGACCGGGTAACGAATGAACTCCGGCATGGAATAGGTGATGCCATTGTCGATCACCTGCCGCGTGATCGCACCGCACTCGTCCTCAATAATATCGTAGCCGTCTTCGACGCGTGTAGTCGACTTGATCCCCGGCGCGCCGCCGGCGACCGAGAAATCCAAGCCGATAGGGCCCGTGGTGCCCCAGTAGCGATACCAGCTCGGGACGTTGAGAGCAGGCATGCCGAGGTCGTAAACGCCGCCCACGTGCGCCGGCATGCCCGTGGCAACCAAACGGTCGTGGGTCTTCTTCATGCACCCACGGCTCATGCCCGGCGCACCGGGAAACCCAAAAATCGGCACGTAATCCGGCGTCTCACCACGGGCAACGGCAAGGAAGCGCTCACGATCGTTCATTGCTGGCCTCGCTTCTTTCCAACGTGCCCTTCTGCGGGCGACGATAGGAGGTCCGCCAGAAAGGGGCTGGTTCCGTTTTGGTGTTCCATGGCCAATGTGCTGCGGGATTCGCATTCGCACAACCACGACGCGTGGATCGGGCGCCACGTCACTGGAGGCAGCTCATCCCTGAGCTGTGTCCCCATCGGCACATCCATGCGACCCCGGTTTGGGAAAACCGGCCTCCAGGTACCCGTCCGGCATCCGGTCGTTTCCGGGCTGGTCTGTGTCCAAATCCCGATCGTCCGATC
>JABHEG010000010.1 GCA_018676675.1 Lentisphaerota bacterium
ATGGGGGTGTATTCCAATAGGGTAATACGATAGCAATAGAAAAGGACAATCGCGGAAGGCTATGGGGGACAGGAGTTTGGCGCGCGCGCTCGGGGCGGAAAGGTGTACTACGGACCCAATCTACAGTAAACTACCGCTAGGTGCTGGCACTCGAGTTCACCGGAAGCCACATGCTGAAACGAGATGTGCGCTGATCCCACGTGTTACCGGCGGAGGGGAAGTCACAGAGCGGAATCGGGGAATCGATCCCTTCGAAGTGGGCAATGTATGCCTGGGCGATGCCACTTGGTGGTGGAATGGCCTCGAGAGTGGGCGGCTGATCCGGCATCTCCGGAAGGGGATGGGGAACGGTCGGCGTGCCGGGAACACGGGCGTCGCTGGCCAGCACCAGAGGACCGCGTTCGACCAGAACGGCGGGGCCTTGTGGGATAGCATCCGCAAGTGTCACGCTGTGTGGCGGGGCATTGGGGAGCATGTTCTTGAGGTTGGCCCATTGCCCATTGGCCCAGCCTATGAGTTTCTCGTCACCGGCGATTAGCGACGGGTCGAACGTGCTCATGCGGGCGCGCATGTCGAACTGAAGCTCCACCGTGTCGCCAGGGCCCCACACGCGCTCGATCACGTGCCACCCGTCGGGCGGGACGGCGAGTTTCCTGCATTTTCCTCCGGTCGAGAGGCTGGTCACGGCGCTCCATTGCGGAATCCGCAAGGCCAGAGGGAAGGCGGTTTGGCAATCCGGATTGAGCGTGACTGTCACGTGTCCGCTCCGGGCGCTGTCGCCATCGATTTGCACCTGAATCGTCTGTCCTGTGGGCAGTTCCACCTTCCCTTTCCCCGGGGAGTAGAGCAGGACAGCCACTCCCCCATTTCGCTGCATCAGGGCTGCTTCCGCTGCCTGGATCAGGCCGCGGGGGAGATTGTTGACGCAGCACTGATGGTGTTCCAGTTTGCAGTGTTGCGGGGCGGGGACGTGTTCGTGCGACGACCTCAGCCGCCTCAGGGCCCATGTGCCGTCAGGATTTGCCCCGGGGACGAGCGTGTTCAGCAGCGTCCGTTCGATCTCATCGGCGTAGGCGGGGTCTCCGGTCAGGCGCAACAGTTGCAGTGAGAGACGGTTCCAGTACACCGCGTCACATACTTCCGAGAGCAGATTGATGAGGCGATTGGCCCCGACGAATTTGTCATTGAAGCTGATGCTCCCGATGGGAGCCCGTTCCCATTGGGCTAACATGGCATGGACGTTCTTCACGCACCGAAGGTAGTCTTCCTCGCCGGTCACTCGATACAGCTCCAGCAGTCCTTCCAGACACGAGACGAACTCGTAGCTCTTGGCCCAGCCTCCGGAGTTTGGGAACCACGTGTGGACCGGGATGTTCGTCAGTCCCTTCCGGAAGATGTCAGGTGGCCCGTCCGGGTGCTTGCCCCACTGATCGACGATATAGAGAGCGTAGTCGAGATACCGTTGCCGGGCTGTGTGTCCATAGAGTTTGATGACCGGGGTCAGAATTGAGGTGCTGGCGAGTCCGTTGAACGTGCCCGTCCGGCAGATATCGGTTGGCGCGTCCGGCCCGACTTCAGTCATGAGATGGTCGAGCATGCCGCATGCCGCTTTGAGCGCGTCGTCGTTGCCGGTCAGTTCCCAGGCTTCGATCAGGCCCCAAAGGGTGTATTTGCGGCACCAGACATTCCAGTTTGTTCCGCCTGGACGGAGACAGACGAAGCCGGACTCGTCGTACGTGCCGATGTAGCCGTCTTCCCGCTGGGTCGCGATCAGCTGACGGGTGGAATCAGCCACGAATGCCTCGAGGTCTCTGTCGCCGGTGTAGGCGCAGGCGGCAATGGCGGAGAGGATATACTTGCCCCAGAACTCGCCTTGCCAGAGGCCGCTGTTGGGGTTCATTCGGTCATCCACGCGCTTCCTGAACGCGTCGACTGTCTCGGCGTGGATTCGCTCGCGATTTCCTGCTTCGAGGAGGCGAGCGGTGAGGACTGCATCGATGCGTTGCCCCAGGAAGCCGCTGAAGCGCCAGCTGCCGAGGGGGGAGGGGGAGAGGACATCGGAGACCAACATATCTGTCTGCCTTATCGTCTGACCTGGTCGGCGGGCCTGTCGAGACACACCAATCGGAAGCCGATGTCGAAGGCGCCGAGGTAACGTTTGTGGGCTCGACGGCTGGTGATCTGAGCGTCGGCTGGCCGGTCGTACCAGGAACCACCCTTCACAATCATCTGGGCGTTTTCCGGAACTGTCTTCCCGCCGTGGTCCCGGGCTGGCGTCCGGGTCCATTCGGCGGCATTGCCGTGCATGTCATAGAGGCCCCAGGTGTTGGCGGCGAAGCTGCCGACCGGGGCGCTCACGCGGTGGTGGTCGTCAACTGAGTTGACGGCCGGACGCCAGGGAGGAACGGCTCCCGAGGGCAGTCCGAAACCGAAGGTGTCAATGGCCTGAAGAGAGCTGTCTGCGAGATTGGCGGCGGCGGCGAAATCCGCAACCGTGTCACCAAACCACAGGGGCGTGCTCATGCCTGCCCGGCAGGCCCACTCCCATTCTGCTTCTGAAGGCAGGAGAATTCGCTTCCCGCTGCGTTTCGAGAGCCAGTCACAGAAGGCTGCGGCGTGATCCCAGGAGATCCGCACGGTCGGTTGGTCGGGCCCGTTCACGGGATAGCCACGCTCGCGGATGCTGAATTGGAGGAAATCACCGTGCTCAAGCCGGCTGTCGTGGTCAGGAGCGAACACGCCGAATGCGGCATTGCGGACTTCGCAGGATGACATCCAGAATCCGCTGTCATCTCGCGGAATCCACCGGAAGTCGATCTCGATGCCATCGTCAACGGTGATGCTCAGAGGAGCGTGTCCCGGCGGAGCGGCCGGCGTTGCTTTCGGTGACGGGGGCCTGCTCGCGGTGATCTGAGGAACGGCAGCAGCACGGGGCCTGCTACGGGCATCGGCCGCGGCCGGGGGGATCTCCTCCGGATCCTCGGTTCGCCCCGCGTACCGGGCCAACATCGCTTTCCGGCGGTCCCGCTGGTTGGTCACCTTTTTCCAGCCGACAATCTCGTGCCAGGTCCCGTGCGCTGGAGTCGCCAGGTCGATCCACGTGGTGATCCGGTCCCACTCTTCGCTGGTAAGGGCCACGTTGTGATGCCCGGCCTTCAGCCGGCGTATGAGCACGGTCGTCTCTGCATGGAACTCTCCGGGAGACAGCAGGTGCATGTCACTCTCAATGGTGTGGGAGCGGACGTAGCGGCGCAGGGCCAGATAGGAGGGGGTAAACGCTGTGCCGTTGTTGTAGGTCTTGCTGCGCCCCGCGGGATGGACCGGTGGGGCAGCGCGGAAATCAGGGCGGCCTTTTGTGCCGTTGTGGCATGAGATGCAGCGGCGATCGAGAACAGGCTGGACTTCCCGCTTGAAAGAGAACCCGCGCGTGGGGCCGTACCAGGGCGTGATGCGGTCGGGATCGTGACGAGCTGCGGGGACACGTCTCGGGGGCGGGGCGCTGTTCGCCTCCTCATGGCACCCCGCGCACGACACCACTTCCCCGGGCATACCGACGAACCAGCTGCGCATCAGCTGCAGGGCCTGGCCATCGGCATCGAGTGGTTGGATCGCGATCGGCGTGTTGGCGGGAATCCGGAAGCAAGCCGAGCCGTCGTCGCGCACGGGCACCGTGCCCAGGACGCGTTTGATGTCCCACGGGCCATCCAGGCCGACCCGGTTCACCTGCCCACCCATCCCATGGTAGGCGAAGTGGTAGGTTATGAGTCGCAGCGAGCGGACCTCGCCGCGGGGAACGCCTGCCAGACCGGGGCCATTGTAAACATCGGTGAGCAGGACCGTGGCTTCTTTGCTCTGTTGATCCGTTCTGTCGGGCACAACCGGAGCGGACCTCGTGGGACGAAGCAACTGAGGCTCGAACAGAGCATAGCCGCGTTCCTCGCGGATCAGAACAAGATTGTCGAACACGTCGGCCAGGTAGATTCCCCACTGGGCCGAGGGATGGGGTTTGGCGGCCACGAGGAAGTACTTGCCTGCGCCGCGGTTGGTCACCGGCTCGGCGAGAGGGAACGGGTGCAGGAATTTGGGCCAGCTCTTGCCGACAAGACCGTCACGGATGGTTGGGAGAACCGGTTTGCCGCGTCCGGGGATTCGCTGCAGAACGCCTTTCGCCTCATGCCGCCCCCTGGCCGCGTCGAAAAGGACCAGCTCACCCATTCGTGGGGAGTCATGGTGCCCCCCGACGACGGCAACGAACTGAGTCGCACTGCCGGGGATTGGTCGGGCATAGAACATGGCGTTCGGCCAATATGAGTTGCTGCCGTAGAACGCCATCTGCTCGGTACCATCAGGGTTCATGTGGAAGAGGATCCTGGACACATAGTGGGGGAGATCCGAATACTCCCAGCGAAGATAAAGCACGCGTCCGTTATTGAGGATGGTCGGACACCAGTCATGGTCCTGGTCAAAGGTGAGTTGACGGATTGCTCCGGTGGCCCGATCGAGGCGGAAGAGGTTGGCAACGTGAGAAGAACCGGTCACACACGGCACACCGACGAACGGTGCTGTTGAGGTGAAGATGATGTCCCCATCGGGAAGGTAGCATGCGTCGTAGTTGTCCACATCCGGTTCGTTGATGAGGGGCAGTTCAGCGATGTCGCGTGTCTTGAGGTCGAGCTCCGAGATCTGCCATCGCCGGTTGCTGCCGGGCATTGAGAAGAGCATGCGCGATGCATCGGCACGGAGGTCGATGTCCCCGACGAAGGCCCGCTTTGGCGGGGTGAAGAGGACAGAGGGGGGGGCGGCGGCGGCGGTGCTCTCAAGCACGGCTATCTCATTGTCGTATCCGGTCTTCGGAAGACTCGAGTTGCTCTGCCAGTTTCGAGGCAAACCCAGGAGGCGCGCGTGGCGGCGGAGGTAAAGGATAGGGGCATCGCGCAGCAGCGGGTTCGCCAGGAGGGCGTCGCGCTGGAGGTCGCGGAAGCGTTTGAGCAGAGGAGCATCGGTCGTGCTGCCATCGAGATCACTCAGAACACTGCGGAAGGCCAGAATGCGCTCGAGGATATTTTCTCCTTCAGGATACTCGGCCCCAAAGGTCTCGACCAAGTCCCGGATCGCCAGCTCAAGGGCCTCGACAGCGGGTGTATCAACGACGGTTGTCGGAGGCTTGGGAGAGGGCGGTGCGCGGCGCGGTTGCGTAACGATCTTCTGCCATGTCGCTGGTGTGCTGAGGTAGGAGAGAGCGTTGGCTGTAAGGCGCTTCAGATTCGCCCGATGAGCATTTGCCGCATTCGCGTAATGAGGGAGGCGCCAGCCAATCGCGACGATCCGGCCTTTCCCGAGCTCATACTCCACAACCGGGTTCTCTCTCCCCCCCGGTGTTCTTGCCAGCAGCATCCCGGAGAACGGTCCTCCCGTGCCATGGAAATCGGCGAAGGCAGGATAGCCTTTGTCGCTGGTTGGGACTTGGTCCGCTTGTTTGGTCAGCCCGGCAAAGAGGGGGTGTTTGGGGAGCAGAGGGACCAGAGCGGCGGTCACACGATCCTTGCCGGGGCCGCCTCTACGGGGAACGGCGGAATCCACCCCGAGAGAGTCCACGAGGCTCAGAGCCGCCCCGCTCAACAGCAGGCCAGCACCGGTTTCGACCGCGTTCTGGAGTGTCCGGACGCTCTTGGGGGCGTAGTAAGGAGCAGTCTGGGAGCTGTCGTCCCCCTGGTGGACCCAAAGCACGGCAAATCCAGAGAGCTCGGCGGCGGTACCCTCTGCGGTGGCAAAGGTACCGTCTTCGCGAGCTTGAAGGACGATGACCGCCGCGTCCCAGGCTCGGGCCGCTTTCAGTGCGGCCAGGGACTCGACTGAGGAGTCGGGAGTCGGGAGGGCGCCCGTCACGAATGCCAGGCGCTCGGCCTGGAGCAGGACGGGGCACAGTGTCGCGACGATGGCGATGAGGACACACGCGTGAGCCTCGATTGTCCTGCATTTCAGACGCACGTTTGTGGCCTTCCTTACTGGTCCCACCGTGGCTGAGGACCTCCTGAGCGAACGGCTGGGCGTACTGTAGTCTGGGCAAGAGCGAAAAGCTCATGTGAGGTAATTGACGGAACACGGCTCCAACGTTCCCTTGCACGGGAGGAGAGCCTTGGCACAGGCACGAAACGCCTTGAGTTCCGGGGCATTCAGACGCCCCTTACACACCACTGGCCTCAACCATGCCCCTATCCATCCGTCCAGGTCCGAGCACGAACTCCTTGGCTCAATAGCGGCTCTTATTCTGTGCGACATCGGACCCGATATTTTTCGGCAAAGTGCGCATAGCCAAGCACGAAGCGGGGTGATTTGACACCTATTGTCCAACGCGGTAATATCAGTCACGTTGAGGAGGAATTCCGAGCATCCTGCGCCAAATGCCGCGCAGAAACAGTAAACGTTCGAATCAAGGGAAAACAGATGCGGAAAGATGACGAGAAGTTCCTCAAGCAAACAACCGACCCACAAGCCCGAGCGGAAGCGATCTGCCGATGGCGTCGCTCTCGTCTACTGTCTTTCATTGCCTTCTTGATCATCTTCAGTGCCGCCCTCGTTGTCCTGGACGGTGATCGCCCGGCGGCGTGCGGTCTGTTCTCTGGTGTTGGCGCACTTCTATTTGCCGTAATGGTCTCTACAGACATGAAGATCAAGGTGGCGCTCCTTGTCGATGAATTGGGGAAACAACGACCGGAGATTTGAACCACGAAGAGCACGAAGGACACGAAGATTTGGAAATGAACAAGAGATCAGAGCTGAGCAGCATTCTCCCGCAGTTCTCTTTTCCTTTATGATCTTCATGTCTTTCATGGTGAAAGAGATGGGAATTCGAACCAGTCAATGGAGAGGGACGCTCGTAAACTCGCGCCCCTCATTGTAGCGTTCAAGACAAGAAGAATTGACTCGCGCAGAGGCGCAGGGGCGCAGAGGAAGAGGGAGGCAAGGCGGACAGAATCACAGGATTAACGGGATATATGCTATCCTGTCTGTCCCGTTGATCCTGTCTGCCCGTTTCTCCGCGATCTTTGCGCCTTTGCGAGAGAAGAAGATCGGGCCTTGAACAAGAGCATACACCTAACGTGGTTACGCTCCGCTCCACCACGTCGGTGATGCCAGCGTTCAGGAAGGCGAGATGGATCACACTGCCATCGAGAAACGAATCATCGATCTCTGCCAGCACGAACTGGAACTGGACTATGAGAAGGCGGCTGATGTAGCCTTCCACATGACGGACTGGCTCAGAGATTTCGAGAAACTCCACCGACTTTTCTCTGATCCAGAAGCAGGCACTGATGACGAGGCCGTGGATGTACTCGTTGGGTTCCTCGTTCACGCACCAAACCATATTGCTGCTGCGGCCAAGCTTGCTACGCAGATCGGTGTGGCCGACATCTTTGAGGTCGGGGCCATGGAACCCGAAGATGACGATTCTGAACAAATCGATGGAGAGGGACTTGGTTCCGCTGGCGCTCCACCAAGCCCCTCATCGTAGCGTTCACCGGCCAGGACGATGATCGGTTGGCTTCACCCGAGACCAGGCCGGCCGCGAGGCCACCTTGTACTTGCGCCACAGGCGCAACTCATCGTAGGCCCGGGCAACGCCCGGGTGGCACGATCTTGACCAACCAGAA